>DASVMZ010000106.1:0-75043 GCA_036384115.1 Sphingobium sp.
CGCGCCATGCACCTCTCCCATGATCCCGCCGCGCCGCCGGAAGCCGAAATCACTTTCGACGATTTCCTCAAAGTCGACATAAGGGTCGGCACCATCCTGACGGCGGAGCCTTTCCCCGAAGCGCGAAAGCCCGCGATCAAGCTGTTGATCGATTTTGGCGACGGGGTTGGCACGCGCCGGAGCAGCGCCCAGATCACCGAGAATTATGACATCGCCAGCCTGCCCGGTCGGCAGGTCGCGGCGGTGGTCAATTTCCCGCCTCGCCAGATCGGCAAAACCATGTCCGAGGTGCTGACGCTGGGCTTTGCGGACGATGCCGGGGCGGTGACGCTCTTCGCGCCGGACAGGGTGGTGCCCAACGGCTCCCGGCTGTTCTGACCATCCCAGTCGGCGTGCCGATGATGGCGTATCGTTAACCTAATCCCGCTATGCACGGGCGCTCGCATGGCCCTAAAGCCCTTGCGTTGGTGCGGCTGTGGAGGCACAGCCGACATTCGGTTCGTGGGGAACAGGGTTAATGGTAAGCGGCGGTGCGGCGGTGATGGCCGACCATGGAGAGATGAAATCCAGCGACATGCGCCTCGTCATCGGGGCGTCATCGGCCGGTACGATCTTTGAATGGTACGACTTCTTCATCTATGGCACGCTGGCTGGCATCATCGGCAAGACCTTCTTTCCCGCCGACAATCCCACATTACAGATAATGCTGGTCTGGGCCGGATTTGCGGTCGGTTTCGGCTTTCGCCCGCTGGGCGCGGTGCTGTTCGGCTATCTGGGCGACAGGCTGGGGCGCAAGCATACCTTCCTGATGACCGTGACGCTGATGGGCATCGCTACCGCCGGTGTCGGCCTGATCCCTTCGGCGGAGAAGATCGGCTTGGCCGCGCCCGTGCTCGTCATCCTGCTACGCGTGTTGCAGGGGCTGGCGCTGGGCGGTGAATATGGCGGCGCGGCCGTCTATGTGGTCGAGCATGCCCCGGCCAAGCGCGCGGGCTATTTCTCCAGTTATATCCAGGCCAGCGTGGTGGGCGGCTTCGTCCTCAGCCTGATCGTGGTGCTCAGCTGCAAGGCAGGGTTCAGCGCGGGGCAATGGAATGGCTGGGCATGGCGCCTGCCGTTCATCCTGTCGCTCCTCCTGCTTGCGGTGTCGCTCTGGATGCGGCTCAAGCTGAATGAAAGCCCGGTCTTCAAGGCGATGAAGACGGCGGGCACGATCAGCAGCAATCCGATCCGCGACAGCTTCACCTATCCGGGCAACAGGAAACGCATCTTCGTCGCCCTGTTCGGCGTGGCGGCGGGGCTGACGGTGATCTGGTATACGGCCATGTTCACCGGCCTGTCCTTCCTGAAAGGGCCGATGCGGGTCGAGGATACAGCGGCGGAGATCATCGTCGGCGTGGCGGCGGCGCTGGGCATGGTCTTCTTCATTCTGGCGGGCCATCTCTCCGACAAGGTCGGGCGCAAGAAGCCGGTGGTGATCGGCTATGCGCTGACATTGTTGCTACTCTTCCCGATCTTCTGGATCATGGGCGTGGCGGCCAATCCCGGACAGGCGGAGGCGGCGAAGCGTGCGCCGGTGGTCGTCTATGCAGACAACTGCGCTTTCGATCCGTTTGCGGACAAGCAGAAGACCGGCTGTGGCCGGACGCTGGGGGAGTTAAGCAAGCTGGGCGTGCATTATGCCCTCGCGAAGCCCGTAGCAGTCGGGCTTGACGATGCCATTCCGCGACTGACCGTGGCCGGACGGCCGATGGCGGTGGGTGACGTGACGGACATCCGGCCCGCGCTGGAAGCCCATGGCTATAATTTCGACAAGCAGATACCGTCGCCGGGCGGCATTGCGACCATCATCCTGTGCCTGCTCGTCCTGTCCGCGCTGTCGGGCTTTACCTATGGGCCGGTGGCCGCATTGCTGGCGGAGATGTTCCCGCCCGCCATTCGCTATAGTTCGCTGTCGATCCCCTATCATATCGGCACCGGCTATTTCGGGGGCTTCCTGCCGCTGATCTCCAGCTATATCGTCGCGCGCACGGGTGATCCCTATGCTGGCCTCTGGTATACCATCATCGTCGTTGCGGTCGCCCTGATCGTCGCTCTCTGGGGCTTGCGGGATACACCCGCACACGCCACTCCTCCCGCCACTTTCGCCTGAGAAAAGATCGTCATGATGCTGCCTCCTCCTGCGCCGCTTAAACTTGCGCTCGATTCCGTCGCGCTCCGCAACAACTGGCGCTGGCTCGCGCAGCAAAGCGGCGCTGCAAGCTGCGGCGCGGCGGTCAAGGCCGATGGCTATGGGCTGGGCGCGGTCGAGGTGGTGAAGCATCTGAAAAGAGTGGGCTGCCGCGATTTCTTCGTGGCGACATGGGCGGAAGCGCTGTCGATCCGCGACCATGTCGGCGATGCCCGGCTGGCCGTGCTGCATGGCCTGCGCGAGGAGGATATGGCGGTCGCCATGAGTCTGGATGGTGTGCGGCCCGTGCTGAACACGCCTGCTGAAATCCAGCGGTGGCGCGATGCGGGCGGCGGTCCCTGCGACGTCATGATCGACACCGGCATGAACCGGCTGGGCCTGGACCCCAATGCCATCAATGCGGGTCTGTTCGAGGGGCTGGAGATCGACGTGGTGATGAGCCATCTGGCCTGCGCCGACGAGGATCATCCGCTCAACGGTGTGCAGGCGATGATATTCGGCTCGCTGGCCCGCAAGGCCAGGGGCAAGCGGCTGAGCATGGCCAACAGCGCGGGCATTCTGCTAGGCGAGAAATATCATTTCAACCTGACCCGTCCGGGCCTCTCCATCTATGGCGGATCGCCGCGATTGGAATCGGAGGGCTATATCCATCAGGTCGTGCGGCCGCGCGCGCAGATCCTCCAGCGCCGAACCATCCGGGGCGGCGAGGCGGTCGGCTATGGCGCCAGCTATTCGGCGGACCGCACGCGCGAGGCGGCGGTGCTGAACATCGGCTATGCCGACGGCTATATGCGCGGCTTCTCCAACTCCGGCTATGCGCTGGCCGACGATGGCACCGCGCTGCCCGTGATGGGCCGGGTGTCGATGGATCTGCTGGTGGTGGACGTCAGCGACCGGCCAAGCCTGGGCGAGGGCGACTGGGTGGAAATTGCCTTCGACCTCTCGCAGGCGACTATCGTGTCCGGCATGTCGCAATATGAGCTGCTGACGGGTCTGGGCGCGCGGTTTGATCGCGAGTGGATCTGAGGGTTGGTGGGTGCTGTTAGGGTGGCGTGATTTGAGGTGGATTACTGACCGACCGCTTTAGAGGTTATGGCTGCCTAAGATGGACAAAGCATCCTTCATACGACGCTACAGATGCATGCAACTCATTGTCGCGTTATTCGCAGCGATCATGCTCGCTACGTCCCTGATTTTTCCTCGCCCTTTTCCAATTATATGCGTCGGTTGGGCGATCTTCCTACCAATATGGACATCGACCTTGTGGCATTGGCGATGTTGGAATTGCAACGAGCGCTTGATGAAGAGTGCGGGTGGTCATCTCGAATGGGACAAGTGCGGGCGACTTATCCGGCATAAAACCTGCGGTGCGGAGTTATCGTGAGTGTCCGCTGATCACTTCGAGAAATGAGAGCCGAACGGCAACAAATGCTCGCCCAGCGGCAAACGTCCGCCACCCTGCCTCACCCTATCGTTCTACGCACAGCGCAACGCCCTGACCGCCGCCGATGCAGAGCGTCGCGAGGCCCTTCTTCGCATCGCGGCGGGTCATCTCGTGGAGCAGGGTTGTCAGGATGCGGGCGCCGGATGCGCCGATGGGGTGCCCGATGGCGATGGCGCCGCCGTTGACGTTGACGATGGCGGGATCCCAGCCCAGTTCCTGCCCCACGGACAGGGCTTGCGCCGCAAAGGCTTCGTTCGCTTCGATCAGGTCGAGGTCGGCGATGGACCATCCGGCCTTGTCCAGCGCGCGGCGCGAGGCAAAGGCTGCGCCGATGCCCATGATCGCCGGATCGACGCCGCATGTCCCAAAGGATGCGATGCGCGCGAGGACGGGGGCGCCGCGTCGGGCGGCTTCCTCGGCGCTCATTACCACGATGGCGGCCGCGCCGTCGTTCAGGCCGCTGGCGTTGCCCGCCGTCACGCTGCCGTCCTTTTTGAACGCCGGTTTCAGCGCCTGCATCGCCTCCAGCGTCGCGCCCTCGCGGATATATTCGTCCTGATCGACGATCGTGTCGCCACGGCGACCCTTGATCGTCACCGGCACGATCTCGTCCGCAAAGCGCCCGGCGGCGCGCGCCGCCTCCGCCTTGTTCTGGCTGGCGACGGAGAATATATCCTGCGCCTCTCGGCCTATCTTATATTTTTCAGCCAGATTCTCGGCGGTTATGCCCATATGATAATTGTTGAACGCATCGGTGAGGCCGTCCAGCACCATCGTGTCGACCATGGAGAGGCCGCCCATTTTGGCCGCCGCGCGCATGTGCCGGGCGTGGGGGGAGAGGGACATGCTCTCCTGCCCACCCGCGACGATGATGCTCGCGTCGCCCTGCGCCACGGCCTGTGCGGCCAGAGCGACCGAGCGAAGACCGGAGCCGCATACCTGATTGATGACGAAGGCGGTGCGGTCGTTGGGGATGCCGGCATGGATCGCGGCCTGGCGCGCGGGGTTCTGGCCCTGTCCGGCGGTGAGAACCTGCCCCAATATGACTTCGGTCACATCGTCCGGGGCGATGTTTGAGGCAGTGAGGGCTGCCTGTATGGCGATCCGCCCCAGTTCATGCGCGGGGGTGGTGGCGAACGCGCCCATGAAACTGCCCACGGCGGTGCGCCGGGCGGCGGTGATGACGATGTCGGTCATGGCGATAGTCTCTCGCTGGCGATTGGGTGCCCCCTGCATATCATGACCGGGCCATCAGCCGCCATGGGCAAGGAGCCAGGCGGCGAGCGGTTCCCACAGTTTTTCCCGTGCCGACCGGCCGACCACCATGCCGACATGACCGAGGTCGAGCGAGATCCGTTCCGTCGCGGGTGGGCGCGCATCATGGGGGACGATACTGTCGCGAGTCGAGGATATGGCGAGCGTCGGGCAGGGCAGCGCGCCTGCGTCGATGGTCTTGCCGCCGACGATCCACTGGCCGGTGCCGGGGATGTCGGCGCCGTAGAAATGCCGGATCAGGTCATGGCCCGCCGCCAGCGTCATCGGCGCACCCTCGTTCACCCAGTCTTCCAGCAGCAGGAAGCTGTCATGGCCGGGGTCGTCCGCCGCCATGTCCGCGAAGCGCGCGTATTTCTCTATGGTGCGGCGCGGGTCGAGCGACCAGAAACCGGCCTGCAAGACCTCCATGGGCATCACGCCCAACTGGCGGCAGGCCGGTTCCGCTGCATCCCATGCCGCATGGGTCTGGTCGCGGAAACTCTGCGGATAGGCGTCGAAATACCAGGGGGTCGCGATGGTCGCCAGTGCCGCGCAGGGGGCAAGGGCCGCCGCCGCGATCGCAATCGTGCCGCCCAGGCAATAGCCGACCATGATCGGAGGAGCGGGCAGGGCGGCGACGAGCGGAAGCAGAAGGTCGGTGACATAACGTCCGATATCCTGGTCCCTGTCCTCCTCCGCCGGGGTCCCCCAGTCGATCTGGTAAATGTCATGCCCCTGCGCGGTCAGGAACCGCAGGAGCGAATTATCCGGCGACATATCAAGAACATCGGGTGCATTGATGAGCGAAGGAATGAAAAGGACCGGGGACCGGCCGGTTTCGCCGTTGGCTTCCCGACTCGCCCCATGGCCCGAAAGTGCCTCATAATGGAGCAGGCGGACACGGCCCTGCGTCGCGGCGACCGTCACTGGCCGTTCATGCTGCGGTCGTGCTGCACCCTGAAACCGGCGCAAACCGGCGAATGCGCGGGTGCGGAAAGCAGGGTCGCCTTCTGTTTCGCGCCACAAAATGCTCAAAAACAACGGAAGTGGACGCGGTCCGTGTTGCGGCGCGGCATTCGAGGGTGTTAGAGTGTGGTCGAACGGGGTCTGAGGGTGTGTCATGGCAAGGTCTAAAGATAGTGAGGGCGGGAATACCGTCATCATCAAGAAGTACGCTAACCGACGCCTCTATGATACGGAAACGTCGAGTTATATCACATTGGATCTGCTGTCCCAGATGACGCGCGAAGGGCGCGATTTCGTGGTGGTGGATGCCAAGACCGGGGAGGACATCACCCATAATGTCCTGACCCAGATCATCATGGAGGAGGAGCAGAAGGGCGAGAATATGCTGCCCGTCAGCTTCCTGCGCCAACTCATCTCGCTCTACGGCAATTCGATGCAATCGCTGGTGCCGCAATATCTGGAGGCCAGTATGGATGCGTTTCGCAAGAACCAGATGCAGTTCCAGCAAGCGATGGAGGGAGCCTTTGCGGGCGGTCCCTTCGCCGAAATCGCCAAGCGTAACATGGAGATGTTCAATGCCGCGGCTGTCGCCTTCAAGGGTGTGGGCAAGCCATTGGCTAACGGTGTCCCCGTTCCCGGAGCGGAAGAGGCAAAGGGCGAGGGCCAGACCGCACAGGAAGTCGCGGATCTGAAGGCCCAGCTTGCGGCGCTCAATTCCAAGATCGACAAACTCACCAAATAGCTGCGTCTTTCCTGCCGGGTCGCCGCTGGCCAGTGGCTGCCTGGCAGTGATTCGGCTGCGTAGCGACCGGAGGACTGGCCTATTGTGCAGTGCCCAAGGTGCGGCGCAGCATTTGCGTTATTGCGCTGTCTGGATCGCACCATGACCTGTCCTCCGCCTGTCGCTGCGCCCCATGCCCGGTCGCGCCGACGGGCTGCTACTCCTGTGGCGTCGCGTCCCGACCTGTTGTGTGCGGGGCAATGGCTTCGGTAAGACGGAGACAGGCGGCATGGCTGATGTGACATAAGGTGAACGGGGCGTTCCGTAGCGATCCTATCCTATGCCATGCTCGCCATCGTCATGCTGTTGTGGGCGGGCAACGGCATCGTCGCGCGGGTGGTGCGGACGGATATTCTCCTCCTTCACTCTTGCGCTGGACGGACGCGGCGCGCCACATGGCCCCGCTCGCCGCCACGGAGGCACGGGAGATTGCAGCGATCCGGCTGACCGGCCCCAATCGGTGCTTTGCCTATGTCGCCATCCTGCCGTCGGTGGTCGCCCATATGCTGTATAATGCGGCGGTACGGGACATCGGTGCGGGCGGGCGGGGCAGATGATCTCGCTGATGCCGCTGTTCGGCAGCCTGCTGGCGGTGCTTCTGTTGTACGCGGTGCTGCAAGCCTATCATCTATGGGGATGGGGGTGATCCTTGGCGGTATAGTGGTGGCGGCACTGCAATCGCACGCATAAGCCCCGACTGCTGTGCTTTTCCCGTCCTACCCCCTGTTTTCGACGGACTATATTGGCTAACGCTGCCGCGATTCTTGAGGTGGAGGGAACGAGATGGCGACTTATATCGACAAGGCCGGTTTGCAGGTGGATGCAGGTCTTGTGCAGTTCCTTGAGGAGCGGGCGCTGCCCGGTACAGGGATCGAGGCCAAGGCCTTCTGGCAGGGCGTCGCGTCGATCTTCGCCAGTTTTGCCCCCCGCAACCGCGCCCTGCTCGCCGAACGTGATCGCCTGCAAGCCACCATCGACGCCTGGCATGCCGAGCGGGCCGGGCAGCCGGTGGATAGCGCATCCTATCAGGCGTTCCTGCGGGAGATCGACTATCTGGTTGCGGAGCCTGCCCCGTTCACGGTCGGCACGACCGGGGTGGACGACGAGATTGCGACGGGCGCGGGGCCGCAACTTGTCGTACCAGTGCTCAACGCTCGCTTCGTCCTCAATGCCGCCAATGCGCGCTGGGGCAGCCTGTATGATGCGCTATATGGCACGGACGCGCTGGGATCACTCCCAACTGGCGGCGGCCATGATGTCGTGCGTGGCGCGACGGTGATCGCATGGGCCAAGGCATTTCTCGACAAGGCCGTGCCGCTGGCATCGGGAAGCTGGGCGGACTGGACCGGCGGCGATCCGGTGCTGGCCGATCCCGCCAAGCTGGTCGGCCGCAATGGCGATAATTTTCTCTTCAAGAACAATGGCCTCCATATCGAGGTCGTGATCGATCCGGCGAGCGCCATCGGTGCGACCGATCCTGCCGGGATTGCGGACGTGGTGCTGGAATCCGCGCTGACCGCCATCGTCGACCTGGAGGATTCGATTGCCGCCGTCGATGCGGAGGATAAGGTCGCGGCCTATTCCAACTGGTTGGGCCTGATGCAGGGCGATCTGGAGGATAGTTTCGATAAGGGCGGCAAGACCGTGACGCGCCGCCTGAATGGCGACCGGCGCTATGTCGCGCCCGATGGCGGCGGCTTCAGCCTGCCGGGTCGCAGCCTGTTGTTCGTTCGCAATGTCGGCCATCTGATGACCACGCCTGCGATCCTGCTGCCCGATGGCGGTGAGGCGCCGGAGGGTATTCTCGATGGCATTTTGACCAGCCTGATCGCGTTGCACGACCTCAAGCGGGTCGGCCGCCATGGCAATAGCCGCACCGGCTCCGTCTATATCGTGAAGCCCAAGATGCATGGCCCGGCCGAGGCAGCCTTTACCAATGACCTGTTCGATGCGGTCGAGGATCTGCTGGGCCTGTCGCGCCACACGCTGAAGGTCGGCGTGATGGACGAGGAGCGCCGCACCTCCGCCAATCTGGCCGCCTGCATCCATGCGGTGCGGGACCGGATCGTGTTCATCAACACCGGATTCCTGGATCGGACCGGCGACGAGATGCACACGTCGATGCGGGCGGGCGCGGTTATCCGCAAGGGCGACATGAAGGCGTCGAGCTGGATCGCCTCCTATGAGGATCGCAACGTGCAGATCGGCCTAGCGGCGGGTCTTTCGGGCAAGGCGCAGATCGGCAAGGGCATGTGGGCCGCGCCGGACCGGATGCAGGACATGCTTGAGCAGAAGATCGGCCATCCGAAGTCGGGTGCGACCACCGCATGGGTGCCGTCTCCCACTGCTGCAACGCTGCACGCCACCCATTATCATGAGGTGGATGTCTATGCCCGGCAAACGGAGCGCAAGGCGGAGCCGGTGGCCTCGCTCGACGCGCTGCTCACCATTCCGCTGGCCTATGGCCAGAACTGGTCGGAGGCGGAGATCGCGGCCGAACTGGACAATAATGCCCAGGGTATCCTTGGCTATGTGGTGCGCTGGATCGACCAGGGCATCGGCTGCTCCAAGGTTCCGGACATTCATGACGTCGGCCTGATGGAAGATCGCGCGACGCTGCGTATCTCCTCGCAGCATATCGCCAACTGGCTGTTGCATGGTGTCTGTACGCCGGAACAGGTGGATGCGGCCTTCGAGCGCATGGCGGCGAAGGTCGATGCCCAGAATGCGGGCGATCCGCTCTACCGGCCGCTGGCGGGCAATGCGGCAACCAGTCTGGCCTATCAGGCGGCCCGGGCGTTGGTGTTCCAGGGAGTGGAGCAGCCTAATGGCTATACCGAACCGCTGCTGCACGCCTATCGCCAGAAGGCGAAGGCGGCGGGCTGAGGCTATTCCGGGATGCTGTTCCGGGGTGCTATTTGCCCGGAACAGATTCTACAGCAGCCCGCTGGCGCGAAAGCTGAACATGCGGCGGCTACCATTGCGGGCATGTGGATCAGCGATGACCAGATGATCCTGAAGCGACGCGCCCAATGTGCGGGCAAGTCGCCAGATCTGGCGGGTCGCGTCAATATCGGCATGGCTGGGTCGGGGATCGCCCGAGGGGTGGCTGTGCGCCATGAACAGGGAGGTGGCGCCGGTGGTCGCCAGCGCGCGGGCGATGGCGGGCAGGGGCAATGTCACGCGCCGCCGTTGGCCGTTATCCGCTCTGCTCTCGCGGATAGTCGCGGCAAGGGTGCCGTTGTGGTTCAGCAACCAGATGACCAGCATCTCCTGCCCCGGTTCCGGCGCGATGTGCGGATCACCGGACGGCATGGCGGGCCATTCGGGCGGCAGCCCCCATTGCGTGCCGAGCCTCTCGTTTCCAGCCTTTGTCATACCCCTTAGGCTGGCGCGAAAGGGGCGTCATCGTCCAGCGCGGATACCTCCGCCCCGGATCGGCCTTTGTCCGTTTCGGATGAATTGCCGGGGCTTCTGCCCGGCACGTCTATGCGATAGAGCCACGTGTCATGACTCATTATGAACAGCAATATCTCGATCTCATGAATCATGTCTGGACGCAGGGGCATGAACGGGTCGACCGCACCGGGGTTGGCACCCGTTCCGTCATGGGCGCGACCATGCGCTTTTCGCTGGCGGACGATGCGGTGCCGCTGTTGACGACCAAGCGGGTGTATTGGAAGGCGGCGGCACGCGAGATGCTGTGGTTCCTGACCGGCGAGACCAATATTCGGCCACTGGTGGAGCAGGGCGTGCATATCTGGACCGACTGGCCGCTCGACCGCTATCGGCGGGAGACGGGGGAGGCAATCTCCATGGACGATTTCGAGGCGTGTATCCTGTCGAAGGATGGCTTTGCGGCGCAATGGGGCGACCTTGGTCCCGTCTATGGCCGCCAGTGGGTCAACTGGCCGCGCTACGAGCCGGTAGAGGGGCAGGAAGGCCTTTTTCGCCAAGCAGCGCAGGGGCACAACCAGATTGCCGATCTGGTGCGCGGCATCAGGGAGACGCCGGGATCGCGGCGGCTGCTGTTCACGGGGTGGAATGTCGATGAACTGGCGGGCATGGCGCTGCCCCCCTGCCATATGACCTATCAGTTCCATGTGGCGGGCAACCGGCTCAACGGCCTGCTGTTCCAGCGTAGCTGCGACCTGGGGCTGGGCTTTCCGTTCAATATCTTCGGGCTGACGCTCATTACGCGGATGCTGGCGCAGCAATGCGACCTGGAGCCGGGGGAGATCGTGTGGAATGGCGGCGATACCCACCTCTATCTCAACCATGCCGATCTGGTGGAGACGCAACTCGCACGCACGCCGCAGGGCGCGCCGCGCCTGCGCCTGCTGCGGCGGCCGGACAGCATCTTCGATTATCGGATAGAGGATTTCGCGGTGGAGAATTATGCCCCGCAGGCGGCGATTTCGGCGCCGGTGGCGGTCTAGGGCCTAGAGCAACAGTCCCCGATAGGCGACGGTCCCTGCCTCGCCCGGCGCGATCCGGCGGTCGAGGCGCAAGCGGACATGAGTGGGCGAGAGGTCTTCGGCATTACGTAGCCGGCCCTGCGCGTCGATGCGGATCGGCGAATCCGGCCGCGACCAGTTGCGACCGCCATCAACCGAGACGCGCACCGTGTCCGCACGGTCCGGCAGGATACGCACACCGCGCGGCACGGGCGCGACGAAATCATAGCCGGGCAGTGCGGCCTCGCCCCGGTTGCGATAGCGGATGAGGAAGATGAGCCGGTCGCCCGATCGCACCTCCGCCGGGGTTTTCACTATGCGGTGCTCGCCCTGCGCGGCCGAACCATCGACCGACTCGACCAGGAGGTGGCCGTCCAGCGCCATCGGCATGGCGCTGGCGTTCGGCGCGGCGATCCCGCCCGGCATGGCCGCGACGACAGGCACGCAGCAGAGCGCGGACAGGGCGGCGATGATGGACATCCGAAACCTCATGGCCCTGAAGGCATAGGGACGGAGCCTGACGATATGGTTAACGCTATCGTCAAGGTCGGGGTTTGACCCCTGTCGTGCCGGAGTGCAGAATGCGGGCATGACTGACATGCCTCCGCGCTTCGAGCCGGTCGATCCGCCATTCCCTCATGACCCCGCGGATGCGGCAGGAGAGGTCGCCCAGTTGCATGCGGAGCGTAACCGCCTGTTGTCGGGCCTCGTCCTGACGGCGGCGGGGGGATTGTTCCTCGCGGTGCCTTTCGCGCTTCAGGCCGGGGCGCAATTCTTTCTCCCGCTGACCGCCGCGATCATCATCGCCATCACGCTGGTGCCGTTTCTGGAATGGCTGGAGAGGCATCATGTGCCGTCTCCGCTGGCGGCATTCGCGGCGCTGGGCACCTTTCTGATCTTCGCCAACAGCGCGGTGGTGCTCATCATCGTGCCCGCCAGCGACTGGGTGCGGTTGCTGCCGGAGCGGATGACCCTCATCAAAGCGAATCTGGCGCCGATCATCGACGCCTATGCCCAGTTGCAGCATTTCACGGACGATATGGTGCGGATGATCGTGACCGGGCCAGCCGCCGTCGCGGCCCAGTCCGTCGCCTTCGATCCGCCGCGATCCCTGTTGCAGTTTGCCGCCACCGCCGCACCCGCCGTGCTGGTGCAGACATTGTTCGCGATTCTCGTCATCTATTTTTTCCTCAGCGGCTGGACGAGCCTGCGCCGCCAGACGATTCGCAGTCGGGAAAGCTTTGCGGGCGCCATGGCGATCGCGCGGGTAATCCAGAATGTCGTGGATGCGACATCCCGCTATGTGCTGACCATCGCGACCATCAACCTGTTGCTGGGCGCCGCCGTCACGCTGGTGCTGGCGATGATCGGTATGCCGTCTGCGCTGATGTGGGGCGGGATCGTCGCGCTGCTGAACTTCATTCCCTATTTCGGGCCATTGCTGGCGGCGGTGCTGCTGGGGCTGGGCGGCCTGATGTCGTTCGACGAGATGGGGGTGGCGCTGATGCCCGCCGTGGTTCTCATCACGCTGCACCTGATCGAGGCGAATGTGGTGACGCCGGTGGTGCTGGGCGGGCGGCTCCGGCTCAACCCGTTGCTGATTCTTGTCTCGCTCAGCTTCTGGGGGTGGATCTGGGGCACGCTGGGTGCGTTGCTGGCGGTGCCGATCCTGATCATCCTGCGGACGGTGCTGGCGGCGGCCGGCAAGCCCGACATCGCCGGTTTCCTGTTCGAGGCGGGGACGCTCGCCGGGCATGTGCGGGGGGTTCGGCAAGATAATATCGCGGAGGAAAAAAAGGACGGTTGACAGGTCGGAGTCCCTCGCCTAGTTCGCGGCTCCACACCGAACGCGGGTGTAGCTCAGTTGGTTAGAGTGCCGGCCTGTCACGCCGGAGGTCGCGGGTTCGAGCCCCGTCACTCGCGCCATTTTCCTCAGGAAAATGGCAACGCGTTCACCATCTCAAAGGATGGAAAGGTGTCCGCCGATGGATGAAATGGCGGATAGGATAAGCCCATCGGGCCGCCGTCTGGTCGCCCGAGTTGTCGTTGTTTGCGGCCTCTCGAAGTCTCTCGATCTTACATCATGGGCCTGGGTACGTGCCTGTTGTCAGGTGGCTTATTTTTGTTCCACGCTGACGGAATCAACCTGCTGCGAATGACTGGCCGGGGTGTGCAGGCTGCCCGTTCCGCCCCGAAGCAGCCCCGCTTAGACGCGCCAGCGCCCTGTTTCCATCCACAGTAGTAGTGGTTTCATCGGCATGATCCAGATGATCCCGCTGACGGTGTAGATCACCGCCTGCACCAGCACGGGCAAGCCGCCGATCCAGTGGGACAGGCTGGCGATCAGCATGGCCCAGACAGTGATGATGAGCAGGATGAGGAGCATACCCGCAGGTTTGCGCCAGGATGGCTGGTCATTCATGCGCGCGCTTCTTCTCTTTCCAATATGGCCGCTTCGGTCACGACGATGTCGAGCGGCCGGTCATGCTCACTCACCGGCACATGGTCGATCTGCTGTGCCGACCAGCCAAGCCCGATGCGGAGTGCATGGGGATGGGCCGCAAAGGCACGGTCGTAATAGCCGCCGCCCTGTCCCAGCCGATTGAGCGCCGGGTCGAAGCCGACCAGCGGGGCGATGATGACATCGGGCGCGACGACCGCGACCGCATCGTCGGGTTGCAGCGTGCGGAACGGGCCGGGGACCAGCACGCGGTCCAGATCCCATGCCGCAAAGATCATGGCCCCGCTCTCGCGGTCTATGCGCGGCAGGGCGAGGTGGTAGCCCAGCTCGTCGAGCTGGTTGGCGATATTGGCGGTCGGGGCCTCGTCCCGGGTCGCATAATATAGTGCGACGGTGGCGCCGGGCGTCAGGCGGCGCAGCAGGGGCGAGGGGAGGACGCGAAAGGCGATGCCGCGCACCGAGGGCGGCAATGTGCCGACATAGCGGCTGCGCCGGTCGCGCAGGGCGGTCCGAAATGCGGCCTTTGCAGCGGCATGGTCATCCATGGGCGTCATGCAATCTCCATCGGGTGAGGTGCCGTTATCTGGTGTTGGGCCAGTCATGGGACCGGCTATCGTGCGCGGGGCGCAGGGGTCAAGTAACTTGCGCCAAGCAAGTGTAGGCATGGTGCTGGGCTGGACCGCAGGAACCGGGACATAGCGACTGGCGACTAGGTCGACCCCGAGCCGGGCGAAGTGAGGGTGACGGGACCGCCATGGCCGTTTGCCGGAATATCCTCTGACGCCTCAACGTCAGGTGGGGACCATTTAGACTGGACCAAGATCCAGCCAGGGACAGCCCCCTAGGATGTGATTATCGCCTCAGGGATGTTCGCTAATGCGCGCACCGGGCAGTACCCGTCCCTCTCTATTTAGGGGGAGGGTGGGTCCGCCGCAAGGGCCTGTACGGTATCTGCGGAGAGGAGCTGCCCGCCCTCCGCCGGGAGGGCTTGCGCGCTGGCCGGAAGTGCTGCATCCGCGATCAGGGCCTGTCCGATGCGCTCCAGCCGCTCAGCCAGCGATTCGAGCGCCTGGACGGTCGCGCCGTCCTCCGCACTCGGAGCAGGTGTCGCTTCCCGTGCGAATTTCGCCTCCGCCTGCGCGTCCGACAGATCGTCGGCTAGTAGCAGGGAGGCAAACAGGAACTGGCGCACTTCGGTCAGGCCGGGGCTGGAGGTCTTCACCTTGTCAACCCGGTCCGCGATCATGCGGGAAAGCTGGTGCAGGCGCGCTTCCTCCCCATCGCGGCAGTGCAGGGCATAGGAGCGCCCGGCGATGGTAACTTTGACCTCAGCCATCGCGCCGCGCCTTCTGAAGATCGTCAATCAGCGAATCAAGCGACCGTAATGCCGCCAGCGCCTTGTCGTGGGAAAAAGGGTTCATCGCGTGCGGATCCTTGGCGTGCGCGGCCATGGCAGGCGAATCGCGATCGGCGTGGGCAAGGGCGGCATTGCGGTCGGCGGCCGCTTCCTCCCGCTCATGCTCCAGCGTCTCCTGGAGCACGGCGTTACGCGTCTCGGCGGCGTGTAGCGCGGCGTCGAGCCGGCTGATCTCGTCGGCCTGTCTGGCGGAAAGGTCACGCCCCCGGCCGATGGCGGTTTCCAGGCGGGTAATCGCCCTTTCGATCCGGCCAATGGCCTGCATCATGCGGTCGCTGGTCATGACGCGACCCTTATCACGGCGTTCGCGCAATGCAAAAGCCATGGGGCATGCAAAATGGGGGAGGGCAAAAGCGGGGATGGAAAGCAGAGATTGCCCACTGGTGACGATCTTGTGCCAATAGGCGGCCAATCTCCCTGTTCACGCCCCCTTGCGGTTGACGATTCGGCCTTCTGACGACAAACGGATGGCGCGCGAATCACCCCTCCTTCAGTCTGGATCATTATCCGGCGGCGATAGGGCCAACTATTATCATGACCATTTCCGATACTGCCCTGTCCTCTGCCCTCCGTGTCCTGTCGATGGACGCCGTGCAGGCCGCCAATAGTGGCCACCCCGGCATGCCGATGGGCATGGCCGATGTGGCGACCGTCCTGTTCCGCGACGTGCTGAAATATGATGCGTCGCGTCCCGACTGGGCCGACCGCGACCGCTTCGTGCTGTCGGCGGGCCATGGCTCGATGCTCATCTATTCGCTGCTGCACCTCACCGGCTATGCGCGTCCGACGATGGACGATATCCGCAACTTCCGGCAACTGGGCAGCCCCTGCGCCGGGCACCCGGAGAATTTCGAGCTGGCCGGTATCGAGGTCACGACTGGCCCGCTGGGTCAGGGGCTGGCGATGGCGGTCGGCATGGCGCTGGCCGAACGGCACCTCAACGGTGTCTATGGCAGCGATCTGGTCGATCACCGGACATGGGTGATCGCGGGCGACGGCTGCCTGATGGAAGGCATCAACCATGAGGCGATCGGCCTTGCAGGCCATCTCGGCCTCGGCCGCATGAACGTGCTGTGGGATGATAATCGCATCACCATCGACGGGGATGCTTCCCTGTCCACCAGCGAGGACATCCTTGCCCGCTATGCCGCGACCGGCTGGCATGTCACCGCCTGCGACGGCCACGACTTCGCCGACATCCGCCGCGCGATGGACGAGGCCCAGGCCGATGACCGCCCGTCGCTGATCGCCTGCCGCACCATCATCGGCAAAGGCGCGCCTACAAAGCAGGGCGGGCATAATGTCCATGGCTCGCCACTGGGCGCCGAGGAGATCGCGCTGGCGCGGCTGGGTCTCGACTGGACCCATGCGCCGTTCGAGCTGCCCGATGCGGTGCTGGCCGAATGGCGCAGCTTTGGCCAGCGCGGCGCCGCTGCCCGTGGCCAATGGGAGGCCCGTCTTGCTGCCAATACGCGCGGCGCGGAATTTACCGCCCGCATGGCTGGCGAACTGCCCGCAGACAGCGGCATCGACGCGTTCATCGACGGCCTGCTCGCCGCACCGCAGAAGGTCGCGACCCGCAAGGCGAGTGAAATGGCGCTTGGCCCGCTGACGGAGAATATCCCCGCGATGGTGGGCGGTTCTGCCGATCTCACCGGGTCGAACAATACCAAGACCAAGGCCACTGGCCCGCTCAGCAAGGACGATTATTCCGGCCGCTATGTCTATTATGGCATTCGCGAGTTCGGCATGGCCGCCGCGATGAACGGCATGGCGCTGCATGGCGGCGTCATCCCCTATGGCGGCACTTTTCTCGTCTTCTCCGACTATTGCCGCAACGCGATCCGTATGTCAGCGCTCCAGCAGGCGCGTGTGATTTATGTGCTGACCCATGACAGCATCGGTCTGGGCGAGGACGGCCCGACGCACCAGCCGGTCGAGCATATCATGTCGATGCGGATGATCCCCAATCTGGAGGTCTTCCGTCCCGCAGACATCATCGAGACGGCAGAGTGCTGGCAGCTTGCCCTTGAGAACAGCACGCGGCCGTCGGTCCTGGCGCTTACCCGCCAGAACCTGCCGCAGCTTCGTGAGCAGGCAGGCATGCTGAGCGCGAAGGGCGCTTATACGCTCCGCGCCGCGACGGCAGAACGCAAGGTCGTGATCGTGGCGACCGGATCGGAAGTCGAAATCGCGGTTCAGGTGCGTGATGCACTGGAAGCAGAGGGTATTGGCGTCGATGTCGTGTCCATGCCCTCCATGTCGCGCTTCAATGAACAGGGCGCTGCCTATCGCGACGAGATACTGCCGCACGATGTGCTGCGTGTCTCGATCGAGGCGGGCGTGACCTTTGGCTGGGAAGCGATCACCGGCATTGCCGGGCTTCGCTTCGGCATCGACAGTTTCGGCGCCTCTGCCCCGGCAGAAGTGCTCTACGACCATTTCGGCCTCACCGCCGCTAAGATCGCGCCGCAAATCCGTGCGGCGCTTGCTCAACACTGAAGGAGGACAAGGTCCATGGCAGTCAAGGTTGCAATCAACGGTTTCGGTCGCATCGGACGTCTCGTCGCCCGCGCCATCCTTTCGCGCACCGACCATGATCTGGAACTGGTTGCGATCAACGATCTGGGCGACACCAAGTCCAACGCGCTCCTGTTCAAGCGCGACAGCGTTCATGGCAATTTCGCCGGTGACGTGTCGGTCGACGGCGAGTTTCTGGTCGTCGATGGCAAGCGCATCAAAGTGACGGCGGAGCGCGACCCCGCCAACCTGCCCCATGCCGAACTGGGCGTTGTCATCGCGCTGGAATGCACCGGCATCTTCGCGGACAAGGCCAAGGCCAGCGCGCATCTGACCGCGGGCGCCAAGCGCGTCGTCATCTCGGCCCCTGCCACGGGCGTGGACAAGACGGTCGTGTTCGGCGTCAACCATGAGACGCTGACCGCTGACGACATCGTCATATCGAACGCCAGCTGCACCACCAACTGCCTCGCCCCGCTGGCGAAGGTGCTGAACGACGCCATCGGCATCGAGCGCGGTTTCATGACCACGATCCACAGCTACACCAACGACCAGAACACGCTGGACCAGATCCACAAGGACATGCGCCGCGCCCGCGCTGCTGCCCTGTCGATGATCCCGACCACCACGGGCGCTGCCCGCGCGGTGGGTGAGGTTCTGCCCGAGCTGAAGGGGCGCCTGGACGGTTCGTCCGTGCGTGTGCCGACGCCGAACGTCTCGGTTGTCGATCTCAAGTTCGACGCCAAGCGTGCGACCACCGTCGAGGAGGTCAACAACCTGCTCAAGGCGGCTTCGGAAAATGGCCCGCTTCAGGGCGTGCTCGGCTATTCGGACGAACCTTTGGTCTCCATCGACTATAATGGCGACCCGCGCAGCTCCACGGTGGACAGCCTGGAGACGGCGGTCATCGACGGAACGCTGGTGCGTGTGCTGAGCTGGTACGACAATGAATGGGGCTTCTCGAACCGCATGATCGACACCACGGGCGTCGTCGCGAAGTTCCTGTAAAAACAAGCAGCCCCGCCGGACCCGAGTTCGGCGGGGCTTTTCCTATCTCGTCATACCAGCGACGACTGGTATCTCGTGCGATGGGCGAGCGTCCGCACCGAGGAAGACCCTTGAAGCGCGGTACGTGAGACTCGCTTCGACTTCGCCGGGTGACGCCAGGCAGACAATTTCTCTCAGCGGGGGCCAACCATGACCAAGCCGTTCAAGACACTCGACGATATGGGCGACATCAGCGGCAAGATCGTGCTGGTGCGTGAGGATTTGAACGTGCCCATGCAGGGTGGTTCGGTGAGCGACGACACGCGCCTGCGCGCGGCGGCGCCGACGATCCTGGAACTGGCGGATCGCGGTGCCAAGGTATGCGTGCTGGCCCATTTCGGCCGTCCCAAGGGGCAGAAGTCGCCTGACATGTCGCTGTCGCTGGTCAGTCAGGCGCTGGCCAGGGTGCTTGGCCGGCAGGTGCAGTTCATCCCCGATTGCGCTGGTCAGGCAGCGGTCGATGGCGTCGCGGTGATGCGCGCGGGTGACATTGCGATCCTGGAGAATACGCGGTTCCACGCGGGGGAGGAAAAGAACGATCCCGTGCTGGTGGAAGCCATGGCGGCGGTCGGCGACCTTTATGTCAACGACGCCTTCTCCGCCGCGCACCGTGCCCATGCCTCTACCGAAGGCCTCGCGCACAAGTTGCCGGCCTTTGCAGGGCGCAGCATGGAACGCGAACTGGATGCGCTGGAAGCGGCACTCGGCAATCCGGTCAAGCCTGTCGCGGCGGTGGTCGGCGGCGCCAAGGTGTCCTCCAAGCTCGACGTGCTGAACCATCTCGTCACGCTGGTCGATCATTTGATCATCGGCGGCGGCATGGCCAACACTTTCCTCGCCGCGCGCGGTGTCTCGGTAGGCAAGTCGCTGTGCGAGCATGACCTTGCCGACACTGCCCGCACCATCCTCGACATAGCGGAGAAGTCGGGTTGCACCGTCCACCTGCCCTATGACGTGGTGGTGTCCAAGGAATTTGCCGCAAACCCGCCCAGCCTGCGGACGGTCAATGTTCATGAGGTCGCGGAGGACGAGATGATCCTGGACGCAGGCCCCGCCGCCGCCGAAGCGTTTGGCGATGCGCTCAAGACCTGCAAGACGCTGGTGTGGAACGGTCCGCTCGGCGCGTTCGAGATCCCGCCGTTCGATGCCGCCACGGTGGCGCTGGCACGCACGGCCGCTGCGCTGACCAAGGAGGGCGCGCTCGTATCCGTCGCTGGCGGCGGCGATACGGTCGCCGCGCTCAACCAGGCAGGCGTCGCGGGCGACTTCTCCTTCATCTCGACGGCGGGCGGTGCCTTCCTCGAATGGATGGAGGGCAAGGAACTGCCGGGCGTGAAGGCGTTGCTGGTCTGAATTGCGCTGCCGGAGCATCGCGGGACGGCTTTCTATCATCCCGTTCCGGTCTGGCATCCACCTCACCATCGATTTCACCGGAAGGATGCTGAGGGGATTGGCGTGTGGCCGCACGCGGCCCGCGATTGTCCTAGTGCCCTATCCCTTCGCGGTTGCGAGAAAGCGGCATTGCCGGATGACGGGTCAGGCGAGGCCGGTCATGCGCTGGCTAAATGATAGAAGCGGGGTAGATACCATCGCGGATGTCGCCGCAGCTTCGTTCCGCAACCGAAGCAAAATAGAGCATCGGTGTCCCTTTGCGGCCTTATATTCGGGCGTGACGGCATGAATGATCGACCATGACATGCATCGCCGCCCGGGCGGACAGAAGAATGAACAGTTTTGATTACCGAGGTTGAGCCTTTGGTCGGAACAGGCTACGCGCCGGGAACAGTTTACGGCACTGCAACATGAAATAGAGCCTTAACATCATGATGATTAATGCCGCCGGGCATCCGTTGTCCGGCGATCAGGACCGGCCGGACCCGGCCACAGGCACAAGTGCGGCAAGCATAATGGGAGACGAGATTTTATGAGCGGCATCGACATGGACAGCAGGATTGCAACCGGCGACGGCTTTATTGCGGCGCTCGATCAAAGTGGCGGTTCTACCCCCAAGGCTCTGAAGGGCTATGGCATCGAAGAGGGCGCATGGTCCGACGATGAGGAGATGTTCGGCCTGATCCACCAGATGCGTTCGCGGATCATCACCTCGCCCTGCTTCAACGGCGAGAAGGTGCTGGGCGCGATCCTGTTCGAGCGGACGATGGATGGCGAGATCGACGGCAAGTCGGTTCCCTCGGTGCTCGCCGAGCGTGGCGTGGTGCCCTTCATCAAGATCGACAAGGGTCTGGAAGACGAAGCGAATGGCGTTCAGGTCATGAAGCCGAACCCGACGCTCAGCACGCTCCTGACGCGCGCCAAGGCGCTGGGCGTCTATGGCACCAAGGAGCGTTCGGTCATCAACCTGGCCAATCGCGAGGGTATTGCCGCCGTCGTGAAGCAGCAGTTCGAGGTGGGCCTGGAAGTTCTCGCGCATGGCCTGATGCCGATCATCGAGCCGGAAGTGAATATCAAGAGCGCCGAGCGGGCCGAAGCCGACCAGATCCTGCTGGAGGAACTGCTCAAGGCGCTCGATGGCCTGACCGGCGATGCCAAGGTGATGCTGAAGCTGAGCCTGCCCACCAAGGCCGGTCTGTTCGACCCGCTGGTCGACCACCCCCGCGTGCTGCGTGTCGTGGCGCTGTCAGGGGGGTTCGGCCGCACCGAAGCCTGCGCCGAACTGGCCAAGAACCGCGGCATCATCGCGAGTTTCAGCCGTGCGCTCCTCAACGACCTGCGTCACCAGATGACGGATGATGAGTTCGACGGCTCGCTGGGCGGTGCGATCGACGAGATCCACGGGGCCTCGACCGTCAAGGCATGATGCTGTCCGCAAAGGTCGCATGACAGGTAATGAGGGGCCGGATGTTTTCCGGCCCCTTTTGCATGGGCGCTCATCGTGCCTGGAGTCAGAGACCGCCCTGAAATGCGAAGGCGAAACGATAGTCGCCGGGTTTCGTGGGATGGGTCGCGGACTTCTCCGGCAGCGCGGAGACGAGGGTGAGCGCGCCATCCGCGATCTGTGCGGGCTGGCCGAGCGTCAGGTCCATCTTCCGCGACCATCTCCCGCCCGAAACGACAGTGCGGAGCACCAGTCGGCCTGCCCAGATGCAACGGGCGTTCTCGGGGCAGCGGCTGTCCTCGATCACCCGGATCGGCCGTACCGAGGGGCCGTCGACAGACACCGTCTCACCCAGTCGCGCCGGACCTTCGCGCACGGGCGTGCGGGCGGAATTATGCGCGCAGCCCGTGAGGGCGAGCATGGCGGACAAGAGGGGCAGTGCAGGTTTCATTGCGTCACCTCGTACAAGGGTGGCTGAACGATGGCTGACATGGCATGAACCGATGCGCGTGAGTGCGAGCATAACCGATGGGAGGGCATGCGCTCCCTTTCGTTTTGGAATTGCCAAGGCTATGACCCGCGAAGCAGTTTGCCGGCCGATTGCCGGACCAATCCATGGGAGAGATTCCGATGACCGCGATTCAGGATATTCCGCTCAAGACCATCAAGGGCGAAGATGCCACGCTTGCCGACTATGCGGGCAAGGTGCTGCTGGTCGTCAATGTCGCCTCCAAATGCGGCCTCACCCCGCAGTATGAAGGGCTTGAGAAGCTCTACAAGGACTATCAGGACAAAGGCCTGGTCGTGCTGGGCTTTCCCGCAAACGATTTCAAGGAGCAGGAGCCAGGCTCGAACGACGAGATCGCGACCTTCTGCACCACTAACTATGGCGTGGACTTCCCCTTGTTCGAGAAACTGGTCGTGACCGGCCCCGACAAGCATCCGCTTTATGCCGAACTGACCAGGGCGATACCGGAGAAGACCGGCGAGGCGCAGGTATGGCGCGACCAGCTCAAGGGCTATGGCATCGAGACGACCGAAGATCCCGAGGTGCTGTGGAATTTCGAGAAGTTCCTGATTGACCGTGATGGCGTCGCCGTAGGCCGATTCTCGCCGCAGATCACGCCCGACGATCCGGTGCTGGTCTCCGCGATCGACAAGGCGCTGGGCTGAGCATAGTCCTCATGATGAGCAGCATGGCACAGACTGTCCGATGCATCGCTGGCCGCATCCTCCGGGGTGCGGAATGACGGATGACGAGATGGAACCGCTCGACCCCGGCTTTGCCGACAGGTTCGAGCAGGAGGGGCGGCGCCTGCCCTTGCCTTGCCAGCTGTACCTGATCTCCCCGCCTTCCATCGGCGCGGATTTCTCCGACCTGCTCCGTGCCGCCTTCGATGGCGGTACGGTCGCGGCGTTTCAGCTCCGGCTCAAGGAACTGGACGAGGATGCGATCGCGGCGGCTGCCGAACCGTTGCAGAAGCTGTGCGCGGAGTGGGACGTGGCGTTCATCATCAATGACAGCATCGCGCTCGCGCAGCGGCTGGGTGCTGATGGCGTACATCTGGGGCAGGGCGATGGTGATCCGCGCGAGGCGCGCCGGATATTGGGCAAGGACGCGCAGATCGGCGTGACCTGCCATGACAGCCGCCACCTCGCCCTGGAGGCGGGGGATGCCGGTGCCGACTATGTCGCCTTCGGAGCCTTCTACCCCACGACCACCAAGGAGACGGTGCATCGTCCCGATCCATCGATCTTGTCCTGGTGGACGACGGTGATCGAGCTGCCGTGTGTCGCCATCGGTGGCATTACGGCGGACAACGCCGCCACGCTGATCGATGCGGGGGCGGATTTCATCGCGGTCAGCGGTGCCGTTTGGAACCATGTGGACGGACCGGGTGCGGGGGTCGCGGCATTCGCCGCGCTGTTGCAGGACCAGTAATCCCGAGCAGCGTGTATGACCCTTATTCGGGGAGCGGTGCAAATTCGAGGCGGGGTTGTCTGCGCCCGGTGCGGACCGCCTCCATCTCGGACGGCTCCACCCAATGTGGTCCGCCGGTGGTGGTGGGCGGGGGCAGGATGCGCTCGTCGATGAGATAGGAATCGTGCGTGGTCGTCGGGCGAGGCGGAGTAGCGGCGCGTTGGGGCGCCAGCACTGTCTCGTCGCCAACCAGCCATTCGATGTCCGCAAGTTGCAGCTTCACCAATGGTCGCCGGTTGGCGCCGACGATGGTGACTGGTACGCCGAGCGTCGTGATCCCGAACAGCCGCTTTGCGAAGGCGGTAGGCAGCCGGATGCAGCCGTGCGAGGCCGGATAGCCCGGCAGATGTCCCGCATGGAGGGCAATGCCGGTCCATGTCAGCCGCTGCATATAGGGCATGGGCGCGTTGGAATAGAGATTGGAGCGATGCCACATATTCTTCTGGAGGATGGTGAATTCCCCCAGCGGCGTCGAGTGGCCTTTTGCGCCCGTCGACGCGCTGCTCATGCCGATGAGCCGCCCGGCCCGATAGACGTAGAGCCGCTGTTCTGCGATGTTGACGCTGATCGACAGTGCGCCATTGTCGGCGAGGCCTTCCTCATCCCACAGATATTGCCCGACTTTCAGCAGCCGGGCTTCGCTCAACCTTTGTTGCGCGACGGCGGGACCGGCCGACAGGGCGGCCAGGATCAGGAGGGGGGCAAGGATGGAGCGGCGCTGTGGCGTCTGACGAGGCATGGTCGTGCATCCTTTCCATGTCCATCGCCCGGCATCAATGGGGGAGGTCGTGGCAAAAGTCCCTGTCTGTCCCGTATCTGGCCAGCGGCGAACATCGGGCTGGCTTTCCTTCGGTCGGTTAACCAAAGAGCGTGGCCCCGGCACTTGCTTCGTGACTGCGCAGCCGCTAAGTGCCGCCACCGGCTCTTTTCCAGATTCAACTTGAGGCAGCGCGCGATGAAGATCAGCGGCGTGGACATCCGTCCCGGCAATAATATCGAATATGAGGGCGGCCTGTGGCGCGCCGTCAAGATTCAGCACACCCAGCCCGGCAAGGGCGGCGCCTATATGCAGGTGGAGTTGAAAAATCTTATCGACGGCCGCAAGAACAACGTCCGCTTCCGCTCGGCGGAATCGGTCGAGCGGATCCGCCTCGACACCAAGGATTTCCAGTATCTCTATTCAGAAGGCGACATGCTCGTCTTCATGGACACGGAAACCTATGACCAGATCAATCTGCCGCAGGATCTGGTGGGCGAGGCGTCCGCCTTTCTCCAGGACGGCATGATGGTGCAGCTCGAAATGTATGACGAGCGCCCGATTTCCGTCGCGCTGCCCGAAACGGTCGAGGCGACCATCGTGGAAGCCGATGCGGTGGTGAAGGGGCAGACCGCCTCTGCCAGCTACAAGCCCGCGATCCTCGACAATGGCGTGCGCGTCATGGTGCCGCCACATATCGTCAGCGGCACGCGCATCGTCGTGGATGTGTATGAGCGCGAATATGTGAAGCGGGCGGACTGATAGCCCGTCGGCCCCTCTCTTCATGGGAGGGGCAGGGGTGGCGCCGCCGGTTTCGCCCCATGCCTTACTCCCTTTGCTCCCTTCAATGGGAGGCATGAAAGAAACGTCATGGTCAGCCACTCCGGTCTTCTCACCGTCATCGAACGCGCCGCGCGCAAGACTGCGCCGCGCCTGCGCCGCGATTTCGGCGAGGTCGAGCATTTGCAGGTAAGCCGCAAGGGGCCTGCGGATTTCGTCAGCCTGGCGGACAAGCGCGCCGAGGACACACTGGTCGAGGAACTGCGCAAGGCGCGGCCCGACTGGGGTTTCCTGCTGGAAGAGGGCGGCGAGATCGCGGGCGATCCGACGAAGCCGCGCTGGATCATCGACCCGCTCGACGGGACCAGCAACTTCCTGCACGGCATCCCCCATTTCGCCATTTCCATCGCGGTTCAGGAGCCGAAGCGCGATGGCTCCGGCTGGGGTGAAGTGACCACCGGCCTGATCTACCAGCCGCTGACCGATGAAAGCTATTGGGCGGAAAAGAGCCGGGGCGCCTGGCTGCATGACCGCCGTCTGCGCGTGTCGGCACGGCGCGACATGACCGAGGCGCTGATCGCGACCGGCATTCCTTTCCATGGCCATGGCGACATGGCGCAGTGGGGCCGCATTTTTGGTGTGGTTGCGCCTTCCGTGGCGGGCATCCGCCGTTTCGGCGCCGCATCGCTCGACCTCGCCCATGTCGCGGCTGGGCGTTATGACGGTTTCTGGGAAAGCGGCCTCAAGCCCTGGGATGTGGCTGCGGGCATATTGCTCATTCGCGAGGCTGGCGGCTTCGTCACCGATTTCCGGGGCGGCGATCAGCCGATGGAGCGTGCCGAGGTTCTGGCGGCGAATGACGTCATCCATAGCAAGCTGCACAAGCTGGTGGCGGGCGCGCTTCGTTAAGCGGGATGATGGGTGTTTCGGCCTGTCGACACCGTCAGCCGACAGTCGATCCAGCTTGCCGCAATTGTACCATCGAGGGCGTGTGCTCTATTCAGATTTAGGTGCTGTTTATCGCTCTTTTCCGTTTAGAAGGGTGCGGTGAAGCCGTGTCCCCGACGGTTGCCGGAGTTTCATATCTCGGCAGCGGGTTGATGGCTGCGGAGCGGTTTTTCGTCTAACAATAATGATAATCAATCGCATTAAAGTATGTGGGTTTGGGCTGATGGCGACATCCGCAAAAATCTACCGTTTTGCGAGCGATTCTCAGGCGGTCGACCCCTTGCTTCGCAGATGCAGCAGTCCTAAAGCCCGCGACATACGAGATCGCTTCGGGGACGCACCTTGCCGGATTTGTCGCAATATCTGCCGATTCTCCTGTTTCTGGTCATCGCCCTTTTGCTGTCCAGCGCATTTGTGTTCCTGCCGATGGCGGTGGGCCGACTGACGGGGGCGCACAAGCCGGATCCGGCCAAGCTCAGCGAATATGAATGCGGTTTCCCCGCATTCGAGGATCCGCGCAGCCAGTTCGACGTGCGCTTCTATCTCGTCGCGATCCTGTTCATCATTTTCGATCTTGAAGCAGCCTTCCTCTTTCCCTGGGCGGTAAGCCTGAAGGAGATTGGCTGGACGGGCTGGTTCACCATGATGGGCTTCATCTTTGAACTGGTCCTCGGTCTCATCTATGCCTGGAAGAAGGGAGCACTCGATTGGGAGTAGAGCTTGAACGACCGGGCACGCTGGGCGCGCTTTCCGGTCCCTCGGCGGCGGTGGTCGCACCCGATGCCGACTTCTTCAATTCGCTGACCGGGGAGGTCAACGACAAGGGTTTCCTCGTCACCTCGACGGAAGACCTGTTCCAGTGGGCGCGCACCGGCTCGCTCTGGTGGATGACCTTTGGTCTGGCGTGCTGCGCCGTGGAGATGATCCACGTCAACATGCCGCGCTATGACATGGAGCGTTTCGGGGCCGCGCCGCGCGCCTCTCCGCGCCAGTCGGACGTGATGATCGTCGCGGGCACGCTGTGCAACAAGATGGCCCCGGCGCTGCGCAAGGTCTACGACCAGATGTCGGAGCCGAAATACGTCATCTCCATGGGCAGTTGCGCCAATGGCGGCGGCTATTATCATTACAGCTATAGCGTCGTGCGCGGTTGCGACCGGATCGTGCCCGTGGACATCTATGTCCCCGGTTGTCCGCCGACCGCGGAGGCACTGCTTTATGGCGTGATGCAGTTGCAGCGGAAGATCCGCCGTATCGGCACGATTGAACGGTGAGGGGCAAGAGATGAGCGACGCAGTGCATAGCGCGCCTCGCATCGAGGCCATCGACGGCCTGGCCGACGCCATCGGTACGGCGCTGGGTTCGTCGCTGATCGAGATCGTCGATGCGCATTTCGAGACGTCGCTGACCGTTGAGCGCGACGCGCTGGTCGATGTCCTCACGACGCTGCGCGACCAGTTCGCCTATCAACAGCTGATGGAAATCGCGGGCGTCGATTACCCGGAGCGTGCCGAGCGGTTCGAGGTCGTCTATCATCTGCTCAGCGTCACCAGAAACCATCGCCTGCGGGTGAGGGTGTCGACGGACGAGGACACTGCCGTGCCCAGCGTCACGCACATCTGGCCCGTCGCGGGCTGGCTGGAGCGTGAAGTGTTCGACATGTATGGCGTGATCTTCTCCGGCAACACCGACCTGCGCCGCATCCTGACCGACTATGGTTTCAAGGGGCATCCGCAGCGCAAGGACTTTCCGCTGACCGGCTATGTCGAACTGCGCTATTCGGAAGATCAGAAACGCGTCGTCTATGAGCCGGTGAAGCTGGCGCAGGACTTCCGCAGCTTCGATTTCATGTCGCCCTGGGAAGGCGCGCAATATGTGCTGCCCGGCGATGAGAAGGCGGGAGGGCAGGCGCCCGGCGCGCCGACCCCCGCAGCTGCGCCACTAACAGCAGCAGCGGCTGCCGCACCGGCTCCGCCGCCGCCGACGCCCAAGACGACCGAGACGACGGCCCAGACCGGCGCTGGCGAGCCGGCGAATGCGAAGGCTGCCGAAACATCTTCCGCCAAGGCAGATGACACCCCGCCCGCAAAACCGGGGGAGAGTAAATAATGTCCGACTATGTCGAGAAGCTGGACCATGTCGTGAATGCCGACGATCCGTCGCCGGGCGATACGGAAATCCAGAATTATACGATCAACTTCGGCCCTCAGCATCCCGCGGCGCATGGCGTGCTGCGCCTTGTCATGGAACTGGACGGCGAGATCGTGGAGCGGTGCGATCCGCATGTCGGCCTGCTGCATCGCGGCACCGAGAAGCTGATCGAATATAAGACCTATCTTCAGGCGCTGCCCTATTTCGACCGGCTCGACTATTGCTCGCCGCTGGGCATGGAGCATAGCTATGTGCTGGCCATCGAGAAGCTGCTGAACCTCGAAGTTCCGATCCGCGCCCAATATCTGCGCGTGTTCTTTGCAGAGCTGACCCGCATCTGCAATCATATGCTCAATCTCGGCTCGCATGTGATGGACGTCGGCGCGATGACGCCGAACCTGTGGATGTTCGAGATTCGCGAGGATTGTCTGAACTTCTTCGAGCGGGCGTCTGGCGCGCGCATGCATGCGGCATGGTTTCGGCCGGGCGGCGTGCATCAGGATGTGCCGCTCAAGCTGTTGACCGATATCGCCGACTGGCTCGACACGCGCCTGCCGCGCCTCTTTGAAGATGCGATCAGCCTGGTGGCCGATAACCGCATCTTCAAGCAGCGCAACGTCGACATCGCGGTGGTGAGCAAGGAAGATGCTCTGAAATGGGGCTTTTCCGGCCCGATGATCCGTGGGTCGGGCATCGCATGGGATATTCGCAAGTCGCAGCCCTATGATGCCTATGACCGGGTCGAGTTCGATGTGCCGGTTGGCACCAATTTCGACTGCTATGACCGTTTCATGGTGCGGGTCGAGGAAGTGCGCCAGTCCGCGCGCATCATGAAGCAGTGCCTGAACGACATGCCGGAAGGCCCGATCGCCAGCTTCGACCGCAAGGTCTCGCCCCCCAAGCGCGGCGAGATGAAGCAGTCGATGGAGGCGCTGATCCATCACTTCAAGCTGTATACCGAAGGCTTTCATGTGCCCGCCGGCGAGGTTTATGTGGCCACCGAAAGCCCCAAGGGCGAGTTCGGCGTCTATCTGGTCAGCGACGGGTCGAACAAGCCCTATCGCTGCAAGATCAGGCCTACGGCGTTCAGCCATTTGCAGGCGATGGATTTCATGTTGAAGGGCCATATGCTGGCCGACACCACCGCCGTATTGGGCGCGATGGATATTGTTTTCGGGGAGTGCGACCGTTGAGCACTGTTGAGCTTGGGACGAAGGTCATCGATCGTGTCGCCATCGCGGAGGCCATGATCGCGGCCTATAACGCGCAGGATGTGGACGCCTATGTCGCGTTCATGACCGAGGATGCGTCCGAGGCGGCCTATCGCGGGGCTGTGATCCGCGAGGGCAGGGAGGGCACGCGCTCCGGCTTGGCCGCTGCGTTCAGGACCTGGCCGGAAAACCACGCCGAAATCCGCGAGAAGCAGTCCATCGGCGACTATGTGCTGTTTCGCGAATATGTGACGCGCGGCACGCCTTCGGATGGTTCGGCCACGCCGGAGCCGTTCGAGGTGATCGCTGTTTATAGTTTTGAGGGCGATAAATGCTCTCGCGTGGAGTTCATCCGCTAATGGCTGACGCACCCCAGATCCCTGACGAGGCGGAGGTCCGCGCACGCTGGGGCGCTTTCGCCTGGACGGCTGATAATGCGGAGCAGGCGAAGGTCGTGATCGCCCGCTATCCCGAGGGACGACAGCAGTCGGCGGTCATGCCGCTGTTCGACCTCGCCCAGCGGCAGGTCGGGGCGGAGACGAATACGCAGGGCTGGTTGCCCGTGCCGGTGATCGAATATATCGCGGCGCAACTGGGCATGCCCTATATGCGTGCCTATGAGGTCGCGACCTTTTACACCATGTATAATCTCAGCCCCGTGGGCCGGTTCCATGTGCAGGTGTGCGGCACGACGCCCTGCATGCTGCGCGGTTCGGACGATGTGCTGGCCGCCTGCAAGAACAAGGGGCTGGTCAAGGGAGCGACGACTCCCGATGGCCTGTTCACCCTGACCGAGGTCGAGTGCCTGGGCGCCTGCGCCAATGCGCCGATGGTGCAGATCAACGATGATAATTTCGAGGATCTGACCTACGATAGCATGTCGGCTATTCTGGAAGACCTGGCGGCGGGCAGGCAGCCCAGGATCGGTCCCCAGATCGACCGGCAGACGAGCGCGCCCGAAGGCGGCCCGACGACCCTGCGGGAGATGGTGTCCGAAAATCATGATTACCGGGGGGAATGGTAATGACCGACGCACCCGCCGCACCGGCACCGGCTCCCTTCGTCGGCCCCTTGTCCGACAAGGACCGTATCTTCACCAACGTCCATGGCTTTCAGGACTGGGCTATCGACGCGGCGATGAAGCGCGGCGACTGGGATAATACCAAGGCGCTGATGGAGATCGGCCAGGACGGTATCATCGACCGGATCAAGGCGTCCAACCTGCGCGGGCGCGGCGGCGCCGGCTTCCCGACCGGTATGAAGTGGAGCTTCATGCCCAAGGAAAGCAAGGACGGCCGCCCCAGCTTCCTGGTCATCAACGCGGACGAATCAGAGCCGGGTTCGTGCAAGGATCGGGAGATCATCCGCCACGATCCGCACAAGCTGATCGAGGGCGCGCTGATCGCCGGTTTCGCGATGCGCGCGCGCGCGGCCTATATCTATATCCGCGGCGAGTTCATCTATGAGGCGAAAGTGCTCTTCGCTGCCGTGCAGCAGGCCTATGACCGGGGTTTCCTCGGTAAGAACGCCTGCGGGTCCGGCTATGATTTCGACGTGTTCGTGCATCGCGGCGCGGGCGCCTATATCTGCGGCGAGGAAACCGCGCAGATCGAGAGCCTTGAGGGCAAGAAGGGCCAGCCCCGGCTGAAGCCACCTTTCCCGGCGGGCGCGGGCCTCTATGGCTGCCCGACCACGGTGAACAATGTCGAGAGTATCGCGGTCGCGCCGACGATCCTGCGGCGCGGGCCGGAATGGTTCAACAGCTTTGGCCGCGAGGGCAATCGCGGCACCAAGCTGTTCCAGATCAGCGGCCATGTGAACAAGCCCTGCGTCGTCGAGGAATCGATGGGCATCAGCTTCGAGGAGCTGATCGACAAACATTGCGGCGGCATCCGTGGCGGTTGGGACAATCTGCTGGCGGTGATCCCCGGCGGGTCGTCGGTGCCGCTGGTGCCCGCGAAACAAATCCGCGACGCGCCCATGGACTTCGACGGGTTGAAGGCGCTTGGCTCCGGCCTTGGCACCGCGGCGGTCATTGTGATGGACAAGTCCACGGACATCGTGCGCGCGATCAGCCGCCTGAGCTATTTCTACAAGCATGAGAGCTGCGGCCAATGCACCCCCTGCCGCGAGGGCACGGGCTGGATGTGGCGCGTGATGGAGCGGCTGCGCACCGGCGAGGCGGACATCTCCGAGATCGACATGCTGTATGAAGTGACCAAGCAGGTCGAGGGCCATACCATCTGCGCGCTGGGTGACGCGGCGGCATGGCCGATACAGGGCCTGATCAAGCATTTCCGTCCCGAGATGGAGCAGCGGATCACCGACCGGCGTGGCCCGCTGGTGGAGGCGGCGGAGTGAAGTGGTCCCATGCGATAGCCGGGGTCATGATGCCGTTCGCGCTGACTGCGCCTGCCTTCGCTGCCACGAAGAGCAAGCCCGTGGCCGAGCAGAGGCCCGATGCGGGCTTCGACCAGCTGGACGAGGCCGACAAGCTGGGCGTCGCGAATTTCGCGCACTGCATCGTTGCGCGTCATGCCGGGGACATGCGCTGGTTCGCGCTCGTCGTCAGTGAAAAGAGCAGCGTTCCAGCGGGGCAAATTCGGGGTGCGATGCAGAATGTCGCCAATGCCATGCGGTCCAGCTGCCCGGCGACCGAAACGCACAGCAAGGAGGCGCTGACCTACGCCTCCGTCCTGCTGCGCGTTCATCCAGGCGCGATGAACCTGCCGACCGAAACCGCGCCGCTGGCGCAATGCATCGCCGACACTATGCCGGACGAGGCGATCAAATTCCTCGACGAGGCGGACATGGCCATGGAAGCGGCGATAAAGGCGAAGATGGAGGGCAAGGCCATCTCGTTCGAGCCGACCGCGATCATGGATGCGACCTTTGGCGGCAAGCTGGCCAAGCCGTGCAGGGCGCTGGCTCCCGCAAAGGGCGCGCTCGACTTCAACCAATTTTATTCGCACGTGAACTGGGTGGTCCGCGCCAGGGAGGCTCTTGCCAGAGCCGCCGCCACCGCTTCGCAGGCAAAGGGACGCTGATGCCTAAAGTCAAAGTCGACGGCGTAGAGCTGGAAGTTCCCGCAGGCGCCACCGTGCTCCAGGCGTGCGAGATCGCGGGGAAGGAAATCCCGCGCTTCTGCTATCATGAGCGGCTGTCCATCGCGGGCAATTGCCGCATGTGCCTGGTCGAAGTGAAGCCCGGACCGCCCAAGCCGCAGGCGAGCTGCGCGCTGCCCGCCGCCGAGAATCAGGAGATTTTCACCAACACGCCAATGGTCAAGAAGGCCCGCGAAGGCGTGATGGAATTCCTGCTCATCAACCACCCGCTCGACTGCCCGATCTGCGATCAGGGCGGCGAATGCGATTTGCAGGACCAGTCCGTTGCCTATGGCAAGGGCAAGAGCCGCTATCATGAGCATAAGCGGGCCGTGACCGAGAAATATATGGGACCGGTCGTCAAGACCGTCATGACCCGTTGTATCCAGTGCACCCGCTGTGTGCGCTTTGCCGAGGAAGTGGCCGGCGTGCCGGAGATCGGCGCGATCGGGCGCGGCGAGGGCATGCAGATCACCACCTATCTGGAGAAGGCGGCGCAGAGCGAACTGTCCGGCAATGTGGTCGACCTGTGCCCGGTGGGCGCGCTCACCAGCCGCCCCTATGCGTTCGAGGCGCGCCCGTGGGAGCTGAAGAAGACGCTGGCCATCGACGTGATGGATGCGGTCGGCACCAATATCCGGCTCGACAGCCGGGGCCGTCAGGTTCTCCGTTCCCTGCCACGCATCAATGACGATGTGAACGAGGAGTGGGCGAGCGACAAGACGCGGCATGCGGTCGATGGCCTGGTCCGCAAACGGCTGGACCAGCCGTTCGTCCGCAAGGGCGGCAAGCTGGTGCCCGCGACATGGGACGAGGCGTTCGCGGCGATTGCCGCCGTGCCGCATGGCGGCTCCGTCGCGGCGGTGGCGGGCGACCTGCTCGATTGCGAGACGATGTTCGCCGCGCGCGAACTGGTGCATGCGCTGGGCGGGACGCAGCTTGAGGGTCGGCAGACCGGCCTCCAATATGATGTGTCCAGCCTGTCGGCGGTGAATTTCAATTCGACGCTGGCCGGGATCGAGACGGCGGATGCGATCCTGCTGATCGGCACCAACCTTCGCTGGGAGGCGCCGCTGGTCAACACGCGCATCCGCAAGGCGATCAAGAGGGGCGCCAAGGTGTTTGGCCTCGGTCCCGAAACCGATCTGACCTATGCGGTCGAATGGCTGGGTAATGATGCGGGCCTGCTGGCCAATCTGCCGCAGGTGGTGCTGGATGCCTTTGCCAAGGCGGAGCGTCCGGCGGTCATCATCGGCGGCGGCGTGCTGGCCAAGGATGGCGCGCATGGCGATACGCTGGCTCTGGTCGAGACGCTGGGCCTCATCAAGGGCGCGTGGAACGGTTATAATGTCCTGCACATGGCGGCGGCCCGCATGGGCGGCCTGATGCTGGGCTATGCGACGGCAGGCGGGATCAAGGCGATTGCGGCGTCCGCGCCCAAATTGCTCTTTGCGCTGGGCGCCGACGAGGTGGATTATGCCGCCTTCGAGGGCAGCTTCAAGGTTTATGTCGGTCATCATGGCGACAAGGGCGCGCATGCGGCCGACGTGATCCTGCCCGGCGCAAGCTATGCCGAGAAGCTCGGCACCTATGTCAATCTGGAAGGCCGTGTTCAGCGCGGCGACAAGGCCGTGTTCGCGCCCGGCGACGCGCGCGAGGACTGGACGATCCTGCGCGCGCTGTCCGACGTGATGGGCAAGACATTGCCGTTCGACAGCTTCGCGGCGTTGCGCGCCGCTATGGTCGCCGCCGTGCCTGCACTGGGCGTGGAAGGGCTGGCCGATTATGGCTGGTCGGTGCCGTCGCTGCCCACGGGCGGATCGGGCCTGTTCGGCCATCCGATCAAGGATTTCTACCTCACCAACGCGATCTGCCGGGCCAGCCCGACGATGCAGCGGTGCTCGGCTGAACTTGTCCACGGCCAGGATTTTGCGGAGGCCGCGGAATGACCAGCTTCTTCCAGTCCCTCGGTATGCCCTTCGAGGGCGCATGGCTGTTGTCCACGATCATCGGCATATTGGTGATCGCCCTGCCGCTGATGCTGGCGGTCGCTATGATCATCTATGCCGACCGCAAGATCTGGGCGGCGATGGCGTTGCGGCGCGGCCCGAACGTGGTCGGTCCCTTCGGCCTGCTGCAAAGCTTCGCGGATGGTCTCAAGGTCTTCCTGCAAGAGACGATCATCCCGTCGGCATCCAACCGGGTGCTGTTCCTGATCGCCCCGATCATCACCTTCACCGTGGCGCTGATGGCCTGGGCGGTGATCCCGTTCCAGGTGGGCGTGGTGCTGGCGGACATCAATGTCGGCCTTCTCTACATCCTGGCGATCAGCTCGCTGGGTGTTTATGGCGTGATCCTCGCTGGCTGGGCGTCCAACTCCAAATATCCCTTCTTTTCCGCGATCCGCGCGTCGGCGCAGATGATAAGCTATGAGGTTTCGATCGGCTTCGTGCTGATCTCGGTCGTGCTCTGGGCGGGCAGCTTCAACCTGTCGGCCATCGTGGAGAGCCAGAAGGGCTATTATGGCTTCCTGAACGGCAATGGCTTCAACCCGCTGCTGTTCCCGATGTCGATCGTGTTCCTGATCTCGTCCATGGCGGAAACGGCGCGTGCGCCTTTTGACCTGACCGAGGCGGAATCGGAACTGGTGGCCGGTTATCAGACCGAATATTCGTCCATGTCTTTCGCGCTCTACTGGCTGGGCGAATATGCCAACGTATTGTTGATGTGCACGCTGAACGCTCTCCTGTTCTGGGGTGGTTACCTGCCGCCGTTCGACTGGGCGCCGCTCTATATCGTGCCGGGCATCATCTGGCTGTTCGCCAAGATCCTGTTCTTCTTCTTCGTCTTCTCTTGGGTGAAGGCGACCGTTCCCCGCTACCGCTATGACCAGCTGATGCGTCTGGGCTGGAAGATATTCCTGCCGCTGTCGCTGGCGTTCGTGGTGATCGTGTCGGGGTTTCTGATGCTGACGAGATATGGGGCATGAGGATGGGCGCGAGAATGTCGCTGGCCTTCATGTTGGCGATGGCATCGTCGGCGGGACATGCTGCGAAAGGCCCCGGCTCGGGCGACGGCTATGATTGTTTTTTCCAGGTCCGGGCAGGCGAACTGGCTCGTGTACGCCTCTGGTATGGTGCCAAGCTGGCCGGCAACGCGATTTTGCCGTACATCGAGGACACGAGCCGCCTATTGTTATTGAATGCCGAAGGAAAATCCCAGTCGACCTTGCGGATCAATGATCAGAGGCCGGAGAGCCTGACTGTAAATTATTTTCGGACCGGAGGTGGCCTGCCATTGGCGCTTTTGACGATATTCAAAACCGAAAATGCTGAGACATCGGCTCAAATCGCCCATCTTCCCTCGGATTTGAAGTCGTCGGCCGAAAAAATTGTGCCGTCCAAGACCTATTCCGGCTTATGTCGTGTAACAACGACTGTCATTTACGATGCCTTCATGAACGGTGTACCAGCATCATGACTATAGCCCATCTCATCAAATCCTTCACGCTCTGGGAGTTTGTGAAAGCGCATTGGCTGACCTTGAAATATTTCTTCAAGCCCAAGGCGACGATCAACTATCCCTATGAGAAGAATCCGATCTCTCCCCGTTTTCGCGGTGAGCATGCACTGCGCCGCTATCCCAATGGCGAGGAACGCTGCATCGCGTGCAAGCTGTGCGAGGCGGTGTGCCCGGCGCAGGCAATCACCATCGAGGCGCAGCCGCGCGACGATGGCAGCCGCCGCACGACGCGCTATGACATCGACATGACCAAGTGCATCTATTGCGGCTTCTGCCAGGAAGCCTGCCCGGTCGATGCCATCGTCGAGGGTCCGAATTTCGAGTTCGCCACGGAAACCCGTGAAGAGCTGATCTACGACAAGTCGAAACTGCTCGCCAATGGCGACAAATGGGAGCGGGCGATCGCGGCAAATCTTGCCGCCGATGCGCCCTATCGTTAAGGCGCGGCCCGGCATGGCTTATCGGGCCAACCTGCTTTGTACGGAATGCTCCAGGGGGATGACCGTTCAGTGATTCACGTCTTTGCCTTTTATCTGTTCGCGGCCCTGGTGGTCATGAGCGGTGCGCTGACGATCTTCGCGCGCAACCCGGTCCATAGCGTGCTGTGGCTCATCCTGTCGTTCTTCAACGCGGCGGGCCTGATGCTGTTGCTGGGTGCCGAGTTCATCGCCATGCTGCTGGTCATCGTCTATGTCGGCGCGGTCGCGGTGCTGTTCCTGTTCGTGGTCATGATGCTCGACATCGACTTTGCGGAATTGCGGGCCGGCTTCGTCGAATATCTGCCGTTTGGCGTGCTGATCGGCCTCATCCTGCTGGCAGAGATTGTGTTCGGCGCGGCCGCCTGGAAGGCCGGGCCGCTGCAACTGGCGCATCGTGTCGCACCGATCGGCAGCGAGGCACCCAATATCGAACAGATCGGGGTGCTGCTCTATACGCGCTACATCTTCCTGTTCGAGGCGGCGGGGCTTATCCTGCTCGTCGCCCTGATCGGCGCGATCGTGCTGACGCACCGGACACGGGGCGGCGTACGCGGGCAGAATATCGACAAACAGAACCGGAGGCGTCCGCAGGATGCCGTCCGCACCATCAACCAGCCTGTCGGGCAGGGGGTCGAGCTATGATTGGCCTTGTCCATTATCTTATCGTCAGCGCGACATTGTTCATGCTGGGCGTGATGGGCATCTTCATCAACCGCAAGAATATCATCATCATCCTGATGTCGATCGAACTGATCCTGCTGAGTGTGAACATCAATCTCGTCGCCTTCAGCGCCTATCTGGGCGATCTGGTCGGCCAGATATTCAGCATGTTCGTGCTGACCGTCGCGGCGGGCGAGGCGGCCATCGGGCTTGCGATCCTCGTGATTTATTTCCGCGCTCGCGGCACCATTGCCGTTGACGACGTCAACCGAATGAAGGGGTAAGCGGGCGGTGTCGGCAATCTATTTCATCGTCCTGCTGCCGCTGCTGGCGGCCCTGTTCGCGGGGCTGGGCAACCGCATAATCGGCAATGCCGTCGCCAAGACGGTCACGACGGGCGCGCTGTTCCTGTCCTGCGCGCTGAGCTGGAGCATCTTCCTCGGCTTCTGGCTGGGCGACGCGCAGGCCTTTGTCGCGCCCGCCTTTACCTGGATACATTCAGGCGCGTTCGACGTGGCCTGGGCGCTGCGCGTCGATGCGCTGACCGCGACGATGCTGATCGTCATCACCAGCGTCTCCGCGCTCGTCCATCTGTATAGCTGGAGCTATATGGCCGAAGACCCGGACCAGCCGCGCTTCTTCGCCTATCTGTCGCTCTTCACCTTCGCCATGCTGATGCTGGTGACCGCCAACAACCTGCTCCAGATGTTCTTTGGCTGGGAAGGCGTGGGCCTCGCGTCCTACCTGCTCATCGGTTTCTGGTTCAAGAAGCCCAGCGCCAACGCCGCCGCGATCAAGGCGTTTGTGGTCAACCGCGTGGGCGACCTTGGCTTCATGATGGGCATCTTTGGTGTCTATCTGGTGTTCGGCACCATTTCGATCCCGGAAATCCTCGATGCCGCGCCCGGCATGGCCGGTTCGACCATCGGCTTCCTCGGCGGGCGCTTCGACACCATGACCGTTCTGTGCCTGCTGCTGTTCCTCGGTGCGATGGGCAAGTCTGCGCAACTCGGCCTGCACACCTGGCTGCCGGATGCGATGGAAGGTCCGACGCCGGTATCCGCGCTGATCCACGCCGCGACCATGGTCACGGCGGGCGTCTTCATGGTCTGCCGCCTGTCGCCTTTGTTCGAGACGAGCCACACCGCCATGTCGGTGGTGACGATCGTGGGCGCTGCCACCTGCATCTTTGCCGCCACTATCGGCACGGTGCAGAACGACATCAAGCGCGTGATCGCCTATTCGACCTGTTCGCAGCTGGGCTATATGTTCTTTGCGGCGGGTGTCGGCGCCTATGGCGCGGCGATGTTCCACCTGTTGACCCACGCTTTCTTCAAGGCGCTGCTGTTCCTGTGCGCCGGTTCGGTCATCCATGCGATGCATCATGAGCAGGACATGCGCTACTATGGTGGCCTGCGGAAAAAGATCCCGCTCACCTATTGGGCGATGATGATGGGCACGCTGGCCATCACCGGCGTCGGCATTCCCGGCACCTCGCTCGGCTTTGCGGGCTTCTTCTCCAAGGATGCGATCCTGGAGAGCGCCTATGCGGCAGGCGGTCATGGCACGGGGGCGTTCTTCGTCGGAGCGCTGGCAGCGCTGCTGACCAGCTTCTACAGCTGGCGGCTGATCTTCCTTACTTTTTATGGCCAGCCGCGCTGGGAGCAGAGCGAGCATATCCAGCATGCGGTCCACGATGCCCATGGTCATGACGACCATCCGGCGGACGAGGATGCTGGCCATGGTTCGCATGGGGATGCCGCGCACGACGATCATGGCCATGCTCCGGCCCATGCCGATGAAGCGCATCATGGCCATGATGCGACGCATGGCGACGGGACAGCCGGCTATCATCCGCATGAAAGCCCCGTGCCCATGCTGGTGCCGCTGATCGTCCTGACCATCGGCGCCATCTTCGGTGGCTATGTCTTCCACCAGGCCTTTGTCGGGCCGGAGGAGGGCGCGGCGTTCTGGCGCGGGGCGCTCTTCTTCGACGAGCATTTGATGCATGCCAGCCATGGGGTGCCGACCTGGGTCAAATGGACGCCGTTCGGCGTGATGCTGACCGGCTTCGGTCTCGCCTGGCTGAGCTATATCAAGCATACCGACTGGCCTGCGCGGTTTACGGCGCAGTGGAGCGTCCTGTACGACTTCCTGCTCAACAAATGGTATTTCGACGAGCTGTATAATCATCTCTTCGTCAAGCCTGCCTTCATCCTCGGCCGTCTGTTCTGGAACGGCGACAAGGGCGTCATCGACCGCTTCGGACCCAATGGTCTCGCCGCGCTCGTGGTGCAGGGCGGCAAGGTCACGCGTCGGCTTCAGACCGGCTATCTTTATTCCTATGCTCTGGTGATGCTGATCGGCCTCGCCGCGGCGACAACCTGGGCCATCGCGCGCTAATGACCGGATTTCCCATCCTTTCGCTGATGCTCGCCGTGCCCATGGCCGGCGCCATTGCCTGCCTGTTCTCGGGCGCCAATACGGCTCGCTGGATCGCGCTGGCGGCAACGCTGGCCAATCTGCTGCTGGGGATCATCTTGTGGGCCGGTTTCGACCAGTCGCCCAGTGCGCCGCAGTGGCAGTTCACCGAATATGCGCCGATCTTCGGCAAATTCGCCTGGGCGCTGGGGATCGACGGCATCGCGCTGATGCTGATCGTGCTGACCACCTTCCTGATGCCGATCTGCATCGGAGCAAGCTGGCAGGCGATCGAGAAGCGCGTCGGCGAATATATGGCCGCCTTCCTGTTCATGGAAGTGCTGATGATCGGCGTGTTCAGCGCGCAGGACATCTTCCTCTTCTATGTGATGTTCGAGGCGGGCCTGATCCCGATGTACCTGATCATCGGTATCTGGGGCGGGGCGGATCGCATCTACGCCAGCTATAAATTCTTCCTCTACACGCTGCTCGGATCGGTGCTGATGCTGATCGCGATGCTGTGGATGGTCCGCGATGCCGGATCGACCAGCATTCCGGTGCTGATGGCCTATGACTTCGACCCGCATGTTCAGACCTGGCTATGGCTGGCCTTCTTCGCCAGTTTCGCGGTCAAGATGCCGATGTGGCCGGTGCACACCTGGCTGCCGGACGCGCATGTGCAGGCACCGACGGCGGGTTCCGTGATCCTGGCGGGCGTGCTGCTCAAGATGGGCGGCTATGGCTTTATCCGCTTTTCACTGCCCATGTTCCCGGAGGCATCCGCGCAGTTCGCGCCGTTGATCTTCGGCCTGTCGATGGTGGCGGTGGTCTATACCAGCCTCGTCGCGCTGGTGCAGTCGGACATGAAGAAGCTGATCGCCTATTCGTCCGTCGCCCATATGGCGATCGTGACGGTCGGCCTGTTCGCCTTCAACCAGCAGGGGCTGGAGGGTGCGATGATGGTCATGCTGGGCCATGGCCTCGTTGCGGCGGCGCTCTTCCTGTGCGTCGGTATCATCTATGATCGCCTGCACACCCGGGAGATCGCCCGCTATGGCGGCCTTGCCGAGAATATGCCGAAATATGCGCTGTTCTTCCTGTTGTTCACCATGGCGTCGGTCGGCCTGCCGGGCACGAGCAACTTCGTGGGCGAACTGCTGGTGCTGATGGGTGTCTATCAGGTGTCGAGCGTCGTGGCGCTGGTCTCCACGACCGGGATCATCCTGGGCGCGGCCTATATGCTCTATCTTTATCGCCGGGTGGCCTATGGCCCGCTCGACAAGGCTGATGTCGCGGCTATGCCGGACCTGTCGGCGCGTGAGATATTGCTGGTCGCCCCCATCGCGGCCGCGGTGCTGTGGATGGGCGTCTACCCGGAAAGCTTCATCGCGCCGATGCGTGCCGATGTCGCTAGCCTGGTCGCCCGCATCGATCGCGCGAAGCCGGATGGCGACGCAAGGCTCACCGCTGGCAAGCCTGACGCCAAGGGTGCTGATGGCCATGGCGCCGCAGCCAAGCATCATGGCGACACTGCCGCAGACCATGCCGTGCCGGGGGAGGCACATTGATGACCGAGAGTTTGACGATGCTTCCCATCCTGCCGGAACTGGTGCTGATCGGATCGGCGCTGGCGCTGCTTCTGGTCGCGGCGTACGTCGGGGATCGGGCGGCGCAGGCGATCAGCTGGCTGTCGGTGCTTGCACTGGCGGTGGCCGGTGTCGCGCTGGCCTGTCCCGGCGTCCTGGCGGGCAGCATCATGGGCGGCCTGTACCGTGCCGATGCCTTTGGTGCCTATGCCAAGGTACTGATCTTCGTTGCAGCGGCGGCAAGCATCCTCATCGCCCCGCGTTTCTTCAACCGGGGTAGCGTCAACGGGATGGGCGCGCGGGCCGAATATCCCATCCTGATCCTGCTGGCGTGTGTCGGCATGTCGATCATGGTGTCGGCGGGCGACTTCCTGACGCTCTATGTCGGTCTCGAACTCAACAGCCTTGCCGCCTATGTCCTCGCCAGCTTCATGCGGCAGGACGAACGCTCGGCGGAAGCTGGCCTGAAATATTTCGTCCTTGGCGGGCTGGCCAGTGGTATATTGCTCTACGGCATCTCGCTCCTCTATGGCTTTGCTGGCAGCACCGGCTTCGACGGCGTGTCGGCGGCGGTCGCGGACGGCCTCGACAAGGGCGAACTGTTCGGCCTCGTCTTCGTACTCGCTGGCCTCTCTTTCAAGATGAGCGCCGTGCCGTTCCATATGTGGACGCCGGACGTTTATGAAGGCGCACCGACGCCTGTCACCGCCTTCTTCGCCAGCGCGCCCAAGGTGGCGGCGCTTGGCGTCACCATCCGTGTCGTCATCGAGGCGCTCGGGCCGGCGGGCATGGCATGGCAGCAGGTCATCATCTTCATCGCACTTGCCTCTATCCTGCTCGGCGCGGTCGCGGCCATCGGCCAGACCAACATCAAGCGCCTGCTGGCCTATAGCTCGATCAACAATGTCGGCTTTGCGCTGATCGGCCTTGCCGCCGGTACGCAGGAAGGTGTGGCCGCCGTGCTGAGCTATCTCGCCATCTACATCGTGATGACGGTGGGCACCTTCATGTGCGTGCTTCAGATGCGCGATCAGGCGGGTCAGCCGGTGGAAAGCATCGCCAGCCTGTCCGGCCTGTCGCAGACCCGGCCCGGCCTTGCGGCGGCGTTTGCGATCTTCATGTTCAGCCTTGCCGGCATTCCGCCGCTCTTCGGCTTCTGGGCCAAGTTCCTGGTGTTCGATGCGGCGGTCGGGGCTGGTTTCACCGGGCTGGCGGCCTTCGGTATCGCGGCCTCGGTCATCGGCGCCTTTTATTATCTGAAGGTCATCAAGACGATGTATTTCGATCCGCCTGCCGAAGCCTATGAGGCGAGGAGCAGCACCATCGAATATGTCCTGATGACCGTGGCGGCGAGTGTGATCGTGGTGGGTTATCTCTTCAACCCGCTGCTCGACCGGGCGAGCGCGGCGGCGGCGGCGTCGCTGTTCTGACCGGCCAGATCATCGTCGTCGCGGAGACCGGCTCGACCAATGATGACATGGCTGCGCTGGCCAGCAGCGGCGCGGCGGAGGGCCTGTGGCTCCGTGCGGAGCGGCAGACCGGCGGCAAGGGACGGGCGGGCCGGATCTGGTCCAGCCAGTCGGGCAATCTCCATATCTCGACTTTGGTCCGGCTCCAGCCGGGCGACCCGGCGGCGCACACGCTTGCCCTGGTGAGTGCGGTGGCGGCCCATGCGACGGTGGTGGCGCTGGTTCCTGGCATCGCGGCGACCATAAAATGGCCCAACGACCTGATGGCTGTCGACCCGATAGCTGGTCCTGCAAAGCTGTGCGGCATGTTGCTGGAGGCGCGGGACGGCGCGGTCGTCGTCGGCTTTGGCATGAATGTCACGCATGCCCCTGAAATTGCTGGCCGGGCAACGACGAGCCTTGCCTCCTGCGGCGCATCGGCCGATAGCGACGCAGTACAGGCTGGCGCGATGCTGGCCCGGCATTTCGCTATCTGGCTGGATCGCTGGCGGCGGGAAGGGCTGGGCGTCATAAGGGACGCCTGGCTGCTGGCCGCACATCCGGTGGGGACGTTGCTGCGCGCGATGTTACCCGACGGGACGGACGTGGAAGGCGCCTTTGCCGGACTGGCGTCGGATGGCGCATTGTTGCTGTCCCGCAAGGACGGCAGTCTGGCCGTGATCCATGCGGGCGATGTATTCGCGCTTTAGAAAGGGATCGTTTCATGCTGCTCGCAGTCGATGCCGGCAATACCAATGTCGTTTTCGCGCTGGTCGCGAACCGCGAGATCGTGGCGCGATGGCGCATCGCGACCGATGCCCGCCGCACGGCCGATGAATATGCGGTGTGGCTGAACCAGCTTCTCGGCCTCGAAGGCTATGCCATCAAGGATGTGACGGCGGTCATCATCGCGACGGTGGTGCCACGCGCCCTCCACAACCTGACCGTCCTGTCGACCAAATATTTCAAGGTCGATCCGCTGATTGCCGGGGGCGATGCCGCCCCCTGGGGCATCGTGCTGGACGTGCCGGAGCCGCAGACGGTGGGCGCCGACCGGGTGGTCAACGCCATCGCCGCCCATAGCCGCCACAAGACCGACCTGATCGTGGTGGATTTCGGCACCGCGACGACATTCGACGTGATCGACTATAACGGCGCCTATAAGGGCGGGATCATCGCGGCGGGGATCAACCTCTCGCTGGACGCGCTGGTCAGCGCGGCGGCCAAGCTGCCCCGCATAGCGATCGAGGCGCCCACGGACCGATCCGTCATCGGCCGTACGACCGAGGACCAGATGCACATCGGCGTCTTCTGGGGCTATGTGGCGATGATGGAGGGGTTGATCGCGCGGTTGCGCGCGGAAATCGGGCGCCCCGTCAAGGTCATCGCCACCGGCGGCCTTTCCGTGCTATTCGACGCGCACAGCGATGTATTCGATGCTGTCGAGCCTGATCTGACCATCCGTGGTCTTTCCATATTATATGAACGGAGTGTTGCACGCGCATGACGCCTGCCAAAGAACTGCTATTTCTCGCGCTTGGTGGGTCTGGCGAAATCGGGATGAACCTCAACCTGTATGGGTGTGAGGGCAAATGGCTGATGGTCGACCTGGGACTCACCTTTGGTGATTCCAACTATCCCGGCATCGACCTGATCCTGCCCGACACCCGTTTCATCGAGGAGCGGCGCAAGGATCTGCTCGGCATCGTACTGACCCATGGCCATGAGGATCATATCGGCGCGATACCCTATCTCGCCGCGGACCTGGGCGTGCCGCTCTATGCGACGCCGTTCACCGCGGGGCTGATCCATGCCAAGCTGGTCGAGGAAGGGCTGACCGACAAGGTCAAGGTGCATATCGTGAGGGACGACAAGCCGGTCACGCTGAAGCCGTTCAGCTTCCGCTACGTCCCGCTGGCGCACTCCATCCCGGAGGGCAATGCGCTGGTGATCGAGACGCCCTATGGCCGCATCTTCCACACCGGCGACTGGAAACTGGACGAGGAGCCACAGATCGGCGTGCCAGCGACCCCGGCCGAACTCACCGCCATCGGCGACGAGGGCGTGCTGGCGCTGGTGTGCGACAGCACCAATGTGTTCAACCCCAAGGCCAGCGGTTCGGAAGGCAGCGTTCGCGCCGGGCTGATCGAGGCGATCTCGGGCGCCAAGGGGCGGGTGGTCGTCACCACCTTTGCCTCCAACGCCGCGCGGGTGAAGACTCTGGGCGAGGTGGCCAAGGCCACGGGGCGCACGCTGTGCGTCGCGGGCCGCTCGCTCGACCGGATCATCGGCACGGCCAAGGCCTGCGGCTATCTGGCCGACTTTCCGCCCGTGGTGGATTTCGACGGCATCATGAACGTGCCGCGCGGCAAGGCGATGATCGTCGCGACCGGCGGACAGGGGGAGGCACGGGCCGCTCTCGCCCGCATCGCTGGCGACAGCCATCCGATCAAGGTGGAGAAGGGCGATCTGGTCGTCTTCTCGTCCAAGCAGATCCCCGGCAATGAGCTGGCCATCGGCAAGATCCAGAACCAGCTTGCCGCCAAGGGCGTGCAGATGGTGACGGATCGCGAGGGCATGGTCCATGTGTCCGGCCATCCGGGCCGCCCGGAACTGGAGGCGATGTATGGCTGGATCAGGCCGGAAATCCTGCTGCCCGTCCATGGCGAGATTCGCCATATGGCCGAGCAGGCGCGGCTGGGCCTTGCCACCGGCATTCCCAAGGCGATCGTTCAGCAGAACGGCGATGTGATCCGGCTTGCGCCCAACGGCCCGGTGAAGATCGGCGAGGAAGATACCGGGCGGCTGGTGCTGGATGGCGACGTGATCCTGCCCGCCGATGGCGGAACGATCAACGAGCGGCGCAAGCTGGGCCTGTACGGCCATGTCACGGTCGGTGTCGCGATCGGGCGGAATGGCAGCATCGCGGGCGAGCCGGATGTCCGCCTGCTGGGCATACCGGTCGAGGAGGACAAGAGTGCCTTCATCGTAGAAGCGTGCGATGCCGCCCGCGGGGCTGTGAACAAGGCCCGCTCGTCCGACGTGGACAAGGTGCGGGAGGCTGTCCGCCTCGCCGTGCGGCGGGTCGCCAGCAACTGGACGGGCAAGAAGCCGCTCGTCGATGTCACCGTGATAGCATTATAATATAGTCTCGTTACCGCATCCTTCCGTCTCTCCGGTCGTGTTGACCGAGAGACGGAAGGATGCCCTAGGGTTTGAGTAGCCATGCCGATCGCATCCATGTTCGCCATCTATTTCCTGTTCTTCTTCCTGTGTCTGTTCCTGGTCCTGCCCTTTGGGGTGCGAACTGCGGATGAGGCGGGAGTGGAGAAGGTGAGGGGGCAGGCGGAGAGCGCGCCCGCGCATTTCAGCGTCGGACGCACGGCGCTCAAGACAGGGCTGATCGCGCTGGTGCCGACATTGCTGTTCCTGGGGAATTATTATCAGGGCTGGGTCACGCGCGGCAGCTTCGATGGCCTGATGCTGTGGCTTGGGGCGCCGAACCTGCCGGGATAGGTCGGGTTTGGGTGTGCGGCGGCGGTGGCCGTGAATGTCTCGATCTTCAGGCATATGCGATGGGGAGGTATGGCGCAGTTGTCGCTGGCGTAACACTGTGGTGACATGCCCGATGCGGATATGAACGCGTCTGCCGGCGCGCATTTTCAGACATCGGAAAATCCGTTCGGGCTGCGTGAAGTCGAAGCCTCCTGCCGAATGGAGCGAGGCCTTATGCTTCGCCTTCGCCAGATGTGATTCGTGGCCTTCGCTCAGGGCGAATGGTGAAGGAAAAGCAGCATTCCACGTCTCATGCACGCCAGACTTGCCTGCCAGACAGCCCCGCGCGGCAACGCCTAGCGGCCATCACGCCATCTTGGCAGCGTCAGCGTGAATCGTGCGCCTTGACCCAGGGCGCTCTCTACGGCGATTTCGCCGCCCATGGCGCGGGCAAGGCGGCGGGAGATATAGAGACCCAGGCCGCTGCCCGCATTATCCTCGGGCGTCAGCCGCTCGAAACGGTCGAAGATGCGATCCTGGTCGGCGGGGTCGATGCCGCGTCCCTGATCGGCGACGATGACGCTGACCCTGTCTTCCCCGGCGTCGTCGTCCACCCGCACCCAGACATGGCTGCCATCGGGTGAGTAGCGCACCGCATTGCCGATGAGATTGACCAATATCTGAAGAACGCGGCGATATTCGGCGGTGGCCAGCACGCGCTCGTCGGCATCGGGCGCCTCGACCATGATGGAGCGTTCGGCGGCGCGCATCTTGAGCAGGCCTGCCGCACGCCGGCCGAGGTCGGCAATATCCACCTCCTCCTGCGCGACGGCGAAGTCGGGGCGCTCTATGGCCTGAAGATCGGACAGGTCGTCGACCAGTTCGACCAGATGCCGCCCGGCCTCGGCAATGTCTGCCGCATAGGAGGCATAATCGGCGCGCAGCGGCCCCTCCAACTGATGGCTGATCGTGTTCGCATTGGCGATGATCCGGCCCAATGGCTGGCGCAGGGCCGTGTCGAGGCGGCGGCTGAACAGCGGTGAATAGCCATTGCCGTCGTCCGTCTGGCCCTGCGGCGATGGCGAGGCGGCGGCGCTTTCCGGGATAGCCTTACCGCGATAGCCGGTGAGCCGCCCGAGCGCATCGAAGGTCGGCAGTGCGGCGAGGCTGTAGCGAATCCTGTCGTCCGCCCGCAGCAGTGTGGGCTGGCGCGAGAAGGGGCGCCGGGCGGCGACAGCGGCGAGAAGGGGGAGACGATCCGTGGCCCCTTCGCTTTCGCCCTCGCCCTCCTTCTCCAGCAGGCGGAAATAGGCGGACAGCGGCTCGCCGGGGCGGGGCGGGGCATGGCCGATGGTGGCGGTATCGCTATCGACCGCCCGGAATTGCAGGCTAGCATCGACATGCCATATCCAGCCATCGCGAGCGAGTTCGGCATGGGTGCCCAGCGCGACGGCATCGACCCTGTCGGGCGCGCGGGGCCGCTCCTCCCATTCGATGAGGGTGAGGTCCACACCCTCCGCATCGGGCTTCAGCCGCACCCAGAGCGAAATGTCGGATGCGCCTGACACAAGGGCGACCGGCCGGGCGATGGTGACGCCAAGCCGCATGGCAGTGCGGGCGAGATGGGCAAGCGACGGTATGACCAGCGGCCCGCCCTGGGTGCCGCCCGCCTCCGCCTGCAACGCGGCGAGCGGCGCGTCGGCCATGACGAGGCGCCCATCGGCCGCGACCCTGCCGCGAATGACGCTGTCCGCGCTCATGGCGTTTCCCACCCCATGCGGGCCAGCTTGTCCACCAGCGGCGCAGGGCCACGCCAGCGGGCGAGGCGTTCGGACGCCATCGCAGGGTCGAGCAGGCGATATTGTGCGAGAAGGTCGGGCAATGCCGCGTCACCATCCAGATCCTGCATCGGTGCGAGAGCGTCGAGCAGCGCCACATAGGCGGCATCGTCCAGCGACAGCAGCCGGGCCAGCGCAGCCCGATCCTGATGATCGCCGTCGATGAGCAATGTCAGCGCCTGCTCGATGGCGATGCCGTTTCGCGTACCGCCCAGCGCGGCGAGGAGCAGCAGGTCGTGGCGCAGGGCCGCTTCCCCGGCGAGCAATCGCGCCGGCTCGTCGGTGCGGGCGAGGGCGGCGACATAGGCGGCGCGGGCGAAGGGGCCGGTCTGTTCGTCGTGCCGCGCGATGATCGCCGCTGCCGCGCGGGTGAGAAGGGGTGCCGCAGTGGCGCCATCCACGCCCATGCGCGCTGCCAGTCCCTCGATCAGCAGGGCGGTCGTGGTCCAGACAAGGTCGCAGAACGGCTCGGCGGCGAGGTCGGCGCGCATCGGCCGGTCGATGGGATGCAGGTTGAACCATGGCTCGACGGACAGGCGCAGAGCTGTGACCGCGTCCATAATGGCGGGCGCCATGTCGGCCGACGGGGGCGGGGAAGCATCCTCGCCAGGAATTGCGGGCGGCATCAATGTCATACGCAGCGCCAGTGCCGCCGCAGCGCGCTGGCGTAGATGATCCACCAGCATCGGCGCGAGGGCGGCGGGATGACGCTCGATCGCCAGTCGGCAGTAATGCGGACCCAGTGCCTCGACCGGACGGGCCAGCCAATGGCCCTTCATATGCACGCCGATGGCCAGTTCGATGGCGTTGAGGCAGCCCGAGAGATGGGCGCGCGTCTCGCTCAACAGCGCGTCGGTCCAGCGTCGCTGACCACCCGGAAAGAGCTGGCCGATGTCACCGGCATGGCGCAGCGACCCTGCGATCGCATCGCGAAAAGGGGCGTCCGGCCCCGCGCCCGGCGGATGGAGGGGTGCTGTCATGACCAGCGCACCCTAATCGGACGAGGTTAAATTGCCCTAAACCTCAGCGGTCTACCCTTCGCCCGAAAGGCGGACGGTTCAGGCGCGAAGCAACTGGTTGGCATGGCTGGCGAAGGCCAGCAGGGCGCAGATGGCGAACAATGTCCCCGTCGCGTCCAGCAGGCCACCGAATGCGACCAGCAGCAGGGCGGTGCCGGGCGCGAATTTCAGAACCTCCGGCACATCGCCGCCGATGCCCTTGCGCCGGATCACCGGGGTCAATGCGATGAGGCCGACGCACAGGACCGCTGCCGCTGCGCCCAGTGTGCCGCCGCCGCCATGCACCACACCCGTCCCCAGCAAACCGAGCAGCGCGATGGCTCCGGCGGCATGATCGAGCGGCCGCGTCCCCATCGCCAGCCGCAGCAGCCGGTCGAGCTGCGCCGCCACCCGGTCCGTCACCAGCCCCAGGAAGCAGAGCAGGCAGCCCAGCATCACCAGACCGCCCAATATCGCGACAAGGCCCAGCAGCTCCGTGCCGATCGCGACATTGCGGAGCATGGTGGAGGCGATGCCGTGCCGGATGGCAAAGGGCACGATCCATGCGGCGGGGCCGCCGACCGGCCAGTCGTCGATGTCACCCTGCGCGTCGCTGGTGCGGGGAATGGCGCGGGCCAGCGCCTCGGTCGCGGCATCGGCCACAGCCTGATCCGTGGCGACGGTGATCCGTCCGTCGAATACGTCCGCCATGTCGCACAGCGTCCGGGCGCTTTCCTCCTGCACCGCCTGACGCACCAGCGTCAGGGGCACGTCCCAGTCGCCCAGCATATCCAGTATCTTCAACAACATGGCCGCAGGCGCGATCAGCGCGCCCGCCCACATCTGGTCCGCATCAATCCGCTCGAAGGCACGCGTGCCCGGTCCTGATGGCACCACCAGCAGCGAGGCATGGTCATTATGCGCCAGCAGTTCGACATGGCTGGCGGGCACGATATTGCCGTCGCCGATGAGAAGTATCTGGTCCGCCCCGCCGATCATCCGCCCCAACGCGGGCATGTCCCGAATCAGCGTGGCATGGATGCCGTCCGCCGCGAGCCTGTCCACCGTCGTCGTCAGTATCGGGCTGATGTCGTCCACCAGTATCAAGGCATGGCCAGCGCCTGCCGCATGGGCCAGCCGCGCCTGATATTCGACGATGCTCTGTCCGGCGAAGAAGAGTTCGCCGCGCCGCCGCGTGACGGCGCCACCCGGCGCACCTCCGTGGCCCGGTTCGATCATGCTGCGTGCGCTGAGTAAGGCGACAAGGGCCATATCTGGGATAGTCCGCCCCGGTATCTGTGTTCCGGCTCTTGTTTACCGCGCAACTGCCCGAATGCAAGGACGGTAGCGCCAAGTACCTACCCCTATGAGATTTCGCCATGCTACCCGAGTCGGATAGACATGACCTGAGCATCGGCTGAGCCGGGTGGGGTTGTGTGCGGCTTGGCCATCATCGCGTCCGGCGTCCATTCTACCTGTCGGCCACCCAATAGAGCCGAAGACGATGTAAAGTCGCTTGAAGCCTCATGCGGCCCTGTGCCATTCAGGGACAAAGGCTGTCCCTGTCAGGGATGCGGCCATGCCCTTGCGCGCCTGTGGAAAATGCGCAGGCCGGATCGGGCATCGACACCGGACCATCGCCCGTCGGGGGTGGGGGTAGGGCGTCCGCAGGGATAATATTGTACGCCATGCCGATCCGGTTTCATGGCGGCATCATGTAAGAAGGCATTGGCGGCGCGCCGGACAGGGTCCGGCACTGCCGCCGCGCAAAGGGACTATGGGGCGGACTATGAACAAGCCAAGATTGCCAGGCTCAAGGTCGTCGGACGACAACCGCCCCGGCGATGAGTCCATCAGCGTCAAATGGGCCGATCTGGTCAGTGCCATGCGCGAATCCGATCCGCTGGACCGTACGGATGGGGCGGATGCGGCGCACCCCGAACCGGGTGACTTCATGCCTGAAGGCGGGGATCATGCCGACCCGCTCCACGCCGATCAGGAGATGGAGGAGAGAATCGCCGCACAGAACCGCCGCAAACGGCTGGCAACCGCCGCGATCATCATCATCGCGCTGATCTGGGCCGGTTTTGCGGTGTGGATGCTCACGCCCGGCCTCGCGCCTGCCGGATCGGGCGCGCTGGTGATGACCGTCGCGGGTGTCGCAACGCCGCTGTTACTACTGGTCGCCATCGGGGCTATCCTGTCGCGGCGCGGCGACGATCCGGTCATGCGCTGGACCGACTATACGCAAGGGGTCGCTGAACGGGCGGATCGCGCGCTGGACTATCTGGCGACGGCAGAGGCCCGCATCCATCAGGCCTATATCGCGCTGGACCGGCAGGCACGCGCCAGCAGCACCCTGTCCGAGGGTAGCGCGGAGGCCCTGCTCGCCACGGCCCGGCGGATCGAGGCGCAATCCGGCAGTGCGGAAAAGGCGCTTCGCTCCTCCGGCGACGCCGCATCCGACGCGCTGGCACTGGTCAACGCCATCGACCAGAGCGTGCCGGGCCTACAGAATCGTATGACGGGCCTGTCCCGCTCCCTCGCGGAGAATAGCGTCGACCTGAGCCAGCGGGGCGCCTCGCTGGAGGAGCAGCTTCGCAACACGGCCATCGTGGCGGAGGAGGCGCGGCTCCAGCTCAACCAGTCGCATGATGCCGCCGTCTCCCGCATGGGGGCGCTGCGCGATGCGAGCCGGGCGACGACCGACGAACTGACCGCCATGGCCGACGTGGCATCGGCGCGCGTCGAACTGATCCTGGAGCATGCCCGCGGCGCCATGGCGACGGCGCGCGACGGATTGCAGGAGCATATGGCCGCGCTTTCCGCCCTTGGCGCGCAGGGGGAACGCAGCACCGCCCATGTTCAGGGGCTGGCGGATACGGTGGAGATCGTCGGCGCGCAGATTTCCGCGCTGGAGCAGGATATAGATGGCGGACAGGCGCGGATCGCCAGCCACCTCTCCGCGCTCAGCGCACAGGCAGAACGGGTCGGCGGCGCTCTCCAGACCAGCAACCATGGGGCGGCCCATCTGATCGAGCGGGTCGAGACATTGCTCCTCGCCCTCGACTCCAACATCCGTGAAATCGACGAAAGCCTGCCCGCCGCGCTGGGCCGGTTCGACACGCGCCTGTCCGCGACCGAGGCCAAGCTGAGCGAGGCGGCAACGCTGGCGGAGGGCATGGCAGGCACCGCCGACGCCGCCGCGCGCCATCTGGAGCAGGCCAGCGACACGCTGATCGCGCAGAGCCGGGCGGTCGAGGCGAGCATTCAGGCGGGTGACACCAGCCTGGCGCGCCAGACGGCGGAGATCGCCATCATGCGCGCCGCCCTGGACGACAGCGCGGCCGCGATGAACCGCATCGTGGAGACCAAGGCGCCGCAACTTGTCGCCACCATGGCCAAGGTGCGCCAAGAGGCCGAGCAGGCCGCCAACCATGCTGAAAACGCGATCAACGCCATCGTCGCGCGCGCCGCCGATGCCCTGTCGAAAGCCAGCGGCACCGCGCTCGACGCCGCGATCAGTGACAAGGTGAACGCCCAGATCGCCCAGATCGCGGAGATTGCCGACAATGCGGTGAAATCTGCCCACCGGGCCACCGACCATCTGATGCGCGAGATGATGGCGATCACCGACACCGCCACCGACCTTGAATCCCGCATGGCACAGGCCCGGCAGAGCGAGGAGGAGCGCGGCCGCGACCATATCGCCGAACGCTCCGCCCAGATCATCGCGGCGCTGAACGACAGCGCGATCGACGTGACCAAATGGCTCAATCAGGACATTGGCCAGAAGGAATGGGCGTCTTACCTCAGCGGTGACAAGAGCCTCTTCTCCCGTCGCGCGGTCAGGCTGCTGAATGGCGGCGACGTGAAGCAGGTCCACGCCCGCTACGAGATCGACACCGGTTTCCGCGAGCATGTGAACCGCTATGTCGAGGAGTTTGAGCAGATGCTGGCCGATGTGCTCACGGCCCGTCGCGGCCATAGTCTGGCCATCGCCTTGCTGTCGTCGGACCTGGGCAAGCTCTATGTCGCGCTGGCGCAGGCGATCGAGCGGTTGCGGATGGCGTGAGGTGTTCCTGCCTCTCGCTCATGGGCTGTTGAAGGCGCGATATTCCTGTGGGTTATTGCTTCCGTGTGGCAGGTCGGCTGCGTAAAGCCATGTACTGCCGTCGTTCCCGCCTTCGCAGTAATGACGGAAAGGGGGGTGGAAACGGCTAGTGCGTTTCGACAGGCTGGCAGCTACTCAAAATGAGCGGGTGAGAAAGCAGCGGGACGCCAGATGGGCGGCTTGCGGACTATAAGCTTTTTCTTTCACAGTGCGCCCTGAGCGAAAGCGAAGTATAAGGCTGCGAATTGGTTCGGCGTGAACGGATTTTCTAACGTCCCAAGTGGCCGAACCATCTCCACCTCAATACCACCCATAAAAAGAGCCGCCCCTTTGCGAGGGCGGCTCTTTTTATTCTTTACTGCTCGCCGATCAACGCTTGGCGATGTCCACATAATCGCGCTGGGCGGGACCATTGTAGAGCTGGCGCGGGCGGCCGATTTTCTGCTCTGGGTCGGAGATCATCTCGTTCCACTGCGCGACCCAGCCGACGGTGCGGGCAAGGGCGAAAAGGACGGTGAACATGTCGGTCGGGAAGCCGATGGCCGACAGAATGATACCCGAGTAGAAATCAACGTTGGGATAGAGCTTCTTTGAGACGAAATATTCGTCGCTCAGTGCGATCCGCTCCAGTTCGCGGGCCACGTCGAAAATCGGGTCAGTGACTCCGAGCTTCTCCAGCACCTCGTTCGCAGTCTTCTGCATCACCTTGGCGCGCAGATCGTAGTTCTTGTACACCCGGTGGCCAAAGCCCATCAGGCGGAACGGATCGTCCTTGTTCTTGGCGCGGGCGATATATTCGGGGATGCGGTCCACATGGCCGATCTCGCGGAGCATGTTGAGCGCAGCCTCGTTGGCGCCGCCATGGGCAGGCCCCCACAGGCAGGCGATGCCGGCCGCGATGCACGCGAAGGGATTTGCGCCCGACGAACCGGCCAGGCGGACGGTCGAGGTCGAGGCATTCTGCTCATGATCCGCATGCAGGATGAAGATTTTGTCCATCGCAGACTCGATCACCGGATCGACGATATATTCCTCCGCAGGGACCGAGAAGGTCATGTTGAGGAAGTTGCCGGTGTAGCTGAGATCGTTGCGCGGATAGACGAAGGGCTGACCCACCGCATATTTATAGGCCATGGCGGCGATCGTCGGCATCTTGGCGATCAGGCGGTGGCTTGCAATCGTGCGCTGCACCGGGTCGTTGATGTCGGTCGAGTCATGATAGAAGGCCGACAGGGCGCCAACCACGCCGCACATGATCGCCATGGGATGCGCATCCCGGCGGAAACCATTGTAGAATTTCGTGAGCTGTTCATTCACCATCGTGTGGCGCGTGATGGTGCGCGTGAAAGTCTCGAGGTCGACGGAAGAGGGCAGTTCCTCGTTCAGGAGGAGATAGGCCACCTCCATGAAGCTGGATTGTTCGGCCAGTTGGTCGATGGGGTAGCCGCGGTGCAGCAGGATACCTTCGTCGCCGTCGATATAGGTGAGCGCCGAGTGGCAGCTCGCCGTGGAGGTGAAGCCCGGGTCATAAGTGAACATGCCGGTCTGGGCATACAGCTTACGGATGTCGATCACCTGCGGTCCGACCGATCCGGACATCACGCCATATTCCAGCGTCTTGTCCCCAACGCTCAAGCTAACCTTCTCAGTCGCCATTAACCGCCCCCTTCTTTCTATGAAATCTGCCCGTCGGCGACACAGTGGGACATGTCGGACAGGCGTGCTAACGTCTCGTCTTTTCCGAGGAGGAAAACAACGTCGAAAATCCCCGGCGACGTCGTCCGCCCCGTCAGCGCAACGCGCAACGGCTGGGCGACTTTGCCAAGGCCGATACCGGCATCCTCTGCGGCGGCGCGGACTGCGGTCTCAATCTCCTCCGTCGTCCAGTCAGTCAGGACGCCGAGGCGGTCGGCCACACTCTTTATCAACGCATACGCAGCATCATCTAGCAGCAATTTCGCAGCCGCGTCGATGGGAATCGGACGCGGGGTGAAGAGGAATCGCGCACCATCGGCCACTTCATGCACCGTCTTGGCACGAAGCTTGAGCGACGGCATGGCGGATTCGAGCAGCGCGGCATCGACTGCCAGACCCTGGGCAGCCAGCAATGGCGCGGCCAGCGTGGCCAGACGGGCATCGTCCGCCTCCCGCATATAATGGCCGTTCATATTCTCCAGCTTCTTGATGTCGAACCGCGACGGAGAGCGGCCCACGCCAGCCAGATCGAACAATTCGATCGCGCGGGCAATGCTGAGCGTTTCCTCGTCGCCATGGCCCCAGCCGAGACGCAGCAGATAATTGGCCACCGCCTCCGGCAGCATGCCCAGCTCGTCGCGATATGCATCGACGCCCATGGCGCCATGCCGCTTGGAAAGCTTGGCGCCATCCGCGCCGTGAATCAGCGGGATATGGGCGTAGACTGGCTGCGCCCAGTCCATCGCCCGGATGATGCCAAGCTGGCGGAAGGCATTGTTGAGATGGTCGTCACCGCGGATGACATGGGTCACGCCCATGTCATGATCGTCCACAACGACAGCCAGCATATAGGTGGGCGTACCGTCGGAACGCAGCAGGACCATGTCGTCCAGTTCCGCATTCTGGACGACGACACGGCCCTGCACCTTGTCCTCGATCACCGTCTCACCCTCGCGAGCGGCCTTGAGGCGGATCACATGAGGCTGGTTGCCGCCCTCAATCGGGTCGCGGTCACGCCAGCGGCCGTCATAGCGCATCGGCTTTTTCGCGGCGCGCTGCTCCTCGCGCAGGGCGGTTAGTTCCTCCGGCGTGGAGAAGCATTTATAGGCGTGGCCGCCTGCCAGAAGCTGGTGCGCGACCTCCGCATGGCGTGCTGCACGCGCGAACTGGAAGACCGGCTCCTCGTCCCCGCCCAGCCCCAACCAGTCCAGGCCGTCGAAAATTGCTGCGATTGCTTCGTCCGTCGAGCGTGCGCGATCGGTATCCTCGATACGCAGCAGGAACTTGCCGCCATGATGACGAGCGAACAGCCAGTTGAAGAGCGCGGTGCGCGCCCCCCCGATATGCAGGTAGCCGGTTGGTGAGGGCGCGAAGCGGGTCACGACATTTGCCGGGGACGTGGCATTTGGGCTTTGTGGGCTGGCGTCGGCCAAGCTAGATCCTCGCATCGGAAAGGGCTGAACCCCGTGAATGCAGATGCCCCTAGCATGGCTTTCGAGCCGCGACAAACCCCCGCCGCGTCGCGTTGGGAGCTTGTATTGTGCTGGCTGCGGCAGGTGCTGCGCGGATCGGGGCAAGCGGCTGAACGGCTGCTGGAGGCAGAGCGGGTGCAATTGCCGCTCTGGTCGCCGGTCGCGCTCGGCATGGGCATCGCGGCCTGGTTTGCGCTGCCCACCCGCATGGAGTGGATGGTGCTGATCTGGTTGTGTCTCGCAGGTGCGGCGGCATTGTTGTGGCTCGGCACGAGGGGCGGCCGCACGGGAGGACGGTTCGCCCATGCCTGTGGTGTCGGGATGTTGCTGGCAGCGGCGGGATGCGTACTGCCTTGGGGAAAGGCAGTGCTGTTCGGTGGCACGGTGCTGGCCCGCCCGGCGATGGTCGACATGGAGGCGTCGATCGTCGGCGTGGAGACGATGAGCGGCCGGGGCGTCGTTCGCCTGCTGCTCAAACCGGTCGCCCGGCCCGACCTGCCTGCACGAGTGCGGGTCAATGTCGCCCTTGCCGATATGCCAAAGGCGGCTGGCATGCCGGGCAGCGGGGGGATCTCGGTGGGAGGGGGGCTGCATGTCGGTGATCGGATACAGCTGCGGGCGCGGTTCATGCCCCCTGCATCTCCTGCGTTTCCGGGTGGCTATGACTATGCCCGCCGGGCCTGGTTCGACGGCGTGGGCGCAACGGGTCGGGCGCTGCCGCCGGTCGGCGTGACCTATCGGCAGGCGGATGCGGGGCCGGGCCTGCGTGTGCGGCTGGCGGAGCATGTTGCCAGCCGGGTGGAGGGCGGGGCAGGCGCGCTGGCCGTGACGATGGCGACTGGCGACCGGGGCCGCATCACGCCGGAGGTCGAGGACGTAATGCGCCAGAGCGGCCTGACGCATCTTCTGTCGATCAGCGGGGTACATGTGACCGCGCTGATCGGCGGCGTGGTGCTGCTGGTCTACAGCCTGCTCGCCCTCTCCCCGCGCCTTGCCCTGCGCTGGCCGCTGTTGCTGATTGCGTCGGGGGCAGGGGCGGGAGCAGGTGTCGGCTATACGCTGCTGACCGGGGCGGAGGTGCCGACGATCCGGTCCTGCGTGACGGCGCTGCTGGTGATGGCGGGGCTGGCGCTGGGGCGGGAAGCGATCAGCCTGCGCCTGCTGGCGTGCGGCGCGCTGCTCGTGATGATCCTGTGGCCGGAGGCGGTGATCGGGCCGAGCTTCCAACTCAGCTTTGCGGCTGTCGCCGCCATCGTGACCCTGTATGAGCATCCCCGCGTCAGGGCGCTGGTGCAGGCGCGGGACGAGCCGTTCTGGGCGCGTGGCCTGCGGTTTCTGGGAGGGCTCTTCGCCACGGGTGTGGTGGTGGAACTCGTCCTGATGCCCATCGCGCTCTATCATTTCCACAAGACGGGATTGCTGGGCGCGCTGGCCAATATGATCGCCATTCCGCTGACCGAACTGGTCATCATGCCTGCCGAGGCGCTGGCGCTGGTGATGGATGTCGCGGGCGCTGGCGCACCGGCATGGTGGGTGGTGGAGAAGGCGTTGAACTTCCTCCTCTTAGTCGCGCATCTGGTTGCGCGGCAAAGTGGAGCGGTGGCGCTGACCCCGGCCATTCCACCATTTGCGTTCGCAGCGGCGATGATCGGCCTTATCTGGTGTATGTTGTGGCGGACGCGGCTGCGCTGGCTGGGGCTTCCGGTTCTGTTGCTTGGCCTGTCCGGCTATGCGCTGGCGGATGCGCCCGATATATTGGTGAGCAGCGATGGCCGCCATGTCGCGGTGCGGACCGCCAAGGGCGGGGTTGCCCTGCTCCGGGATCGGGCAGGGGGTTATATGCGCAATCAAATGGCCGAGCAGGCGGCCTTTGGCGGTGATCTCACCGCATTATCCGACCTGGCAGCTGCCCGCTGTTCCCCTGATTTTTGTACTGTGGAGATGGCGGGTGGTGGCAGACGCTACCGCATCCTGATGACGCGCAGCCGTCTTTCCGTACCATGGCAGGAACTGGTCGCCCATTGCGGGGCGGCGGATATTGTCATCGCCGACCGGCGCCTGCCTCGCGCCTGTATCGCCCGCTGGCTTATGCTGGATCGCAAGAATTTGTCACAATTCGGCGGCGCGACGATCACCCTGTCGAACCGCCATGTCAGGCGAAGCCGCGATCCGCGTGACGAGCATCCGTGGATGGCGGCCATGGGTGGGGCATTTCATTCTGCCCATCGGACCGCAATTGGCAGGCACGGCGAGGGCAAATCTCAAGATGGGTTCGTGCCAAGCGCGTCGCCTCAGCGGAGCGGTGGTGCGCCCCGCTGAGCATGGCCGCTTAATTGTAGCGGCGCAGCAATCCGGCCAGCTTGCCCTGGATACGGACGCGGCGCGCATCATAGACCTGTGGTTCATAGGCGCTATTGGCGGGATCGAGCCGAACCTGACTCCCCTCGCGCCGAAAATATTTGAGCGTCGCGTCACTCTCGTCGACCAGCGCGACCACGATTTGCCCGTCACGGGCGGTTTCCGCACGTTGGATGAGGGCGAAGTCGCCATCGAGTATCCCGGCCTCCACCATGGAATCGCCCGCGACCTCCAGAGCATAATGCTCCCCCGCACCAAGCAATGCAGCGGGAACGGAGAGGCTGCTGCTGCTCTCCATCGCCTCGATCGGCACACCAGCGGCGATCCGTCCGTGCAAGGGCACCTCGATCACGTCGTTCGCGGCGACAGGAGGCCGGACCGGCGCAGAGGCCATGGGTGGAACAGCCGCGGCGGGCGCAGCCTTTTTAGGCAGGACGGCCAGTCCATCAGGAAGCTTCAGCACTTCCAGTGCACGGGCGCGATTGGGCAGGCGGCGGATGAAACCCCGTTCCTCCAGCGCGCTGATGAGGCGATGGATGCCCGATTTGGATTTGAGGTCGAGTGCCTCCTTCATCTCCTCGAACGACGGCGATACGCCGCCCTGATCGAGATGGTGCTTGATGAACAGAAGCAATTGTTGCTGCTTGGCGGTGAGCATCGCCCTATCTCCCTCGCCCATGGAACGGACAGGGAACATGTAGGCAACGAATCGCGTCGGGTCAAGTTAAAGGCGCAAGCATTTGCAGGATAAGGAAAAGCTCAGAATCCTGTGCGCGGAGCCTTTCCATCACCCGGTATCAGAAGGCCAGTCCGAAGCCTGCGTTCGCGCCGCCCTGCTTGCGGCTGTTATAGGTGGCGCCTGCCTTCAGGATCAGGCGGCCATCGTCCGATGCCCGGGAAAAGCCCATGGCGATCGCTGTCTCTCCCTGCCAGATGCTGGTGCCGACGCCAAGCATGGCGCGGCCCGCCTCGATGGGTTGCACAAGGGCGGAGAGGGCCATGGCGGAGGCGGTGCCCGCCTGGGCATCGCGGCGCAGGCCGTGCATGTCCCAGCTCACTTGCTGGAAGCGGCTGTCGGTGTAGGCATTTGCGGTCAGCAGCGTGTCGTTCATGCCACCCTGCAACTGCCGCATGTTCACCGCATCCATGGCGCTGGAGCCATCGGTGACATTGGTGATCTGGCGTTCCGCTCCGACGCTGCCGACGGACAGGCTGTTCGCCCGGTCCGCTACCGATCCATAGCCCACGGCGGCGCTGTTGGCGGCCAGTGCCTGCGCCTGGGTGCCCAGTGCCGTGCCATTAGTGCCCGAGGCCACAGCGCCTGCTCCGGCGGCGAGGCTGTTGGCGCCGGTGGCAGCGGGCTTGGGCAGGTTAGCGGCGTTGTTGACCTGGAGATAGCCGTCCGTTCCGTCGCGCAGGGCGTTCACGATCACCGTGGTACTGGCAAGCCGGGTATTGGTGGCGTTGAGCTGCGCGCCGGTCACGGCATCGGTGGACGTCGCGCTGACCTCGCCCGCCTGCACATTGGTGAGGCGGGTGCCCTGAGCGCCCGCGAACGTCACCGTGTCGCGCGCCGCGCCGGGGGCGCCATCATAGGCCACTGCCCGCTGGCTGACCGCCGCCACGCTGTCGATGCGCTGGCTGACATTGGCGACGCTGGTCCCGAGGCTGTCAAGCGCACTGCCGACACTGTCATAGGTGGATGTGCCGCGGGTGCCGTCGGTCCCGACCGTGACGAGGGCATAGTGCGGCGCGGAGATGCTGCCGTCTGCCTGCACGGCCGCGCCGCCGCCCAGATGCGTGGCGGTGCTGCTTGCCATAGCACCGACCCTTTGCCCGGCCAGTGTCACGGCGGCATTGGTCTCCGCCAGTTGCGCGCCATTGACGGCATCGCTCGATCCCGCAGCCACGCTGCCGGCTGCGACGCCGGTGAGGCGCTGGTCGGCGCCGCCGCGCGCAGCATTATAGGCGCTGACGGATGTGTCGTAGAGCAGGGCTTCGTTGCGGACCGACCCGACACTGGTCGAGACCGCGTTGAGTTGCGCGACGTTGACGGCATCGCCATCGGCCACCCCGGCGGCGACATTGGCGATGCGGGTGCCGCTCGCCCCGCCAAGGGCGATGACGCTCTTGCTGGAGTCCTGATATTTGACGGCGTTGCTGTCCAGCGCGGCGACACTCTGGTTGATCTGGGTGATGGCGGTGCTGTTCTGCGTAACGGTGGCATTGGTCGCGGCGAGCTGGGCGCCATTGACGGCATCGCTGGACTGGCTGTCGAGAGCGCCCGCCGCAACGCCGGAGATGCGGGTGGCGGTGCCGGAGCGCAGGGCGGAATAGCTGGCACTGACACTGTCATATCGCAAAGCATCGTCGCGTACGCCGCCGACCGTGGTGGCCAGGGCCGCCAATTGTCCGACATTGACGGCATCGTCGGTTGCGACGCCAGCGGCGACATTGGACAGGCGCGTGCCGCTGACACCGCCGAAGGTGACAGCGGTGCGGGTGCCGTCCTGATATTTGACCGCCAAACCATCAAGCGCGGTTACGTCATAGCCGAGCTGCGTGACGGCAAGGTTCGTTCCATGCAGTTGCGATCCATTCACCGCGTCCATGCTGGTGGCGTTCACCGCGCCCGCCGCGACATTGGCGATCCGCGTTCCGCTCGCGCCTTGCAGCGTCACCAGGTTGCGGGAAACGCCGTCATACTGGACTGCGGCGCTGGACAGGCCCGTGACCGTGTCATTGACAGCGGTAAGTTGTGCGACGTTGACCGCGTCGGTGGCGTTGGCGCCCGCGGCAAGGCCCGTGATCCGCCGCGCGCCAATATTCACTTCCGCCGCTGCCGTGCCGCCGACCAGATAGGCAGACAGTCCCAGGGTCGATCCATTGGCGATCGACCCGGCGCCCAGCGCCACGCTGCCGGCATGGGATGCCGTGGCCCCCGCGCCGAAAGCGATGGCGCGATTGGCACCGATCGTGGTGCTGGCCAGATCGCCGATGGCGATCGCGTCCAGCTCCCCCGCGCTCGCGGCAAGGCCTGTCTGTCCCAGACCCGTGATGCTGTTGCCGCCGATTGACAGGCCTTTGGGGGTCGTGAGGGTGAAGGCATCCGCCTGGCTGTTGCAGCCAGGATTGGTCAGCAGGTCGACTGTGCCGCCATTGATGTTGATCGCGCCCAAGTTGATCGGGGCGCCGCTGGCCGCATTCGACAGGGCGCCGGAAAGGCCGAGGTTGACCGTTCCCAGGGTCAGGGTGCCCAGCAGGCCCTCGACCGGGGTGAGGACGGGAACCAGCACATTGCCGAGAATATTGGTCACGACCGACGGGGGCAGGCGCACGCCGGAGCAGGCGCCCACGGTCTCCGCGCTGGCAGGAAGAGATAATGCGCCGCCCGCCATCGAGCTGGCCGCGAGAATGAGTGCCGCCCGGACGAACCGCATCTGGCCATGTCGTCGTTGCGCCGTCACGCGCGAAAGCGGACCCGCCCGTTGTTCCATCAGTCCCGCCGCCACATGTCTTACCATTTTCGCCTCCGCCCCGTGCAAGCCGTTTCCGGGGGAGGCCAATATGCCGGTCGGAGGTAATCGTGCGGCAAGCGGGACGCTGTTGCCGATCCCGCATATTATGCGGTTGGAGGAGGTTCACTGCCCTGGGTTATCGACAGTGAATACTCCAAAACGGAGAAAAAGAATCCATGGTTTCTGCGGATTTCTACGGAGACAAGCAGGGCGGAGATAGACATTTTGCAACCATGGTTTCTTTTCAAATTGCCAAAGGTTACAATGGATTACATAAAATATGCACTCTCATGCCATAGGAGGGAATGACATGTTCATGGAGAAGCTGCCTGGCAAGATCGTCAGCGCCACGGCTTTTGTGAGAAATTTCGGGGCCTATGCCAGAAATGCAGGCAGCGAACCTATCCATATCCTAAATCATGGCCGACCGGCATGGTCGCTGATCTCAACGGATTATCTCGACCGGCTGTCGAAATCGGGGGCGGGGGGCGATGAGCATGATCGTCTCGCGCTGGCCATGATCCTCGATACGATAACGACCCGCGTCATCATGACGGATGGCGATCTTCATGTCGTTCGCCTCAATCCAGCTGCCCGCCACGCGCTGATGATCGGCGACGGGGATGTTCATGACGTGCCTCTGGCCAGCCTCCTGCCCGACCCGCGTTATCAATTCGTCCTGCGCGCGGTGGAGCGGGTCAACCAGACGGGGCTTAGCGAGACGCTGGACCTCGACACGCCCGAATTGCCCACGCGCACCTTTCATATCAAGATTGAACGCTATGCCAATGGCATAGCGATTTTCTCCGACGAAACGACGGCGCAGACGCTGGTGCGGGATCGCTATGCCGTGGCCGATGCCTATGAGGCGCTGGTGGATGCACTCCCCGGCCTAGCGCGGGGCACGATCAATGCGCGCGGTGTTATTACCGCACCGTCAGTTGCACTGGGCCATCTGGTGCAGACGGACCCGGCCAAGATCATGGGCATGCGGCTGTCCTCCCTGTTCCATGCTGCGGTACGGTCCGATGTTGCGGATGCCATAGAGACGATGCTCAACGACCGGATCCCGTTCACTATGCCGGCCAGCCTCCAGGCGGGCGGGATAGAGACGACCCCCGTCACCCTGAGCGCCTCTCCGCATCCGGCGAACGGGCGAAATGACGGCGCGATTTTCCTCCTCCAGAAGGACGCGGGGCGGGCCCTCCCCGAATAGGGGGTGCTGTAAACAAGGAAGCCGGCCGCTTGGCCTAGTCCCGGTCCCGGTTTAGGCTTCCTTGCCGCTCCTGCCTCCTCACCTGCCTCCACGCCCATTGCGGGGCAGAGCGTCCATTCTCCTGGAACGCCGTCGAGCAGCGGCCGGGCGTCCCGGAATAGTGCAAGCAGATCAGTCCAGGTCGCCATGGCTTTCGGCAAGGATGGCCGCTTTGCAGGCGGTCCGGGAGGCATTCTGTGTGAATTTGCAGAACCGCTCGACCCGTTCTATGAGGAACGGTCGCGATGGCGTGCGAGGTTCGCCGGAGTCATGTGTCCGGGTTGAAGGACACAAACGAGGCTTCCCTCGCCGCTTCGATTATGTATAGCGCGCACGCTTAAAGAACCGACCTGGGTAAAGGTCGATATGGAGGATGAGACGCGGGATGAGTTATCCGCCGGCACAGGGTTTGTACGATCCACGCAATGAGCATGACGCTTGCGGCGTCGGTTTCATTGCGAATATTCGTGGAGAAAAGTCCAACGAGGTCGTCCAGCGCGGCCTCCAGATCCTCATCAATATCGACCATCGCGGTGCGGTGGGCGCCGATCCGCTTCTGGGCGACGGCGCTGGCATATTGATCCAGATTCCTGACGCGCTGTTGCGCGACTGGGCGACGGGTGCGGGAGTCACCTTGCCGAAACCCGGCGATTATGGCGTCGCCATGTGCTTCCTGCCGCGCGACGAGGCGTCCTGCGCCTTCGCGGTCGCGCATTTCGAGAAGCTGATCGCCAAGGAAGGCCAGACGTTGATCGGCTGGCGTGATGTTCCCGTGAACCTCGAAGGCCTCGGCCAGACCGTGCTCGACGAAATGCCGACCATACGTCAGGCGATCGTCGGTCGTGGGGAGGACTGTGCGGATCAGGATGCATTTGAGCGCAAGCTGCTCGTCATCCGCAAGCAGACCCAGAATCCGCTCGACGACATCGCCAAGAAACAGAAGTTGCCGGGCCTGCACGACTTCTACATGCCGTCAATGTCGACGCGCACGGTGGTGTATAAGGGGCTGTTGCTCGCCGGACAGGTGGGCAGCTTCTACACAGATCTCAGCAATCCGCTCTGCACTTCGGCGCTCGCGCTGGTGCATCAGCGTTTTTCGACCAACACTTTCCCCAGTTGGAAGCTGGCGCATCCCTATCGCTTCATCGCCCACAATGGCGAGATCAACACGGTGCGCGGCAACGTCAACTGGATGAACGCCCGCCGCCGTGCGATGGAATCGGAGTTGCTGGGCGCCGACCTCGACAAGATGTGGCCGATCATCCCGCATGGCCAGTCCGACACGGCCTGTCTCGACAATGCACTCGAACTGCTGGTTGCGGGTGGCTACAGCCTCGTCCATGCGATGATGATGCTGGTGCCGGAAGCCTGGGCGGGCAATCCGCTCATGGACCCGGCGCGCAAGGCTTTTTACGAATATCATGCCGCGCTGATGGAGCCATGGGATGGCCCCGCCGCCGTCGCCTTTACCGACGGTCGCCAGATCGGCGCGACGCTTGACCGCAACGGCCTGCGTCCCGCACGCTTCCTCGTCACCAAGGACGGCTTTGTCGTCATGGCGTCGGAATCCGGTGTGTTGCCGATCCCGGAGGAGAATATCGTCCGCAAGTGGCGGCTCCAGCCCGGCAAGATGCTGCTGATCGACATGGAAGAAGGGCGCATCATCGAGGATGAGGAGATCAAGGCCAGCCTCGCCTCCGCCAAGCCCTATGCCAAGTGGCTGGACCAGAATCAGTATAAGCTTCAGGATCTGGAGATTGTGGAGGCGCAGGACGCGCATCACCTTCCCAATGATCCCGACACGTTGCTGCATCGTCAGCAGGCCTTCGGCTACACTCAGGAAGATACACAGAAATTCCTGGAGCCGATGGCGCGCAACGGGGAAGACCCGCTGGGGTCGATGGGGACGGACACGCCCATCGCGGTTCTGTCCAACCGCTCGCGGCTGCTTTACGATTATTTCAAGCAGAATTTCGCGCAGGTCACTAACCCGCCCATCGACCCGATCCGCGAGGAACTGGTCATGTCGCTGGTGTCGATGATCGGGCCGCGTCCCAATCTGCTGGGCCGTCAGGCAGGCACGCACAAGCGGCTGGAGGTGGATCAGCCGATCCTGACCAACAGCGATCTCGCCAAGATCCGCTCGGCGGAGGCCTCGCTCGACGGCGCCTTCCGCACCGCGACCATCGACATCACCTGGGATGCCGCAAGTGGGGCCGCCGGTCTCCAGCAGGCTATCAAGGAAATGTGCTGGGTCGCAACCGAGGCGGTGCTGGCCGACAAGAATATCCTGATTCTGTCGGACCGCGCCCAGAGCGCCTATCGCATCGCCATGCCTGCGCTGCTCGCCACGGCGGCGGTGCATCACCACCTCGTCCGGCAGGGCCTGCGGATGCAGACCGGGCTGGTCGTGGAAACGGGTGAAGCCCGCGAAGTGCATCATTTCTGCGCTCTTGCGGGCTATGGCGCGGAAGCGGTCAATCCCTATCTGGCGTTCGACACGCTGGAACAGATTCGCGTGCGCCAGAACCTCTCGCTCAGCAGCCACGAGGTACAGAAAAACTATGTGAAGGCGGTGGGCAAAGGCATCCTCAAGGTTATGTCCAAGATGGGCATCTCGACCTACCAGAGCTATTGCGGCGCGCAGATCTTCGACGCGATCGGCCTGTCGACCGCGTTCGTGGACAAATATTTCACGGGTACAGCGACCACCATCGAGGGCATCGGTCTCGATGAAGTGGCCGAGGAAACAGTGCGGCGTCACGCATCGGCCTATGGCGACAACCCCATCTACCGCAACATGCTGGATGTAGGCGGCGCCTATGCCTATCGCGTGCGCGGCGAGGAACATGCCTGGACGCCGACGAGCATCGCCGATCTCCAGCATGCGGTGCGCGGTAACAGCAAAGACCGTTACGACGCCTTCGCTGCCTCGATCAACGAACAGAATGAGCGGATGCTGACCATTCGCGGCCTGATGGCGCTAAAGAAGGCGGACAAGCCGCTGGACATCGGCGAGGTCGAACCGGCGGTAGACATCGTCAAGCGGTTCGCCACCGGCGCGATGAGCTATGGTTCGATCAGTTGGGAGGCGCATACCACATTGGCGGTGGCGATGAACCGGATCGGCGGCAAGTCGAATACGGGCGAGGGTGGCGAAGATCCGTCGCGCTTCACGCCGATGGCCAATGGCGACAGCATGCGTTCGGCGATCAAGCAGGTCGCGTCGGGTCGCTTTGGCGTCACGACCGAATATCTGGTCAACGCCGACGACATCCAGATTAAGATGGCGCAGGGCGCAAAGCCCGGCGAGGGTGGCCAGTTGCCCGGCGACAAGGTGGACAAAACCATCGGCAAGACCCGGCATTCGACGCCGGGCGTCGGCCTGATCTCGCCGCCACCGCATCATGATATCTATTCGATCGAGGATCTGGCGCAACTCATCCACGACCTCAAGAACGTCAACACGGGCGCGCGCATTTCCGTGAAGCTGGTGTCCGAAGTCGGCGTGGGGACGGTCGCGGCGGGCGTGTCGAAGGCGCGGGCGGATCATGTCACCATCTCCGGCTATGAGGGTGGCACGGGTGCTTCCCCACTGACCTCGCTCACCCATGCCGGTTCTCCCTGGGAGATTGGTCTGGCGGAAACGCAGCAGACGCTGCTGCTCAACGGCCTGCGCTCGCGTATCGCCGTTCAGGTCGACGGCGGCCTGCGGACCGGACGCGATGTCGCCATCGGCGCCTTGCTGGGCGCGGATGAGTTTGGCTTTGCCACTGCGCCTTTGATTGCAGCGGGTTGTATCATGATGCGGAAGTGTCATCTCAACACCTGCCCGGTCGGTGTGGCGACGCAGGATCCCGTCCTGCGGGCGCGCTTCACCGGCCAGCCCGAGCATGTGATCAACTATTTCTTCTTCGTTGCGGAAGAGCTGCGCCAGATCATGGCGGAGATGGGCTTTCGCACGATGGACGAGATGGTCGGACGGGTCGACAAGCTCGACATGAAGAAGGCAATCACCCACTGGAAGGCGCATGGCATCGACCTCTCAAAGCTGCTCTATCAGGCACCGCCCGCATTCGGGAACAGCCTGTTCCACACGGGATCGCAGGATCATGGACTGGGGCATGCGCTCGACAATGTGCTGATCGCCGCCGCGCAGCCCGCTCTGGAACAGGGGCAGTCGGTCCAGATCGAGCAGAAGGTGGTCAACATCAACCGTACCGTGGGCGCGATGCTCTCCGGTGAGGTTGCCAAGCGCCATGGCCATGTGGGCCTGCCCGACAATAGTATAGTCGTGCGTTTGCATGGTGTTGCCGGGCAGAGTTTCGGTGCTTTCCTCGCGCATGGCGTGACGCTGGAGCTGACAGGCGATGCCAACGACTATGTTGGCAAGGGACTGTCGGGGGGCCGGGTGATCGTGCGTCCGCCGGTTGATGTGGACCGTGATCCCACGGCGAATATCATCGTCGGCAATACGGTCCTTTACGGCGCCGTGGCGGGCGAGGCCTATTTCCAGGGCGTGGGTGGCGAGCGTTTCGCGGTCCGCAACTCGGGCGCGGTCGCGGTCGTCGAAGGAACTGGCGACCATGGTTGCGAATATATGACCGGCGGCGTCGTCGCCGTGCTGGGCATGACGGGCCGCAACTTCGCGGCGGGCATGTCGGGCGGTATCGCCTATGTCTATGACGAGGACGGTCGTTTCCGCGACCGTTGCAATCTTGCCATGGTCGATGTCGAGCCGATCGATGGCAGCCGGGACGAGGAGGAGGGCGCTGGCCGTCCGACGCAGCGGTCCAATGGCGTCAACGACAATGGCATGGGCGATATGTTGCGCCATGACGGGGAGCGGTTGCGCGTCCTGCTGGAAAGGCATCATCTGCACAGCGGCAGTCTGCGCGCCCGCGCGTTGCTGGACGACTGGCAGACTACCCTGACGAAGTTCGTCAAGGTCATGCCGCGCGACTATCGCCGCGCCCTGACGCAGCTGGAGGCCGAGCGCCTCGCCACCGCGACCATCGCGGCTGAATGATCGGAGTATAATCAGTGGGCAAGACTACCGGTTTCCTGGAAATCGAGCGCAAGGAGCGTACCTATCTTCCAGCGGAGGATAGGCTCAAGAACTGGAACGAGTTCGTGGTGCCGCTGGGCGAGCCTGCGCTGAAGGATCAGGCTGCGCGGTGCATGAACTGCGGCATTCCCTTCTGCCATAATGGCTGCCCGGTGAACAACCTCATCCCGGACTGGAACCATCTGGTGTATGAGAGTGACTGGAAGGACGCGCTGGAAGCGCTTCATTCCACGAACAATTTCCCGGAATTCACTGGCCGGATCTGCCCCGCTCCCTGCGAGGCGGCCTGCACGTTGAACATCGAGGATACGCCTGTCACGATCAAGTCGATCGAATGCGCGATCATCGACAAGGGCTTCGACGAGGGTTGGGTCGTTCCCCAGATCGCCCGGGTCAAGACCGGCAAGTCCATCGCCGTCGTCGGCTCCGGTCCGGCTGGTCTCGCCTGCGCGCAGCAACTTGCCCGTGCCGGTCATAGCGTGACGCTGTTCGAGAAGAACGACCGGATGGGCGGGCTGATGCGCTACGGCATCCCCGACTTCAAGCTGGAGAAGCAGCTCATCAATCGCCGCCTCGTCCAGATGCAGGCGGAGGGTGTGACGCTGAAGGCCAGCACGGAGGTCGGCGTACAGGTGTCGATGGAATCGCTGCGCGAGAATTTCGACGCGGTGGTCCTGTCGGGCGGTGCGGAAAAGCCACGTCCGCTGGAAATCCCCGGATACGAACTGGACGGGGTTCGGTTCGCCATGGAATTCCTGACCCAGCAGAACAAGCGCAACGCGGGCGATGACGAATTGCGCGCGGCGCCGCGTGGGACGATTTCGGCCAAGGGCAAGCATGTCGTCGTTATCGGCGGTGGTGATACCGGCTCCGATTGCGTGGGCACATCCAACCGTCACGGCGCGGCATCCGTCACCCAGCTTGAGATCATGCCCAAGCCGCCGCTCAAGGAAGAGAAGACGCTGTCCTGGCCGAACTGGCCGCTGAAATTGCGGACCTCATCCAGCCATGAAGAGGGTTGCGAACGCGATTTCGCGGTCATCACCAAGCGTGCGGTGGGCGTCAACGGCCAACTGACCGGGCTGGAATGCGCCCGTGTCGAGTGGGTCGGTGGCAAGATGCAGGAAGTGCCTGACAGTGAATTCACGCTGAAAGCCGATCTGGTGCTGCTGGCCATGGGTTTTGTTGGTCCCATCCAGACCGGCCTGATCGAGCAGGCGAATGTCGCGCTCGATGCGCGCGGCAACGTGGCGGCGAACGTGACGGACTATACGACCAGCCAGGAAAGCATCTTTACCTGCGGCGACATGCGCCGTGGCCAGAGCCTGGTCGTCTGGGCCATTCGTGAGGGGCGCCAGTGCGCCCGCGCGGTCGACCTGCACCTGATGGGCAAGACCGAACTGCCGCGCTGAGCGGCGAGCCATAGGATAGGGGAGCGACCGATGCTGACGGTTCATCATCTGGACGCTTACCAGTCCGAACGGACCATATGCCTCTGCGAGGAACTGGCCATTCCCTATCGGCTGGTCTGATACGAGCGGACGGAGATCGGTGCGGCGCCGCCGGAGTATAGGGCGTTGCATCCTTCCGGTACTGCACCTGTCATCGCAGCCTGGCAACGGTGTGCCGTCGGTTTGCTCTTTGCCGACGCCATGTGTTGAAGCAGAATAGCCAGGTGGACCGGCAAGCGTCGATCATGGCGATCGGCTATCGAGGGCCATCGAATATTGTGAGCGGCCGATGTTCGGCATGCCGTTCGTCGACCCGTTCGGGTGGCGGTGGCACTGGCGCGGCATGTTCGGGGATATTGAGGGGGTGATGGTGACGTGAACGGCCTGCTGGCCTGCCCCCGCATCGCTGCCTGGAGCCCCCCATCCCGACGATTCGCCGGGATGGGGGGCATGATCCTCAGCCCCCGGTTTCGGTCGCGTCGTCAGGCGCTGCGCCTTCGGTCGCTTCGCCGTCCGGGGCGGGGACGTCTTCGTCAGTGCTTTCGCCGATCTTGGCGGCGCTCACCACATGTTCGTTGTCGGCCACGTCGAACAGGCGCACGCCCGCCGACCCGCGACTGATGATCCGCAGGCTGTCCAGCCCCATGCGGATGAGCTTTGCCTGATCCGTCACCAGCATCAGCTGGTCCCCGCGCGTGGCGGGGAAGGAGCCGACTACCGGACCGTTGCGGGCGATATTGTCGATGTTGGTGATGCCCTGACCGCCGCGATTGGTGCGGCGATATTCATAGGCGGATGACATTTTGCCATAGCCATTGGCGCAGACGGTGAGGATGAACTCCTCCCGCCTGGCCATGTCCTCGAACCGTTCGGCGTCCAGCGTGCCCGTGCCTTCGCGGTCGGGCTTCCAGGGGGCGAAGCGCAGATATTCCTCGCGCTCTTCCTGCGTGGTGCCGATACGGTGCAGGATGGAGAGCGAGATGACCTCGTCTCCATCTTTCAGGGTCATGCCGCGCACGCCGGTGGAGTTGCGGCTCTGGAACTCGCGGACATCGTCGGCCTGGAAGCGGATCGCGCGGCCCTTGCGCGTGGCCAGCAGCACATCATCCTCATGGCTCAGCAGGCCGACGCCGATCAGCTTGTCGTCGGCATCGTCGCCCTCGAACTTCATGGCGATCTTGCCGTTCGACGGGATGTTGGCGAAGCTGTCCATGCTGTTGCGGCGCACATTGCCCTTGGCGGTGCAGAACATGACGTGCAGATCCTTCCACTCCGCCTCGTCCTGCGGCAGGGCCAGCACGGTCTGGATCGTCTCACCCTCGGCCAGCGGCAGGATGTTGACCATCGGCCGACCGCGCGTGGCGGGTCCGCCCTCCGGCAGGCGCCACACCTTGAGGCGGTAGACCTTGCCATGGGTGGAGAAGAACAGTACCGGATTATGGGTGGAGGTGACGAACATCTCCGTCACCACGTCCGTGTCCTTGGTGGACATGCCCGCGCGACCCTTGCCTCCGCGATTCTGGGAGCGGAAGGTGTCGAGCGTGGTGCGCTTGATATAGCCTTCCATGGTCACGGTGACGACCATGTCCTCGCGCTCGATCAGATCCTCGTCCTCGATGCCGTCGGCGGCGGGGGCGATGGTGGACTTGCGCGGGGTGGCGAATTCGCTCTCGATCGCGTCGAATTCGGCGCGCATGATCTCGAACAGACGCGCACGGCTGCCCAGGATCGCGAGGAAGCCCTCGATGGCGGTGGCCAGTTCGGACAGCTCGCCGCCAATCTCGTCCCGGCCCAGCGCGGTGAGGCGGTGGAGGCGCAGGTCGAGGATGGCGCGGACCTGAACCTCGGTCAGCCGATAGACGCCGCCCGCGATGGTCGCCTCGTCCGCCTCGATCAGGCGGACATAGGGCGCGATCTCGGACGCATCCCACTCGCGGGCCATCAGCTTTTCGCGCGCTTCCGCGGGGCTGGACGATCCGCGGATGACCCTGACCACCTCATCGAGGTTGGCGACGGCGATGACGAGGCCCAGCAAGATGTGGGCGCGCTCACGGGCCTTGGCCAGCTCGAACTTGGTGCGGCGGGTGATGACTTCTTCACGGAAGCGGACGAACGCCTCGATGATGTCGCGCAGGTTGAGCAGTTCCGGGCGGCCGCTGCGGATCGCCAGCATGTTGGCCGGGAAGCTCGACTGGGCAGGGGTGTGGCGCCACAGCTGGTTCAGCACCACGTCTGGGGTCGCGTCGCGCTTCAGCTCTATGACGATGCGGACGCCGTCACGGTTCGACTCGTCGCGAATGTCGGAAATGCCCTCGATGCGGCGCTCCTTCGCTGCGTCCGCGATCTTTTCCACCAGTCCCGATTTGCCGACCTGGAAAGGAATTTCGGTAAGGATGATGGCTTCGCGGTCGCCGCGCACCTTTTCGATCTTGTGGCGCGACCGCATGATGACCGAACCACGGCCGGTATGATAGGCGTTGCGCGCCCCGCCCTGACCCAGGATCAATCCGCCGGTGGGAAAGTCCGGCGCGGGCACGATCTCCATCAATTCCTCGATGGTGATGGCGCCATTGTCCATATAGGCCTTGCAGGCGCGCAGCACCTCGCCAAGATTGTGCGGCGGGATGTTGGTCGCCATGCCGACCGCGATGCCGCCTGCGCCGTTGACCAGCAGGTTGGGGAAGCGCGCAGGCAGTACCTGCGGCTCGCTCTCCGACCCGTCATAGTTGGGCGTGAAGTTGACGGTATCCTTGTCGATGTCGTCGAGCAGGCCGACCGACGTGACCTTGGCCAGTCGTGCCTCGGTATAGCGCATGGCGGCCGGCGCGTCCGGGTCCATGGAGCCGAAGTTGCCCTGACCATCCATCAGCGGCAGGCGCAGGGACCAATCCTGGGTCATGCGGGCCAGCGCGTCATAGATGGAGCTGTCGCCGTGCGGGTGATATTTACCCATCACGTCGCCGACGATACGCGCGGATTTGCGGTATGGCCGGTTCCAGGTGAAGTTCATTTCATGCGCGCCGAACAGGATGCGGCGGTGGACTGGCTTCAGGCCATCCCGCACGTCGGGCAACGCACGGGCAACGATCACCGACATGGCATAGTCGAGGTAACTCGACTTCATCTCATCGACGATGTTGATGGGGCTGATGTCCGAGGGATCGGCGAGGGCAACGGTGTCGCTCAAGGCTCTACTCTTTTTGCTTTTCAGAAATATGTCCGGGTACAAAAGCCCTAGTGCGAGCCTCCTGCCAATGCTAGCCAAAACCGTCGGCGAGGGGGTGCCCCTTTAAGTACCCTATCGTCCGGCACGATGTCATGTCTCTCATGACAATCGGGAACATGGCCTCTATAGCCGCGTTCAAACGCCGTTCACCCGGCCTCCCATAGGTCCGTGGCCTGCGGCACGCTGTTTCAAAGTGATGCAATTGAGTGGAGAAGCCTGATGCGTTTGATGCCTGCCCTAGCTCTCGGGTTCATGGTGCCTCTTGGTGGCGCGGTCCTGCTGGCTGCACCGGCCACTGCCGCTGAAAAGAAGGCCGAGCAGCCTTCGCTCAAGCCCAGCCCTGCCTTTGTGAAAATCTATGTCGAGGCCGAGAAGGCCACGAAGGCCAAGGACTATGCCACGGCCCAGACCCAGATCGCCGCTGCCGAAGCCGCCGCGACGACGCCCGACGACAAATATCTCGCCGGTTCGCTCTGGCTGAACCTGGGCCTTGGCCAGCAGAATGAGGCGACCCAGCGCAAGGGTGTCGAGCAGATGCTGGCAAGCGGCAAGGCCAGCCAGGCAGACGTTGCCAAATTCAGCTTTTTCGCGGGCCAGTTCGCCCTGAAAGCCAAGGATTTCGATCCGGCGATCAAATATTTCAACGATTCGGCAGCGGCGGGCTATGCCGGTTCCAGCCCCTATCTGCTGCTGGCTGAATCTTATTTCGGCAAATCCTACCAGAATGTGTCGGGCAACCAGTTGACCCCGGCAGGCAAGCAGATCGCCATTCAGGGCTTGGCCGCGCTCAAGAAGGCCATCGAGGTGCAGACTGCTGCGGGTCAGCCGGTCGACGGTGCCTGGTATACCCGGGGCTTCCAGATGTCCGCACTGGCCTCCGCTCCCGACGGCGCCTTCTGGTCCAGCCAGGCGCTCAAGAGCGATCCCAAGCCCGAGAATTGGCGCATTGCGCTGCGGAGCTATCAGGATGGCCACAAGACCCTGACCCGCGACGAGAATCTCGATCTGTTGCGCCTGATGGCCGCGACGGGCGCGCTCAAGGAAGCTTATAGCTATGGTGAATATGCCGATGCCCTGATGAAGGGTGGCCTGTTCGGTGAGGCGAAGTCGGTGATCGAGGCGGGGCGTGCCGCGGGCAATCTGGGCGCGGGGCAACTGGCCGATCTCTACAAGGTCGCGTCGGACGGCATCGCGAGCGACAAGGCATCGCTGGCCGCCTCGGAAACGTCGTCGGGCAAAGCAGCCAACGGTCGCATCGCCTCCTCCACCGCGAGCGCCTATCTGGGCTATGGCAATTACGCCAAGGCCGTGACGTTGTATCGTCTGGCGCTGCAAAAGGGCGGTGTTGATGCCAATGAGGTCAACACCCGCATTGGCATCGCATTGGCCCGGTCCGGTGACTTCGCCGGGGCCAAGGCGGCGTTCGCCACGGTGACAACGCCCGGCACCCGCAAGGACATCGCCGACTTCTGGTTGGTGTGGCTCAGTTCCAAGGCGGCCTGAGAGACAATATGGCAAAGGGGATGAGGATGCGTGACGGCCATGCAAGGCTGATTGCAAACGGGTGCGCCATGGCTGTTATGGCCATGGCGAGCCTGCCGGGTGTGGCGGTCGCCGCGCCCTATGCGATGGACGATGCCTTCCGCACGAGTGCGGAGGGCGTCCAGACCAGCCTGACGCAGGGCGACACCGGTGGCGCGCAATCGCGTGCCCAGGCACTGCTGGGTGCCGCCGACCAGCCGATCGAGAAATATGTTGCCGGCGAGTTGATGTTGCAGGCCGCCGCCGGTCGCGGCGACCTGCGATCCCAGCGGATCGCGCTCAGCACCATCCTCGATTCCGGGCAGGCGACAACGGCGGAGACGCCCCGCCTGCGCGCGCTGGCTGGTGTCCTCTCCGCCATGCTGGGCGACCGCAAGGATGCGATTGCCCAGATCGACTATGCCAACAGCCAGGGCTATGCGACGATCGAAAGCCAGATCGCGCTGGGCGAGGCAAAGTTCATCCGCAACGACGCCGCTGGCGGCACGACTGCGCTGGATGAGGCTTTCGCGCTTCAGGGCAAGACGGGCAAGGGTGTCGCTACATCCTGGTATGACAGAGCGATCGCGCTGGGCACGCGCGCCAAGCGTC
>DASVMZ010000107.1:0-54983 GCA_036384115.1 Sphingobium sp.
AGCAGATCAAGCGGGCTTGTGGAGATACGACTGTTTGTTCTGAGTCATTGGATGCCACATCCCGTCATGCCGGAACCTGCCCCCACCGACACGAAAAAAGCCGGAAAGGTCTCCCTCCCCGGCTCCCATAACCCCCTGTTCCTCAACTCATTCCAGTTCGAGGATGATCGCGTCCACCGCCAGGCTCTCACCCGCTGCGGCGTTGACCGACTTGACCGTCCCGGTCTTCTCGGCGCGCAGGATATTCTCCATCTTCATCGCCTCGATCACCGCCAACGGCTGACCTGCCTCGACCTTGTCGCCCTCGGCCACATGCAGAGCGACCAGCAGGCCCGGCATCGGGCAGATCAGGAAGCGCGAAAGGTCCGGCGGGATCTTCTCGATCATATGCGCCGCCAGCGGGGCGACATGGGCGGGCAGGACGCGGATATTATGAATCACCCCGCGCGTGGTAAGCTTCCAGCCGCCCCGGATCGGGGCCACGCGAACCGTCAGCAATTCGTCGGCGAAGGTCGCCTCGACGATGCGATCGCCGGGGATATAGTCGATCTCGATCGATACCGGCTCGCCATCCACCGTCACGCTGTCATCGCTCACAATGACGTCATGCACGTCGGTCCCGACCTTGGTCTGCCAGCCGGTGGGAGCGGCGAGCGGACCACCGCCCAGTTGCCCGTCGATATGACGCGCACGATCCGCCTGTGACCTGGCGACGAATGCCGCCACCGCCGCCAGCTTCGCCGTCAGGCCATCCGCCAGTGCCGCGCCATGGAAACCCTCGGGAAACTCCTCGGCGATGAAGCCGGTGGTGATGTTGCCGCTGCGGAAACGGGGATGCTGCATCAATGCCGACAGGAAGTCGATATTATGCCCCAGCCCCTCCAGCTCGAACTTGTCGAGCGCGGCGATCTGCTTGTCGATCGCCTCCTCGCGGGTCGGTGCCCAGGTGATGAGCTTGGCGATCATCGGGTCGTAGAACATGGACACCTCGCCCCCCTCGACCACGCCATCATCGACGCGCACGCCATCGACGGCCTCCGGCGGATTATAGCGGACCAGACGACCCGTGGACGGCAGGAAGCCGCGATAGGGATCCTCGGCATAGACCCGGTTCTCGACGGACCAGCCGTTCAGCTTGACCTCGTCCTGCGTGAAGCTCAGCGCCTCGCCATTGGCGACGCGGATCATCTGCTCGACCAGGTCGAGGCCGGTGATCTCCTCCGTGACAGGATGCTCCACCTGAAGGCGGGTGTTCATCTCCAGGAAGTAGAAGCCATCTCCGGTCTTGTCCGCGCCCGACACGATCAGTTCCACCGTACCGGCGCTGAAATAGCCGACTGCGCGGGCCAGCGCGACGCACTGCTCACCCATCTTCTTGCGCATGGCGGGCGAGACGAAGGGCGAAGGCGCTTCCTCCACCACCTTCTGATGGCGGCGCTGGATCGAGCATTCGCGCTCGTTGAGATAGACGATATTGCCATGCTGGTCGCCCAGCACCTGAATCTCGATGTGGCGCGGGCTTTCGATGAACTTCTCGATGAACACACGGTCATCGCCGAAACTGGCCAGACCCTCGCGCTTGGTAGCCTCAAAGCCCTCGCGCACGTCCTTCTCGTTAAAGGCCAGGCGCATGCCCTTGCCGCCGCCGCCGGCCGATGCCTTCATCATCACCGGGTAGCCGATCTCGTTGGAGATTTTCACCGCATGCTCGGTATCGTCGATCACGCCGACGAAACCGGGCACGACATTGACGCCCGCTTCCAGCGCCAGCTTCTTGGACTCGATCTTGTCGCCCATCGCCGCGATGGCATTGGCGGGGGGGCCGACGAAGATGATGCCTTCCGCGTCCAGCGACTTACGGAAGCTCTCGCGCTCCGACAGGAAGCCATACCCCGGATGCACCGCATTGGCGCCGGTCTTCTTGCAGGCTTCGATGATCTTGTCCGCGATCAGATAGGACTGGTTGGCGGGCGACGGGCCGATATGCACAGCCTCGTCGGCCAGCAGCACATGCGGCGCGCGGCTATCCGCGTCCGAATAGACAGCGACGGTCGCGATGCCCATCTTGCGCGCGGTCCGAATGACGCGGCAGGCGATCTCGCCGCGGTTTGCGATCAGCAGTTTGGTGATTGCCATGTCTTAATAGCCCTGTTCGAGGTCTTTGAGTTGTTGAATACGTGTCTTGGTAAGCTGGGTCAGGCAGCCGCTGATGACCATCGGCTCGGCGCTGCCGCCACGCATCGAATAGCCTTCCACCTGGCATTCAGCGTCGCGGAAGCGAAGCCATGCGCGCTGGGCGTCGAGCAGCGCGGCAGAGTAGGTCGGGCGCTTGTCTCCAGGCATGTCTGCTATCGACTTGTCCCTGTCCTTCATCAGCGCGACGGACTTGCGCCACTGCACATTGAGCGCCGCATCCACCTGCTCAAAATCCCGGCGTGCGCACAGGTTCATGTCCAGTTGCGTAACGCGATCGTTGCAGGCAAGCGCGGGGCTTCCTGCGGCCAACAGGACTGCGGCAAACATCACTCCGCCGCTTCCTCCAGATGTGCCTGCGGTGCCGTTTTCATCGCGCTGATGCCCAGCATCGCCAGCAAGGCCACATCCTTGTCGTCACCCGCATTGGGCGCGGTAAGCAGCTGGTCGCCGGTGAAGATGGAGTTCGCGCCCGCCATGAAGGACAGGGCCTGCCCCGCCTTGCTCATGCTCTCGCGCCCGGCCGACAGGCGGACCATTGCCAGCGGCATGGTGATGCGCGCGACGGCGACGGTGCGGACGAACTCGATCTCGTCGATCTCCGCCATCGGCGTTCCCGCCAGCATGTCGCCCAGCACCGTGCCCTTGACCGGCACCAACTGGTTGATCGGCACGCTTTCGGGGTGCGGCATGCTGGCCAGCGCATGGAGGAAGCCGACGCGATCGCTGCGCTCCTCGCCCATGCCGACAATGCCGCCGCAACAGACATTGATCCCCGCCCCGCGCACATTCTCCAGCGTCTCGATCCGGTCCGCAAAGGTGCGGGTGGTGATGACGTTGGCGTAATTCTCCGGCGAGGTGTCGATATTATGGTTATAATAATCGAGACCCGCGTCGGCCAATTGCTTCGCCTGCCCCTCGGTCAGCATGCCCAGCGTCATGCAGGTTTCCATGCCCATCTGCCGCACACCCTTCACCATTTCGATGAGGGCGGGCATGTCCCGCTCCTTGGGGTTGCGCCATGCGGCACCCATGCAGAAGCGGCCCGAGCCATGGTCCTTGGCCTGCGCCGCCGATTGCAGCACCGCCTGCACGTCCATCAGTTTAGTCGCTTTCAGACCCGAGTCAGCGGAGACGGACTGCGAGCAATAGCCGCAATCCTCCGCACAACCGCCGGTCTTTATCGACAATAGGGTCGAAAGCTGGACCTGGTTGCGTGGATGATTGGCGCGATGGATGGTCTGCGCGTCATAAAGCAGGTCCATGAACGGCAGGTCGAACAGGGCGGCGATCTCCTCGCGCGTCCAGTCGGTACGGGGTATGGTCGAGAGTTGGGCGACGCTCATTCCGCTGCCTCCGAAATTTCGCCCGCAGGCGGCATGTTATGGCCCAGCAGGCGCAGCACATCCGCCGCGCATTCCACGACGTTGGAGCCGGGACCGTAAATGCCCTGCACACCCGCATCGCGCAGATAGTCATAATCCTGCGGCGGGATGACGCCGCCCGCGATCACCTTGATGTCGTTACGGCCCGCCTCGCGCAGCAGCTTGATGAGTTCGGGGATCAACGTCTTGTGACCGGCGGCGAGGCTCGACGCGCCGACCACATCGACACCGCTTTCCAGCGCGACGACCACCGTCTCCTCCGGCGTCTGGAACAACGGCCCCGACACGATCTCGAACCCCATGTCGCCAAATGCCGACGCGATGATGTTCGCGCCGCGATCATGGCCGTCCTGACCCATTTTGGCGATCATGATCTTTGGCTTGCGGCCCAGACGGCGCTCGACGGCGTTGACGCCATCCAGCACCTGCTGCCAGCGGCTGTCGCCCTCATAGGGTGCGCTATAGACACCCTTCACCGGGGTCGGCGTGGTGCCATAACGGTCGAAGCTCTCCTCCATCGCGGAGCTTATCTCGCCCAGCGTCGCACGGGCGCGGGCGCATTCCACGGCGAGCGCGAGGAGGTTGTTCTCAAGGCTGGCCGGAGCCGCCGCGCCATCGCGCAGGGCCTGCAACGCCGCCTCGCACTTCGCACTGTCGCGTTCCGCCTTGGTCTTGGCGATGCGGGCGATCTGCCCCTCGCGCACCTTGGCATTGTCGACTTCGAGGGTTTCGAGCAGATCCTCGGTCGCGAGACGATATTTGTTCACGCCCACGATCACATCGTCGGCCCGGTCAACGCGTGCCTGCCGCGCGGCAGCCGCCGTCTCGATCATAGCCTTGGGCCAGCCCGCCGCCACGGCCTTCGCCATGCCGCCCTCGGCCTGAACCCGGTCGATGATCTCCTGCGCCTTGTCGACCAGCTCCTGCGTCAGTGCCTCGATATAATAGCTGCCGCCCAGCGGATCGACGACCTTCGTCATCCCGGTCTCTTCCTGGATGATGATCTGTGTGTTGCGCGCAATGCGGGCCGAGAAGTCGGTCGGCAGTGCAATCGCCTCATCCAGCGCATTGGTGTGCAGCGACTGGGTGCCGCCCAGCATGGAGGCCATCGCCTCCACCGTGGTGCGGATCACATTGTTATAGGGATCCTGCTCGGTCAGCGACACGCCAGACGTCTGGCAATGGGTCCGCAGCATCTTGGACCGCTCGTCCTTCGCGCCCAGCGTCGTCATCGCCCGGTGCCACAGCACGCGCGCTGCACGCAGCTTGGCGATCTCCATGAAGAAGTTCATGCCGATGGCGAAGAAGAAGCTCAGCCGCCCCGCGAACTTGTCGATATCGAGGCCCGATGCCACGCCATATTTCACATATTCCATACCGTCGGCGATGGTGAAGGCGAGTTCCTGCACCTGCGTCGCGCCAGCTTCCTGCATATGATAGCCGGAGATGGAGATGCTGTTGAACTTGGGCATTTCCCGCGACGTATAGCCAAAGATGTCGGAGATGATCCGCATGCTCGGCTCGGGCGGGTAGATATAGGTGTTGCGGACCATGAACTCCTTGAGGATGTCGTTCTGGACCGTGCCGTCGAGCAGCTTGCGATCGACGCCCTGCTCCTCGCCCGCGACGATGAAGAAGGCGAGGATAGGGATCACCGCGCCGTTCATCGTCATGGACACCGACATCTTGTCGAGCGGAATGCCGTCGAACAGGATCTTCATGTCTTCGAGGGTGTCGATGGCGACCCCCGCCTTGCCGACATCGCCGGTGACGCGCGGATGGTCGCTATCATAGCCGCGGTGGGTGGCGAGGTCGAAGGCGACCGACAGACCCTTTTGCCCTGCCGCAAGGTTGCGCTTGTAGAAGGCGTTGGATTCCTCGGCGGTGGAGAAACCGGCGTACTGACGGATGGTCCAGGGACGCCCCGCATACATGGAGGCGCGCACGCCGCGCGTGAAGGGCGCAAAGCCCGGCAGGCCCGGCTCGACCGTCACATCCTCGGCCGTGTAGAGCGGCTTGACGGCGATGCCCTCGGGCGTCTGCCATGTCAGGTCGCGGCCCTTGACCTCCTTGGCGGCGGCGGCGGACCATTGGTCGAGGCTCTGGCCATATTCATTCGCGCTGTCGGTCATAGCTCTACTCTTGCATATCCGTCATGCTGAACTTGTTTCAGCATCCATCTGTCCACCTGCTCCACCGGCACCCGGAGGCACCATGGACCCTGAAACAAGTTCAGGATGACAGGTTTCGCGGCCTCAATGCGCCTCTTTCGGCACTTCCATGATCTCGGTCAGCTGCCCGCCCATATCCTTGGGGTGGACGAAGATGATGAGCGTGCCATGTGCGCCGATACGCGGCTCGCCCAGCACCCGCTTGCCCTGACTCTCGAACCAGGCCTTGGCCTCCAATATGTCCGGCACTTCATAGCAAAGATGGTGTTGGCCGCCGAGCGGGTTCTTCTCCAGCCACTTGCCCACCGCGCTGTCAGCCGTGGTCGGCTGGAGCAGTTCGATCTGCGTGCCCGCCGTGCCGTTCTCGCCCGGCGTATTGACGAAGGCGACCCGCACCTGCTGGCTCTCCAGCACGAACGGCTCGGTAATGTCGCTCGCGCCCAGCACATCGCGATAGAAGGCGATGCTGGCATCGAGGTCCGGCGTGGCGACGCCGACATGGTTCAAACGGCCGAGTTTCATTGCACAGGTTCCACTGTCACCGGAAAATTGACGGAATTGGCGATATAGCAAAGGTCGTGCGCGCGGTGGTGAAGCTCGTCCACCAGCGCCGGATCGGCGTCGCCCGCAAAGGCTATCCGGGGGTGCAGTACCGCCCGGACCATCGCGACCCGGCCATCCTCGCGCATGTCCAGTTCGCCCGACGCATTGTCCTCATAGGACAGCACATCGAGACCCTTTTGCGACGCGAGATGGAGGAAGGACATCATGTGGCAACTGGCGAGAGCCGCGACCAGCGCCTCTTCCGGGTCGACCGCCGCCGGGTCGGAGTAGGGCAAGGGCACCACCAGCGGCGATGAGGATGCCGCCATCTCCGCACCACCATCGAAGCGCCAGCGGTGGGCGCGGCTGTAACGGCGCGAGGCAAAAGCCTCTCCGCCGCCAGCCTGCCATTCCACTGTCGCCTGATGATGGTGAGCCATCAGACGTTCTCGATCACCAGAGCGATCCCCTGACCGCCACCGATGCACATCGTGATCAGACCGTATTTTCCACCGATCCGCTTCAGTTCATACACCGCCTTGATCGTCATGATCGTGCCCGTGGCGCCCACCGGATGGCCCAGCGCAACACCGGAACCATTGGGGTTCACCTTCTCCGGGTCGAAGCCCAGCACCTTGGCGACAGCGCAGGCCTGCGCCGCGAACGCCTCATTGCTCTCGATCACGTCGATCTGGTCGAGCGACAGCCCCGCCCGCTCCAGCGCGATCGGAACGGCCTTGATCGGCCCCTCGCCCATATATTCCGGCTCGACGCCCGCATGGCCCCAGGCGATGATCTTCGCAAGCGGCTTGAGGCCCCGTTTCTCGACTTCCGCGCCCGTCGCCAGCACGACGGAGGCCGCCGCATCATTGATGCCCGACGCATTGCCCGCCGTGACGGTGCCGTCCTTCTTGAAGGCAGGCCGCATCGCGCCCAGCGTCTCGACTGTCGTGTCGGCGCGGACATGCTCGTCCGTGTCGAAGACGGTCACGCCCTTGCGCGTCTTGATCTCGATGGGAAGAATCTGCTCCTTGAAGCGGCCCTCCGCCGTCGCCCGCGCCGCACGCTGATGGCTGGTGGTGGCCAGCATATCCATGTCCGTCCGCGTCACCTGATGGCGCTCGGCGACATTCTCCGCCGTGATGCCCATATGATAACCACCAATGGCGTCCGACAGGCCGTGTGTCAGCGCGTCCTCCAGAACGTTATCGCCCATCTTCTTGCCCCAGCGCGCGCCATGGTCGTGATAGGGCACGTTTGACATGCTCTCCGCGCCGCCTGCGACGGTGATGCCCGCCTCGCCCAGCTTCATCATCTGCGCGGCCGATACGATGGCCTGCACGCCCGATCCGCACAGCCGGTTGAGCGTCAGCGCAGGCACTGCGGCCGGGATACCGGCGTTCAGCGCAATGACCCTGCTCAGCATATTGTCGCGCGCGCTGGTCTGCATCACCTGGCCGATGACGACATGGCCGACATCCTCCGGCGGCACACCGGCGCGGCTCAGCGCCTCGACCACCACCTTGCCGCCCAAGTCGCTGGGCATGAAACCCTTCAGCGCGCCACCGAAATCACCGACCGCCGTGCGGACGCCGCTGACGATATAGACATCCTGTAGTTCAGACATGGAAGTTCCTCATTTCGGCCTTACAGCGGTATATTATCGTGTTTCTTCCACGGATTTTCGAGGCTCTTGTTCCGCAGTTTCCGCAGGCCCAGCGCGATGCGGCGGCGGGTCGAGTGCGGCTGGATCACCTCATCGATGAAGCCCTTGCTCGCCGCCACGAACGGATTGGCGAAACGGTCCTCATATTCCTTGGTCTTTTCAGCGATCTCTTCCGGCGTCTTGCCACGAAAGATGATCTCGACCGCGCCCTTGGCACCCATCACCGCGATCTCGGCGGTGGGCCAGGCGAAGTTGAGGTCACCGCGCAGATGCTTGGAAGACATGACGTCATAGGCGCCGCCATAGGCCTTGCGCGTGATGATCGTGATCTTGGGCACGGTGGCTTCGCCATAGGCGAACAGCAGTTTCGCACCATGCTTGATGATGCCGCTATGCTCCTGACCCACGCCCGGCAGGAAGCCCGGCACGTCGACGAACGTCACCAGCGGAATCTCGAACGCATCGCAGAAGCGCACGAACCGCGCCGCCTTCTTGGACGAATTGATGTCGAGCACGCCCGCCATCGCCAGCGGCTGGTTGGCGACGATGCCGACGGTCTTGCCCTCGACCCGGCCGAAACCGACGATGATGTTGGGCGCATGCGCGGGCTGCACCTCGAAAAAATCGCCCTCGTCCAGCACCTTCCTGATGACTTCATGCATGTCATAAGGCTGGTTGGCGTTGGCCGGGATCACGAAGTCGAGGCTGTCCTCAAGGCGGTCCCATGCGTCCACGGTCGGGCGCGTCGGCACCGGCTCGCGGTTGGAGGCGGGCAGATAGTCCACGAAATCGCGGACCGACAGCAACGCCTCAAGGTCGTTCTCGAATGCGATATCGGCCACGCCTGACTTGGTCGTGTGCGTCACCGCGCCGCCCAGTTCCTCCTGCGTGACAATCTCGTTCGTCACCGTCTTGACCACGTCAGGGCCAGTCACGAACATGAAGCTGCTGTCCTTCACCATGAAGATGAAGTCGGTCATCGCGGGCGAGTAAACCGCCCCGCCGGCGCATGGCCCCATGATGACGCTGATCTGCGGGATCACGCCCGACGCCAGCACATTGCGCTGGAATATCTCGGCATATCCGGCGAGCGATGCGACTCCCTCCTGGATGCGCGCGCCGCCGCTGTCGTTCAGGCCGATGAACGGTGCGCCGACCTTCATCGCCATGTCCATGACCTTGCAGATTTTCATCGCGTGTCGCTCGGACACCGCGCCGCCGAACACCGTGAAGTCCTGGCTGAACAGGAAGACAAGACGGCCGTTGATCGTGCCGGACCCGGTGACGACGCCGTCGCCCGGAATATGCTGCTCGTCCATGCCGAAGTCGATGCAGTTATGCTCGACATACATGTCCACTTCCTCAAAGCTGCCCTCGTCGAGCAGGACTTCGATGCGTTCGCGCGCGGTCAGGCGGCCCTTGGCATGCTGATTGTCGATCCGCCGCTGTCCACCACCCATGCGGGCGGCGTCACGCTTGGCTTCGAGCTTTTCGAGAATGGCGAGCTTGGACATGCGGATTATCGTTCCTGTGGTGAATAGCTCCGGATGAGGCGCTCTTTCAGCCTTTGGCCCCAAGTGCAAATGCGAATTTGCGGAATTGCAAATTGCAAATTTGCAAACTAGGGACGTTAACCGTCTTACCGGCCGGTGGCACCGGCCCTACTCCCCGCGGCGTGGAGCCTGCACAGGAGTATCCCATGGCGCGTGGCGTTCGCCTCTTCGTTGGACCAAAGGTCCGCCAACTCCGGCTGGAGCAGCGTCTCGACCAGTCCGGCATGGCAAGATTGCTCGGTATTTCCGTCAGTTACCTCTCGCAGCTCGAAAATGACGACCGCCCCCTGACCGCCAAGGTCAAGGCCGCTCTTGCCCGCGCCTTCCCGCTCGACTGGTCCAGCTTCGACGAGCGGCAGGAGGAGCAGTTGCTCGGCGCATTCAACTGGGCGATGGCCAGTCCCGCCGTCGGCTCCCCCCCCGCCGACCCGGAACGGACCGAGCGGATGCTGCTCCATTATCCCGACTTCGCGGCCCGCTATGTCGACCTGCACCATGCCTGGCGGCAGGCGCAGGACCGGATCGCCATGATGGAGGAGGCGCTGGCCAGCGATGCCGCCCCGGCCGCCCGCATGCCGTGGGAACTGGTGCGCGACTGGTTTCACGAGGCGGGCAATTATATCCATGCGCTCGATTGCCGGGCGGAGGATCTGGCCGAGGAGTTGGGCCTCGTCGGCTCCGATGTCGAGGGACGGCTGATCGCTGCACTCCGCGACCGGCATGGCTGTTCGACAGAGATGATCGAGACCTCCGGCGATATGCAGCGCGCCTATGATCCCCATCTCAACCGCCTGCGCATCAACGCGGCCCAGCCGCCCCAGACCCGCGCCTTCCTGCTGGCGGTGCAACTCATGCGGCTGGAGGCGGGCGCGATGCTGGGCGATCTGGTGGCCGGCGCGCGCACCGGCGATCCGGGGACCGACGCGCTGCTCCACATCGGCCTTGCCAATTATGGCGCGGGCGCGCTCCTCATGCCCTATCGCCGCTTTCGCGACACCGCGCGCGAACTGCGCCATGATATCGACCCCCTGGCCCGTGCCTATGGGGTGAGTTTCGAGCAGGCCTGCCACCGCCTCTCCACCCTGCAACGGCCGGGCGCGCGGGGCATCCCCTTCTTCTTTTGCCGTGTCGACATGGCGGGCAACATCACCAAGCGACACAGCGCCACCCGCCTGCAATTCGCCCGCTTCGGCGGCGCCTGCCCGCTCTGGGTGGTGCATGAGGCAGTGGCGATCCCGGACCGCATCCAGGCGCAGCTGGGCGAGACGCCCGACGGGGTACGCTATGTCTCCATGGCGCGCGGGCTGGTGAAACCGTCGGGCAGCTACGCCCGCGCGCCCCGCCGCTACGCGGTCGTACTGGGCTGCGAGATCGAGCATGCCGCCAATTTCATCTATGCGGACGGCCTGCGCCTGCACGACGAGGCAGCGGCTACCCCGATCGGCACCTCCTGCCGCCTCTGCCCCCGCCAGGGCTGCGACCAGCGCGCCTTCCCGCCCATCGACCGTCCGATCCGGGTGGACCCGGACCACCGCCATGTCGTGCCCTACTCGGTGGAGTGAGGCGCGACCTACTTCATCAGCACCAGTTCCTCCGCCATGCTGGGATGCAGCGCCACCGTATCGTCGAAATCCGCCTTGGTCAGGCCCGCCTTCACGCAGATGGCGGCCGCCTGCAATATCTCCGGCGCATCCGGCCCGATCATATGGATGCCGACGACCTTGCCCGTCACCCCGTCGCAGATCAGCTTGTAGAGGCTCCGCTCGTTGCGGCCCGCCAGCACATTCTTCATCGCGCGAAAGTCCGACGAATAGACCTTGATCGACCCCAGCGTGTTGCGCGCATCCGCCTCGGTCATGCCCACCGACGCGATCGGCGGCTGCGAGAAGACGGCGCTGGGCACGCAGCTATAGTCCACCGTGCGCGGCGTGTTGCCAAAGACGGTGTCGGCGAACGCCTGCCCTTCGCGGATCGCCACGGGGGTCAGCTGGATGCGGTCGGTGACGTCACCCACCGCATAGATGCTCTTGACATTGGTGCGGTTCTGCTCGTCCACCTTGATCGCCCCGCCCTCGGTCAATTCGATCCCGGCATTCTCCAGCCCCAGCCCGGTGACGTGCGGCGTCCTGCCCATGGCGAACAATATCTGGTCGCAGTCGATGGGTTCGGCCGCGCCTTTCAGGTGCGCGCGCAGGCTGCCGTCCGCCAGCTTCTCGATTCGCTCGAACGGCGCGTTGAAGCGGAACACGATGCCCTTGCTCATCGAGATCTGGAGCAGCCGGTCGCGCAATTGCTCGTCATAGCCGCGCAGGATGGCGTCGGAGCGATTGACCACCGTCACATGGCTACCGAACTCGTGGAAAATCCCCGCAAACTCATTGGCGATATAGCCGCCGCCCGCAATCAGGATGCGCCTGGGCAGCGTCTCCAGATGGAATACCTCGTTGGAGGTGATGCCATGCTCCACGCCCTCAATGTCCGGCAGGACGGGCCATGCCCCGGTCGCGATCAATATCTTGCCCGCCGTCACCACCTTGCCGCTGGCCAGCCGTACCGCATTCGGCCCCTCGATGGTGGCGCGCTCGTGGAAGATCGTCACCTTATTCTTGTCCAGCGTCTCGGTGTAGAGACCGTTCAGTCGATCCACCTCGCCCAGCACATTGTCGCGCAGGCGCGGCCAGTCGAACGAGCATTCCGGCACATTCCAGCCAAAGCGGCGCGCGTCCGCCAGATCCTCTGCAAAGTGCGCGCCATAGACGAGCAGCTTCTTGGGCACGCAGCCGCGAATGACACAGGTGCCGCCGACCCGATATTCCTCCGCCACGGCCACCCGCGCGCCATAGGCGGCCGACACACGGCTTGCCCGCATGCCGCCGGACCCGGCACCGATCACAAACAGGTCGAAATCAAACTCGCTCATCACCGATCCTTCTGGGCCAACGCCGTCCTTTGGTGGCGCGCATATGGGGTCGGTGCAGGGGACGGCGCAACCGGCTTTTCCCGGTCAGACTGATCGACGGCCTGCGCGCACCCGCATGATACCGTCCATTGTGGCAGGCAAAGAAAATAGGAACCGGCCAGAACAACCATTCCCCAAAACGGGAAATATCTGTTAGGCGCCTGACTTTATGGCTGAATACCGCATGCGACAGCATCATGACCAAACCGGGGAAGCCGTGCCGTACAGATGTGGCAAAGCGTCACCCCGCCGCAGAATCGGGCCGGTGCAGATCAGGCCGATGCAAAATCAGGAGAATTACACCGGAATGGCTGATCTCAGATCTTTGGGAACGACCATGTTCATCACTATCGAGGCAGCCGCCTTTCGCGTCCCGATGACATCGTCCGGGCGTCGACAGGCCTGTGCCAGCGCGCATCCGATTGTCCGGAAGGCAGGACATTGAGCGTTTCCACACTGGCCATCGCCATGTTGCTGTCCAGCAGCCCGGCATCGTCGGACGGCGAGCAGCCGGGGACCGCCGCCGCAATCCCCGCTACGCCTGCGACCCCGGCGCCTGCCGCCGCATCTCCCACCCCGGCGCAGGGCGATAGCGGCACACCGGTCCCCGTAACGGCAGATAGCCCCGCGCCGGCAAGTGGCCCCGCAACGACGGCTGGCATTCCCCCCGCCCTCCCCGCCGATGCGGTCCTACCAACGACCGCTGCGGCCAACAGTCCCACCATCGCCGCCACGGCCGATGACGACGCGGACGGCGACCCCATCGTCGTGACCGCGCGCCGCCGCGCCATCGCGGCGGATCCGCTGGCCGGTGTCAATGCGGCTTCGTTCGAGGCGATCCAGGTGGTGGACAAGATCGTCGTCGCCCCGGTGGCGGGAACCTATGCCAAGGTGGTGCCAAAGCCGGTCCGCAACGGCCTGCGCAACGTCCTCATCAATCTCGCCGAACCCATTGTCTTCCTGAACTATCTTCTCCAGTTCAAGCCGGGCAAGGCCGCCGAGACCGCAGGTCGTTTCGCTCTCAACAGCACCATCGGGGTCGCTGGCCTGTTCGACATGGCAAAGCGCCGCCCCTTCCACCTGCCCTATCGGCAGAATGGTTTCGCCAACACCTTCGGCTATCATGGCATTGGCAATGGCCCATTCCTGTTCGTGCCCATATTGGGTCCGACGACGGTGCGCGATCTGGTCGGCCGCGTCCTCGACCTCGGCCTGATCCCCGCCGTGGTGGGCAGGCCGTTCAACGATCCTGCCTATGGTCTGGGCACGGGCATCGTGAAATCCATGAATGACCGGGTTGAATTCGATGGCCAGATCAAGAGGGCCCGGAGCAGCGCGGACCCCTATGCCGTCACCCGCAATTTCTACCTGAAGCGGCGACAGGCGGAGATCGACGCGCTCCACAGCCCCGCCTATTGCCTTCGCAAGGGGATAGGCGACCCGGTCCTGCCCCCCATCCAGACCAATCCGGCCGATGGCCCAGCCCCGACTACTGCCCCGACCACCTCTATCCCCGGCAGCATGGGCATGGTCCCGGCCGCACCGGCGCCCGCAGCGCCCGTGTCCGGCACGCCCTCTCTCACGCCCGCGCCCTAGAGTATTTTCAAGGCAGATGGCATCATCTGCTGGCTCAGCAAAAGCGGAAGACAAATGAAGCGTGATCCGATTCAATATGATCGGATCACGCTCTGGAAATCAGGGCCGGGGCAAACAACAAAACGGATCGACATCACGAGGCGCGGGCCGCCGCCCCTATCCTTATCCCAGCGCCCGCTCGATCAGCGCCATGGTGGACGGATCGAAGCCCTTCGGCCCTTCCCGCTCGATGGTCTTCGCGATTTCCTTGCCCAGTTCGACACCGAACTGGTCGAAGCTGTTGATGCCCATCAGCACGCCATTGGCAAAGGTGCGATGCTCGTAGAAGGCGATGAGCGCGCCCAGCGCATGGGGCGTCAGATCGTCGATCAGGATCGTCGAGGACGGCCGGTTGCCGGGGTAGTTACGCGCCGGATCGTCGCTCTCCTTACCTTGCATCAGCGCCGCGCCCTGCGCGAAGCAATTGACCAGCAGCGCGTCATGATGCGCCGGGTCCAGCCGGTCGCCCGCTTCCGCCACCGCGATGAACTCGACGGGGATCAGGTGCGTGCCCTGGTGGAGCAGCTGGAACACCGCATGCTGCGCGTCCGTGCCGACACCGCCCCAGGTGACGGGCGCGGTCGGGCCATCCACGGGCGATCCATCGCGCTTCACCGCCTTGCCATTGCTCTCCATCTCCAGTTGCTGGAGATAGCTGGGCAGCAGCCGCAGCCGCTCGTCATAGGCGAAGACGGCACGGGTCTGGCACTCGCGTACCCGCGCATAATATTGGTCGACGAACGCCGCACGCAGCGGCGCATTTTCGCGCGGGGAGGCGTTACGGAAATGGCGGTCCATCGCGGCCGCCCCCTCCAGCAATTTCTCGAACCCGCCCCAGCCGATGGCCATGGCGACAGGAAAGCCGATGGAGGACCAGAGCGAATAGCGCCCGCCGATACTCTCCGGGAAGGGCAGGATGCGCGTCTCGTCCACGCCCCATTCCATCGCCTTGTCCGGCGCGGCAGTCAGCGCGATGACATGGCCATAGGGATCGTCCACGCCCGCATCCACCATCCACTGGAGCGCGCTGGCCGCATTCAGCATCGTCTCGCCGGTGGTGAACGTCTTGGAGGCGATGGCGACCAGCGTCGTGTGCGGGTCGAAGCCCCGGATCGCCTCCTCCAGCGCGCTGCCGTCGACATTGCTGACCACCGCCACGTCATAACGTTCGCTATGCCGGGCCAGCGCATCGACCAGCAGGTCCGGTCCCAGCGCCGATCCACCGATGCCGATATGCAGGACATGGCGGATCTCGCCCAGCGCCTCGCCCTCGATCGCGTCGATCAGGGTCCGCATGCGGATGCCCAGCGTTTTGGCCTCAGCGACCGTCTCGGCCCGGCCTTCGCCGCGCAGCGCGCTATGCTCGACCGCGCGCCCCTCGCTGTTGTTGATCGCTTCGCCCGCGAACATCGCGGCGCGGGCGGCGGAAAAACCCGCCGCATCGGCGAGATCGAGGAAGGCGTCGACAGTCGTATCCAGCAAATGGGTCTTGGCAAAGTCGAAGCGGATGGCATCCACCTCGATCACATGCTTGGTCAGGCGGTCCGGGTCGACCGTGAAGATCGACCGCAATTCAGGGATATCGGCAGTCTTCAGCCTATTCAAGATTTCCGCTATCCGCGACTCACCCGTCATCGACCGTGTCTCCCTGTCTCATTCCCGGCAGGTCGTAACCAATATCCGGCGATATTGCACCTGCACAATGCATTGGCATGATGCTCCGCACAATAAGCGCGCGACAACCAGCCTCGCTTGACGCGCGCGCTCTCTGCCCGCAAAGACGGCCCATGGCGCGATCCGGCAAAACGTCCGAAACACGGGACTTCATCACCTTCACGATCAAACTTGCGTTGATCGTGTTCATCCTCCGCAGCTTCATCGCCGCGCCCTTCAACATTCCCTCGGAATCCATGCAGCCGCGGCTGCTGATCGGCGACTATCTGCTCGTCGCCAAATGGCCCTATGGCTATTCGCGCTACAGCCTGCCGTTCAACATGCCGCTGATCCCCGGCCGCATCCTCGCCAGCCCGCCCGTCCCCGGCGACGTGGTGGTGTTCAAGGCCCCCGCCAATCCCAGTCAGGACTGGATCAAGCGCGTCGTCGCCCTGCCCGGCGACCTGGTGCAGGTGCGCGGCGGCACCCTCTACCTCAATGGCAAGGCCGTGCCGAAGAAGCGGGTCGCCGATCTGCTGATCCCGGTCACGCCCAACATGCTGGACGCCACCCGCGCATCCGGCAACGCCACCCCCTGCTTCCTCGCCAAATATGAAGTCCATGGTCGCGACGATTCGCTCCAGTGCCGCTATCCGCAGTTCCGCGAGACGCTGCCCAACGGCCGCAGCTATAATGTCCTCGACCTGGAGGATGGCCGCAAGGACAATACCGACGTGATGATCGTGCCGCAGGACCATGTGTTCGTGATGGGCGACAACCGCGACAACAGCGCCGACAGCCGCGTGCCGGTGACGGAGGGCGGCGTCGGCTTCCTGCCGCAGCAAAATCTCGTCGGCCGCGCCCTCGTCTCCGTCTTCGCCACCGATGGCTCCGCCAACTGGTTGCTGCCCTGGACATGGTTCACCGCCGCCCGGCCCGACCGGATCGGGGAAGGATTCTGAGCGGCCACCCCAACGACCGGGCGCATGACCGCGCCCGGGAGGCGGCCGTCACCGACTGGCTGACCGCGCTGCTCGCCCAGCCCCCCGGCGACCGCGCACTCTACACCCGCGCCCTGACCCATGGCAGCGCCAGCACGGATAATTACGAGCGCCTCGAATTTCTGGGCGACCGCATCCTCGGCCTCGTCGTCGCCGACTGGCTCTACGCCCTGTTCCCCGCGGAGAAGGAGGGGCAATTGTCCCGCCGCCTCAACGCGCTGGTGACAGGCTCCGTCTGCGCCGATGTCGCGCGCGCGGTCGGCGTGCCCGGCCATGTCACGCTGGGCAAGCAGGCCCGCGACGATGGAGCGCTGGATAGCGACAATGTGCTGGGCGACGTCATGGAGGCGATCATCGGCGCCTTCTACCTCGACCGGGGGATGGAGTCCGCCCGCGCCCTCATCCACCGCCTCTGGGCGCCGCGCATCGACGGCACCGTCGCCGCGCCCCGGCACCCCAAGTCGGCGCTTCAGGAATGGGCTGCCGCCAACCGCCGCAAAGGCCCTGTCTACACGCTCGTCGAGCGCACCGGGCCGCACCACGCCCTGCGCTTCCGGGTGAGCGTATCCATATCCCATGTTGGCGAAGCGGAGGCCGAGGGCGGCTCCAAGCAGGAAGCCGAAACCGAAGCCGCCGCCCTGTTGCTGGAGCGCCTGACATGACCGAACCCCTGATCCCCGCCACCGATCCGACCCCGTCCCAAACCGGCACCGAAACCCCCACGCCCACGCCCGCCCCCACCGGCGACAAGCCCGAACGCTGCGGCGTCGTCGCCGTCGTCGGCGCGCCCAACGCGGGCAAGTCCACCATCGTCAACGCGCTGGTGGGGCAGAAGATCGCGATCACCAGTCCCAAGGCGCAGACCACCCGCACCCGCGTGATGGGCGTCGGGATCGAGGAGGAGGCCCAGATCGTGCTGGTCGACACGCCCGGCATATTCGCGCCCGGCCGGCGGCTCGACCGCGCCATGGTCGCCGCCGCATGGGGCGGCGCGCAGGATGCGGACATCATCGCCCTGATCGTGGATGGGCGCGGCGGCCTCGGTCCCAAGATGGAGCCAATCGTGGCGGGTCTGGCCAAGCGCCGCGAACCCCTCTGGCTCATCCTCAACAAGGTGGACGTGGCGGACAAGGGCAAGCTGCTGATCCTCACCGAGAAGCTGCACACCCTCATCAGCCCCGAGGAAACATACTATGTCAGCGCCCTGACCGGCGACGGCTTGCCGGAACTCAAGCGCGCCATGGCCAAGGCGATGCCGGAGGGCCACTGGCATTTCCCCGCGGATCAGGTGTCCAACGCCACCGACCGCCTCTTCACCGCCGAGATCACTCGCGAACAGCTCTATCACCAGCTCAACGACGAACTGCCCTACAAGAGCGCCGTCGAAACCGAGCAATATAAGGAGCGGCAGGACGGCTCCATAGAAATCCACCAGCAGATACTGGTCGAACGCGCCTCCCAGCGCGCCATCGTGCTGGGCAAGGGCGGCCAGCGCCTGAAGGAAATCGGCTCCCGCTCCCGCGCGGAACTCATCAAGCTGCTCGGCGTCCCGGTGCACCTCTACCTCCATGTGAAGGTGAAGGAGAATTGGGACGATGACCGGGCGGTGTACCGGGATATCGGGCTGGATTGGGTGGAGTGAGAGCGGGGGATCGCACCATTCGCGGACGTTGGATGGGTAAGGTCAATTTCCCAGAAGCGGACGTTTCCCAAGGTTCGCGAAAGTTTCCGGAACGGTAAGATCGCCCGTGTCGACAAATCTTAAAACTTAGATTGTCGTACACAGCGGCAAAGCGACAGGGTTTGTCGCGTAGCTTTCGGTAACGACTGATGTGATCAGACAGGCAATCAACACATGCACGGACACATGTGATTTTCGCCTCAGATTTTCCGTTTCTCCCACGTCCGATGAGGCATTTTGGAAATCGGCAATGGGGAACATATTTCGGGAAAATGAAACTCGTTTGCGATCGACGGGTACGCATCTCCGCTGGGCGTTCGTTTTCGGGAGTGTAGCATCAGCCCTCTCTGCCAGCGACAATTGCCATTGACCAAAACTATACGATTCATATACGATCCGTATAACCACTGTGGCGGGGAATTTCGATGGGCATCGTAAAGATTGATGACGAACTGCATGAGAAAGCTCGCCGGGCCAGTACGGTTATGTGCCGTTCTATCAACGCGCAGGCTGAGTTCTGGATGAAGATCGGCATGCTCGCGGAAGCTAATCCCACAATGGCCTTTAACGACATCGTCAAGGTGCAGTTTGTCGAGGCAAACGTACGCCTCGTGGAATCCGTTGCAGCTTGAACAATAACATTCGATTATATTATCCAGGATAATTATGACCTTTAACGATGAGATTGCAGCTTTTTTTGTCGAATACATTGATGCGTTCGCACGCGATGATGCCGACGCGCTTAGCGAGCTTTGGGATACAGTTGGACTGTTTCCGTCGCCAACCGGAAATTTCGCCATGGAGCGGCAGACATTTCACGACCATGTCGTGACGCTGATGAATTTCTATCGCCAGCAGGGCGTGGTTCGGCCTGAGGGCGAACTGCTTTCAGCGGCCGAACTTTTCCCGAATGTCGCCCAAGCTCGCTTGGCATACAGAATGCACGGCGAAGGCGATAAGCTCGTGGGCGAATGGGAGCATGTCTATATCCTGCGTCGTAGCGAGCGCTGGCGGGTGTCCTTGACGATCGCGGATGGCGAGATGGCAGTATGGGCCGCTAAAGGCGTGCAACTCTAACTAGCGAATCCGCGAATATGGAAAGGCCATGCCAAGCAAGGCTTTCCCATTTCTCAATCGTTTTCGGGAACGCAGCAGGATGCCGACAATCAGGTGTTTCCAGACGCCCGATGAATGGCAGCCATCCCATTCTACGCTCTCCGGAACCGCCAGTCCGAAATCGGCCAAAACCCGCAGCCCATGCCTCACCGGATACCCAACCCATACCGCTCCCGCAGCACAATCCCTTGCGTCCCTGCACCGACGGCGGCTGCACCTCACCCCCATCGGCGTCTGGCCGCCCTGCAACCTCAAAGCGCGTTCAGCGCCTCCACCAGAGCCTTGACCTTCTTCTGCCTCCACTGCGGCAATGGCGCGATCAGCCAGTAGGACAGCAGGCTCTCCTGCTCCGCCTCGACCGGTTTGACCTTGCCCGAGGCAAGGTCGCCAGCGGCGAGCAGCGCGGGCACAAAAGCGGTTCCCAGCCCCGAAATCGCCGCCTCGATGGCCAAACCGGCGTCCGGCACCCGGATCGCCCCGGTCGCCGCCTGGTCCGGCGTGCCGGGCCACAGGATCGGCGTCTCCAGCCTGGGTCCGCTACCAGCGGCCACGCGTACGAAACGCGGCTGGCCAAGGGCAAGCCCCTCATTTCCGCCCGGACCGTCCGTCAGCGCGATGGCGAGGTCGAGGTTGGACTCCGTGAAGTCCGGCACGCCATCGGACGCCATCAGCACGACCGACAATTCGGGGTTGGCCGCCATATAACCGGCGAGCCGACCGCTCAGCCATTTGCTGATGAAGTCGCGCGGCGCCGCAATAGTCAGATGCTGCGACGACTGCCCCATCTGCATCGCCCGCACCGATTCCTCAAACTCCAGGAAGCCGGACCGCAGCGCAGGCAGCCCTGCCTCCGCCTCTGGGGTCAGTTCCAGCCCTTTGGGCGTGCGGCGGAACAGGACGACACCCAGCATATCCTCCAGCGCGCGGATCTGCTGCCCGACGGCGGCCGGGGTTACGGCCAGTTCGTCGGCCGCACGGGTGAAGGAGAGGTGCCGGGCCGCCGCGTCGAAAACGCGCAGGCCATTGAGTGGCAGATGGGTACGCTTCATCCTGACACAGCCGGAGCGGTCAGCCCGAAACGGGGAACCTGAACATTGAAGAGGCTGCCGTTGCTGCCCAGCATCTGAAAACTGCCTTCCATAACCCCGGTCGGCGTCGCCAGCGGACAGCCCGAGACATAATCATAGGAGCCGCCCGGCTGGATCACCGGCTGCGCGCCCACGACGCCCTCACCCTCGACCGTATGCGTGGCGCCGCGTCCATCCGTGATGTTCCAGCGGCGGGTCAGCAGTTGCACCGGCGCCTCCTGCCCGTTCTCCAGGCGGATATGATAGGCCCAGAACCAGCGACCGCGATCCGGCTCCGACTGTTCCGCCAGAAACTGCACCGAAACCCGTACGGTGATGTCCTTAGTCGTCGCGGCATAGGGAAATAAGGCTGGGAATAAGGCTACCATGACGTCCCATTCTGTCGCGTCGCCCGGCCGCCCGACAATCGACCGGCCTGCGCTTCTCTCGCATCCTGCACGGCATGAGGGCCGGACAGGATGAGAATCCTCTAAAGCCCGACAGAGGTCAATGCCTGATCCAGATCGGCGATGACGTCTTCCGGGTCTTCCAGACCGATATTGATACGCAGCATGCCCTCCTCGACCCCCATGTCGGCGCGGGTTTCCGGCCCGACGCCATGATGGGTGGTGGAGGCAGGGTGCGTCATCAGGCTGCGGCTGTCACCGATATTATTGGAAATATCGACCAGTTCCAGCGCATTGAGCAATGCCATCGCCTGCTCCCGCTCGCCATCGACGAAGAAGGAGAAGATCGGGCCGAACGCCTTCATCTGCTTCTTGGCGAGGTCATGCTGCGGATGGCTTTCCAGGCCGGGGTGCAGGATACGGGGCACGCGGCTTTCCACGAACCTGCCGACTTTCAGCGCATTCTCCGACTGGCGCAAGGCGCGCAGGTCCAGCGTCTCCAGCCCCTTCAACACCACCCAGGCGTTGAACGGCGCCAGGTTCGGCCCGGTGTTGCGCTGGAAGGGCAGCAGCACCTCGTCGATCCATTGCTGCGATCCGCACACCGCGCCCGCCAGCACACGGCCCTGCCCGTCCATCAGCTTGGTCGCGCTATAGGCAACGACATCCGCGCCAAATTCCAGCGGCCGTTGCAGCGAGGATGTCGCAAAGGCATTGTCCACTACCGTCGTGATGCCATGTGCCCGCGCAAGGCCGCAGACATAGGCCATGTCGACAATATCCATCGTCGGGTTGGCGGGCGTCTCGAAGAAGAAGACTTTGGTGTTGGGCCGTATCGCCGCTTCCCACGCGCCATTGATGCGCGCGTCGATGGTGGTCGTCTCGATGCCGAACCTAGGCAGCAGGCTGTCTACCAGCCAGCGGCAGGAACCGAACGCCGCCTTGCCCGCCACTACATGGTCGCCCGCCTTCAACTGGCACAGCAGCGCCGTCGTCATCGCGGCCATGCCCGTCGCCTGCGTGCGGCATGCCTCGGCGCCCTCCATCAGGGCGATGCGCTCCTCCAGCATCTGAACCGTCGGGTTCTGGAGGCGCGAATAGGTCATGCCCTCCTGCTCGCCCATGAAGCGTGCGGCCGCCGTCTCGGCATTGTCATAGGTATAGCCGGAGGTCAGGAACAGCGCCTCGGACGTCTCGCCATGCTCGCTGCGCCATGTGCCGCCGCGGATGGCCTGCGTCGCGGGGCGCCACTTGCTCGTGATCGAGCGGTCGGTTCCGGTGGTCTTCTTCATCGTCTTAAATCCCTCACCGTTCACGGGAACGGAAAAATCCTCAGAGCGCCGCCAGCACCGCGTCGCCCATGGCGCGGGTGGACAGGGTTCCGCCAATATCGCCCGACCGGGCGCCATCCGACAGGGCCTTGGCAACAGCCGCCTCGATCCGGTCCGCCTCGGCGCTCAGGCCCAGCGAGAAGCGCAGCATCATCGCCACGGACAGGATCATGGCCAGCGGATTGGCCTTGCCCTGCCCGGCAATGTCCGGTGCGGAGCCATGGATCGGCTCATACAGCCCCTTGTTGTTCGCATCCAGCGAGGCGGAAGCGAGCAACCCGATCGACCCGACGCACATGCTGGCAAGGTCGGAGAGTATGTCGCCGAACAGATTGCCGGTGACGATCACGTCGAACTGGCCGGGGTTCTTCACCAGCTGCATCGCGGCATTATCCACATACATATGGCTCAATTCGACGTCGGGATAATCCTTCGACACCTCGATCACCACGTCGCGCCACAACTGCGACGTTTCGAGCACATTGGCCTTGTCCACCGAGCACAGCTTTGCCCTGCGCGCCTGCGCCGCCTGAAAGCCGCTGCGCGCGATGCGGCGGACCTCCGCCTCGTCATAAGACATGATGTCATATCCCTCGCGCAGGCCGGCGGCGGTCGTCCGCATGCCCTTCTCGCCGAAATAGACGTCGCCATTGAGTTCGCGCACGATCAATATGTCGATGGCCTCGGCTACATCTTTGCGCAGCGTGGAGGCATCGGCCAGCTCGGCAAAAACCTTCGCCGGGCGCAGGTTGGAGAAGAGCGTCAGTTCCTTGCGGAGGCCCAAAATCGCCTGCTCCGGGCGGAGACTCCGCTCCAGCGCGTCGCAATCCGGATCACCCACCGCGCCGAACAGGATCGCATCGGCACGTTTCGCCAGATCCAGCGTGGCGGCAGGCAGCGGATGGCCCGACGCCTTATAGGCGGCACCACCGACCGGCGCTTCTTCAAGGACGAGATCGGGGATCGCCAGCACGTCAAGCACGCGGCGCGCCTCCACCATGATCTCAGGCCCGATTCCGTCCCCGGCAAGCACCGCAACCAGCATGTCCGTCGCTCTCATTCTTCACTGTTTCCGTTGGGCCGCACGCATATGGCCGCCCCGCCCATCATGCAACCCTGCCCCTCATCCAGCGGCTCTTTTCAACCGCTCGACCAGCCGTTCCCGTGCCGCCAGCACATCCGCGCGCCGATCGGACAGCAGGTCGCGGCGCAGGAAATGGCCGGTAAGCGCGAGACCATCCACTATATCGCCCCAACTGGTCGGCCCCGCATGTCCCCGGCCAACCTCCGCGCCGTCCAGCAAGAAGGGAGGAAGGGCAAGAAGGCGCGGTTCATAGCCAGACGCGCCTGCCCGGCTCACCGCTCGCCCGGTGGAGGGGCTGACATAAGCGAGGTCGTTGCTTGCCCCCACCACGGCACAGGCGCTGAAATCCATCCCGAAGCCCAGTTCCGCCAGCAACAGCCGCTCGAACATGACCAGCGCCACGGCCCACCCCCGCGCAGCCGGTGCCGCCTCCACCGCGTCCAGCAGGGCCGACAGCGCACTGAACAACGGCGGGTAGGATTGATCCTCGGGCAGCGTCGCCGCCGTCAGCGCGCAGCTCCACTCCATCGCAGCGGCGGGCAGTGGCTCGCTCAGCAACGGTCCGCGGCTATGGAGCAATTCGACGGTCAGGCTGGCCAGTTGATCCGGCGAACGGACGCGGAAATCGGCCTGCACGACATTGCCGGGGATCAGCATCGGCCGCATGCGGGTCGAACGCCCTCCCCGCACATAGCCCGCGACCAGGCCCGCATCCGGGGTCAGCAGGCGCGCAATGACGCCATGCTCGCCATGATGGCGGACGGCACAGACGATAGCGGGAGTTGTGAGCAAGGACACGATACCGCTGATAGCCGATGGCGGCATGCTCGGAAATGGCCGATGGCAACATCGCATCATCACCGAACGCGTTCCCGCATCCAGCCTGTGCCACTCCTCTGCTCAGTCATCCGCCTTCAGTTTGCGCGCCTTGATCCGGCGAACTTTCGCCAGCTGTCCCTGCAATATGTCGACGGCATCCTGTTCCTTCTCGGACAGCACCTCCAGCTTCACATGCTTTATCAGCACTTCGAGCGCATCGCACATACGGCAAGAGTATAGCAGCGGTGGAGACGATCAGCGGTGGAAATAATCATAGACGGTCTGCGCCACCGCCTGCGACACTCCGGGCGCGCGGACAAGATCGTCCAGACTGGCATTCCGCACCGCCTTGGCCGTGCCGAAATGCATCAGCAGCGCCCGCTTGCGCGCGGGGCCGATGCCTGGCACCTCGTCCAGCGAACTGACCGTGATCGCCTTGCTGCGTTTCTGCCGGTGCGCGCCAATGGCAAAGCGATGCGCCTCATCCCGCAGCCGTTGCAGGTAGAACAGCACGGGGTGGTTGACCGGCAGTATGATCTCCCGCCCGTCCATCAGGTGAAAGACCTCGCGTCCCTCCCGGCCATGATGCGGCCCCTTGGCGATGCCGATCATGCAGACATCCTCTATGCCCAGATTCTCCAGCACCGCACGGGCGGCATTGAGCTGCCCACGCCCGCCATCGACCAACACCAGGTCGGGCCATTCGCCCCCTTCGCGGTCGGGGACGTCACTCTGCTGTTCCTCCTTCTGAAGTCGGGCAAAGCGTCTTTCAAACACCTCCCGCATCATCCCGAAGTCATCGTTCGTCTGCGCCTGTTTGATGTTGAACTTGCGATAGGCGTTCTTGCGGAACCCTTCCGGCCCGGCGACGACCATCGCACCCAGCGCATGGCTGCCCTGGATATGGCTGTTGTCATAGACCTCGATCCGGTCCGGCACCCCGTCCAGCCCGAACAGATCGACCATCTCGCCCAAAATCTTGCCTTGCGTCGAGCTTTCCGCCTGTCGCCGCTCAAGCGATTCGACCGCATTGCGCTCCGCCTGCCGGATCAGCTTCATGCGGTCGCCGCGCTGGGGCACCTCGATGCGGACCTTCCGCCCCAGCTTCTCGCCCAGCGCCTGCGCCAGCAACTCGCACTCCGCCGGCTGCCGGTCGCACAGGATCAGCGGCGCGGGCGGCACCTCCTCGTAGAATTGCGCGAGAAAGCTCTCCAGCACCTCATCCTCGCCCACCTCCGCCGTGTGGACGGGAAAGAAGCTGCGATGCCCCCAATTCTGCCCGCCACGGATAAAAAAAGCCTGGATGCACATGCCGCCATTGTTCGACGCCAGCGCGAATATGTCCGCATCGCCCAGTCCTTCGGCATTCACCGCCTGACTGCCCTGGATGAAGGTCAATGCCTTGAGCCGGTCGCGGTAGACCGCCGCCATCTCGAAATCCATCGTCTCCGCTGCGGCCTGCATCGCATCGCCCAGCTTAGTCTGCACCTTGGTGGACTTTCCACCCAGAAAATCCTGCGCGTCCGCGACCAGTTCCATATAGGCCGCCGGTTCGACCCGATCCACGCAGGGCGCCGAGCACCGCTTGATCTGATAGAGCAGGCACGGTCGCGAGCGGTTGGCGAAAAAACTGTCACTGCAACTGCGGAGCAGGAAGAGTTTCTGGAGCGCATTGATCGTCTGCGTAACCGACCCGGCGCTGGCGAAGGGGCCATAATAGCGGCCCTTGATCTTCTGCGCGCCGCGATGCTTCTGGATGCGCGGAAAGGCATGATCCTCGCGCAGCAGGATGAACGGGAAGCTCTTGTCGTCGCGCAGCAGGACATTATACGGTGGCCGGAAGCGCTTGATGAGCTGCGCCTCCAGCAGCAGCGCCTCAGCCTCGCTGTCGGTCGTGACGATGGTCATCGACCGGGTCTGGGACACCATCCGTTTCAGCCGCGCGGGCAGACGGTCGACCTGCGTATAATTGGTTACGCGATTCTTGAGGGCCCGCGCCTTGCCGACATAGAGTACGTCACCGCGCGCATCCTGCATGCGATAGACGCCCGGCCGCGTCGGCAGGCCCCGCACCGTCTCGCGGATCGCCGCCACCCCCGCCTCCATGTCCGGCACACCCGCGCCGCGTACGGCATAGGTCGCCTTATCCTCGTTGAATCGCTCCGGCGATGTGCGTTCTGACATGGCGCCTATGTAGAGAGGGGTTGGCGAAGGCGAAAGGGTGGTGAAGAGAAAGGGGTGGAAGCATTTTCAGCGATCTGCACCGCTAGACGCCCGACGGATTCCGATGAATTGCGGCCATCTTTTCCGCTGACATCATCCCGGCGCGGGCTGGGATTGGGCCAGGCTCCCTGATGCCCGGTCGATGGCAATCAGCCTGCGCTCGTATGACGGCCTAAGACATGGCGAACCGGCAGCCGCGGGATCACGAGTTGCAATCCCTGCACGACACCCATGCCGGTATCCACCCGCCGGTCCTCGCCAGGATTGTTGTCGATGAGGCCTGCATTCGCGATCAGTGCGGCCAGCACCATGGCCACCTGCCCTCAACCAAATCGCTTCGCCCAATCACCCCAGCTACAACAAAAAGCCGGACTGGTTTCCCAGCCCGGCCTTTCAAACCTGTCGAAGATCAACGCCGTTAGTGCGTCGCGCCAATCTTGCTGATGGCCTGATCGACCATCGACGCATCGGCAACCGCACCATGATTCTGCACGATCAGCGATGCCGCCGCCGCCGTTGCCGCCTTGACCGTACGGTCGCGAATGTCTGCGATGGCGGCACGCTCGGCTGCCGCGATCTTGTCTTCCGCCATCTTCTGGCGACGCACGATCAGATCGGCTGCATGCGCCCTGGCGTCTTCCACGGCCTGCGCAGCATCTTCTGCCGCACGCACCCGCAGAGCATCCGCATCGCGAACGATGGCAGCCATCTTGGCCTGATACTCGGTTTTCAGCGCCTCCGCTTCCTGCCGCAGGGTCGATGCTTCATCGAGTTGCTTGCGGATTTCGGCGATACGCTGGTCCAGGACACCGGCGATCACGGCCGGAACCTTCTTCCACACCAGGATGATGAGGAAGACGAGCATCGCCAGGCTGACCCAGCCGGTCGCATCCATGTGCAACGCCTGCGGGTCCGGTTCATGCTGGGCGGGACCGCCATGGGCCTCCGTCACGGCATGACCCACATTGCCGGTCAGCGTCTCCGCATGGGCGGCATGATCGAGATTATATTCGACGGCGGCGCTGTCTGCCGCCATGCTGCTGTTATCAGCCATTGGCCAGTGCCGCCTTTGCTGCTTCGGTCGCCGCCTGCGGCGATACCGACGTTCCCGCGATGCGGAGAACCATCTCGGCGGCTGCATCCGCAGCAACGGCCTCGACCTGCGTCAGAGCGCCCGAACGTGCCGTCTCCACCGATGCCTCGGCAGCCGCGATCTTCGCGGAGATGACTTCATCAGCCGCATGCAGCTGATCCTCGGTGACTTTCGCCGCCTTGGCCTTTGCCTCGGCAGCCACGGCATGCGCCTCGGCCCGCGCTGCATTTTCCTTGGCCCGCCACTCTTCTTCCAGCGCGTCCGCACCCGCAAAGCTCGCCTTGGCGGCGGCCAGATCGGATGCGATCTTGCTGTCCCGTGCTTCCACCGTCGCCTGGATCTTGGGAACCATACCGCGACCGACGACGAAGAATACGAAGCCGAACGTGAGCAGGAGCCAGAAGATCTGGGACGAATAGGTTTCGGCGATTTGCGCTATCTGAGGCATTGCGTTCGTCCGAAATAAGGCAGCGGACCCGAAAAACTCAGGTCCGCCGCACTATCGTCTTTTAGGCCACGAAGACCAGGATCATCGCGATAACGAACGCGAGCAGACCCAGAAGCTCCGCTGCTGCGAAACCGATGAACAGGCGGCCCTGCTGGCCATCTGCGGCGCCGGGATTACGCAGCGCGCCTTCGAGGAAGGCGGCGAACACGTTGCCCACGCCGAGAGCGGCGATGCCTGCACCGATTGCGGCCAGACCAGCGCCCAGTACCTTTGCGGCTTCTGCGTCCATGATGATAACTCCTTTTTTAGAACGTAACGTCTGTGTGGATGGAAATTTTAGTGAAGGTTTTCGGCATCGTTGATGTAGACCGAAGTCAACAGCGCGAACACATAGGCCTGAATGACGGCCACCAGCATCTCGAGCGCGCTGATCCCGATCATCAGGATGAAGCTGGCGCTGCCGATGGTCAGGCCGTAGCCTGCACCCGCATTCGAGCTGTTGATGACGAAGCCCGCCAGAACCTTGAGCAGGATGTGCCCGGCGGTCATCGCGACGAACAGTCGCAGGCCCAGGCTGAACGGCCGCACCATGAACGAGATCAGTTCGATCGGAAATATGAACGGGATCATCAGGGCAGGCGTGCCGTGCGGGATGAACAGCGAGAAGAAGTGAAAGCCATGCTTCCAGAAGCCGACGATCAGCACGATCGAGAAGCTGAGGATCGCGAGAATCCCGGTGGCCGTGAAATGGCTGGTGAAGGTGAAGGGATGCAGGCCGATCACGCCCAGCGGCAACAAGCCGAGGAAGTTGGCGAGGAGGATGAACATGAACAGCGAGAAGACATAAGGGATGTACTTCTTGCCGCCCTCACCCACGTTCGCGAGCAGCAGGCTGCTAATGAAGGTGGTGAAATATTCCACCGCGGCCTGCCAGCGACCGGGAACCAGTTCGCGCTTCATGCCGCCGATCACGAAAATCCACAGCACTACCGCAGCGGCGACCATGTAGAGCGCGCTATTTGTGAAGGCGATGTTGAACCCGCCAAGCGCCAGATGATCGGTGCCGAAGAGCGGCTCGATCGAAAACTGATGCATCGGGTCAATTTTGCCGGACATGTGCGACGCTCGCCCCCTGAAAACCTAAAATCTTGAAACTATAACAAAAGCGCCCATCTTCAGTCAGGACGCTTAGTCGAAAGCTTTATGATGTTCCTGAAGCCGACAATGAACCCCAGACCGAGGAACAGCAACAGAAGCCCAGGCGACGTACCGAACAAGCGGTCCAAGACCCACCCGATCACCACACCACCAACAGGCGCCCCGATCAATTCAGCCAAAACCCGATTGCCAAGTCGCGAACCATCGTCCGCATTCTGGCCCACCGGTTTGCCTGCCCTGACCTGCTCGGCCTGTTCTGCACGGGCCAATCGCTCTTGCAGCGACATGATCCGGGCGTCCTCGCCGAGAGGCTCCTGTCCGGGTTCGGTTTCCGCCATGATTCCAGCCCTCTTTCCGCCGTCCGATGTCCGGGCAGCCCAAAGACTGATTTCATGAAACGGCAAGGCCGCACCCGTCAAGGCGCGGCCCGTTTAGAAAGGGTATACTGACAAGTCAACCCGCCCCGCGAACCAGTTGCAAGAGCAGATTTAACCGACTTTAATTCGCAGTGGCACAATAGCCGGGCAGACTGATCGCGCCATTGCCCTTTACCTGCCAGGCACCCGCGCCGATACGATAGGCCTGCCCCGACTTCACCCGCGATGCCAGCGTCTGGCAACCCGTGGCAGCCGCCATGTCCGCCACGGTGACGCCGCGCTTGGCGGCAAGGTCGGTATAGGCGGCGCGACGCTTGATGTTGATCGCCTCCACACCCGACCGCACATCGGCGGAAACGCTGCCGTTGACGCCGAGATAGCCATCGGATTGCTCGCCCACGGAGCCATCGCCGATCGCGGCGCTGACCGCAGGAGTCTGGGCCGAGGCGCGCGCGGAGAGCAGTCCCCCGGCGACGAGAATGGCACCGGCCATGAGCGCGACGCCGAGCAGCATGTTGGTTCTGGTCATTGTGGAAACAGCTCCGGGTTGTTCTGGATAAGTTCCTTGGCGTCCTGTTGCAGGCGCACGACGACTTCCTGCTGAACCTTGACGTTCAGGTTGATCTCGATGGGCTTGTCGGGTGCCCGCACCTGGATGCATCCACCCAGGCAACCGACCAGCAGACTGCCGATGATCGCCGGTGCGATGCTCCGTGCGGCTGGACGGGCGTTCAAGATTGTAGCAATGGTCATTCACCCTCCCTGGATAGGCTCTTTTCGCTGTCGGCAGGCTGAACGGCAAGTTTGTTTTCGAGCACCGTCCGGAATTGCGGGCCGAGGCTCCCCCGGATCAGCGCGCTGGGGTCGACGAACGACTGATAGGTGTTGAGAAGGCCACGGAAAGGCGCCTCGATTCGCACGTTGAAGATGAAGGGCAGGCCAAGGAATGACCGGGTGATGACGGACTTGCGCGCCTCCTCCGTGCCCTGATTGACACCGTTGATGGCCAGCCGGGTCAGGAACTCGCCATCGATAGCGCCGTCCAGCAGGATGGTCAGGCATTTGTAGCGCAGCTTCTTGAGTGCATCGAAGGCCATCTTGCCATAGGCGCCCATCTCCGCATTCGAGACATCGCCAACATAGGAGAGCGTGCCCGCCTGCCGTGTCTGGTCGCAGGGGACAGTCAGGTTCTGCGCGCTTTCCACCACCAGCGGCGGCAACCCCTCCTGCCGGGCGACCAATATGCCCCCCGCGATCCGCCCGCCGCTGGCGTCGAACACCATGGGCAGCAGCCCGTCATAGGTGCCGGTGGCAGAAAGGTTCTTCAACTCCATCGTGTTGATGAACGCCCCGGCGTCAAGGCCGGTGACACGGAAGATCAGGTGGCGCGCGCCCTTGGCATCGAAATCCAGCGTGGAGGGCAGCAAGGTGAGCCGTCCGCCCGCGAACGGCCATTCGCCACCCTCCACCCGCGCCCGCGCACCGGGGAGAAGCTGATACTTCACCTGTCCGTCCGTCACGACGACGCCGGGATTGATCGACCGGATCGTCGCGGACTGTCCCGGCGCTGTCTGCATCGCGAGAAGGTCGGTGAACTCCAGGCTGGTCGAAAGCCCCTCGACCGGGCCGAAAGCCGCCGCCAGATTCATGGTGCGGGTCTCGAACCGGCCCGTGCTGGTCACTTGCGATCCCGTCCAGCGGATGACGCCGTCGCCCGTCACTAGACCATCCACATTGGCAACCACGCCCAGGGCCGCCGGGGTAAGGTCGTCAGGCTGGAGACGCTCGCCGAAACGCAGATTCTCCAGCGCGAAACGGGCGCTTCCCTCGCCCGAGGCAAGGACATGCGCGATCTCGACACTGGCGAAGGGGTCGCCGCGCGTGGGGTGGCGCACATGACCGGTGGCGGCGATGGCGCCATTGGCGAGGGTGAGGTGCGCATCCGGCACCGCGACCGGGGTGAAGCGCGCCGCCGCCGCCGTGTCGGAAATCCGCAAGCTGCCCTTCACATCCAGCGCACCACCGCCAAATCGCCAGTCACCGGCCATGTCGGACAGGTCCAGCGGCACGGTGCCGATCCGGCCATGCCCTTGCGCGAAGCGGCCTGCGACACCGGCTGCTTTGAAAACCCCGTCGAGCGATTTCGCGCCGAGGATGATAGGCGCCTCCGCGCCGCCGATGCGCGCCTCCATGTCACTCGCACGAAAAGCGAAGGCCGAGAGGCTCAGCGCCAGTTCGGCCGCGCGCAAGCTGAGCGGATTGGCCCCCAGCCGACCGGCCAGCGCCACGGACCGTGCGCGAACCCTGCCCGTCACGACCCCTGCACCCAGCCGTACCATCGCTTCGCCACTTTCGGGGCAAAGGGTCAGTGCGGCGGGATCGAGCACCAGCGTCGACAGACGAACCGCCTGCCAGCGTAGCGGAACGCAGCCCGGATTGAGAGCAAGCGCGCCATTGGCCGCGACCATACCCGTTAGCGGCAGAGCCAGCCCCCTCACCCCGCCATCGGCCAGCGGTCCGTCCAGCGTCATGGCCGTCGCAAAGCGCGTCACGCCATTCGCATCATGGGCAAAGCGCACAGGCGTCAGCGCCAGCCGCGCCGTGCCCGCCACGTAGGGCTGTAGGGAGAGCCTGCCGGACACACCGCCACCGGCACGCTGCGCGAGGGACAATGCGCCTTGCGGCAGCCCTCCGCCGCCCATCGCCATGACTCCGGTCAGGTTCCAGCGCCGTTCGGGCCAGTGCAGCGAGGCGCGGCTCCCCGGCGGCAGGTCGATCCGCGCGCCGCTGGTCGAGGAAAAATGCAGGTCGGAGACTGTGCCATCGCCGCCGTCACCCGCCGATTGCAGGGAGAGACGCGTGGACAGGCTGTTGCCGCGCCCAGCATCGCGCACCGCCCTTGCCAGCTTGCCCACCAGCGGCGCGAACGGCGTTCTGGCGGTGGAGGCGGCGATACCCGCCAGCGGATCGCGCTGCCGTGTGGCAAGATCGCGCAGGGACAACTCGCCCTCCATGGCCGCACGCATGGCCTGCCCCTTAGCAGCATTGCCCTTGAATCGCAGGGTGAGCGTCGATGGTCCGGCGATCATCCCCGCCCCGGAAAGGGCCTTGCCGCCAATCCTGCCCTGCCCGCTGAACGAATCGCCACCGGCTCGCAGGCTGATCGCCCCATCGAGCGCGGAGAGCATCATATCCGCCGCGCGCAACGCCCCTGCCGTCAGCCGGGCGGATCCATCCACGCTGGCCAGATGCTTGTCGAGCCGCGCATCCACCGCGATACGCGGGGCCACCAGCGCCAGCCGGGCCGCAGAACAGTCCAAGCCCCTGGCCGTCACCGGGCCGGTGAAGCGGGGCGCACCATCCTTCATCCTGATCCTGAGGTCGGCCCGCATCCGCTCCGCCGCGCAGCCGCCCGCGCGGACGGCAGGCATGGCCGCCACAGCCCGCCCATCGAAACCGTCCCGCACATTGCCTCTGCCGTTCAACACCAGCCCGAGCCGGCCATAATCCGTCGCGATCGACGCACGGGCATCGACAAGCTGCACGCCCCTGTCGGGCAGGACGGTCTCGGTAGAGCCGCCCTCGCCCAGAAATTTATCCAGTTCGCCAAAGGAGGCATGGCCGTCATGCAGCACCCCTTTGAGGCGCACCCCGCCCGCCCGGACGGCTGCGACGGTGGGGCTGAAACCGTTGAACGCAATATCCATCTCGACCCATCTGGCCGTCAGGTCGGGGCTGCGCGGATCGCCCAGCACGATATTCTCGATCCGCTGGGTCCGCGGGCCGATGGCGGCGATATGATAGGTCATACGCACATTGCGCGCGGCAAGCTCCCGCTCGATAAGATTTTCCGCCAGCGGCGCGCGCATGATCCATACCCCGCCCAGCGCCAGCGCACCGACGCCCACCGTCACCAGCAGCGGGGTGACGGTCGCGCGCATGAACAGCCGCCGGGAACGCCGCGATGGCGATGGCGATAGTCCTGCACCGGCCTCTTCTTCGTCTTCCGTACCCAAACCCATGCTCACCCGGCCCGCAACCTCATCATTCCGAGAGCATAACGACCGATAGGGTCATTCTATCCCCGCCTGCCCGCCGAACTGCTTCACCTTCGTCAGTAACCCTATTCCAAACACAAATTTGTGCGGTATGCCGTGGATGATGAGCGATCCGGAAGCCAAGGGCAAGACGAAGGGCGAGGACAGCCCCAACAGTGGCCCCAACAGTGGCCACCGCGCGCGCCTGCGCCAGAGGCTGGCGGAGGGCGGGCCCGACGCGTTGCTCGACCATGAGATACTGGAATATCTCCTGGCCCTCGCCATTCCCCGCCGCGACACTAAACCGCTGGCCAAATCGTTGATCGGACGGTTCGGCACGCTGGGCGACGTGCTGACCGCCGAGTGGACCGCGCTCAACCGGATCGACGGCCTGGGCGAGACCAGCATCGCCGCGATCAAGATCGTGCAGGCCGCGACGTTGCGGATGCTGAAACAGCAGATGCAGGACCGGCCGGTGCTATCCAGTTGGCAGGCGCTGCTCGACTATCTCCAGATCGACATGGGCTATCTGGATGTGGAGCGGGTGCGGGTACTCCATATGAACGGGCGCAACGTCCTGATCCGCGACGATCATATGGGCGATGGCTCGATCGATTCCGCTGCTATCTATGTGCGCGAGGTCATCAAACGGGCGATGGAACTATCCTCCGCCAGCCTCATCATCGTCCATAATCACCCCAGCGGCGCTCCGGACCCCAGCAAGCAGGACATAGCGATCACCCGCGACCTTGTCAGCGCAGCAAAGCCACTGGGCATTAATGTGCTGGATCATATCATCATCGGCCGGGGCACGCACAAGAGTCTGCGCTCCATGGGCCTGCTCTAAGGGGCCGACCACGGATGACAGTAAAAGCCGGACGGCGCGTTGAGGCATCCGTCCGGCTCATGTGCTTCACTTGGCGAGGAGGGGGATCAGCCGCCGAGGAAAGTCGTCAGATCCTGCTTAGTCACGATACCATCCTTGTCGCGATCGGCCGCCGCAAGGGCTGCGCTCGCATATTGCGACACTGCCGCAGGATCGGCGGGTTTGCCGGAGGCTGCCAGTTCCTGAGTCTTCAGGTCCGAAATCCATTGCTTGAACTCGGTCTGTGACAGCTTGCCGTCCTTATCAGCATCATATTTCGGGAAACCCGCTTCGACGACGGCTACCACCTGTGCATTAGCGTTGGTTGCCGGAACAGCTTCGGCGGTCGGCGTGCCCGTTGTGGAAGCGGCGCTCTGTCCAGCCGCAGTAGCCGCACTAGGGTCAGCCGCCGGGGCTGGCGAGTTGGTTGCGGACGCGCTGCTGGTCGCGGCAGGATCGGCGGGTGCTGGCGACGCCTGGGGAGCATTGGCATAGGCGGTCGACGCCGTGAGAGCCGCCAGCGTAAGGGCTGCAAATTTCAACATGGACTTTCTTCTCCATTTCATCGGCGCGGACTGTGCCACCATGGGCAAGACCAGCGAACCGTTTGATGACAAGGGGACAACCGCCCAACCACGCCGGGAGTTTCACGAGTTGCGACGCCGGAAAATCGGTTCGTCGCATGGATGGCGCCGCTCACGCCGCTCCTGCGCCCGACTTGCGATGAACCGATCCGCCTTGCTGAAATTTCTTCACCATCGGCGGGAACGGGCTGGTTCCGACCGGCCAGACCGGCCCCGGCCACCGACAGGCAACACTGGCAAAGCCCGCAAAACTCGCTAAAGGGCAGCGCCAAAGCCCATATCAACAGGAGCATGGACGATGGTCCCTCGCTATTCCCGCCCAGCCATGACCGCGATCTGGGAACCGGAGAACCGCTTCCGCATCTGGTTCGAGATCGAGGCGCACGCTACTGACAAGCTCGCCGACCTCGGCGTCGTGCCCAAATCCGCTGCGGAGGCGCTGTGGGCATGGTGGGCCACCAACCCCACCATCGACGTGCCCGCCATCGACGCCATCGAGGCCGTCACCAAGCATGACGTGATCGCCTTCCTGACCTGGGTCGCGGAGCAGGTGGACGCCGCCGGCTATGTGGGCGAGGCGCGCTTCATGCATCAGGGCATGACCAGCTCCGATGTGCTCGACACCGCCCTTGCCGTGCAGCTCACACAGGCCAGCGACATTCTCCTCGCGGACCTCGACGCGCTGCTGGAGGCGATCAAGCGCCGCGCCTATGAGCATAAGCTGACCCCGACCATCGGCCGCAGCCATGGCATCCATGCCGAGCCGGTTACGTTCGGCCTGAAGCTGGCGGAAGCCTATGCCGAGTTCAGCCGTTGCAAGAAGCGCCTGATCGCCGCGCGGGAAGAGATCGCCACCTGCGCCATTTCGGGCGCGGTCGGCACCTTCGCCAACATCGACCCGCGCGTCGAGGAGCATGTCGCCGCCAAGCTCGGCCTCGCCATCGAGCCTGTCTCGACGCAGGTCATCCCGCGCGACCGGCATGCGATGTTCTTCGCCACGCTGGGCGTCATCGCCTCGTCCATCGAGCGGCTCGCCGTCGAGGTCCGCCATCTCCAGCGCACCGAGGTTCTGGAAGCCGAGGAATATTTCTCGCCCGGTCAAAAGGGTTCGTCGGCCATGCCGCACAAGCGCAACCCCGTGCTGACCGAGAATCTCACCGGCCTCGCCCGCGTCGTGCGTGCCGCCGTCGTGCCCGCTCTTGAGAATGTCGCGCTGTGGCATGAGCGGGACATCAGCCACTCGTCGGTCGAGCGTTTCTTCGGTCCCGATGCGACGATCACACTGGACTTCGCGCTGGGCCGCCTGACCGGCGTCATCGACAAGCTGCTCATCTACCCCGAGCGGATGATGAAGAATATGAACCGCATGGGCGGCCTCGTCCATTCGCAGCGTGTGCTGCTGGCGCTGACGCAGGCGGGCATGAGCCGCGAGGACAGCTATAAGGTCGTTCAGCGCAACGCGATGCAGGTGTGGGAGTCCGATGGCGCCCTGTCCCTCCTCGACCTGCTCAAGGCGGATGCGGACGTCGCGGCCCATATCAGCGCGGCCGATCTGGAGGCGAAATTCGACCTCGACTATCATCTGGCCCATGTCGACACGATCTTCGGCCGCGTCTTCGGCGCCTAATCGCGGGTGCTTTTCACTAATATGGGGTCGGTGCCTGCGGCATCGGCCCTTTTCATGCATTATACCGATGCTAGGCAACGGCTCGTCGAGCGGCTATGCTTGACCGCCAAAAGCCAAGAGGTCGGCATCCATGCAATTTCTGAAGACCGCATTCTGGGTCATACTTGCCGTCGCCATCGCGCTGTTTTCCAAAGCGAACTGGAATATTCAGCCAAGCTATAACGGCCATGTCCCGATCAAGCTGTGGGAGGAGTGGGTCATCGACGTCCGCCTGCCCGCGCTGATCGTGTCGGCCTTCCTCCTCGGCCTGTTGCCCATGTGGATCTTCTCGCGTGTGTCGCGCTGGCGCATCCGGCGGCGCCTGCTGAGCGCCGAGCAGGCGTTGGCCGCGACCACCCCTCCCCCACCACCTTCCACCGTGCCAACCGTGGAGGCCGCGACACTCCCGCCCGGCGAGAGCGACCATGACGCCGCCGAGAATGCAGGATTCCGTCCATGAGCAGCGCCATCTATGTCGCCGTCGATACGCCGAACCTCGACAAAGCCATCGCGCTGGTCAAGCAAGTCAGGGGCCATGTCGGCGGCATCAAGTTAGGTCTCGAATTCTTCTGCGCCAACGGCCATCATGGCGTGCGCGAGATTTTGAAGTTCGGCCTGCCCATCTTCCTCGACCTGAAACTGCACGACATTCCCAATACGGTCGCCAAGGCGATGCAGGCGATCAGCGCGCTGGAACCGGCGATCGTCACCATCCATGCCGCAGGGGGCCGTGCAATGATGGAAGATGCCAAGGCGGCGGCGGGCCTCAACACCAAAATCGTGGCCGTCTCTGTACTAACCAGCCTCGACGCGAGCGACCTGTCCGACATCGGCGTGAAGGGCGACGCGCATGAACAAGTCGACCGGCTGGCGACGCTGGCGCGTGAATCCGGTCTGGACGGCCTCGTCTGTTCCGGCGCGGAAGTCGCGCATATCCGCAAACTGTGGCCTGAGGCCTTTCTCGTCGTGCCGGGCGTGCGCCCCGCTGGCGGCGCTCTGGGCGACCAGAAGCGCGCCGTGACGCCGCGACAGGCGCTCGATGCGGGCGCGTCGATATTGGTGATCGGCCGCCCGATCACGCAGGCGGATGACCCAGACCTCGCCGCGCGCGAGATCGAGGCGACGCTCTGACCGAAATTCTAACGAAAAGACAGAAACCCGAAAACACCCTGACTCTTTGAGAGAGACAGGATCATGGAGAAGAGACATCATGGCTTTTTCATTCTATCAGGCTGTCGTTCCCCAATATCTCCAACTGCTGCCCGGCGTCCTCGGCAATATCGACAGGGCGGAGGCATGGGCGGCTGAGCAGGGCCTGTCCGCCGAGGAGGTGCTCGGCAAGCAGCTGGCGCCCGACATGTGGCCGCTGGCCGCCCAGTTCCGCCAGGCCGCTGCACATTCGGCGCGAGCGCTTCAGGCGGTGGAAAGCGGCACCTACAGCCCGCAGACCACGCCGCCCCCGCTGGATTTCGCGGAACTGCGCGGCATCGTGACCAACGCGCTTGAAGTGGTGAAGGGCATTGACGCCGACACGCTCAACGCCAGTGCCGACCGCGAAGTCGCCTTCACCATCGGCAGCGAAATACGGATGCGCTTCGTGGTGTCGGACTTCCTCCTCTCCTTCTCGCAGCCCAATTTCTACTTCCACACCAGCGCCGCCTACTCGATCCTGCGCGGCCTGGGCGCTAAGGTGGGCAAGCGCGATTATCTGGGCACGCCCCGCATCATCCAACCCGCCTGAAAGAGCATCGGCGTGCCAGCGGAAAGAACAGCGCCGACGTAGAAAATGCGGCGTCAAAAAGATCAGCGCTGTTTCCGCCGGACGCGGAAACACCTAGATAGCCGCCATGTCACGACTCAGTATAAAGATTTGCGGCCTCCGCACGCAGGAGATGGTGAATGCGGCGCTTCGCCATGGGGCGACGCATATCGGCCTGATGCATTTTGCTAAAAGCCCCCGCCATCTTTCCGTGGAACAGGTGAATAGCCTCGCCGCCGTAATCCCGCCGCACGTCGGCCGGGTCGCGGTTCTGGTTGATCCCGACGACACGTTGGTGGCGGCGTTGGCGGATGGGGGCAAGGTCAGCGCACTCCAACTCCATGGCAAGGAAACGCCTGAGCGGGTAGCGGAGATCGCGGCCCGCAGCGGCCTCGAAATCTGGAAGGTCATTTCGGTCAAGCACGCAGAGGACATCCTGGCCGCATCCTCCTATGTCGGCGCGGCGCAGCGCATATTGTTCGACGCCAAAACGCCGGACGGCGCAGCGCTGCCCGGTGGCATGGGCGTGCGCTTCGACTGGAGCCTGCTTGCGGGCTATCGCGGGGCTTTGCCATGGGCCTTGTCGGGCGGCCTTGACCCCGACAATGTCCGTGCCGCCATCGCCCAGACGAACGCCCCGTTGGTGGATGTATCCTCCGGCGTAGAAAGCGCGCCGGGCGTCAAGGATGTGGACAAGATCGCAGCCTTCTGCAAAGCGGTGAACGCATCATGACTGCTACCACAACCCTGCCCAACAGCCTGCGCTCCCAGCCGGATGCGCGCGGCCACTTTGGCGATTTCGGCGGACGTTATGTCGCCGAGACGCTGATGCCCCTCATCCTAGACCTGGACCGCGAATATCGCACGGCGAAGAAAGACCCGGCGTTCAAGGCGGAGTTCGACGAATTGCTGCGGCAATATGTCGGTCGCCCAAATCCGCTCTATTTCGCCCGCCGCCTGACCGAAAATCTCGGAGGAGCCAAAATCTATCTGAAGCGCGAAGAACTGAACCACACAGGCGCGCACAAGATCAACAATTGCATCGGCCAGATCTTGCTGGCCAAGCGCATGGGCAAAACGCGGATCATCGCTGAAACTGGGGCCGGCCAGCATGGCGTGGCGACCGCGACCGTGGCGGCGCTGTTCAACCTGCCCTGCACCATCTTCATGGGCGCGGTGGATGTCGCCCGCCAGCAGCCCAATGTGTTCCGCATGAAGCTGCTCGGCGCCGAGGTGCGCGCGGTCGAATCCGGCACGCAGACCCTCAAGGATGCGATGAACGAGGCCCTGCGTGACTGGGTGGCCAACGTCCATGACACTTTCTACATCATCGGCACGGCAGCGGGTCCGCACCCCTATCCTGAGCTGGTCCGCGACTTTCAGTCGGTGATCGGCACGGAAGCGCGCGAGCAGATATTGGAGGCCGAGGGACGCCTGCCCGATATGCTGGTCGCTTGCGTTGGTGGCGGGTCCAACGCCATCGGCCTGTTCCATCCCTTCCTCGACGACACCGACGTGCAGATGGTCGGCGTGGAAGCAGCGGGTCATGGCCTCGACAGCCTGCATGCCGCTAGCCTCGCGGGTGGGTCGCCCGGCATCCTGCATGGCAACAAGACCTATTTGTTGCAGGACGAGGATGGTCAGATTTCCGACGCGCACAGCATTTCGGCAGGTCTCGATTATCCCGGCATCGGGCCGGAGCATAGCTGGCTGCACAGCATCGGCCGGGTCCGCTATGAGCCGGTGACGGATGACGAGGCGCTGGCCGCCTTCCAGAAGCTATGCAAGCTGGAGGGAATTATCCCGGCGCTCGAATCCTCACACGCCTTGGCAGTGCTGGAGCGGATCGCTCCCGCGCTGGGCAAGGACAAGATCGTCATCGTCAGCCTCTCCGGGCGCGGCGACAAGGATATTTTCTCCGTCGCGCAGGCATTGGGGGTGGAACTATGAGCCGCATCGCCATCGCTTTCGCCCGCGCTAAGGCCGAGGGTCGAGCCGTGCTCGTCACCTTCGTGACCGGGGGCGATCCGACGCCCGGCGACACTGGCGCCGTGCTGGACGCCTTGGTCGAAGGCGGCGCTGACCTGATCGAACTGGGCATGCCCTTCACCGATCCGATGGCGGACGGCAAGGCGATCCAACTCGCCAATATCCGTAGTCTGGCGGCGGGCACCAAGACAGCGGACCTGTTCGCCATCGCGACGGCCTTTCGCGCCCGCCATCCCGACACCCCGCTAGTGCTGATGGGCTATGCCAATCCGATGGTCCGGCGTGGACCGCAGTGGTTTGCAGACTCTTGCAAGGCCGCCGGCGTGGATGGCATAATCTGCGTCGACCTGCCGCCTGAGGAGGATGCCGAGCTTGGTCCTGTACTGCGTGCGGCGGGCGTGGACATTATCAGCCTCGCCACGCCGACGACGGATGCGGCGCGCCTGCCCGCCGTGCTCGACCATGCCAGCGGTTTCCTCTACTATGTATCCGTTGCGGGTATCACCGGGCAGCAGCAAGCAGCCGTGAATGACATCGCCGCCGCCGTTGCCCGGCTCAAGGCTGGCACCGACTTGCCGGTAGCAGTCGGCTTTGGCATTCGTACGCCGGAACAGGCCGCCGCCATCGCCGCCTATGCCGATGGCGTTGTGGTGGGCAGTGCCATCGTAGAAATAGTGGGCGAGCATGGCGCCAACGCAGCGTCGCTCGTCCGGGAAAAGGTCGCAACCCTGCGGGCAGCGATCGACAAGAGCATAAAGGCAGTCGCATGAGCTGGATCAGCCGGGTACGCAGTGCCCTCCCCTTCATCGTCAAAAAATCAGAAACACCCGACAATCTCTGGCACAAATGCCCCAGTTGCACGCAGATGATTTTTGGCCGGGAATGGGAGGATAACCTTTCTGTATGCCCAAAATGCGGTCATCATGGCCGAATTGGTCCACGTGAGCGATTTGCTCAACTATTCGATACCGGCTCGTTTCGTACGCTGGCGACTCCGACCGTGCGCGAAGACCCGCTCAAGTTCCGCGACTCGAAACGATACTCCGACCGTATCAAGGCCGCGCGTGCGTCAACGAACGAGAAGGACGCGCTCATCAACGCGCACGGCACCATCGAAGGCCATACCGCCGTCGTCGGTGTGCAGGATTTCGCCTTCATGGGCGGCTCCATGGGCCTGGCGGTCGGCGCCGCCTTCGTGCAGGGCGCGAACGAGGCGCTCCAGCGCAATTGCCCCTATATCATCTTCACCGCGGCGGGCGGTGCACGCATGCAGGAGGGCATACTCTCGCTCATGCAAATGCCGCGCTCGACCGTGGCGATCCAGCGGCTACGCCTTGCGGGCCTGCCCTATATCGTCGTGCTGACCGACCCGACCACTGGCGGCGTCACCGCCAGCTATGCCATGCTGGGCGACGTCCAAATTTCCGAACCCAACGCCCTGATCGGTTTTGCAGGCCAGCGCGTGATCGAGAATACGATCCGCGAGAAACTGCCCGAAGGCTTCCAGCGAGCGGAATATCTGCTCGCCCATGGCATGATCGACATGGTGGTAGAGCGCGGCACCCTCCGTGCGACGCTGGCGCAGATCATCGGCTATCTCGCGCCGCAGGCATCCACTGCCGCCTGACAGCAAGAAACGGTAGCAAGCCCTTGGCTGACCATGCCTTTTCGTCCGACCGTGCGGTTCAGGAGCAGCTTGACCGGCTGACTGCACTGTCGCCCGGCGCGGATATATTGGGCCTGGAGCGAATCACGCGGCTGCTGGAACGGATGGACAATCCGCACCTGCGTCTGCCACCGGTATTCCATGTGGCGGGGACCAACGGCAAAGGTTCGACCTGCGCCTTCCTGCGCGCCGCGCTGGAAGCGGACGGATATACGGTCCATGTCTACACTTCCCCGCATCTGGTGCGCTTCAACGAGCGGATCAGGGTTGCCGGCCAGTTGATCGACGACCTGACGTTAGCCAAGGGATTGAGCGACGTGCTCGACCAGGCGGTGGATCTGGGGGCGAGCTTTTTCGAGATCACCACCGCGCTGGCCTTTCGCCTGTTCGCGGACACGCCCGCAGATGCCTGCGTGATCGAGGTCGGTTTAGGTGGACGGCTGGATGCGACCAACGTGCTGGCCGCACCCGCAGCTTGCGGCGTCGCGCAACTAGGCCTCGATCATCAGGCGTTCTTGGGGGACAAGTTGACTGGCATCGCCCGGGAAAAAGCGGCAATCGCCAAGCCAGATGCACCGATACTGACGCAACGCTACCCGCCCGCAATCGCTCGCGCCGTCGCCGGAGAAGCGGAGGCACGCGGCGGCCTCTGCCTCTCGCAGGGAGAAGCATGGGACATCGCCACCTACCAGGGCAAAGTGCATTATCGAGACGTTGTGGGACGTGTAGACCTCTCCACCCCCATATTGGCGGGCGCACATCAGCTATCCAACATGGGCCTCGCGATCGCCATGCTCCGGCACCAGACCGCGATCCCCGTGTCAGATGCCGCACTCAAGGCCGCGCCGCACTGGGCGCAATGGCCCGCGCGGCTGCAACGGCTGGACCAAGGCCCTCTGCTTACCGGGTTCGACCCGGAGCGACCAGTGTGGCTAGACGGCGGACATAATCCGGCAGCCGGGCGCGCATTGGCCGCACATTTTGCAAAGGCGCTGGCGACCGGGGAACGGATGACCGTGCTCGTCGGTATGCTAGCGAACAAGGATGCGGCTGGCTTTCTCGAACCGCTCTGGCCGATGGTCGGTGCACTTCACAGCGTTCCCGTAGAAGGACATGCCCATCATGACGGCGCGGTCTTTGCCGCGTTGGCGGCTAAGCATGACGTAATCCACAGCCACCACGCAACGCTGGTTCAGGCCATTGCCGTTATTCGTAAGGGCGTTACGCCGGTACTGCTGACGGGGTCGCTCTATCTGGCAGGCGAGGTGCTGGACGCAAATGGACAGGCGCCGGTCTAGCCTGCCCTTTTCTCTCCGTTTGCCCTCGCCGGAACTCAGGCTGAACGACCAGGATGGTGATGGCCGATCAGACAGCAGCCTCCATTGGCCCCAGAGACCTATCCCGCTTCCGTACCTGCACTGCCGACACTTGCCTCGATCAGGCCGACACGCATCATCCACCAGAAGAGGAGGATGCCGGGCAGCGCCAGCAGCGTCGTGAGCAAGTAAAAATCGACATAGCCCAGCCCCTCGATCAGCGCACCTGCCGTTGTGCCGGTGATGAAGCGCCCAAGGATCGCTGCCCCCGCCGAGAGCAGGGCAAATTGGGTCGCGGTGAAGCGCAGATCGCAGAGTGCGGATAGGTAAGCGACCACGGTGACTCCGCCGATGCCGCTGGCGAAATTCTCGAACCCGATAGCGAAAGCCAGCATCGGCATGGAATGCCCCGCCGCCGCCAGCCCGGCGAAGCTGAGATTGGATACTGCCATCAGGATCAGGCTGACGAACACGGACCGCTGCATGCCCAGCCGTGCATAGAGAATGCCGCCGACGAAGATGCCCGCCAGTAGGGCGAAGAAGCCCACCCAGACATCGCCGGTCAGAATCTCCGGCTTGGTGAAGCCCAGCGTCACGAGGAGATCGCGGATCATCAGATTGGCGATGGTGTCGCCGATCTTGTGAATCAGCACGAAGAGCAGGACGAGCCATGCGCCCTGCCGTTGGAAAAAATCCCTGAGCGGCGCGACGACAGCGACCAACTTCTCGGTAAAGCCGCGCGCAGGTGGCGGCGTGTGATGGCGCTCCGGCTCACCGGCGAACAGCGACGCAATCGGTCCGGCAAAGGCGAGCGGCATGCAGGCGATATAGCCCAGCGTCCAACTCGATACATTGGCCACGGCCAGCGCGATGGATGCCGCCAAGAAAGCGCCGAGCCGCCAGCCATATTGCGACATGCCGGATCCGACGCCGAGTTGCTCGGGTTTGAGAAGTTCGATGCGATAGGCGTCGATCACAATGTCGAAGGTCGCGCCCGCAAAGCCGAGGAACAGCGCCCCGATGACGACGCTGCGAATATCAGCGGCGGGGTCGGCGGCGCCCAGTACAAGCACGGCCAGTGCGGTCGCGATCCCGCATACCCATAGCCAAGACCGCCGCTGTCCCAGTGCAGCACCCAGCAGCGGCAGGCGTGCCCGATCGATGACCGGCGCCCATATCCATTTGAAGCTGTAGACCAGCAGAGCAAGCGCGAAAGCGGAGATGGACTTCTTCTCGATCCCCGCGTCGGCCAGCCGGTTGGTCAGCGTCGCAGCCAGCAATGCAAAGGGAAAGCCCGAGGAGATACCAAGGCACAAAGCCGTGATCGGCGCCCTCTCGATATAAGGGCGTATGCCGTCCAGCCAGCCCCGTCTTGCTTGATTCATACTGGCTGCTTACCCATCCATGCCGTGTCGGCAGCGACTGTAGCGGCTTTGTTGCCGCTGCCAAGGCTCAGGGATCGGATGGTGTGAGGAACAGCGATAATGTCTCCGGCAATAGGCGGGGAGCCTGTCCTGCCAGCACGGCGTCGATCACTGCGATCGTCCGAACAAGATCGCGCGGGCCATAGGGCTTCGCCAGCCAGCCTAGCGCAAAGGCCTGTGCCTCAGGCGGACATGCTGCCGTCGACAACAGCACGGGAATGTCCAGAGATGCCGCATGTCGGGCCACCGCGATGCCGTCCCGCATACCCGGCAGGCGAATATCGGCGATCACCAGATCGATCCCGCCCAGCGCCATTGCGTCTACCGCATGCTCATATCTATCGACCGTATCGACCACGTGATACCCCGCGTGAGCCAGGGCATGCTCATTGTCGAACGCCAAGAGCGGCTCGTCCTCCACGATCAATATGGCATGTGTCCGCACGCGAGCGGATTGCGCGAGACGCGAGAACAGCCCCATAATATCCCTGTCTGCCTTCACCCGATTTGCTTTCGGATGTGGAACCCCCTATCGGGCTGCAAGTTGCATGGCGGCCTTATGCTACGGGTAAATGACAATTGCCCCGTCGGCCCCGCCCGGACATTCGCACACAGACAATCGACCGCTGAGGACCCTGCCGATGGCCCCGCCCGCAAAACCCCCTTCGTCCCGCCGCCCCGGTTCCGGGCCTCGTTCAGGATCGGGTTCAGCCTCCGGCTCGGGTGGCCGGTCCGGTCCCGGTACTGGATCGGGTCCGCGTTCCCATGCCAAAACAGGATCGCGCGCAGGCGGGGATTCGACTGGCGAGAGACCAGCGCGCAAGGACGGGCAGCGCCCGTCACAAGGCCAGAAGCAGGCGAGCGGCCAGCTTCAGGGCAGTGGCTCCCGCGACGCCGCGACACCCACCGGGCCGAGGTCGGGACCGGGAGTTGGCAGGCCGCAAGGCGACGCCGCCCGCCCGGCATCGCCGGGTCGCCCGGCCACTTCGGGAAAGCCAGCCTTTCCCCGGAAAGCGACCTTTGTCGGCAAGCCCGCGCCGCCGCGTAAAATCGTTTATGCCAACCGGCCCCGGTCGGATATCGAGACCGTCCCCACCCCGCGCGCAGCCGACCGCCCGGAAGGCGACCGTATCGCAAAGTTGCTTGCCCGCGCAGGGGTGGCCTCGCGCCGCGAGATCGAGCGGATGATCGAGGAAGGCCGCATCGCGCTTCATGGCGAGGTACTGGATACTCCCGCAACCATCCTCACCTCGCTGGATGGCGTGACAGTGGACGGCAACCTGGTGCAGAAAGCTGAGGCTGCGCGCCTTTTTATGTTCCACAAGCCCGCAGGATGCCTGACTGCCGAGCGCGATCCCAAGGGCCGCCCGACCATCTACGACCGCCTGCCCGACGGCTTGCCCCGGCTCGTACCCGTTGGCAGGCTGGACTATAATACGGAGGGGTTGCTGCTCCTGACCAATGATGGCGGGTTGAAACGGCAACTGGAACTGCCGTCGACCGGTGTCGAGCGCAGCTATCGTGCCCGCGCCTTTGGCGACATCAGCCAGGAGCAACTCGAGGAACTCGTCATGGGGATTGAGATCGACGGTGTGCGCTATGGTCCTATCGAGGCCAATCTGGAACGCCGCACCGGTCGCAACACCTGGATCGAAATGACCCTGACCGAAGGCAAGAACCGCGAGGTCCGCCGTGTCCTCGAGCATTTCGGGCTGGAGGTCAGCCGCCTCATCCGTACCCGTTACGGTCCCTTCGTCCTTGGGGACAGCGCAATTGGCGAGGTTGCGGAAGTCAGCACGGAAGACCTGAATGTCTTCCGAAAGACGCTGAAATAAATGTCGAAAACCGACATCAGGAAAAAAGACATCGGGAAATGAGAGTTCGGACATGAGAATCATCGCCGGGAAATGGCGCGGCCGCCCGCTTGTCGCACCCAAGGGGCTGGAGACGCGGCCCACAGCCGATCGTGCGCGGGAGACCCTATTTTCCATGCTTTATAGTCGCCTTGGCACATTCGAGGGGTTGACCGTGGCGGACATGTTCGCCGGATCGGGCGCTTTGGGCTTTGAAGCGCTTTCGCGCGGTGCGGAGTATTGCTTGTTCGTCGATCAGGACGCGGTCGCTATCGACGCGATCAATGCCAATGCGCGCACGCTGGATGCGGGCAAGACTGCGGAGGTACGGCGGGTGAGCGTATTGTCGCTGGGCCATGCACCCAAGCCCTTCGATCTTGTCCTTATCGACCCACCTTATGCGACCGGCGCTGGTAATGTGGCGCTGGACAAACTCAGTCGCCTTGGCCTTATCGGGCCTGGCACCTGGATAAGTGTCGAAACCGGCCGCGCCGAATCCATAGAGGCTGCCGGTTTCGAGATCGATGCTGAGCGGATCGTCGGCAAGGCCAAGATCACCCTGCTCCGCCGTATCTGAAAACCATCGACCTTCAGTGTTTGCGAGACTTCTTCGCTTCGCCCCGATTCACGCAGCTATCCGTGATCGTCTTCGTACAGACCGGATAGTCCTTGGGCGACGGAGGCGGCGCGGTCAGATTACCTCCGACGACCACCGGGTTGGCGGCAGAGCCGACCGGCGCGGCGGGGTTGGCCGGGACAGACGGATCGGCAGGCGCCATGGTGGCGGCAGTTGGCGGTACGGCGCCGACAAGCTCGCCTGCATTTGGATCGGCGGGCACAGAACCGGCAGCAGGCGGCTGGCTAACCGGCGGCTGTGGCGCTGGTGGCTGGACGCCGGGGGGAACTGAGTCCGCAGAAGGCGACGGTGGCGCATCCTGCGCCATCAATGGCGCGCAAACACCGCTCATCAACAATGCGACCGCGATCATCCGAGTATTCATGGGTTATCCTCTCGTCCATTTTCGCTTTGTCTTCGACACCCGGAACTGCATCTTTGTTCCGGAAAGGGGACGATCGCCCGACAGGATGAGCCATTATCGCCATGAGGCGTTACGTCCCGACGCAACCATGCAAGGGAAGGGCGACATGCGATCAGCACTTGCTCCGGGTGACGGCGTTCCCTACTTGTTCGTATATGTCCCTGCCTGCATCCATGCCTGAACCTGCCTATATGAATGGCCTCAATCCGCCCCAGCGTGAGGCGGTTCTGACCACCGAAGGCCCGGTGCTGGTGCTGGCGGGCGCAGGCACGGGCAAGACCGCGGCGCTGACTGCACGGTTAGCACATCTCGTCGCTACGCGGCGGGCCTATCCGTCTGAAATACTGGCCGTTACCTTTACCAACAAGGCCGCACGGGAGATGCGCGAGCGCGTCGGACGCATGATCGGCGATGCGGTGGAGGGCATGCCATGGCTCGGCACCTTCCACTCGGTCGCCGCCAAGATGCTGCGCCGCCACGCAGAACTCGTTGGTTTGCAAAGCAATTTTACCATCCTAGATACCGACGACCAGTTGCGGGTGCTGAAGCAGTTGATCGTCGCCGCCGACCTGGACGAGAAGCGATGGACCGCCCGTTCCCTCGCGGCCCTTATCGACCGCTGGAAGAACCGGGGATGGACGCCCAAAGACATCGACGCGGGCGAAGCCGAGGTGTTCGCCAACGGACGCGGGGCGGAGATGTATGCCGCCTATCAGGTGCGCCTCCTCGCGCTCAACGCGTGCGACTTCGGCGACCTGCTTCTCCATGTCCTGACGCTGCTCCGCACCGATCGCGAAATATTGCAGCATTATCAGCAACGGTTCCGCTACATCATGGTGGACGAATATCAGGACACCAATTCCAGCCAGTATCTCTGGCTGCGCCTCCTCGCACAGGAGCGGCGCAATATCTGCTGCGTGGGCGACGACGACCAGTCCATCTATAGCTGGCGCGGGGCGGAGGTCGCCAATATCCTGCGTTTCGAGCGCGACTTTCCGGGCGCCGCCGTAATCCGGCTGGAGCAGAATTACCGTTCCACCTCGCACATCCTCGCCGCCGCGTCGGGCGTGATCGCGCAGAATGGCGGGCGCTTGGGCAAGACGTTGTGGACCGATGCCGGCGAAGGCGAGAAGGTCCGCGTGCTGGGCATCTGGGACGGACCGGAGGAGGCGCGTACCGTCTCCGACGAGATAGAGGCGGGGCAGCGCGCAGGCACGGCCTATAACGACATGGCCATCCTGGTGCGCGCGCAGTTCCAGACGCGCGAACTGGAGGACCGCTTCATCCATATCGGCGTGCCCTACAAGATCATCGGCGGCTTCCGTTTCTATGAGCGCGCGGAAATCCGCGACGCGCTGGCCTATCTGCGCCTCGTCAACCAGCCTGCGGACGATCTCGCCTTCGAGCGTATCGTCAACGTCCCCAAGCGCGGCCTGGGCGACAAGGCGATGGAAAAGCTGCACCGTTTGTCCCGCGCGGAAGGCATACCGCTGACGCTGGCGGCCGCGCGCATCCTCGACACCGACGAACTGACCCCGCAGGCCCGGCGCGCGCTGGACGGTTTCATCGGCAACCTCGCCCGCTGGCGCGACCTGTCCACGTCCATGTCCCATCCCGATCTGGCGCGGCAGATCCTCGACGAGAGCGGCTACACCGCCGCGCTTCAGGTGGAGAAGACCACCGAGGCAAGCGGGCGGCTGGAGAACCTAACCGAACTCGCCCGCGCGATGGAGGATTATGAGACGCTGAGCACTTTCCTCGAACATGTCAGCCTCGTCATGGACAATGACGCGAACGCCAACGATGAAAAGGTCACGATCATGACCATCCATGCCGCCAAGGGACTGGAGTTCGACACGGTGTTCCTGGTTGGCTGGGAGGAAGGCGTCTTCCCCTCGCAACGATCGCTGGACGAGGGCGGCAATGCCAGCCTGGAGGAGGAGCGCCGCCTCGCCTATGTGGCGATAACCCGCGCGCGCCGTCGCTGCACCATCCTGCATGCCGCCAACCGCCGCATCTATGGCCAGTGGACCAGCAGCATCCCCTCCCGCTTCGTGGGAGAAATACCGGCGGCGCATGTCGAGAATGAAAGCAGCATGACGGGCGGCGCCAGCCTGTGGCGGGCCAACTGGTCGGAACATGGCGACCCCTTTGCCCATGTGGCGCGCGGCGAAGGGCGTGGTCCCGGCTGGCAGCGTGCCGCGTCCAGCGGGCAATTCGTACGCGAACCGCAGCGGATCGTCGAAGTCCGGCAAAGCGCCGTCAGCCTGGGCAACAAGGGTCGCACCGACCTCTCGCCCGGCCAGCGCGTGTTCCACCAGAAGTTCGGTTATGGCGATATTGCGAAAATCGAGGGCAACAAGCTGGAAATAAAGTTTGAACAAGCAGGCCTGAAGCGCGTGCTAGACAGCTTTGTGAGTATCCCCTGAGAGCGAACCTGTAAATCGCGGACTAGAGCCATCTGATTGTAATTTGTGATTTATTCCTGTTTATTGATGCTATACATCAATGACTTAGCCCTTTTTACCTTTTCCGGGCCGCAAATTACAAAATATTAAACCGTTCCACCCTAGAAACATGCCTGCGACCCGAGGGTGCTGTATCCACAGTATCCCACTGACCTGGCAGTTTCGGCTGCCGGGTCTTTTTTTGCGCTGCTCTTTTTGGGAAATAGGCGCCATTCGCCAACTCCCGGATTTGTCAGGCTGACGAATTGCGCTATGCGCCTGTCCGCCATGACCGACATATCCCCCCTTGCCCTGCCCTTCCCCGCCATGCCCGCGATTGCCGGGGCACAGCCACGCATCGCGCGGGCACAGTATAAGACATGGGACCGTTGCGACCTGACCTTCGTCACGCTGGACGAGGGGACCACCGTCGCGGGCGTGACGACGCAGAGCCGTTGCCCCTCGCCCGAGGTGGAATGGTGCCGCGCCGCCTTGCCACAGGGCCACGCGCGCGCGCTGATCGTCAATGCGGGCAACAGCAACGCCTTCACCGGCCATCGGGGCCGCGCCGCCGTCGAGTCGATGGCCCGGCAGGCCGCCGCGCATCTGGGCTGCCCGGAGGAGCAGATCTTTCTATCCTCCACGGGCGTGATCGGTGTGCCCCTGCCCATCGACAAGGCGGAGGCAGGCCTTGCCGCCGCCTTTACCGCCCTGCCCTGTAGCTGGGAAGAGGCGGCCGCCACGATCATGACCACCGACACCTTTACCAAGGGCGCGGTCGCGACCGCCGTAGTGGGGGGCAAGACGGTGACGCTGATCGGCATCGTCAAGGGATCGGGCATGATCGCGCCGGACATGGCGACGATGCTCGGCTATGTCTTCACCGACGCAGCGGTGAGTGCGGATTTCCTCCAGCAAGCCCTGTCCGACGCCAACCGCCGGACCTTCTCCTGCATCACGGTGGACAGCGATACGTCCACGTCGGACACCGTGCTGGCCTTTGCCACGGGCAAGGCGGGCAACGCGCCGATCATGGGAGCCAGCGATGCAGGGGCGGACGCCTTTGCCGCCGCGCTGCATCAGGTCTGCCGCGACCTTGCCCATCTCGTCGTGCGGGATGGCGAGGGGGCGAGTAAGTTCATCGCAGTCACCGTCACCGGCGCGGACAGCGACGACAGCGCCCACCGCGTCGCCCTTTCCATCGCCAATTCACCGCTGGTGAAGACCGCCATCGCGGGCGAGGACGCCAATTGGGGCCGGGTCGTCATGGCTGTCGGCAAGGCGGGTGAACCGGCCGAGCGCGACCTGCTGTCCATCCGCTTTGGCGAGACCATCGTCGCCACAGGCGGGCTGGCCGTGGCGGACTATGACGAGGCGCCCGTCGCGCGCCACCTGAAGGGGCAGGAGATCAGCGTCGGCGCCGATCTGGGCCTGGGCACGGGCCGCGCCACGGTGTGGACCTGCGACCTCACCCATGGCTATATTTCGATCAACGCGGATTATCGGAGCTGAGGAGGAGACGGGATGACGAATGATACCGTCCACCTGCTGCTGCTCTATGCCTTTACCGACCTGATCGCCTGCCTGACCCCCGGCCCCGCCGTGCTGACGGTGGCGAGCCATGCGCTCGCCGGATCACGGCGCGGCGCGGCGGGCGCGATTGCCGGGATCAATGCGGGCAACCTCATCTGGTTCAGCCTTGCCGGTGCCGGCCTGTCGGCGGTCGTCACCGCACTGCCCCATCTGTTCGCGGGGCTGCGCTGGGTGGGCATCGCCTATCTGTTGTGGATCGGTGTGCAGGCATGGCGCCAGTCGGACGAAACACTGGCCTTCAAGGCAGCGGGCGAGAAGGCCGGGTTCCGGCGCGGCCTGCTGTCGGCGGCGGCGGTGCAGCTTTCCAACCCAAAGGCGTTGCTGTTCTTCACCGTGATCCTGCCCCCCTTCCTCAATCCGGCCGCCCCGATACTGCCGCAGATCGTCAGTCTGGCGGTCATCGGCGTGGCGATCGAGGCGGCGGTGCTGACCCTCTACGCCATCATGGCGTGGCGGCTGGGTCGCTATACCGCGAGCAGGGCCACCAACCGCATCGTCAACCGGACCAGTGGCGGACTACTCATCCTCGCGGCCATCGGTATCGCGGCAACAGGGAAATTACGGCCATGACCATCCTCTCCCCAACCCAGATCGATGCCGTCGACCGGCTATTGCGCGATGTCGCGCGCGACATCGTGATGCCGCGCTTTCAGAACCTCACTGCCGACCAGGTAAAGGAGAAGGCAGCCGACGATCTGGTCACCATCGCGGATCAGGAAAGCGAGGAGCGCCTCTCCGCCGAGCTGGTGCGCATCCTGTCCGACTCCACCGTGGTCGGCGAGGAGGCCTGCGCCGCCGACCCGTCCGTGCAGGACAGGATCGGAGACGGTGCGGTGTGGATCATCGACCCCATCGACGGCACCGGCAATTTCGCGGCGGGGCGCGCTCCCTTCGGACTGATGGTCGCGCTGGCCGTGGAGGGCGAAGTGCATGCCGGTTGGATGTTCGATCCCCTAGGCGACCGCATGTGCCATGCCCGGTTGGGCGAGGGTGCATTCATCGACGGCGCCCGCGTCCGGTCGCGGGGCAGCGGTGCGGATGTGCCCATCGCGGGCATCTCCATGCTGTTCATGGATCAGGACAAGCGTGCCCATATCATCGAGCGTGCCGGAGGCAAGCTGACCATGGCCGACATACCGCGCTGCGCCGCGGAGCAATATCCGCGCATCGTGCTGGGCCAGAATGACATGGCCCTGTTCGAGCGCACCCTGCCCTGGGATCATGCGCCGGGCGTGCTGTTCCTGAACGAGGCGGGCGGCGCGGCGCTCCGGGCGGATGGAACGCCCTATCGCGTGACCGACAGACGCACCGGCCTGCTGGGCGCTGCCACGCCCGCATTGTGGGAGATGGGTGCGCGTATATTATTCTGACGGAGATTTATCGAGATGCTGACGATCTGGGGCAGGCTGAACAGCCATAATGTGAAGAAAGCCGTCTGGCTGGCGGACGAACTGGCCCTGCCTTTCATCCGGCACGATGTCGGCGGCCAGTTCGGCATGGATGACGCCTATCTGGCACTCAATCCCAACGCGCTGATCCCGACCATCGAGGATGGCGATATAGTCCTTTGGGAATCGAACGCGATCATCCGCTATCTCGCGGCCAGGCATGGCGGAGATGCGTGGTGGCCATCCGATCCGGCGGTACGCGCCAAGGCGGACAAATGGATGGACTGGCAATTTTCACTGGCGGACGCGCAGCGCGATCTCTTCGTCAACCTCGTCCGCAAAAAGCCGGAAGAGCGCGAGGCCGCTGCCATTGCCCAAAGCGCGACCAGGGCAGGCAAGCTGATGGCCATCGTGGACAAGGCCCTGTCCCGCCAACCCTGGCTATCGGGAGAGACGATGGGAATCGGGGATATTCCGGTAGGGGTCTATGCCCATACCTATTTCACGCTGGATATCGAGCGACCTGAGCTACCGCATCTGCGCGCGTGGTATGAACGGCTGACCATGCGCGAGGCCTACGCCCGGACGGTCATGATTCCGCTCACCTGACGCGGCGATCGACGGATAGAGAGGCGGCACTGCGCCAAGCCAGTGCCGCCTGATGCTAGAGCATGATCCCATCTTACTGGATTGGTCCATGCTCTAGCTGTCTTTTGTTTTCCGCATTTTCCGAGCCAGCAGATGATGCCATCTGATTCGAAAATGCTCTAGCCTGACTTAGAGTTCGCCTTGCAGCCAACCCTTCAGCTGGCTCTTGGGCGCCGCGCCGACCTTGGTCGCGGCAGGCTCGCCATTCTTGAACAGGATCATCGTCGGGATGCCGCGCACGCCATATTTGGCAGGGGCGTCGGGATGCTCGTCGATGTTGAGTTTCACGATCGAGACCTGGCCATCCAGCTCATCGCTGATCTCTTCGAGAGCGGGACCGATCATCTTGCACGGACCGCACCATTCCGCCCAGAAATCGACGAGAACGGGCTTGTCCGATGCAATCACATCGTCATGGAAGCTGGTGTCACTGATCGCTTTCGTTCCCATCGGGAAACTCCTTATCTCATTGTGAAAATCAACTTAGGGGGCAGCGGCGGCTATCTCAATGGCCCACCGTCACAAAATGTCCTTCGCTGGCTCCAAGCCGGGCTTCAGCGTCAGGAGGAGGCCGGGGTCGAGCGGGATGAAGCGTGGCCCGGCGGTGTAGAGCAGCGCCGCTTCTATCACGCGGCCGGGGAAGATCACCTCCAGCGCGGCGGCATAGGCCGCCATCTGGCGCAAATGGCCCGATGGCACCGCGCCAGCGTCCGCAGGTACACGCAGGCCGGTCTTGAAATCGACCAGCAGCACGCGATCCTTCTCGATCAGCAGACGGTCGATGGTGCCTGCGACGACGATGCCGCCCACGGTCGCGGCGATGGGCGCCTCGGCCAGTGCCTGCGATCCGAAGAGGGCGGCGAAGGCGGGGTCGTCGATCACGGCCAGCGCCTCGCCGATCATCACGGCGCGTTCCGGCGGATCGGTAAAGCCGCCCTGCCGTTCCAGCCAGCGATCGGCGACAGCGCGGCGTTGCAAGGGCACCACATCCGGGAGACGCTCAAAGAGGGCGTGGAGGGCGGTGCCGCGCTGGCTGGCGCGCAACTGGGCCGGGGTCGGCGGGGCGTAGGGCAGGCTGTCCTCGACCTGCGCCGACGGGGCCAGCGGGCGCGGTGGGCGGGCCTCCGCCGGGGCGGGCTGGTGGA
>DASVMZ010000108.1:0-52153 GCA_036384115.1 Sphingobium sp.
CGACCGCGCGCGGAGCGGGCAGGGGCGCCGGGCATCGAGACGCTGCTGCTCAACGGGGGGCGGGAGCGGGATGCGCTCGCCGCGCTCGACGGCGCCTGCGATGTCGTGCTGGTCGATGCGCCCTGTACCGGCATGGGCACATGGCGCCGCAACCCGGAGGCGCGCTGGCGCCTCACCCCGGAGGCGGTCGATCGCGCCGCCACGCTCCAGGCCCATGTCCTCCATCTGGCCGCCCCGCTGGTGAAGCCGGGCGGGGCCATCGTCTATGCCGTCTGCTCGCTGCTGGATGCCGAGGGCCGCGATCAGGTCGCCGCCTTCCTCGCCTTCACCAAGGGCTGGACGGCGGAGGATGCCGGTCCCACCGGGCGGGCATGGGGACAGGGTCGTTTGCTGACCGCGAAACAGGATGCAAGCGACGGCTTTTTCTTCGCAAGGCTGCGAAAAGCGTGATATTAGGACCGGATAAGGGGCGATCCGTCCCACGACAATCTGCACTGGAGGTGATGATGCGGTTCACGCCCGCGGCGGTTTCACTCGCTGTTCTGCTTGCTGTGACGTCCAGCGTCAGCCTTGGGCAAAAGCCTGCATCCATCGATCCCCGCTCGCTCCAATGGTCGGAACGCGGCGTCACTGCCTTTGCCGCCGGCAATCTCGACGGCGCGACCGACGCCTTCGAGACGTCGCTGGTCCTCGATCCCCGCAACCGCAATGCCTTCGTCGGTCTGGCGCAGGTGGCCGAGGCGCAGAAGCTCCCCGGCAAGGCGATCCGCTATTATGACGAGGCGCTGTCCTTCGATCCCAAGGATGTGACCACCCTGCGCGCGCAGGGTCTGGCCATGCTGGAGAAAGGCGCGCTGGAAAGCGCCCGCGGCAACCTCGCCAGGATCAAGGAAAACTGCAAGGGACGCTGCGAAGCGGCCGACCAGCTGGCTAGCGCCATCGCCACCAAGGGCGTTGCCCCACCCCGCATCGTCGCCTCCTCCGACCTGACCCCGGTCCCGGCGGGCGCCCCGATCAAGGAGTGAGGTTGTTGCGCGGGTTGGGGTGGATGTCCGGGATGGGTGGGAAAGAGACGGTCCGGTTTCGAAGCATTATCGTCCATAAGCAGACCATCCATCCGATAGTCGGCAACTGAACCTTAATTTTGTTAGGCTTACAGCGTTCCTCGTTGTCCGTTGAGTGTTTCGAGGATTGGCATGGTGCGATCAGACAAGGGAATTTTGATTTGCCTGACTTTTACAAGCACCTTGCTTGCGGTGGTGGTCGCTATTCCGCATTGGTGGAAACTAACTTGCTTTACTGCAAGTGTTGCCATCGGGATCATCACAGCGAGCGGCAAACCTGATTTCCTTAAGAAGGTATATCTGAAACCGGAATTTCGTCCAGCGCCGCTGACCGTATCAAAACAGCGCAAGAATGTGTTCACGGCTTCATTCGGCTTCGTTTCGATACTAGCGCTGGCGGCGGTTCCGCTTATCTTTTTCCCCGCTCCATCCCGCGTCCAATACCTAATTCTTATGGCTTGGCACATTTGGGCATCGATGGCCGGGCTGTTCCTGGGGATGGCTCTCCGCCAGTTTCTCTCCATCAAGAGGGATGTTGAGCGACATAATGAATGGTTGGCTCGCATGGGGCCACGCTCAGCTATACCTCTCGATTTCTAGCCTTCGACGTTCATTGCGAATGTCTGCTGTCCGTGCGAGATTTTTGCCCCGGATACATCCGAGATTGGTCGTTACCCCCACAGGCAACGCCCCCCACCGCACAGCATCCACCGCCAAGGCGCTCCCCTATTCCCCCGCCGTTTCGATCCGCGCGGTCCGGGTCATCTGCAACTTGCCGTCCACCACCGCAAAGGCCATCCGCCCCTCTACCAGGTCGAGCGCGTCATGGCCGAACTGTTCGTAGCGCCAGCCCTCCAGCACGGCCAGCTTGTCCCGAACGCCGGCTGCCAGTGCCTCCAGCTCGTCGGACCGGGCGAGCAGCCGCGCCGCGACATTGATCTCGCGTGAGCGGATCTTGAGCAGCAGTTTCAACAGATCGGCGACCAGCGCGCCATCCTTGCCGGGGCCGGGGCGATAGGGTTCGCGTTCCGGCAGTTCGTCCTTGTCCAGCGGTTGGGACGTGGCGATGGCGTGCATCAGGCGGGCGCCGATGTCATTGCCCTTCCACGCAGCCGACAGCCCGCGCACCTTGGCAAGGTCGGCCTGTTCGCGCGGCGGATGGGTGGCGAGGTCGGCCAGCGTCTCGTCCTTGGCGATGCGGCCACGCGGCAAATTCTTGTCCCGCGCCTCCGTCTCGCGCCATGCGGCGATGGCCCTCAGGCGGCCCAGCACATCGGGCTTGCGGCTCGACAGGCGCACGCGCTTCCACGCCTCGGCCGGGTCGGCGGCATAGTTGGCGGGGTCGGCCAGCCGCTCCATCTCCTGGTTCAGCCATGCGCCACGCCCGGTCTTGCGCAGCTCCTCCAGCATCATCGGGAACAGTTTCGACAGATGGGTCACATCGCCGATGGCATAGTCGATCTGCCGCTTGTCCAGCGGCCGCCGCGCCCAGTCCGTGAAGCGCGCTCCCTTGTCGAGTGTGATGCCCAGCCACGCCTCGACCAGATTGCCATAGCCGATCTGCTCGCCCTGGCTCAGCGCCATGCTGGCGATCTGCGTGTCGAACAGGGGGTGGGGCGTCTTGCCGGTAAGATTATAGATAATCTCTATGTCCTGCCCGCCCGCATGAAAGACTTTCAGCACATCCTCATTGTCGACCATCAGGTCGAGCAGCGGCGTCATGTCGATGCCCGGCGCCTTGGGGTCGATGGCGGCGGCTTCCTTGTCATCTGCGATCTGGATGAGGCACAGGTCGGGCCAGAAGGTGTTCTCGCGCATGAACTCGGTATCGACCATGACATAGGGCGATTGGGACAGGCGTTCGCACAGCGCAGCCAGCGGTGCGCTCTCGGTAATCAGCGGATGGATTTGCATAAGGCAGGCGATCTTATTATGGGCCGATGCTTCGGTCGGCGGGCGGATGGATTGATGCGCGATCCTTAACCGTCTTGGCTGGCCTTGTCATTCGTCTTGCTACGTCCTTCTTCTCGCAAATTTTGGGGATTCCTCTCGATGCACGCCTATCGCAGCCACACATGCGGCGAACTGCGCTCCTCCCATGTCGGTGAGACGGTGCGCGTCTCGGGTTGGGTCCATCGCAAACGCGATCATGGCGGGGTGCTGTTCGTCGATCTGCGCGACCATTATGGCCTGACGCAGATCGTCGCGCGCGCCGACAGCGAGCCGCTGCGCCTGCTCGACGGGTTGCGGCTGGAATCAGTGGTCACGATCGAGGGCATCGTGGTCGCGCGCGGGCCGGAGGCGACGAACCCCCGCATGGAGACCGGCACGATAGAGGTGGTCGCCGACAACGTGACCATCCTGTCCACCGCCGCCGAACTGCCCCTGCCGGTCGCGGGCGAACAGGAGTATCCCGAGGATGTGCGCCTGCGCTATCGCTTCCTGGACCTGCGCCGCGAGACGTTGCACGCCAACATCGTCAGGCGTACGAAGGTCATCTCCGACATGCGCCGCCGCATGGAGGGCATCGGCTTCACCGAATATTCGACGCCGATTCTGACCGCGAGCAGCCCGGAGGGCGCGCGCGACTTTCTGGTGCCCAGCCGCATCCATCCCGGCAAATTCTACGCCCTGCCGCAGGCGCCGCAGCAGTATAAGCAGCTGCTGATGGTCGCCGGTTTCGACCGCTATTTCCAGATCGCGCCCTGCTTCCGCGACGAAGACCCGCGCGCCGACCGGCTGCCCGGCGAATTCTACCAGCTCGACCTGGAAATGAGCTTCGTGACGCAGGAAGACGTCTGGAACACGATGGAGCCGGTCATCGCGCAGGTGTTCGAGCAGTTTGCCGACGGCAAGCCCGTGACCCCGGCGGGCAGCTTTCCGCGCATCCCCCATGCGGAGGCGTTGCTGAAATATGGTTCGGACAAGCCGGACCTGCGCAACCCCATCGAGATCGTGGATGTCACCGGGCATTTCCACGGTTCGGGCTTCGGCATCTTTGCCAGCCTCGTGGAATCGGGCAGCGTCATCCGCGCCATCCCGGCGCCGGGCGCTGGCGCGGGCAGCCGCAAATTCTTCGACGAGATGAACAATTGGGCGCGCGGCGAGGGTTATTCGGGCCTTGGCTATATCAATATCAAGGATGGCGTGCCCGGCGGTCCCATCGCCAAAAATCATGGCGAGGAGAAGACGGCGGCGCTGGTCGCGGCGCTGGACCTCGGTCCCAATGACGGTGTGTTCTTCGCGGCGGGCAAGGAATCGCAGGCCGCCAGGCTGGCCGGTCTCGCGCGCATCCGCGTCGGTGAGCAGCTCGACCTGATCGACAAGGATCGGTTCGCGCTGTGCTGGATCGTGGACTTCCCCTTCTATGAATATGACGAGGATACCAAGTCCATCGACTTTGCCCACAACCCCTTCTCCATGCCGCAGGGCGGGCTGGAGGCGTTGAACGATCAGGATCCGCTGACCATCAATGCCTATCAATATGACATGGTGTGCAATGGCTTCGAGATTGCCTCCGGGTCGATCCGCAACCAGTCGCCGGAACTGATGGTCAAGGCGTTCGAGCTGGTCGGCCTCAGCCAGCAGGATGTGGAGGATCGCTTTGGCGGTCTCTATCGCGCGTTCCAATATGGCGCGCCGCCGCATGGTGGCATGGCCGCTGGCGTGGACCGTATCGTGATGCTGCTGTGCGGCGCGCAGAACCTGCGCGAGGTCACGCTGTTCCCGATGAACCAGAAGGCCGAGGATCTGCTGATGAGCGCGCCCAGCCCGGCGGAGTTCAAACAGCTTCGCGAGCTCAACATCCGCGTGGTGGAGCCGCAGAAAACGACGGCTACCACCGCCACGGCGACACCCGCCGCCTGAACCGAACCGGCTGAACCATCTTGCACGCCATGGCTTCTTCTATACGCTGAACGCGAAGAGGAGCAGCCATGGCGATCGACCTGTCCGACTATGAAAAGGGCGCCCGTCTCGACGGCGACTATACCGATACGCTGAACGAGCTTCAGCGGCGGATCGAGCGGGTGCAGACCGCGCACATCATCCATGGCAAGCGCAGCGTGGTGATGCTGGAAGGCTGGGACGCGGCGGGCAAGGGCGGCGTCATCAAACGGCTGACCGCGCGGATGGACCCGCGTTTCTACCATGTCTGGCCGATCAGTGCGCCGACGGAGGCCGAACGCACCCGCCATTTCCTCTGGCGTTTCTGGACGCGCCTGCCCGGCGACCGCGAGATCGCGATCTTCGACCGCAGCTGGTATGGCCGCGTGCTGGTCGAGCGGGTCGAGGGCTTTGCTTCCAAAAAGGAGTGGAAGCGCGGCTATGACGAGATCAACGCCTTCGAGGCGCAGCAGGTCGACAGCGGCACGGCCATCATCAAGCTGTTCCTCCACATCACGCAGGAGACGCAGGACAAGGAGTTCGCCGAGCGGCTCGACGATCCATGGAAGCGGTGGAAGACCGGCGAGGACGACTATCGCAACCGCAGCCACCGCAAGGATTATCTCAAGGCCATGGCGCAGATGTTCCGCCACACGGACAGCAAGCATGCGCCCTGGACGGTGATCGACGGCAACGACCGCAAGGCAGGCCGCATCGCCGCGCTCACCGCCATCGTCGAGGCGCTGGAGGCGCATGTGCCGATGAAGTCGCCTGCGGTGGACCCGGCGGTGGTGAAGCTGGCGCAGGATGCGTTCGGCTATGGCGGGAAGGGCTGAAGCTGTTCTCTAATATGTGCTGCCGAACATCAATTGCCGATCGCCCGATCGCCCGATCGCCCGATAGCTGATCCGCACAGCCGACACAGCATCATCCTGTTCGAACACTCGCGATTTTGCCGCATAGCTGACGAGCAGATGGTTAGGGGAAAGCCATCGCATTTCTACCCAGGGGCCACCCCAATTGCCCGTTCGCGCGGCTCCATGATTATCGTCGGCACGAAATGCGTTGCCCATGCCGGAAAGCCGGTCGCCGGAATCTACGATCGAGATTTGCGTGGAGAAGCCAGTCGTCGCGCCACAATCGCGTTGAAACATTACCGCGTCATGCCGCCCATCGGGAGAGGCCATTCGCTTCACGGCAGTGTCATCACATATGTCCGAGCATCCGGTGACCATCAGGCACAGGATGACAAGCGACAGTGCCTTTACCATCGCGGCATGAAATCAGGGCAGGCTTCTGGAGTGCAAGGCGCGTCCTTCATCCTTCGTATATAATTCCCACCACTTCCCATTCCTTGATGCCCCCCGGCAACGTCACCCGGCGCAGGTCGCCCACCACCGCGCCGCGCAGCGCACGGGCGAGGGGGCTGTTCCAGCCGATCCGGCCCTTGTCCGCCTCCGCCTCGTCATCGCCGATCAGCGTGACGATGCGCTGGTTGTCCTCCTCGTCCGCGATGGTCACGGTCGCGCCGAAGAAGGCGCGGCCCTTGTCCGGCTGGGCGAGGGGATCGACCACCTTGGCATTCTTCATCCGGGTGGCGAGGAATTTCAGCCGCCGGTCGATCTCGCGCATGCGCTTGCGGCCGTAGAGATAGTCGCCATTCTCGCTGCGGTCGCCATTGCCGGCGGCCCAGCTGACGACCTCGACCACCGCGGGGCGCTCCACGCCCAGCAACTGGTCATATTCCGCCCGCAACGCCGAATAGCCTGCGGGCGTGATATAGTTGGGCGCGCCGACGGTCATGCCCCCGGCACTCCTCGAACAGCGCTCATCGAACGGCGCTCATCCTATTTGCGACGCTTGGCATACATGAGGGCAGCGACCAGCGCGGCGGAGCCGACGCCCACGGCGGTGCCCATCCACACTTTGGAGGATACGCCATTGGCCTTCTCCCCGCTGGCAGCGTCCCCGGCGGCTGCGGCCTTCTCGGGCGCTTCGGTCGCGGCGGCCTTTGTCGCAGCTTCGGTCTCGGGGGGTGTCTTGCTCTCTGTCATGGGCATCCTGATCGTCGATTATGGGGAAAGGGCAAAGCCCGGTTCACCCCGGCCGGTTCTTGCCGAGGTAGCGGCTGAGCGGCGTTGCCGTCCGCAGGCCGCTGTTGCGGGGATTGAGCTGGTCATAGACCACCGCATTCTCCAGAACGCGCTGCACATAGTTTCGTGTCTCGAAGATGGGAATATCTTCGATCCACTGCACGATGTCGCCGCCCGCGCGCGGATCGCCATTGGCGGCCAGCCATTTGTTCACATTGCCCGGCCCGGCGTTGTATGCCGCCACCGCCAATGCGTAGCTGCCGTTATAATAGGTCAGCATCCGCTGGAAATAGGTGCTGCCCAGCCGGATATTATAGCTGGTATCGTTGAGCGAGGAGAGGTTGTAGCCCATGCCCAGCTTGGTCGCCGTTTCCCGCGCGGTGCCGGGCATCAGCTGCATCAGGCCGCGCGCGCCCGCGCTGGACACGATCTGCCGGTCGAACTGGCTTTCCTGGCGCGAGATGGCATGGATCATCGTCCAGTTGAAACTATGGTCGTCCGGCACCGCGACGCGTGGGAAGCTGCTGTTGGTATAGCCTGACAGGCCGCTCGACAGCGCCCTGCGGCCCGCCATGACGCCCAGATCGGGCCGGGCGAGCGATTGGGACAGGTCGGCGATCAGCATGATCTCCTGGTCGGATGAGGCGCCGTTCGCGATGCCGCGCAGCAGGCGGCTCTGGTCCTGCCAGTTGCCGGTCGCGCCCAGCCGACGCGCGGCCCGCACCACGGTGCGGTTGTCGAACGCCTGCCGGTCGGTCTGGCTCACCGCCACCGTGCGGCCTGCGCCGCTGGGCAGGGGAATGGGCTGGCCGAGCCGTTCGAGGGCGAGTTGCCCATAATATTGATCGGGGTAGATGGAGGCGCGGCGAAAATGCTCCTGTGCCTCGCCACTGCGCCCTGCGGCCAGCGCCGCGCGGCCCGCCCAATAATAGCCCTTGGAGATGGTCTGCGGGGATCGTGCGCCGCCGGCATGGCGGGTGAACATGCCGATCGCGTCGGCGGGGCGGCCCAGCCGGTTCAGCGCGGCGGTGCCCGCCAGCCAGGTCAGGCTGGTATAATCGTCCCGCACGCCCAGCGGCTTGACGCTGACGTCGGTGCCGCCCGGAAAGGCGTCGTCCACCTTGGATGCGATGGCATAGGCCATGTCCCAATTGCCATCGTTGCCTGCGGCCTTGGCGGCGGTCAGCAGCGTCTCATACCATTTCTCCGGCGCGCCCACGGGGGTCGCCAGCGCCTGCCGGTTGGCGAGGATGGCGCGTGCCCCCACCCAGTCGTTGGTCGCACGCAGCCATTTGGACTTGTCGGCCAGATAGCCGCCGTCGCTCAGGCCCACCGCATCCGCCGCCGCGATGCGGGCGGCGGTGTCGGGCCAGTTGCTCTGCATCGCGACCCGCGCGTCGACCACGGCGCGGCGGGCAGGGGGGAGCCATGCCGAGACGCGCTGCGCCCCCGCCCGGTCGCCCGCCCACAGCAGCACGTCGGCGCGCCGCTGGTGATCGTCCGGGGTGAAGGCACCGGCGAACATGGACAGCAGGCGCTGCTCGTCCGCGACGTTCAGCGATCCACCGACCCAGGCGCGCCGGGCGGCATCGCGCGCCTCGCCGGAGCGGTTGGCCGAGGAGAGGGCAAAGGCATAGCGTGCCTCGCCGGTCGCGGTGGTGGGCGGAAAGCGGCTGAAATAAGCGATGGTCTGCGGCGCATTATAGCCTGCCGGGTCGGCCTGCGCCTCCGCCAGCCGCCGCATCCGGTCCTCGCCCGGCCAGCCGGGGTTGGCGGTGATGAAATTGGCGTAGGCGGAGAAGCCCAGCACGTCGCTTTGTTGCAGGCGGCGCCATTCGTTGATGACATAATCGATGCCCTGGTCGGCGGGCGACACCGGCTGGACCAGCTGGCTGCTCGCGCTCTGCCAGTCCTGCACCGTGCCGTTGTTGCCGCCTGTGCCACCGCCGCTCCCGTTGCCGCCCTGTCCCGGTATCGGCTGCACCATCAGCGGTGTCGGTCCCGAGGACGCGGCCGTTCCCCCGGCCTCTGCCCAGCCCGGTATCGCGACCTGTGCATCGGCGAAGCTATAGGCCGCGACGAGCGCCACGGCGGCAATCCCTGCGGGAAGCATGATCCGGGGGGCTTTTCCCATGATAGACATTATGGCAAGGCGATCCTGATCCGGCGGTGAACGGGCTGCGTATCGGTGCAGTATGCAGCCGGATCGGTTTGATTTGAAGGAGTTTGTGAATGTTTTCCGGTTCTATCCCCGCGCTGCTCACGCCTTTTCGCGATGGCGCGGTGGATGAGAAAGCATTCCGGGCACTGGTCGACTGGCAGATCGAGGAGGGGTCGAGCGGCCTCGTCCCCTGCGGCACGACCGGCGAAAGTGCGACCATGACGATAGCGGAGCATAATCGCGTCATCGCGCTGTGCGTGGAGCAGGCGGCGGGCCGGGTGCCGGTGATCGCTGGCTGCGGCTCCAACGATACGCGCATCGCGCTGGAGCATATGGTCGCCGCGCAGGCCGCGGGCGCCGATGCCGCGCTGGTCGTCGCGCCCTATTATAACAAGCCCAATCAGGAGGGCGTGTACCAGCATTTCGCCTGGCTGGCGAAGCGGTGCGACCTGCCGATCATGCTCTACAACGTGCCCAGCCGCACGATCACCGACATCGGCGTGCCGGTGATCCAGCGTCTGGCCGAGGAGTATGACACCATCGTCGGCATCAAGGACGCGACTGGCAGCCTTGGCCGCGTCACGGCGCAGCGCCTCGCCTGTGGTGAGGATTTCTGCCAGATGTCGGGCAATGACGAGACGGCGCTGGCCTTCAACGCGATGGGCGGGGTCGGCTGTATTTCTGTCACCGCCAATGTCGCGCCGCGCCTCGTCGCGGATTTCCAGGCGGCGATGGCGGCGGGCGAGTGGGACGCGGCGCTGGCCTTGCAGGACCGGCTCTATCCGCTGCACGACGCGATGTTCTGCGATACCTCGCCGGGGCCGGTGAAATATGCCCTGTCGCGCATCCGCCCGGACATGCCGGACGAGGTGCGCCTGCCCATCACCCCGCCATCCGGTGCGGCCCGTGCGACGATTGATCGCGCTCTCGAAATTGCGGGTCTGGCGTAGGCGGTCCCCAGCGCCTACATCTGGGCCTGCCTCTTTTTGCACACCCCTCCTACCATTAAGGCATCATGGTCCGCCCACGCCCAGCAGAGTTCGACAAGGTAAAGACCGTCGCCGAGAACCGGCGCGCACGGTTCGAGTTTTTTATCGAGGACGTCTATGAGGCGGGCATCTGCCTGACCGGGACGGAGGTGAAATCGCTGCGCGCCGGGCAGGGGTCCATCGTGGAAAGCTATGCCGAGGTGCGCGACGGGCAGGTGTGGCTGGTCAACAGCAACGTGCCCGAATTCAGCCATGGCAACCGCTATAATCATGAGCCGAAGCGGGTGCGCAAGCTGCTGCTGCACAATCGCGAGATCGAGAAGATGCACGGCGCCGTCGCGCGCAAGGGCATGACGCTGGTGCCGCTCACTATCTATTTCAACAGCCAGGGCCGGGCCAAGATGGAACTCGCCATCGCCAAGGGCAAGAATGTCCAGGACAAGCGCGAGACGATCAAGGACCGCGACTGGAAGCGCGAGCAGAGCCGTATCATGCGGGACAAGGGGTGATGGTCAGGCGGCACCTCGCCCGCATCTATCGCGACAATGTGCCCACGCGGGAGAGCCTGGAGCAGAATCGCTTCCTGCGCCCCGTCGCGCACCGCATCCTCGCGCCCGAGCTATGGCGCTTCACCCGCCGGTCCGTGCCGCGCGGCGTGGCGCTGGGCATTCTGGTCGGCATCTTCTTCCTGATCCCCGGCATTCAAATGGCGGGCGCGGCGCTGCTGGCGCTGCCGGTGCGCGCCAATGTGCCGATCGCGGTCGCCATGACCTTCCTCTCCAATCCCGCGACGACGCCATTTCTCGTCGGCCTGTCGCTTTATGTCGGTAATGGGCTGCTGGGCCGTTCGGCGGATTTCTCGCGCTTCTATGCGCTGATCGAAAGCCATGCGAGCGCGGCCAAGTGGATGAACTGGCTGCTCTCCGACGCTGCCCCCGCGTTGCTGGTGGGATTGTTCGTCGTGTCGGTCGTGTCGGCTGCCATCGGCTATCTGATCGCCAGCTTCTTCTGGCGGGCGCGCATCGGCGCCAAGTGGAAGGCGCGCACCCATGACCGGGACGAACGCCGCGCCGCCCGTGCCACCGAGGACGCCGCGCAGGCCGCCCCGCTATGATCGCCGGGAGCCGATAGGCGATGGCCGCGTCCCATCGCGACGACCTGCTCGATATTACCGGCCGCCCCTCGGGACGCCACCTTCTTCCTGCGCTTGCTCTTGCCGCGCTGGCCAGCGCCGCTGCCCTGTATGCGGCGGTGCGCGAGCCTGCGCTGGCGGCGGGGTTCGGTGCGGCCGTCATCGCGGGCGCCTTCCTCATCTGGTACGCCCGGCGGCTCTTCCCCGCGAGTGACGGCACGAACCAGCCGACCACGACCGACTGGACCGTCGCGCGCGCTGCCGCGCAGGCTACGGGCAGCGCCATCGCCATCACCGATCGCAACGGCCGCCTGATCTGCGCCAGCGACCAGTTCGGCGAATGGTTTCCCGGCTATCCCACCCCGCCGCAACTCAAGGTCGCGGGGCCTGACATCGACCGGCTGAACGTCGCCGGACGCGCCGCATGGCGCGATGGCGAGGCCCGGGTGGAGGGCATTGCGCGCGGCGTCATGCTCCTCGATGCCGACATCGTCCGTACGGGCCGCTCCGACGATTATCTCCTGTGGCGGTTTCAACCGGTGCAGCAGGCCAATGTCATGGACGACTGCATGCGGATCATCTCCGGGCAGGCGGGCGAGCATATGGCCGAGGCGGGGGTGATGACCGCCATGATCGGCGCGGAGGGCCGGGTGCGCGCCGCCAATCCCGCCTTTCTGCTCCGGGCGACGGGTCGGCTGGACGGCAATATCGCGGGCCGTGACCTGGCCACCTATATGCGTGTCGATGCCAAGGGGCGGATATTCTTCGCGCGCGAGGAACAGCGTGCCGTGCCGATCCGCATCGTGCAGGTGCCGATCCGCGCCAATGATCCCTCGGGACCGATGCTCCTGCTGATGCTGGATGATAATATGGTGGGCGCCGACGCCCCTTCCAGCCTCGCCTATGTCGAGACCCTGCTTTCGCTTCTCCCCTTCGGCCTCGCCATGGCGGACCGGGACGGGCGGCTTCTGTTCTTCAATAACGCCTTTGCCCGCGCCGCCGGGATCACCGACAAGCAGAAACCCAGCTATCCCGGCGATCTGGTCATCGCGGAGGATCAGGCGGCGGTGGCCGAGGCGATCCGCCGCTATGCCGTCGGTTCCCAGGTCGCGGGCGACATCGCCGTGCGCCTGCGCTCGCAGGAGGAGCCTGTCTCGCTCAGCATCGCGGGCGTGCGCGGCCTGGGCGAGGCGTCCGTCCTCCTCTCCCTGCGCGACAATACCGAGGAGACCCGGCTCAAGCGGCAGGTGGCGCAGCAGACCAAGATGCAGGCCGTGGGGCAGCTCGCGGGCGGTGTCGCGCATGATTTCAACAATGTGCTGACCGCCATCATCGGCCATTGCGACCTCATGCTGATGCGCCACACGCCGGGCGACAGCGACTATGACGATATTCAGCAGATCAAGTCGAACAGCAACCGCGCCGCCAGCCTGACGCGCCAGCTGCTTGCCTTCTCCCGCCAGCAGACCCTGCGGCCGCAGGTGCTCCAGCTTCCCGATGTCGTGTCGGAGGTCTCGGCGCTGCTCAAGCGGTTGCTGGGCGAGAATATCACCCTGTCGGTCAGCCATGGCCGCGGCCTTGGCCCGGTCCGCGCCGATCCGGGGCAACTGGAGCAGGTCATCGTCAACCTCGTCGTCAACGCCCGCGACGCCATGCCAAAGGGTGGCACGGTGACGATCCGCACTTTCGCCTTGCTCGCCAAGGATGTCCGCAGCGTCCGCAGCGAGATCATGCCCGCCACCGACTATACCGGCCTCAGCGTCGGCGATTCGGGCACCGGCATCGCGGATGATGTGCTGAACAAGATTTTCGAGCCATTCTTCACCACCAAGGACGTGGGCAAGGGCACGGGCCTTGGTCTCTCGACCGTCTATGGCATCGTCAAGCAGTCGGGCGGTTTCATCTACGCCGATTCGGAGATTGGCAAGGGCACTGAGTTCAAGATATACCTGCCCGTCCATGCCGCGCAACCGGGTGAGGTCGCGGTGCGCGTGCCCCAGCGCAAGGCACCGCTACCCGACACATGGGGCACCGGCACCATCCTGCTGGTGGAGGATGAGGATATGGTCCGCAACGTGGCCGAGCGCGCGCTGACCCGACAGGGTTATAGCGTCATCGTCGCGCCCGATGGCGAGCAGGGGCTGGCCCGGTTGCAGGAGATGAGCCATGTCGACCTGCTGATCTCCGACGTCGTCATGCCCGGCATGGATGGCCCGGCGATGGTGCGCGAGGCACGTCGCTCACGTCCTGACTTGCCCGTGCTGTTCATGTCCGGCTATGCGGAGGAACAGCTTCGGAAATCCATCGACATTCCCAACGTCAGCTTCCTGCCAAAGCCCTTTTCGGTCGCTCAAATTGCGGAGGCGGCCCGCGATGCGCTCGCCGCCAGTCGCGCAGATACGCAAATACAGGAGACCATGGTTCCGTCATGACAGCGCCAGCACGACGCATCCTCGTTGCGGAGGATGAAGCGATGATCAGCATGATGGTCGAGGATTTTCTGGAGCAGCTCGGCTATGATGTGGCCGGTGTCTGCATGACTGGCGTCCAGTGCGAATCGCTGCTCGACTCGGGCGCGGCGGTCGACGGTGCGCTGCTCGACTGCAATCTGGGCGATGGTCCGGTGTGGGAGGTGGCGCGGCGGCTCCAGGCGCAGGGCGTGCCCTTCGTCTTTGCCAGCGGCGATGGCGGCCATGGCGTGCCTGCGGACCTGCGCGGGGCGCCCGTCCTGGGCAAGCCCTATCTCATCGACGCGCTCGACAAGTCGTTGGCGGGCCTGTTCGCGGGCTGAAATATTGTTGGATTACCTCTCGTTCCCCTCTTGTTCCTACAGAACAAACGCGGTACATCGTGAATATCCGGCCAGCAGGCCGACCTTTCCCGATTGACCTTTCGATACATGGGGACGACTGATGAGCGCACAGTTAAAGCTGATCGACAGCGACAAGAAGACAGGGACCATGGACAGACAAAAGGCTTTGGAAGCGGCGCTGGCGCAGATCGACCGTGCGTTCGGCAAGGGTTCCGCGATGCGTCTCGGCTCGAAGGAGACGATGCAGGTGGAGGCGATCTCCACCGGCTCGCTCGGTCTCGACATCGCGCTGGGCGTCGGTGGCCTGCCGCGCGGTCGCGTGATCGAGATTTACGGACCGGAAAGCTCGGGCAAGACCACGCTCGCGTTGCACGTCATCGCGGAGGCGCAGAAGGGCGGCGGCACCGCAGCCTTCGTGGATGCCGAGCATGCGCTCGATCCCGTCTATGCGCGCAAGCTGGGTGTGAACATCGACGAACTGATCGTCAGCCAGCCCGATACGGGCGAGCAGGCGCTGGAAATCGTGGACACTTTGGTCCGTTCCAACGCCATCGACGTGCTGGTGGTCGATTCGGTGGCGGCGCTGGTGCCCCGCGCGGAAATCGAGGGTGAGATGGGCGACAGCCATGTCGGCCTCCAGGCCCGCCTCATGTCCCAGTCGCTGCGCAAGCTGACCGGCTCGATCAGCCGCTCGCGCTGTATGGTGATCTTCATCAACCAGCTCCGCATGAAGATCGGCGTGATGTACGGCAACCCGGAAACCACCACGGGCGGCAATGCGCTGAAATTCTATGCGTCGGTTCGTCTCGACATCCGCCGCACCGGCCAGATCAAGGATCGCGACGACATCGTCGGCAACGCGACCAAGGTGAAGGTGGTCAAGAACAAGGTCGCGCCGCCGTTCAAGCAGGTCGAATTCGACATCATGTATGGCGAGGGCATCTCCAAGGTCGGCGAGATTCTCGACCTGGGCGTCAAGGCGGGCATCGTCGAGAAGTCGGGCGCCTGGTTCTCCTATGATTCGGTCCGCATCGGGCAGGGGCGTGAAAACTCCAAGACGTTCCTCAAGGAAAACCCCGAGATGATGGACCGGCTGGAGAAGGCGATCCGCGGCAAGACCGAGGCGGTGGCCGAGGCGATGATGACCGGACCCGACGCGGACGATGTCGACGGCGAATAAGCCGCATTCGAACGACGATCAGAATATGAGGCGCCCGCCAATCGCAGGATTGGCGGGTGCCTCATATTCCATCCCTCCAGGTCATTCCTGCTGGTGCCCCCCTCCGCTGGCGCGTTCATTATCCCATCAGCCGGACAGCGCCCGCAGGTCTCTGTCGGCCCGCGCCTTGCAGGCCCTGCTCCACCGCTCGCGCGCCACGGCCTTTGTCCCACAGACCTGCGCCTCACGGCTCACGTACCATAGGTCGCCCCGCTGGTTCCGTGCCCACAGGCCGGCGCCCCACAGGGCATGTGTGTCCGTCAACCGGCTCTCCACGGCTCGCGTTCACATCTCCGCACACTTGTCGCCACCACCCGTCAGCCTGAGATCCCGCACCCGTACCGCACGGACGGACTAGCATCTTCCCGTCCCCGGCCATCCTCCTGCCGAAAATATGGTCCCTGCGACGCCCGGCTGCCCGTAATCGCTGACTCGCATCTTGTCGCTGGGCGATGCTTCCCTTAAGCGCAATGGCATGACCTCGACCAACGACATCCGGCGCTCCTTCCTCGACTATTTCGCATCTGCGGGCCATGAACCGGTCACGTCGGCGCCGTTGGTGCCGAACAATGATCCGACGCTCATGTTCGTGAATGCGGGCATGGTGCCGTTCAAGAATGTGTTCACCGGCCGTGAGACCCGGCCCTACACCACCGCCACCTCCTCGCAGAAGTGCGTGCGCGCGGGCGGCAAGCATAATGATCTCGACAATGTCGGCTATACCGCCCGGCATCACACCTTCTTCGAGATGCTGGGCAATTTCAGCTTCGGCGATTATTTCAAGGAGCAGGCGATCACCCACGCCTGGACCCTCCTGACCAAAGTGTGGGGCATCGATCCCGACCGGCTGACCGTCACTGTCTATCACACCGATGACGAGGCCTTCGACCTGTGGCGCAGGATCGCGAACCTGCCCGAAGAGCGCATCATCCGCATCGCCACCAACGATAATTTCTGGTCGATGGGCGACACCGGACCCTGCGGTCCCTGTTCGGAAATCTTCTTCGACCATGGCGACCATATCTTCGGCGGCCCTCCCGGCAGCCCGGACGAGGATGGCGACCGTTTCGTCGAGATCTGGAACCTCGTCTTCATGCAGTTCGAGAAGGCGAATGACGAGATTATCGGGTCACTGATTTCTCCCAGCATCGACACCGGCATGGGGCTGGAGCGCGTCGCCGCCGTCCTCCAGGGCGTCCATGATAATTATGACACGGACACCTTCCGCGCGCTCATCGCCCAGTCGGTCAGCCTCACCGGCGTCCCGGCGGAGGGCGAGCAGCGCGCCAGCCACCGCGTCATCGCGGACCATCTGCGCTCCACCTGCTTCCTGATCGCCGACGGCGTGCTGCCCGCCAACGAGGGACGCGGCTATGTCCTGCGCCGCATCATGCGCCGCGCCATGCGCCATGCCCATCTGCTGGGCGCGGCCGATCCGCTGATGCACCGCCTCGTCTCCGGCCTGGTACAGGAGATGGGCGCCGCCTATCCCGAACTGGCGCGCGCGCGCGCGCTGATCGAGGAGACGCTGCTGCGCGAGGAGACCCGGTTCCGCCAGACGCTGGAAAAGGGCCTGCGCCTGCTGGAGGATGCGACCGCCGGGATGAACCAGGGCGACACGCTGCCCGGTGAAACCGCCTTCCGCCTCTACGACACCTTCGGCTTTCCGCTCGACCTCACGGAGGATGCCTTGCGGGAGCGGGGCCTCACCGTCGACAAGGCGGGTTTCGACACTGCCATGGCCACGCAAAAGGCGGCGGCCCGCGCGGCCTGGAAAGGTTCGGGCGAAAAGGCGTCGGAGACCATCTGGTTCGACATCGCCGAGGAGCAGGGCAGCACCGAATTCATCGGCTACACCGCCGATCAGGGTGAGGCACAGGTCGTCGCGCTGGTCCGCGACGGCGCGCGCGTGGACCGCGCCAGCGCGGGCGAGAGTGTCACCATCCTCGTCAACCAGACGCCTTTCTATGGCGAGAGCGGCGGCCAGTCGGGCGATGCGGGCCGTGTCACCACGCCCGGCGGCCTGTCCGCGCGGGTCGAGGATACCGGCAAGCCGCTCGGCCGCCTGCATGCCCATCATGCGGTGATCGAGGCGGGTTCTCTTGCGGTCGGCGATACCGTCCACCTCGCCATCGATCTGGCGCGGCGCGCGCAGATCCGCGCCAACCACAGCGCCACCCATCTCCTCCATGCCGCGTTGCGAAAGCATCTTGGCCCGCATGTGACGCAGAAGGGCAGCCTTGTCGCGGCCGACCGTTTCCGCTTCGATTTCGCCCAGCCCGATCCGCTGACCCCCGCGCAGATCGCCGTCGTGGAGGCGGAGGTGAATGCCCATATCCGCGACAATAACGCGGTCACGACTCGCCTGATGTCGCCCGAGGATGCGATCGAGGCGGGCGCGATGGCGCTGTTCGGCGAGAAATATGGCGAGGAGGTTCGCGTCCTGTCCATGGGCCTTGCCGACGAGAAGAATTACTCGGTCGAACTGTGCGGCGGCACCCATGTCCATGCGCTGGGCGACATCGCCCTGTTCAAGATCGTGTCCGAAGGCGCGGTGGCGAGCGGCGTGCGCCGCATCGAGGGACTGACCGGCGAGGCGGCACGCCTCTGGCTGGTGGACCGCGACGAGAAATTGCGCGCCGCCGCCCAGACGCTTCGCACCACGCCGGACGAGGTGCCCGGCCGGGTCGCGACCCTGTTCGAGCAGAATCGCAAGCTGGAGCGGGAATTGGCCGACGCCAAACGCGCGCTCGCCATGGCGGGCAGCGGTGCGGGCGGCGACACGGGCGCGGGTGCTGGTGTGCCGGAGACCATCGGCTCGGTCAGCTTCACCGGCCGCGTGATCGAGGGGCTGGACCCCAAGGCCTTGCGTGGGCTGGTCGATGAGGCGAAGGGCCAGTTGGGCAGCGGCGTTGCCGTGCTGGTGGCGGTCAGCGATGGCCGTGCGACCATTGCGGCAGGCGTCACGGACGATCTGGTCGGCCGCTACAGCGCCGTCGATCTGGTCCGCGCGGGCGTGGAGGCCGTGGGCGGCAAGGGCGGCGGCGGTCGTCCCGACATGGCGCAGGGCGGCGGTCCCGATGGCGCGCGTGCACCCGCCGCCGTAGAGGCGATCAAGGCGCTGCTCGCGGGCTGAAGTACCGGTAGCGGCGATGGTGATGGCGGCAACCGGAGAGGGGCAAGGCGATGGGCGGCGCGGTAGAGGCGTAAGACTGGCCGATCATCCCGTCCATCCCAAGCGTGGCTACGGTGCATGGGGCGTCCCTCGTCATTGGCGATTCCGGCCGGTGTCGGACCGATGGCGACCAGCCGGATGGCGTAGAACGGCGGTTGTTCGCGTTCCACCATTGTTCGACTATCCTTGCGGTTCCCCCTTTTGGGATAGCGGGGGAAGGCCGGGAGAGGCACCCGGCGGGCATTAAGGTCATGGTTGCACGGCGGGCGGGATGTGCTGATCCGGGAAATGCTGGACGGAGCCTGCGGCCATCCGTCAGCCCTGCACCTCGGTGCCGGTTCCGGTCGGCGACCATGCCCTTGGCGCACCTGCATTGGCACATGGCCGATGCCCCGGTGGCATCGCCCGCATGGTTCGCCATGGCGAGGAAGTTTCATCGCCTGCGCGGAATTGGCAGAGGTTATTAAAGTGCCGCGCTGCCGCTACGCACGATTGAATTGTCATGCCGGCCTGAGACGGCGTATCTGACAATTATCCATGTATTTCAATATTATATAAACGATATCTCATGTTCGGAGGCAGGAAGTGCGTTGTCGCCGCGGCCCCTCCGAGATATGCAACCCCTGCAAAGCCCTCACACCGCACCCGCCTCATCGGCACGCATCCGGCGCAGGCGCGGACTATGGTCCAGTTCGCCCGCACTCTTGATCTCCTGCCGCAACTCCTCGCGCCGCTGGTGGATTGACGCGATGACCGGCCCCATCGCAACGCCGAGATCGACCAGTGCCGTCTCCGCCAGTTGCAATGAGCTTTCCAGCGCCTCGGGCACCACGTCGCTGGCACCCGCACGATAGAGTTCGGCAGCATGGCCGGTATCACGCGCCCGTGCGATGATCGGCAGGTCCGGCACCCAGCCGCGCACCCGCTTGGTCACGCGCACCGACAGCACCGGATCGTCCATCGTCAGGATCAACGCGCGGGCATGGCCCAGCCGTAGCTTGTCCAGCATCTCGACCCGCGCCACGTCGCCGAACAGGATAGGATAGCCGTCGCGACGGGCATTCGCCACGACGTCCGCATCCGACTCGACGACCAGAAAGGGCTGGTTGTGCATCGCCAGCATGTCACAGACCATGCGTCCGACCCGGCCATAGCCGATCACCACTGCGGCGGGCGGGCGGCCTTCCTCACCCAGCGGTTGCGGCTCCTCGCTGCTGCCCATCTCGATGCGCCGGGCAATGTCATGACCGACGCGGGCGAGCAGCGGGGTGATGGTCAGGCCGATGGCCGTGACGATCTGCCAGAATGCCGCCGTTTCCGGCAGGATCAGTCTGGCAGCGGCGGCGGCGGTCAACACGATCAGGGTGGTTTCGGACGGGCTGGACATCAGCACGCCCACCTCCAGCGCCACCGCCCGCCGCGCGCCGCGCAGCCGCAGGAGCAGCACGGTGACGATAGTCTTGACGATGATGACACCCACCACCGCCGCCAGCAGGCTGGACCAGTTGGCGACGATGACGCGCAGGTCGAGGTTCATGCCCACGGTGATGAGGAACACACCAAGCGCAAGGCCCTTGAACGGGGCGGTCATCACTTCCACTTCGCCATGATATTCGGTCTCGGCGATCAGGATTCCCGCCAACAGTGCGCCGACGATGGGCGACAGTCCGACAAGCGCTGTCGCGAGGCTGGATACAATGACGACCAGCAGGCTTGCGGCCAGAAAGACCTCAGGGCTTTTTGTGCGCGCGGCCTGCCGGAACAACAGGGGCAGCGCAAACCGGCCGAGGATCAGCATGACCGCGACGGTGATGCCGCCTTTCAGCAAGGTCGATGCCATGCTCCCCAAAGCGCCACCTTCCGCTCCGACGCTGGGCGCCAGCGCACCCAGCATGAAGATGATGGGGACGAGCGCCAGATCCTCGAACAGCAGCATGGAGAAGGCGGCGCGTCCTACCGGACCTTGCGTGCCGACCATCGGCAACACCAGCGCGGTTGAGGATAGGGCGAGGGCGAGACCGAGGCCGACGGCGCCCCCGATGTCCTGTCCCATCACATAAAGTGCCAGCGCAATGATCGCGCCGCTGCCGATCAACTCCGCCGCGCCGACGCCGAACACGTCGGTCCGCATCGACCATAGGCGTTTGAAGCTCAGTTCCAGCCCGATGGAGAAGAGGAGGAGGATGATGCCCAATTCCGCAAAGGGCGCGATCGCCTCCCGGTCGGAAATGGTGATATGGTAAAGCCAGGGATAGGCCTCGACCAGTGACCCCAGGCCTGCCGGACCCACTGTCAGGCCGACCAGGATGAAACCGATCACCGGGCTGATACGGAAGCGTGCAAAGGCGGGGATCACGACTCCTGCCGCTCCAAGAATTACAAGCGAATCACGAAAACCTTCGGTGTCGAGAGAAACTGCCATATCGGCATCATTGCGGCTCGCTCCGGCAATTGCCAGCATCTCGGCCAAAGAAACTTGGGGCCTGGGGTCGAAAAAAGGGCCTTCACATCCTATGCTTAGGACTGCCGCCCCGACAGAAGGATATAGGATGCCCCATGAAACCCCGCTGATCGCCACCATCGTCGCGGGGATTGTGCTTGCCTTTATCTTCGGCAGTCTCGCTTTTCGGCTGCGTCTGTCTCCTTTGATCGGCTATCTGCTCGCAGGCGTATTGGTGGGGCCTTTCACTCCGGGCTATGTTGCGGATCAGGGACTGGCCAATGAGTTGGCGGAGTTGGGCATCATCCTCCTGATGTTCGGTGTCGGGCTGCATTTCTCCCTGCGGGATTTGATGGCGGTGCGGGCCATCGCGATACCGGGCGCCCTCGTTCAGATATTGGTGGCCATGGCGATGGGCTTCGGCCTGTCTGCCATGCTGGGCTGGCCTTATCTGGGCGGTCTGGTGTTCGGCCTTGCCTTGTCGGTCGCCAGCACCGTGGTGCTGCTGCGCGCCCTCCAGGAGCGGCGGATCGTCGATACGGATCGCGGCCGCATCGCGGTGGGCTGGCTGATCGTGGAAGATCTGGTGATGGTCCTCGCGCTGGTCATGCTCCCGGCGCTGGCTGGGGCGGATGGCGGTGCGGCGCTGGGCCTCACGCTGCTGGGTACGGTGTTAAAGGTCGGGGTGTTCGTCGTCCTGATGCTCGTCGTCGGTCGCCGTGCCATTCCATGGCTGCTGCATGCGGTGGCGCATAGTGGTTCGCGGGAGTTGTTCCGTCTTGCGGTTCTTGCAATCGCTCTGGGCATTGCATTCGGCGCGGCGAAACTGTTCGGGGTTTCCTTTGCACTCGGGGCCTTCTTCGCGGGCATGGTCCTTGCGGAATCACCGCTCAGCCAGCGCGCGACGGAGGAGACGCTACCGCTGCGCGATGCCTTTGCGGTGCTGTTCTTCGTGTCGGTGGGCATGTTGTTCAACCCGTCGGTGTTGATCGAGGAACCCTTGCCCCTCCTGGCCACGGTCGCGATCATCATCGTGGGCAAGTCCGTGGCTGCTTTCGCCATCGTCCGCTTGTTCGGCCGGTCCAACATGGTTGCGCTGACCATCGCGGCCAGCCTGGCGCAGATCGGTGAGTTCTCCTTCATCCTCGCTTCGCTGGGCAGTTCGCTCCAGCTTTTCCCTGCGGACGCGCGCGACCTGATCCTTGCCGGCGCGATCATCTCGATCATGCTCAACCCGCTGCTGTTCATCGTTATCGACAAGCTGAACGCCCGCGCGGCAAAGGCGGAGAGCGAGGCGGGAGATGAGGCAGCCACCCCACTTGCACGGGGCCATGTCGTGCTCATCGGGCATGGCCGGGTGGGTCGCATCGTCCGGGAAAGGCTGGCTGGGTCTGGCGATATAGTGGTTATCGACACGGAACCTGACGTCCTCGACCTCAAGCCTGCCCAGGGGCTGAGTATCGTGACCGGCAATGCTGCCAGTCCCGAAGTGCTAGCCAAGGCGCGGCTGGGCGAGGCACGCCTGCTCCTGGTCGCCATTCCCGATCCGTTCGAGGCAGGGCAGGTGGTCAATCAGGCCCGGCGGCTCAATCCGGACCTGCACATCGTCGCACGGGCGCATAGCGATGGCGACGTCGCCCATCTGGAGGGCCTGGGTGCCAATCTCGCCATCATGGCCGAGCGTGAGATTGCCAGCCGCATGGCGGAACTGGCGCTACGGAGGGGATAATGGTGGAGGGCCTGCTATGGTCAGGCCCGGATACTATCCTCCGCCGGGCGCATTATGCCCGCCCGCCGGAATGGCGCCACCGGGGGGCAGGTGCGGACGTCCCTCTGCCTGTGCATCCCATTCGATATGATAGAGGTCGAAACGCCGGTCGCGCAGGTTGCGGACCGTTCCCTCCGCCCGCGCCCAGCTGAGGTCGGCCAGATTGACGTCGGACATCGTCAACGTCTCTACATTCTCGCTTGCTTCCGCCGCTATGCCGTCACGCGCGAACGGCAGGTCGCATGGTGTGAGGATGCAGCTCTGGGCATATTGAATGTCCATATTATCGACACCCGGCAGGTTTCCGACATTGCCCGCCAGCACCATGAAGCATTGATTTTCGATAGCCCGCGCCTGTGAGCAGTATCGCACCCGCATATAGCCGGTGCGCGTGTCGGTGCAGAAGGGGACGAAGATCATTCGCGCACCCTGATCCACCAGCCGCCGCGCAAGTTCCGGGAATTCGCTGTCATAGCAGATGAGGACGCCGATCGGTCCGCAGTCTGTCTGGATTACGTCCAGGCTGTCACCGCCCTTGATATTCCACCAAAAGGCTTCGTTGGGCGTTGGATGAATCTTCTCCTGCGCGTGAACCGATCCGTCGCGTAGAGCGACATAGGCAACATTCTGTATCTCGCCATCTTCCGTCCGGGTGGGATGGGAGCCACCGATGATGTTGATGTTATATTCCAGCGCCATGCGCGCCAGTTCCTTGGTCACGCGGGGCGTATAGCCGGTCAGCTTGTCGATGGCTTCGGCAGGCTTGAGCTTGCCCTTCTCCGAGGAGAGGAGGGGGAGGGTGAAGAGTTCAGGAAACAGGATGAAATCGCACCGATAATCGGCTGCGACATCGACGAAATATTCCACATTCTTGATGAATTCGTCGAAGTCGACGACTGCACGGGCCTGCATCTGGCAGGCGGCGAGACGGACGCTTTCGACGCCGCGCGGCACCCGCATTTCCGGCGCTTCGTCGGGATCGACATAGGGGTTGCGCCAGACCAGATGGGCGGCGAAGCCCGCCGATGCCTTGTCTTCCGGCAGATATTTGCGGAGTACGCCCACCGGCTCGAACCCGTTCTTGAGCTGGAAGGAGAGAACCTGATCGGAGAGCTTTCCCGCCTGAACCCTGGCGATATAATCCTCTGGCCCTTCGACCTTGCGCTGGGATCGCGCAAAGCCTGGGATTCGGCCCGCGATCACGATACCATGCAGGTCGAGTTCTTCGGCCAGCGCTTTGCGTGCGTCGTAGATGCGCTGCCCTATCCGCAGGCCGCGTAGCCGGGGATCGACCGCCAGCTCATAACCATAGAGCCATTCCCCCACTGGCGTATGCCGCGTGCCAAAGCCGTTAGCAGTGATCTCTTCCCAGTCATGCTGGCCAAAGGCCATATCCTTCGTCACCCGCATCGTTGCGCAATAGCCAACGACCTTGTTGTCATAGAGGGCGACGAATACGCCTTGGGGAAAATTGTTGATCTGTCCGCGTACCATGGCCGGCGCATAGTTGGGCATGTCGGGATAGACGCGGCGGATGAGGCGCAGGATCGCCGGGACGTCTGTCGGTTCCGCATTGCGAAGATCCAGCCGTTTCTTGCCTGTCGTTGTCATCGCGCTTCCCCTTGACCTCTGCTTACCCGTAATGCCGTGGCAGCGCGAAACGACAACGGGCGGAAACGACTCTCGTCGCTCCGCCCGCCTGTTTGTTGCTTGTAATGGCGGTCATTCACGCAAGCGCAACGACCAGCCAGTCAGCTGGGTTCCCGCTACAGGATTACTTCCAGTCGCCCATCGCGGTTTCGAGGTTCGCGCGAATCGCCTCGAAAAACTGCTCGGTGGTCATCCATGCCTGATTGGGGCCGACGAGCAGCGCCAGATCCTTGGTCATCGCGCCCTTTTCCACGGTTTCGATGCAGACACGCTCCAGCGTCTCGGCAAACTTTGTCACCAGCGGCGTCTCGTCGAACTTGCCGCGGTAGATGAGGCCGCGGGTCCAGGCGAAGATCGACGCGATGGGATTGGTCGAGGTCGCCTTGCCCTGCTGGTGCATGCGGTAATGGCGAGTGACGGTGCCATGCGCGGCTTCGGCCTCGACGGTCTTGCCATCGGGCGAGAGCAGGACCGAGGTCATGAGGCCGAGCGAGCCGAAGCCCTGCGCAACCGTGTCCGACTGCACGTCGCCGTCGTAGTTCTTGCAGGCCCAGACGAACTTGCCGCTCCACTTGAGGGCGGAGGCGACCATGTCGTCGATCAGGCGATGCTCGTAGCTGATGTTGGCAGCGTCGAACTTTGCCTTGAATTCCTTCTGGAAAACTTCCTCGAACAGATCCTTGAAGCGGCCATCATAGGCCTTCAGAATCGTGTTCTTGGTCGACAGGTACAGCGGCCATTGGAGGTTGAGCGAATAATTCATCGACGCCCGTGCGAAATCGCGGATCGAATCGTCGAGGTTGTACATCGCCATGGCGACGCCGGAGGACGGGAAGTCGAACACATCGAGATCCAGGCTCTTGCCATCCACGCCGTCGAACACCAGGCGCAGCTTGCCGGGGCCGGGAATCAACGTGTCGGTGGCGCGATACTGGTCGCCGAAGGCGTGACGGCCGATGACGATGGGATCGGTCCATCCGGGAACGAGGCGGGGTACGTTCTTGATGACGATCGGCTCGCGGAAGACGACGCCGCCCAGAATGTTGCGGATCGTGCCGTTCGGCGACTTCCACATCTTCTTGAGCTTGAACTCCTCGACGCGCTGCTCGTCAGGGGTAATGGTCGCACACTTTACGCCCACGCCATATTTCTGAATGGCGTTGGCGGAATCGATCGTCACCTGATCGTCGGTGCGATCGCGCTCTTCCATGCCCAGGTCATAATAATGCAGGTCGATGTCCAGATAGGGCTTGATCAGCTTTTCGCGGATCCATTCCCATATGATCCGCGTCATTTCATCGCCGTCTAATTCTACAACCGGGTTTTTGACGCTAATCTTTGCCATGGAATTGTCCGCTTTCTGGTCTGAGATTTGGTGGAGACCCTTTAGCAAAGCGGTGGCGATGTTCAACTGCCTCGCTGCTGGCTTGATTGTGGAGGGGGCAGGGCGCCCGATTATGTGGGCACATGTTTCGCAGTGGTTCCTATATGCTCTTCGGCTGCTTCGGACATTGTGCCTTTGCGTCCGAGCGCCTAGCTTGAGGCGATGGTCCAACATCCCCTTCCCCTGTCATCCGACCCGGCAACTTTCACAGGCACTGCTGTTCCGCCCATTCCGCAAGGTAATGGCAGCAATCCACCCGTTAAATGGCGCTTTCCATCGGTTCACCCCGAAGGGCGCAAGTTTGGTGCGATCGCGGTCGGCATCACGCTTGTCGTCGCCTTGTTGGGCTGGTCGATCCTCGCATGGCTATTGGGGGGCATAACCCTGTGGGTTTTCGCTTTCTTTCGCGATCCCATCCGTGCCGTGCCTCAGGACGCCACCGTGATAATCGCGCCGGCCGACGGTCTTGTCACGTTGATCCAGCAAGTTGTTCCGCCGCCAGGCCTCGCCGGGGCGGATGGACTGGGCGACGGTCCGATGACGCGCGTCTCCATTTTTATGAGTGTCTTTGACGTGCATATCAACCGCACGCCCATCGCGGGGCAGGTGAAATCCGTGACCTATATTAGGGGCAAATTTGTCAACGCCGATCTCGACAAGGCGAGCGAGGATAACGAGCGACAGCATATATTGGTCGAACGGTCGGACGGACTGCGGATCGGCTTTACCCAAATCGCCGGACTTGTCGCGCGGCGGATCATGCCGTTCGTGAAGCCGGGCGACATCGTCGCGGCGGGTCAGCGTATCGGTCTCATTCGATTCGGCAGCCGGGTGGATGTCTATCTTCCCGCTGGCACCGCGCCAAAGGTCACGCTGGGCCAGCATATGATCGCGGGAGAGACCATCCTTGGTCGAATCGGCGATGCGACCCCTGCTGCGGGACTATGTCATTGAGGCGGCCATCGCGTCTGCCCGTTCGCGGTCGGGGTATCACGCTCCGGCAAGTGGCGCCCAATGCGGTGACGGCCATGGCTCTTTGCTTCGGTCTCACGGGCATGCGCTATGCCATGTCGATGGAGTGGGAGAGGGCGGTGGTTGCCATCGTTCTTGCCGCCGTGCTGGATGGCATCGACGGTCGCATCGCCCGCATGTTGCATGGCGAGAGCCGATTTGGTGCTGAACTGGACTCCCTGTCTGACGTAATTGCGTTCGGCGTGTCGCCCGCGATCATTCTTTATCTCTGGTCGTTGCAGGCTATGCCCCGTTTCGGCTGGATCGGTGCACTGGGCCTGGCCCTATGCTGTGCATTACGCCTTGCACGTTTCAACGCTCAGATCAACGTGGCGGATCAGCCATTGAAACTGGCAGGTTTTAACCTTGGCGTTCCTGCGCCCGGAGGTGCTGGCCTTGCCTTCTTGCCAATTTTCATCTGGTTCTCGACGGGGTGGGAAACGGCGCGCGACTGGCGTGTGGTCTTGCCCTGGACCATCGTCGTGGCATTTCTGATGGTGTCCAATTTGCCGACGATGGGATGGAAGCGCCTTCGCGTCCCGCCCTCTCTGCGCCTGTTTGCGATCGGTGCGGCCGGAATTATAGCAGCTCTGCTTTTCGCAACGCCATGGCCGGTCTTGCTGGCCCTGTCCCTGACCTATCTCGCCCTGCTTCCCATCGCGTGGTTATCCTACGCAAGAATCACGCGACAGCGCGCTCGCGTTCGAGACGGCGTGGCGTAAAACTGGCCGAGGGAGACGCGCGGCGGCGTGAAATCCGGGCAGAGGCCGGAACAGTGCGAGGCATGGGTTCATGGTTCAGGGCTGCCATGATCAGCGGGCGATAGCCACGCACCATCTGGGTGATCACCACCACGGCAAAAACCGCTGCGCCGCTAAATATGAATGCACCAATGAGAGCGAACATGAGCCGACCTTTCCATCCACCGACCAGAGCAGAACATCCGAATCGGTTTTAAGTTCCTATGTTCATGATTTGTTCTAAATTATACCTATCGTCAAGTCTTGCCTTCCCGGGAGGATGGCAGTAAAGGCGCGCCCTCACACCACATGGGATCCGCATATCCCGGTGCCCGTTTCACGGGTCACTGGATCCCAGAGGAACAACCGGAAGGAGAATATCTTATGGCGGCACCTGTCGTCACCATGCACCAGCTCATCGAGGCTGGCGCTCACTTTGGTCACCAGACACATCGCTGGAATCCGCGCATGAAGCCGTACATCTTCGGCGAGCGCAATGGCATTCACATCCTCGATCTGTCGCAGACCGTCCCGTTGTTCAGCCGTGCGCTCGACTTCGTGTCGTCGACAGTTGCAGCTGGCGGCAAGGTTCTTTTCGTTGGCACCAAGCGCCAGGCCGCAGAGCCGATCGCTGACGCCGCGCGCAAGTCCGGCCAGCATTTTGTCAACCACCGTTGGCTGGGCGGCATGCTCACCAACTGGAAGACCATTTCCGGTTCGATCAAGCGTCTGAAAACCCTTGAGGAGAAGCTGTCGGGTGACACCCATGGCTTCACCAAGAAGGAGGTTTTGCAGATGACGCGTGAGCGCGACAAGCTGGAATTGTCGCTTGGCGGTATCCGCGATCTGTCGGGCATTCCCGACGTGATGTTCGTGATCGACGCGAACAAGGAAGAGCTGGCGATCAAGGAAGCGAACACGCTGGGTATTCCGGTCGTCGCCATCCTCGACTCCAACGTCTCGCCCGATGGCATTGCATTCCCGGTGCCCGCGAACGACGACGCCAGCCGCGCAATCCGCCTCTATTGCGATGCGATCGCGCAGGCAGCGACCAAGGGCAACCGTGGCGCGCAATTCGCTTCTGGTGCCGATTTCGGCGCTCAGGAAGAGCCGCCGGTTGAAGAAATCGTCGTGGCCGCTGCCACCGAGGTCGCTACCGAGGCGTAATCGCGCTTCCGCTATCTGATGGGCAGGGCAGGTGACTCAGGATTGTCATCTGCCCTGTCTAACTGATTGCATATTTCCTAAGATAGGAGCCAAGCACATGGCAGAAATTACCGCAGCCGCCGTCAAGGATCTGCGTGAGCGTTCCGGCGCCGGCATGATGGACTGCAAGAAGGCGCTGTCCGAAGCGAATGGCGATGCCGAAGCCGCAATCGACTGGCTGCGCGCCAAGGGTCTTGCCGCCGCGCAGAAGAAGTCCAGCCGCACTGCTGCGGAGGGTCTGGTCGGTGTTGCCGTTTCCGGCACGCGCGGCGTTGCCGTGGAAGTCAACAGCGAGACGGATTTCGTCGCGAAGAACGATCAGTTCCAGGATTTCGTCCGCACGGCTGCCAGGATCGCGCTGGACGGTGGCATCGAAGATGCCGAGGCATTGGGCGCTACCGCGCATCCGGCTGGCGGCACCATCGCCGAGAAGCTGGTCAATAATATCGCCACCATCGGCGAGAACCAGACGCTGCGCCGCGTGGCACAGGTCAGCGTGAAGCAGGGACTGGTCGTCGACTATGTCCATAATGCTGCCGCTCCCGGCCTTGGTAAGATCGGCGTGCTCGTCGCTCTTGAAGGCGACGCTGGCGTGGAAGTGCTGGCGCCTCTCGGCAAGCAAATCGCGATGCACATCGCTGCCGCTTTCCCGGTCGCCCTGGCCGCCAGCGACATCCCGGCCGATGTGCTGGAACGTGAGCGCAAGGTTGCCGCCGAGAAGGCTGCCGAATCGGGCAAGCCTGCCGAGATCATAGCCAAGATGCTTGATGGTGCTGTGGCCAAGTTCGCGAAAGAGAATGCACTGCTCAGCCAGTTGTTCGTGATGGATAACAAGACGCCAATCGCCGACGTTGTCGCAAAGGCGGCAAAGGAAGCGGGCAAGTCGATCGCACTGGTCAGCTATGTGCGCTTCCAGCTGGGTGAAGGCATCGAGAAGGAAACCACGGACTTTGCGGCGGAAGTCGCCGCGGCCGCCGGTCTTTAAGCCTTTCGATTGATATGGGCGTTCCTCCGATGGAACGCTTGGCATGACGGCGCGGCCCGACTAAGGTCCGCGCCGTTGGTCTGTCTGCTACCGGAAAACACGCGATCCATGTCCATTTCCCGCTATAAGCGCCTGCTTCTCAAGCTCTCCGGCGAAGTCCTGATGGGATCGGGCCAGTTTGGCATCGACCCCGAAACCGTGCAGCGCGTGGCGGAGGAAGTGAAGGAGGCGAAGGATGCCGGATACGAGCTGTGCCTCGTCATCGGCGGTGGCAACATCTTCCGTGGTATTGCTGGCGCCGCGCGTGGCCTGGATCGCACTACCGGCGACTATATGGGCATGCTCGCCACGATCATGAATGCGCTGGCCATGCAGAATGCGCTGGAGAAGCTGGGCGTCGAGACGCGCGTGCAGTCCGCCATTCCCATGGCTACGGTGTGCGAACCTTATATCCGTCGGCGCGCTGTGCGCCATCTGGAGAAGGGACGCATCGTGATCTTCGCGGCTGGCACGGGCAATCCCTTCTTCACGACGGACAGTGGCGCTGCCCTGCGTGCGGCTGAAATGAACTGCGATGCCCTGTTCAAGGGCACCAGCGTCGATGGCATCTATGATGCGGATCCCAAGCAGGTGCCCGATGCGCGCCGTTACGACACGGTGAGTTACGACACGGTCCTTGCGGAAAATCTGAAAGTCATGGACGCGAGTGCCGTGGCCTTGTGCCGTGAGAATGATATTCCCATCATCGTGTTCAACATCCGTGAACGAGGCAATCTCGCGCACGTCCTGCGCGGTGAAGGCACTGCCACGACCGTTCAGTCGGCTTAAGAATTTTAGGAAGGAACATCGCCATGGCCCAATATGACAAGGCCGATCTGGAACGCCGCATGGCCGGCGCCGTCGAAGCATTGAAGGGCGATCTGTCCGGCTTGCGGACCGGCCGCGCGAATACCGCGCTGCTCGATCCAGTGGTCGTGACCGTCTATGGCGCCAGCATGCCACTCAACCAGGTGGCGACTGTGTCAGCCCCGGAACCACGCCTCCTGTCCGTCCAGGTGTGGGACAAGAGCAATGTCGGACCAGTCGAGAAGGCGATCCGCTCCGCAGGGCTGGGTCTTAATCCCGTGACAGATGGCACGACATTGCGCTTGCCGATCCCTGATTTGACCGAGGAACGCCGCAAGGAACTGGCGAAGCTCGCCAGCAAATATGCCGAGGGCGCCCGCATCGCCGTCCGTAACGTACGTCGCGACGGTATGGACAATCTCAAGACCGACGAGAAAAAGGGCGAGATCAGCGAGGACGAGCGTAAGCGTAAGGAGACCGAGGTCCAGAAGCTGACCGACACGGTCATTGCTGACCTGGATGCCGTTGTTGCCTCAAAGGAAAAGGAAATCCTGGGGCAATAAGCATTTTCGGCAGGATGGGGACTGGCTTTTGCGTTTGAATATGCCCGATCACAGGCTCAGTAACAGGCATGTCGCGCAGGAGGCGGTGGCGGGATGATCTTTTCCCGAGCCCGTCTGCGCGGCAAGGGGTTGCCGGCGCCGACGACCGCTATCCCGTCGGCCGAGGCTCTGCCATGCCATGTCGCCATCATCATGGATGGTAACGGCCGCTGGGCTGCAAAGCGCAAGTTACCCCGGTTCGCTGGGCACAAGGCCGGGGCGGATGCCGTCCGCCGTGTCGTTCGTGCCGCGCGCGACATGGGTATCGGCTGTTTGACGCTCTATGCTTTCTCATCTGAGAACTGGAAGCGGCCTGAGCAGGAAATTGCGGATCTTACCAATCTTCTCAAGCATTTCATCGCCAATGACCTTGATGAATTTCACGCCAATAATGTCCGACTACGTGTGATCGGCGACTATCGCGCTTTCGAGGCTTCCGCCGTGACGATGGTCGAGAAGGCGCTGGAACGCACCGCTGGAAACACCGGATCGACGTTGGTCATTGCGCTTAACTATGGCTCGCAGGACGAACTGACGCGCGCGACCCAGGCAGTTGCGCGGCGGGTCGCAGCGGGTGAACTGGCGGCAGACGACATAACAGGCGACAGCATCGCGGCGGAGTTGGATACTGCCGATCTACCGCCGCTCGACCTCATGATCCGGACGTCGGGGGAGCAGCGCCTTTCCAATTTCCTGTTATGGCAGGCAGCCTATGCGGAACTCTATTTCACCGAACAGCTCTGGCCCGATTTCGATGCGGAGGCACTGAAGACAGCCTGCGCGGCGTTCGCCGGGCGCAAGCGGCGCTATGGTGGATTGTGACGATTGATGTGGCAGCGCCGGTGAAGAAGAAATCGGACCTCGGCGTTCGGGCCGTATCCGGTGTCGTGATGATCGTCGCGGCCTCCGTAGCATTGTCGCTGGGTGGTCCCTTCCTGATCCTGTTTGTGACTATAATAGCATTGGGTGTATTGTGGGAGGGCTGGGGTCTTGTCCGGCGGATCACATCTGCTTTATCGGCGCGTTTTGCTTGGATGGTCGGACTGGCGGTCTATGCGATAGGCGCTGCGGTGGGATTGCTGTATGCGCCGCCGGGCCTGCGCTGGCTCGCAGTGGCCAGCGTCATCGCTACCGATACCGGTGCCTATTTCGCTGGGCGGGCGATTGGCGGCCCGAAGATCGCCCCGTCGATCAGTCCATCCAAGACATGGGCGGGACTGGGTGGCGGCATCACAGGGGCCTCGCTGGTTCTATGTCTTTCCATCTTCACGATGGCCTATGCACTTAGCGGCCTCGGAGGCAATGCGCCTTCATTGCGCGGGATGCACTGGTCGATCGGCATGACGGCCACCACGATCGGTATCGGTGCCTCCATCGCGATTCTCGCGCAAGCGGGGGATTTTTTCGAGAGCTGGATGAAACGTCGTGCGGGTGTGAAGGACAGCGGACGTCTCATTCCCGGTCACGGCGGATTGTTCGATCGGGTAGACGGGTTGCTGCCCATCGCTTTTCTGCTGGGATTACTGAATTTGGCGGGATGGTTGTGAGGCGCACGGTTACCATATTTGGTGCGACCGGATCGGTGGGCAGTTCGACGCTCGACCTGATCGCCCGCTCGCCAGACGCATTTGCCGTCGAGGCATTGACGGCGCATGGCGATGTCCCCGGGTTGGCAAAGATCGCCATTGCCCATCACGCCAAGCTGGCGGTGATCGGTGACGTGAGTCGCTACGCCGACCTCAAGGCTGCGCTGACGGGGAGCGGGGTGGAGGCGGCCGCCGGTCCCGACGCCCTGATCGACGCGGCCTCGCTGGGCGCCGACTGGACCATGGCTGCGATTGTTGGATGCGCGGGACTGGCACCGACGCTCGCCGCGATCCGGCAGGGCAGGACGGTGGCGCTGGCCAACAAGGAATCGCTGGTGTCTGCCGGTGCGCTGATGATGGACGCAGTGGCGGCGTCCGGCGCGACCCTGCTGCCGGTGGACAGCGAGCATAATGCGATATTTCAATGTCTTGCGAGCGGAAATATCGACGAAGTCGCACGCATCATCCTGACCGCGAGCGGCGGGCCGTTCCGCACCGCGACGTTGGACGAGATGCGTGCCGTCACCCCGGCGCAGGCGGTCAGGCATCCCAACTGGTCGATGGGCGCCAAGATCAGCGTCGACAGCGCGACGATGATGAACAAGGGCCTCGAACTGATTGAGGCGCATCATCTTTTTCCGGTCGGTCTCGACCGGCTGGAGATCATCGTTCATCCGCAGTCGGTCATTCATTCGATGGTCGAATATCGCGACCGCTCCACGCTGGCACAACTGGGCAGCCCGGATATGCGTGTGCCCATCGCCCATGCGCTGGCCTGGCCCGCGCGCATGGCGTCGCCCTGCCAGCCCCTGAATCTTGCCGCCATCGGCCGTCTGGATTTCGAGGCGCCGGACCCGGTGCGTTTCCCGGCACTGGCGCTGGCCCGCTCGGCGATAGAGGCGGGGGGTGCGCGCCCGGCCATCCTCAACGCCGCCAATGAGGTGGCCGTCGCCGCCTTCCTGGAAGGGCGCATCGGCTTTCTGGACATCGCCGCGATTGTGGAAGAGACGCTGAGGCGCTATAGCCCGGCTCCACCCACAAGCATCGAAGAGATCGGTGTGATAGATCGCGAAGCACGGGGGCATGCGATCAGTCGAGCTGAAAGTGTACGCATTGGCTGAAAGTCCCGGATTGCTGCTTACCCTTCTCGCCTTCGCGGCGGTCATCGGACCGCTCGTTTTCGTGCATGAACTGGGCCATTATCTCATGGCGCGCCTGTTCGGCATCCATGCGGAAACCTTTTCGATGGGTTTCGGCAAAGAGATAGCCGCATGGCACGACAAGCGCGGTACACGCTGGCGTCTTGCCGCACTGCCGCTGGGCGGTTATGTGAAATTTGCGGGCGACATGAATGCGGCGAGCCAGAGCGACCCCGAATGGCTGGCGCTGCCTGCGGAGGAGCGGTCGCGCACCTTCCAGAGCAAGCCGGTATGGCAGCGCGCGCTTGTGGTGCTGGCCGGGCCACTCACCAATTTCCTGTTCGCGATCCTGATCCTGGCGGGCTTCGCGCTTGCCTATGGCGAGAATGTCACCTCTGCCGAGGTTGGCGGCGTCCGATCGGGCAGCGCGGCGGCGGCGGCGGGCCTGATGCCCGGCGACCGGATCGTCGCGGTGGACGGTGCCGCCATCGACCGTTTCGAGCAACTCAGTCGCGCCGTCGTTGGTCGGCCGGGCGAGGGGATCAGCCTGACGGTCGAGCGCGAGGGCGCGCCGGTTACGCTGGCCGCGACCATCGGCACCCGCGTCGAGCGCGACCGTTTCGGGCATGAATATAAGCTGGGCATGCTGGGCGTCACCAGCCGCAAGACGGAAGTGCGCCCGGTCTCGCCCATCATGGCGCCCGTTATCGCGGTGCGGCAGGTCGGCACCATCGTGACCATGATGGTGGACGGGCTGGGTCAGGTCATCTCCGGCCGCCGCTCCGTGGACGAGCTGGGCGGTCCGCTCAAGATCGCGCAAATCTCCGGCGAACAGGCCGCGCGGGGACCGGCGGATTTCATATTCTTCATCGCGCTCATCTCGATTAACTTGGGGTTCATCAACCTGTTGCCAATTCCGATGCTCGACGGGGGTCATTTGCTGTTCCAGGGAATTGAGGCATTGCAGCGTAAACCCGTCAGTCCCCGTATCCAGGAACTGGCCTATCGGTCGGGTCTTGCCCTGCTGTTGGCGGTCATGGTGATGGTCACGTTCAACGATTTAACATCTTTCGGTCTCTGGAAAGGCCTGTCCGGCTTGATCGGCTGAGCCGCATCGGGCAGGGAGTGCTGCCCATGGGCAATCTTAAGATACAACCCAACGTAATGAAGCAGAGGTGGACCGCGTGACAGCGACGAGCAGCAGGACCTTGTGGCGTAGCGCCATGCCTCTCTTCATGGCAGGCACAGCACTGGGCGGCATGGGGCTGAGCACTGTAGCAGTGGCGCAGGCCCCGGCTCGCCCGGCTAAGCCTGTCGCGGCAAAGCCTGCCCCGACGAAGAAGGGAGCGGCCCCGGTCGCATCCGCGCTGCCGTCGCTGGCCACGGGAACGATCAGTTCGGTCGTGGTCACGGGCAACCAGCGTATCGAGCGGGACACGGTGCTGTCCTACACGAAGCTGCGGACCGGCAACGCCTATACGCAGGAGACGCTCGACGCCGCGCTGAAGGATCTTTTCGCGACGGAATTGTTCGCGGACGTCAAGATTCGCGACGACAAGGGTGCGCTCACGATCGAGGTTGTCGAGAATCCGGTCATCAACCGCATCGTCCTGGAGGGTAACAAGCGGATCAAGGAGGAGAAAATCCTCCCAGAGATCAAGATGGCCCCCCGCCAGATCTACACACGGTCGAAGGTGCGCGCGGACGTCGCCCGCATCATTGAACTGTATCGGCGTCAGGGCCGGTTCGCGGCGGTGGTCGATCCCAAGCTGGTCAAGCTGGACCAGAACCGTGTCGACATCGTCTATGAAATCTCCGAAGGGCCGAAATCCAAGGTCCGCCAGATCAACATCATCGGCAATGATGAATTCTCCGACGGTCGCCTCCGCAGCGAGATGGCGACCAAGCAGGCGCGTTCGTTCCGCATCTTCTCGTCGGGCACCACCTATGACCCGGATCGGCTGGCCTATGACCAGCAGAAGCTGCGCCAGTTCTACCTGACGCAGGGCTATGCCGATTTCCGCGTCGTGTCCGCCGTGGCGGAACTGACACCGGACAAGCAGGACTTCATCATCACCTATGTGGTGGAGGAGGGGTCGCGCTACAAATTCGGCGACGTGGCTGTGCAGAGCGAGATTCGCGATCTGAACAGTGACGCGCTCAACCGCACCCTGCCCATGCATAAGGGCGACTGGTACAATGCCAAGCTGGTCGAGGACACCGTCGACCGGATCAACGAGACGGCCGGCCTGTTCGGCTATGCCTTTGCGGATGTCAGCCCGGACTTCAACCGGGACAAGGACAAGCTGTCGATGGGCATCACCTTCCGCATCGGCACGGCGCCCCGCGTCTATGTCGAGCGGGTGGACATCAACGGCAACACGCTGACCAAGGACAAGGTGATCCGCCGCGAATTCCGCCTGGCGGAAGGCGATGCGTTCAACAGCTTCCTGGTCAAGCGTTCACAGGACCGGATCAACTCGCTCGGTTTCTTCCAAGAGAAGCTGAAGGTCGACCAGAAGCCTGGTTCCGCGCCGGACCGCATCGTGCTGGAAACCAATGTCGAGGAAAAGTCGACGGGTGAGTTGCAACTGTCGGCGGGCTTCTCCAGCCTTGAGAAGTTCATCGTCTCTGCTTCGATCAAGCAGCGCAATTTCCGTGGCATGGGCCAGGAATTGCGGACCAGCGTCAACTATTCCAGCTATTCCAAGTCGGTCGAGGTGGGCTTTACCGAACCCTATTTCCTCGACAAGAATATCGCGCTGGGCGGGGACATCTTCCGCCGCGACCTCAACAGCTTCAACTATCTCGCCGACAATACCCGCAACACCACCTATCAGGAGGTGACGACCGGCTTCCAGCTTCGGGCGGGCGTGCCGCTGACTGAATATCTGTCGCTCGGCCTGCGCTATGGCCTGTCGCGGAGCAATGTTACGCTGAATCAGTCGACCTATTATTCGGTCATCAACGGCTTCAACCAGTGTGACGAACTGAAAGCCGGACGCTATCTGTGCGATGCCATCGGCAACCGGACGACCTCTTCTGTCGGCTATTCGCTGATCTATGATCGCCGCGACAACCGCATTCGGCCACAGCGCGGCTTCTACGCCAACCTCAGCCAGGATGTCGCGGGTCTGGGCGGCGATGTGCGTTATGTCCGCACGCGGATCGAGGGCGGGCAATATTATCCACTCGGTGGCGGGTTCATCTTCTCGCTGCGCGGCGAGGCGGGCCATATCCAGTCGCTGGAAGGCGTACGCAAGGATGCGGCGGGCTTTGAAGTCGAGAAGGTCCGCCTGACCGATCGATTCTATCTGGGCGAACCGCAGATGCGCGGCTTCGATATTCGCGGTGTAGGCCCGCGTATCCGTAGGCAATATTATGATACGAATGGCAATCTGATCGCAGCCGACCGCAATTCCGACGATGCGCTGGGCGGCAAGGTCTATTATCTCACCCACGCCGAAATCGAGATTCCTCTCGGTGCAGGTGCGCGGGAACTGGGGTTGCGTCCGTCGATCTTCATGGATGCGGGTGCTGTGGGCAATCTGCGGAAGCCGCGTCTTTATGGGGGCACGGGTCTTTATCCAGGCACTTGTACGATCACCGTCAACAACGCGACGAACGATCCTGCCAATCCGAACGGGACGTTCGTCTCGCGACCGCTTGCAGTTGCGCCAAGCCAGGCAAGTTGCAATACGCTCGCCGGGGCCAATCAGGCAGCTACCTATGACGGCAACGGTTTCCAGGAGACCTATTTGGGCGACTCGCTCAAGCCGCGCCTGTCCGTGGGCGTCGGCGTGAACTGGAACTCGCCGTTCGGTCCGTTCCGTATCGACATCGCCAAGGTACTCCTGAAAGAGCCGGGCGACGACACCAAGACGATCACTTTCAACATAGGGACTCAGTTCTGATGCGTAATACCCTTAAGCATTTCGCTCTGGCGCTGCCGCTCGGCGCCGCCATGATGGTTGCAACGCCTGCCCTGGCACAGTCCAAGCTGGGCATTGCGGTCGCCGACGTGGATCGTGCGGTTGCCACGTCCAACGCCTACACCATTGCGCGGACCCAGATGGAGACGACGTACAAGGTGCAGATCGACCAGTTCAACGCGCGCAAGACGGCGCTGGAGACCGATCTCAAGAACAAGCAGGATGCGCTGAGCGCCGCTGCAAAGGCTGCTGGCACCACGCCAACCCCGGCTGTCCGGGCGCAGTTGCAGGGGCAGTATGACGCCCTCCAGGCCGGTCAGCAGAGCGCGCAGGCCGAGCTTCAGCGGATCGGCCAGCCGGTGGGTCTTGCCCAGGCCTATGTCGAGGAGCAGATCGCATCCAAGCTGACCGACGCGCTCAAGAACGCGATGGCCGCTGCGAAGGTTGACCTGGTCATCAAGCCTGACTCCACTGTGTCCTTTCAGCCCAGCGTGGACATCACGGCGCAGGTGAAGGCGCAACTCGACACGCTGGTCCCCTCGGCCAGCATCGTCCCGCCCGCCGGCTGGCGTCCCGGTGGCCAGCAGCAGGGCGCCGCGCCTGCCGCCGTTGCGCCTGCCGCTCCGACTGCAAAGCCCACGGGTCGCTGATCCTGATGACGGTTGATGATAGGCCTGCCGACGCGGGTGTGACTGAGGGCAAGACCGCCATGGGACCGCTGGACATCCGGCGCATCATGGCGGCCCTGCCGCACCGTTACCCGATGCTGCTGGTTGACCGGGTGGTCTCGATCATTCCCAATGAGAGCATCCACGCGGTCAAGGCGGTGAGCATTAACGAGCCGTTCTTTCAGGGCCATTTCCCGGGGCGTCCGATCATGCCGGGCGTGCTGATCGTCGAGGCGATGGCGCAGGCGGCGGGTCTGTTGGCGTTTGAGTCGCTGGGTCTGGTCGGCTCGGGCAAGCTCGTCTATTTCATGGGGATCGAGGAAGCCAAGTTCCGCGCCCCCGTGGAGCCGGGATGCCTGCTCGATTTCCACATAACCATCACCAAGTCGCGCGGTGCGGTCTCGAAATTCGCGGGGCGGGCGCTGATCGACGGCAAGCTGCATGCCGAGGCGAGTTTCACCGCGATGGTGGCGGACGCTCCCAAGGACTGATGGTCTAAGGATTGATGGGCATATTGGCGGGGGCAGGCCTCTCGCGATCTTGCCAATATGGTGCCGGTCCGCTATGGGCCGCGCTTCCTATTCCTCCGGCTGGTCGGAAACCAGCCATTTTTGGAGCAATGATATGAAGACCGACACGCATCCCGACTATCACTTCATCACTGTCCAACTGACCGACGGTACGACGTTCAAGACGCGCTCGACCTATGGCAAGGATGGCGACACGCTGGTCCTCGACATCGACCCCAGCGTTCACCCCGCCTGGACCGGTGGCAAGTCCGGACTGCTCGACCAAGGTGGCCAGGTTGCCCGCTTCAACAAGCGTTTTGGCGGTCTCACCCTCAAGAAGGGCTGAGCCTTTCCGGCAATATGGCGGACCGACAGGACCGCTGGGGAAGGGCGCCTTGGGCGCCCTTTTTCATGGGAAGTTCCGGCGGCTTCCCGCGTTGTCTGTGCTGAAAGTGTTGCCGTTATGAGCATTAGCCGGCGTACATCCCAAGTCATGTCGGGCGGTATGACGCGGTGGAAGCAGGGCGGTGCGTCAATGATCCCGGGATGCGGCCCGCGACATGTCCACGCGCCCCTGCACATCATCCCAGCGGCATGATGATGTCAGATTGGATGACGGGACGGATCGGACTGGGCGCCCATCGCATTCGGATTATGCGGGGCAGCGTTTATAGCTGTAGCTGGCTTTGGGATTATTTTCGGAGCGCACCAGCCGGTCGTCATTGCCGCCCAGCGTCAGCACCATGTCCTTGGACCATTCCATACCCTCGCCGGTGAAGGCAAACCGACCCTCCATGCGGTTGGGGGTCGGGTTGGTGACGACTGCAGGCTTGCCCACCGATTCGTAGAAGCGCAGTTGCGCGCCATCGACGACCATCAGGCCCTTGGCGATGGAGGCATCCGGCCCGCAGTCGCCCGGCACCATGCCCCAGCGGCCCTGAAATGCCGCCGGTATCGCCCTTTTCGCCGGCGGGAGGGCATCAGTGCCATTGGCGGCGCGTTCCGGGGAGAAGTCATGGTCGGCGGAGGCTGACGAACCATCATGGTCGGTGGAGGCCGACGAACCATTAGGACCGGCGGAGGCCGACGAGGCGCTATTTTCGGCGGAGGCGGGGGAGGGATCATGCCCTGTGGAGCCGTTGGGAGTGGTGGCATTGCCGCTGTGGGCAGCCTGCTCGGGCGCCTTGCCACAGGCAGTCAGGAGGAGGGCGGCGGCGAGGATGAAATGCGATGTCTGCACGAATGAACTCCCTTGATCCCGGATACCAACACCTGAGAGCGCCTGGGTTTCCGGGGGAGGCGTTCAGGGAGGGCGTCATCCCGCGGCTGCCCCCAATCACGCTTTACCAGGGATGCGTTGCCGCTTCTATCACCGGGCCATTTTCGCCGAAGGGCCGCCATGCTTCCTTGAGGCGACCTTCGCGGGCGGTGAAGAAGAACTGGCTGCATATCAGCCACCCCTTGAGCGGGCGCAGCGGCAACAGGCAGGTGAAGACCAGAAGGGGCAGCGACGTCAGCAGATGCACCCAGAAAGGCGGCTCTGCATAGATCTGGAGCATCAGGGCGAAGGTGACGGCGGGGACGCAGCCGAAGATCATGATGAAGAAGGCGGGACCGTCGGCGGGATCGGCGAAGGCGTAGCTGAGATTGCACAGGTTGCAGCTCTCACGCACGGTCAGGAAGCCGTCGAACAGCTTACCCTCGCCGCAGCGGGGGCAGCGGCCGCGCAGGCCCGTCTTGACCGGCGGACAGTGGGGCCAGACTTGCGGAATAGCCTCTGGCGACTCGATGTGCATGACATATGTCCCGTTGCGATTGCTGGATTTTCCATAAGCTTTGTGTATGGTATTTTAAACCATGCATAAATTGGGACCGCACCATGCAGAAGGACGCAGACGCCAGTGGCGGGCCGGGTTGGACACTCGATCTCTCCGTCGCGAGCGGCCCGAAATATCTCGCGATCATGGCGGCGCTGGAGCAGGCGATCCGCACCGGTGCGCTCCGACCCGGCGAGCGGCTGCCGACGCAGCGCGACCTTTCCCGGCAGCTCGCTATCGACCTGACCACCGTCACACGCGCCTATGGGCTGGCGCGCGATGCGGGGCTGATCGAGGGGGTGGGCAAACTGGGCAGCTTTGTGCGGAACAATGCCGGCCATATGATGGGGGTGGCGACGGAGAAAAGCGGGATGATCCAGCCGCCGCAGCCCGGCTTTGGCCTGCTGGGCGAGGCGATGCGGACGGGGCTGACCCGGTTGCTGCGCGCGGGGGGCGGGTCGCCGCTGCTGCAATATCAGCCCGTCGAGGGGAGCGTGCAGGACCGGCGACAGGCCGCCACGGCCTTTACCGCACGCGGACTGGCGACCGTGGCAGAGCAGGTGGTGGTGACGGCGGGCGGGCAGAATGGCCTGGCCGCGATCCTGGCGGTGCTGGCGGAGCAGAACGTGCCGGGCGGGCGGGCGTTGAGTGGGCGCTCTGGCGTCTGCGTGGGTTGGTCCACCTATCCCGGCATGCTGTCGCTGGCGCGGCGGATGGGCGTGGGGCTGCTGCCGCTGAACCATGATGCGGACGGCATCGATCCCGATGACTTCGCGCGCGCCGCCGCGATGGGCGCACGGGCGCTCTACATCGTGCCGACCAATGATAATCCGACCACCGCGACGCTGGACGGCGAGCGGCGGCGGGCGCTGGTGGCCATCGCGCGGCGGCATGACGTGGCGATCATCGAGGATGACGCCTATGGCCTGCTGCCCGCCAAGCCGTTGCCACCGCTGGCAGCGCTGGCCCCCGAACAGACATGGCATATCGCCAGCGTGTCCAAGATCATCTCGCCCGTGCTGCGCGTGGCGCATGTGCGCGTGCCGGACGGGGCGGATGCGAGCCGCCTTGCCGCCGCCGCGCAGGAGACCGGGGTGATGGCGCCGCCGATCAATGCCGCGCTGGTGACGTCCTGGCTGCGCGATGGCACATTCGACCGGCTGGTCGAGGCGGTGAGGGCAGAAGGGGTGGCGCGGCAACGGATCGCCGCGCGCCATCTGGTGGCCACCCGCTATGCCGCTCACCCGGAAGGCTATCATATCTGGCTGTCCCTGCCGGAAGGCGTCGATCCGGCGGGGCTGGCCACGACATTGGGTCCGGCGGGTCTTTCCATCGTGCCAGGGGCGGCCTTTGCCTGCGTGCCGGGGGAAACGGAGCGGGCGGTGCGCCTGTCGATCGGCGGGGCGATCGACCATGGGCAACTCGATCGCGCCTTTGCGCGGCTGGCGGTGCTGCTGGACGGGTCCGGGGCCTGAGGCAGGCGCGGTGGCCTGTCGGGTGGCGGTATTGTCAGCCAGAGCCGCTGCACCGGTGAGGAAGACGGGAACGCAGGCCAGCGTGATGCAAATGAAATTGGGACATATCTATCAATTTAGGACGGATTGGCGACGCGAACTGGAAATCGCTAGACACTAACTCTACCGGTATGATTAGGATTTTCCATGCCGGGCGACTACGCCAGCTATCCGATCTCCACGCTCGTCGGAGATAGGGTTCATTTGATAGGTTAGAGCAGTGGCGATCCGCATTCAGGCGATTGCCCGATCTTCACCGCATGCCGCCTCCGGCGCTGATTGTTTTTCCGCTTTTCGGCGGAGGCTGGATGGTGCCTGCGTTGGCCAGATCAACATGACTGCCCAACAAGAGATTTCAGGAAAAACCATGACGACTTATTTTCTGCCGACCAGACGCAAATATTTGCTTCTGGCCGGAGCGTCCGCACTCATGCTGTGTTCGACTGCGCCTGCGATAGGGGCAGAGGTTGCCGACACGGCGGGGGCCGGTGCCACGGCGAGCGATGACGCTGTCATTCTGGTCACGGCCCGGCGCAGGGAGGAGTCCGCGCAGGACGTTCCCGTTGCGCTCAGCGTGGTGAGCGGCGACACGCTGGAGAAGACCGGCGCCTTTACCATCAACCAGATACAGCAACTGGTGCCCAGCCTGCAGGTCGTCGCGCTCAACCCGCGCAACAGCAACATCAATATTCGCGGCCTCGGGTCCAACTCGTCCATCGCCCTCGACGGGCTGGAATATGGCTTCGGCTTCTATGTGGACAGCGTCTATTACGCCCGGCCGGGGCAGGCGCAGTTCGACATGATCGACCTGGAGCGGGTGGAAGTGCTGAAGGGGCCGCAGGGCACGTTGTTCGGCAAGAATACGACGGCGGGCGCGATCAACATCACCACGCGCCAGCCCAGCTTCACGCCGGAAGCGACCGCCGAGGCGACGCTCGGCAATTATGGCTATCATCAGCTGCGCGCTTCCGTTTCGGCGCCGCTGGTGGCGGACAAGGTGGCGGTTCGGCTTAGCATCGCCGATACGCATCGCGACGGCTTCTTGACCAACCGCTTCGACCAGTCCCACCCGCAGGATTACGACAATTTCACGGTGCGCGGGCAATTGCTGGTCAAGCCCAGCGATACGCTGTCGATCCGCCTGATCGGCGATTATTCCAACCAGAAGCAGCATTCGCTCAGCGCGGTGGAGGGCTATTTCACCACCTATGCCAATGGTGCGACCATCGCCAACAACATCCTCGTCCGGGCGGCGCGGACGGGCTATGCATTGCTGCCCGCCGACCCGTTCGGCCGCCGGGTCGACCTTGACGCCGCCTATCAGCATTTCATGAAAAGCTATGGCGTGTCGGGCGAGGTGAACTGGGATCTGGGGGCAGCGACGCTGACCTCCGTCACCGCCTATCGCTGGTGGGACTGGTATCCGATGAACGATGTCGATGGCACGTCGCTGCGCGTGCAGCAGGCAGGCCTCGACAATTATCAGCGCCAGTTCAGCCAGGAGGTGCGGGTCGCCTCAAACGGCCATAACAAGGTCGATTATGTCGCCGGGCTATATTATTTCTGGCAGGTTGTCCGGGGGTACGGCACGAACAGCTATGGCCCTGATTATGCGCGGTGGAACCTCAATCCCGCGACGACCTCCGCCAACAGCATATCCGTCACTGACCGCGCGATGACGGGGTTCGAGGCGGACAGCTATTCCAACCCGTCGACCAAAAGCTATGCCGCCTTCGGTCAGGCGGACTGGCATATCGGTAGCGCAGTGACGCTGACCGGGGGGCTGCGCTTCACCCATGAGGACAAGGAGGGCGAGTTCCGCCAATTCTGGGTCGCGGGCCTCGACCTGTCGACGCTCTCGCCGAGCGACCGTACGATCGCGATGGCCGCGCGGGCGCCGAGCGCCGAAATGGCCTTTGCCTCCAGGCTCAAGGCCGATGCCCTCTCCGGCCTGGCCACGCTCAGCTACAAGCCGTCGCGCGACCTGCTGGTCTATGGAACCTATGCGCGGGGCAACAAGTCGGGCGGTCTCAACCTGACCGCGGGCGGGGCTTTCCAGCCCGTCATCAACCCGGAGAAGGTGGACAGCTTCGAGATCGGCCTGAAATCGCAGTTCCTCGACCGACGGATCACACTGAACACCGCGGCGTTTCTCACCAATGTGCGGGATTATCAGACGTCGATCCTGGAATATATCGGATCGACCACCAATACCCGCAGCTATATCGCCAACATCCCCAAGGTGCGGTCCAAGGGGATAGAGGCGGACCTGTCCGTATCGCCCAGCCGCCGGGTCCAGTTCACCGCATCGGCCGCCTATACCGACGCCCGCTATGTCAGTTACACCAATGCCCCGCAGGCCACCGAGCGGGCGAACCAGGGCGCGATACAGGATCTGTCGGGTGCGCGTCTCTCCAACATCCCCGAATTCGCCTATTCGCTGGGCGGCGATGTGGCCCAGCCTGTCGGCGGTCCCGGCACGGCGACGGAAATCTATGGACATGCGGATTTCGCGCACCGCTCCTCGACCAATGCGTCCAGCACCAACAGCATCTATGGGATCATTCCGGCCTATGGCCTGCTCAACGCCCGCATCGGCCTGCGTGCGGAGGACCGGCGATGGGATATGGCGGTCTGGGCGCGGAACCTGACGAACCAGAATTATTTCGTCTCGCGGACGGGCGGAAACACGGGCGCCATCAACTCGCTGATCGGTGAGCCACGCACCTATGGCCTGACCTTCCGAACCAAATGGTGAGACATTCGGCCTGAGCCGACAGTGGTCTGGCGCAGGCGACGAAATGAAAATGCTCGATAACCGGAGAGAACATGCTCTATTCTTTCAGTCGCCTTGCCCGCTCAGCCGCCGTTGCGATCCTGCCGACCCTGATCATGGCGCCTTTGCACGCCGCACCGGCGGCGGCGCGTACTGCGCCCGTGCTGGCCACCCCGGCGCAGATCGAGGCGGAGAAGATCCTCCTCCAACTGATCCAAGACCCGGAGGTCAAGGCGATCAAGGCCGCGATCAAGGCCGATCTTGCCGGGACGCGCATCGGCCAGACGCCGGACGGCGCGGCGCGTATCGACTATGCCGTGGACGAATGGACAAACTCACTGATCTTCAAGGAACTCGTCGTCAGGCGGGGGACGCCGACGATCCTGTGGTCCACCGACGACACGCCCCGGACGTGGCTGGGCTATACGCTGCCGGGCGTGGGGACGTCCGGCGACAATCCCGATTTCATCTATCGGAGCGCGGAGATTGCCGGTGGCAACCGCTATGAGATCAGCGGTCAGTTCGACAAGACGGATCGGCCAGCGCAATTCGTGCTGTCCGTCTCTGGCGTCCAAACCGCCCAGACGCCACTGGCCAAGAACAAGGCCGACCTGGGCAATCTCCTCGCCCTGCTGACGGACCGCGATCTCAAGGTGAAGCCGGACGGCAGCTTTCGCATCACCTTTGGAACGCCCGGCCCGGACGACAGCCCCAACCATATCGTGACCGGGACGGGGCCGATCTCGGTCTTGTTCCGCGATGCCCTGTCCGACTGGAAGCAGCGGCCGACCCGTTTGTCCATCCGCAGACTGGAAAGCGGCACGGTCATACCTGTCGACACGGCGGACGTGCGATCGCGCGTACTCGCCAATCTCAGGCCCTATATCAGCCAATGGTCGCGCTATCCCGAGCAATGGTTCGGCGGTCTCCAGCCCAATGCTATCACGATACCCTCGCCCCGCGACGGCGGCTGGGGCTTTTTCGCGGGCCTTCGCTTCCAGCTCAAGCCCGACGAGGCTATTCTGGTGACCACCAATCGTGCGGGCGCAGCCTATGCGGGCATTCAGGTCGTCGACCCGTGGATGATAGCGTCCGACGCCAGTAAATATCAGACCAGCATCAACCTGGCACAGGTCAAGCCCAATGCCGACGGCAATTACAGCTATGTGATTGCGCCGCGCGATCCCGGCGTGGCGAACTGGCTGGACAGTACAGGCCTGCATGACGGCTATGCCGTTCTGCGCTGGCAGGTGTTGCCCGCCACTACCAAGGGGGAGGATATGCTCCGCGATTTCCGCGTCATCAAACTGTCCGAGGCCGCGAAAATTCCGGGGATCGCCCTTATCACGCCCGGCCAGAGGCAGGCTGCACTTGCGGCAAGGGCGCAGGGCTATGCGAACCGGACGCGATAAAGGCTCGCCCTGATGAGGCGCCGCCGATTCTCGCGGCTCGCCCTATATCCGCTTGACGAGGCATATTGCGGGTTGGGTCGAACAGGCGGAAGAAGCGTTTCCCCTTCACCATTGAACGAGGGCAGGGCGAATGACACGAAAAGCCGGTGACAGGTCCGACCTTGCTGCTTCGAAGCCTGCGGAGGGCATGCGCGACAATGTGGCGGCGGCGGGTGGCTGGGGCGCGTTAGGCGCGGCGGCACGGACCATATGGGAGCAGAGGAAGGCCAGTGATACGCCTTCCTCTGCTCCCGCCACCCAGCGCGTCGCCGCATGAGCCGGGACAGGCTGCTTCGCTTTGAGCGGCTGACAGCGGGAGGCGAGGTGTCCGCCATCGACCGCGCGGTTGCGGTGGAATGTCCGGTCGCGCTGGAGTTTAATGGCATCGGCTATGCGGTCCTGATGGCCAGCCCTACGGATATGGAGGATCTTGCCGTCGGTTTCGCTCTCTCCGAACGGCTGATCGGTGGCGTGGCGGATGTGATCGGCATCGACGTGCATGAAGCGGAGCGGGGCATGCTGGTGCGCGTGCAACTCGTGCCGGAGCGGCAGGGCGCGATCGAGGCGCGGGTCAGGCACCGGGTGACGGAGTCCGCATGCGGCCTGTGCGGGATCGAAAATCTCGAACAGGCGCTGCGTCCCTTGCCGGTCGTGACGGCCCGTTCGACCGCGGGGCAGGAGGCGCTGTTCCACGCCATCCATGCCTTGTCCGGCGCACAGCCCGGTCATCGCAAGACCGGGGCGATGCACGCCGCCGCGCTGTGCGGGGCCGATGGCGTGCCCCTGTTGGTGCGTGAGGATGTCGGGCGGCACAATGGCTTCGACAAGTTGATCGGCGCGATGGCGCGTGAGGGCAGGGGCTGGGACGGCGGCTTTGCGCTGCTGTCGTCTCGCTGTTCCTATGAACTGGTGGAGAAGGCGGCGCTGGCGAACTGCCCTCTGCTGGTCACGGTGTCCGCACCGACCAGTCTGGCGGTCGAACGGGCGCGGGAGGCGCATGTGCGCCTGGTCGTGCTTGCACGGTCCGATGCGATGCTGGTCTCCATGGAGAGCTGACGGGCATCCCGGGTTGTACGGTCAGGGACGAGTGGCCATCATGCCATTCCGTAGTCATGCCGCGATGGCGCGGCGGCAGAACTCCCATATGTCGACCGCCAATTCCTCCCGCATGGCCTTGTCAGGGCCGCCGGTTTCTTCGGCCAGAAGCTGGGCGTGCACGGTGGTCGCGACAAGATTGTAGATCAGGGTCGCCAGCCGGTCCGGCCTGCTGCGCCTGATCTGGCCGGTCTCCATGCCCTCCTCCAGCAGCCGGGCAAGCAGGGACAGGAGCGGGCGCAGTGCATCCTGCAACTCATTGGGGCGGGATTCGGCGAGGCGCAGATGCTCGCGGCTGAGCGCCGCGCCGCGCGGATGGCTGCCGTCCGGCGCATCGCTCCCGTCGATGGAGCCGCGCGCCAGTGCGATGGAGCGCACGATCAGTCGCAGGCGTTCGACCGGATCGGCGATGGGAGCGAACTCGCTGGCAAACAGGTCGGCGGCCATGCGGATGGTATGCTCGAAGACGGCAAGGACCAGATCGTCCTTGCCCGCGAAACGCTCGTAGAAGGCGCGGCGGGACAGGCCGGTGCGGGTCAGGACGGCCCGGATGGTCAGGCCCTCCAGTCCCGATTCCTCCAGCAGGTCATAGGCCGCGTCCACGATCCGGCGGGCGCGCTCTGCCGTCAGGTCCGCCGTGGCGCTTTCCGTGCCGCCGGGCGGGCGTCCGCGTCTGCGCACGGTGCTTTCGACAACTTCGGTAGGGGCCGGCTGTGCTGGTGCGGTCAAGATATTGTCAATCCAATGAGAACAAAGGCCTTCCTCCGTAGCGCCACAGATGATAAGTGGATATTAGAGAACGGCGTTCTCAACAAAAATGTATCGAGTGAGAGTCCGGGAGACTGAAATGGCCTTTATGACCTATATCGAGCATGATGGCTCGGAGCATAAGGTGGAAGTGGCCGACGGCGACTCCGTGATGCACGGCGCGTTGAACAACGGCGTCGAGGGAATCGTCGGTGAATGTGGCGGTGGCCTCGCCTGTGCGACCTGCCATTGTTATGTCGATGCGGCATGGATCGACCGCGCGGGTACGCCCTCGCAGGAAGAGACCGAGATGCTGGAAGCGGCCTCCGCCGAGGTGAAGCCCAACAGCCGCCTGAGCTGCCAGCTGGTCGTCAGCGACGAACTGGACGGGCTGGTCGTGCGCCTGCCGGAATCGCAATATTAAGGCCTGAACGGCACCTATCGAGGAGAGAGACAATGGCAGGCACCCAGACCGCCGCTGAACGCAAGCCCATCCCCGATCATGTTCCGCCGGAACTGGTCTATGACGCGCAGGTGACGGATGGCGTGGAGTTCCTGCTCGCGCCCCATAAATATATGGCGGAGCTGCACGACAAGGCGCCGCCGGTCTATTATGATCCCGGCAGCGACCACCGCCCACCCGCCTGGCAGCTGCTGAAATATGAAGATGCTTATTTCGCGCTGCGCAAGCCCGAATATTTCACGACGTTCGGGACAGGCCCATTCCCGCGCGACCCGAACGATTATTGGCGCATCCTGCCGCTGGAGGTCGATCCGCCAGATCATCGCAAATATCGCGCGCTCGTCGATCCGCTGGTGACGCCCAAGGCGATCATGGCGATGGAAGGCCGTATCCGTGCCCTTGCCAACGACCTGCTCGACAATATCGTGGATAGGGGCGAGTGCGAGTTCGCCAAGGATTTTGGCCGCCAGTTGCCGGTCGGCGTGTTCCTGGACCTGATGGGCCTGCCCCGCGACATGATGGACGAATTCGTCCGCTGGGCGATGGGCCTGCTCCACGCCCAGGACAAGCAGGTCGCCATGCAGGTGATGGGCGAGGTCACAGTCTATCTGAACAAGGTCATCGCGGAAAAACGTGCCAATCCCGACGAGTTCCTGGTCAGCGCCATTGTCAACGGCAAGCCGGGCGGCGCGCCGATGAGCGACCGGGAGACGTTCGGCTTCGTCTTCTTCGTGTTCATCGCGGGCCTCGACACGGTGTTCGCCACGCTGAACAACATGTGGGTGTGGCTGGCGGAAAACCCCGGCCGGCGGCAGGAGATCATCGACAATCCCGACAATATCAACAATGTCGTCGAGGAATTGCTGCGCGTCTTCACAGTTACCTTCTCCGGCCGCACGCTGATCCAGGACTGCGAGATCCGGGGCGTGAAGATGAAGAAGGGTGACAAGGTCACCAGTGTCCTGCCTGCCTGCAATTATGACGAGGAAATCTTCCCCAATGCGCGGGAAGTGAATTTCAATCGTCCGCGCAAGCCGATCCTGGCGTTCGCGGGCGGCGTGCATAGCTGCATGGGCGCGCACCTGGCCCGACTGGAGATCAAGATCTGCCTTCAGGAATGGCTGAAGCGCATCCCCCACTTCACGCTGACGCCGGGGACGAAGATCGAATATTATCCCGGCGGTGTCGTCGGGCCGAAGAGCGTGCCATTGAGCTGGAAGGTCTGACGAAGCACGGGCCGGGTCGAGGCGGTTTTCCGAAACCCCTTCTCCGGTTTGACGGGGGAGGGGGCTGTCCGGCGGGGTCGGACGGTGGAGAGGTGGCGCCAACCCTTGCCTTTTCTCCCCGGTTTCCCTAAAGGCCACTCTCCCGGATCGGCTCGTCCGTGCCGGGGCTGCAAAATCCTTTGGCCCTTTCATGGTCCATGGATCAACGCTGGTCGGCGAGGTTTCGCCCACCGGCGCTTTTGCGTTGTGCCGCGAGGTGCAAAGGGATGCGTGCCGTAAGGCAAGGTTTTCAGGGGTTTTTCGGCCCCGGATGAGGTGATGATGTTCGAGTCTCTGAGCGATCGTCTGGGCGGTGTATTCGACCGCCTGCGTGGTCGCGGCGCCCTGACGGAGGCAGATGTCCGTGCAGCGATGCGCGAGGTGCGAATCGCGCTGCTCGAAGCCGACGTCGCGCTGCCGGTCGTGCGCGACTTCATCGACGGTATCACCGAGGAAGCGGTCGGCCATAGCGTCCTGCGCTCGGTCACGCCGGGCCAGCAGGTCGTCAAGATCGTCAATGACGGCCTGACGCGCATGCTGGGGTCGGAGACGGCCGAACTGATCCTGGACGTGGTGCCGCCCGCCATCGTGATGATGGTCGGCCTGCAAGGCTCGGGCAAGACGACGACTACGGCCAAGCTCGCCAAGCGCCTCAAGGAAAAAGAGCGCAAGAAGGTGCTGATGGCGTCGCTCGACGTCAATCGTCCGGCGGCGCAGGAGCAGCTTGCGGTGCTCGGCGCGCAGATCGACGTGGCGACACTGCCCATCGTGGCGGGCCAGCAGCCGGTGGAGATCGCGAAGCGCGCGATGCAGGCGGCGAAGCTTCAGGGCTTCGACGTACTGATGCTCGACACGGCGGGTCGCCTTCATGTCGATCAGGCGTTGATGGACGAGATGAAGGCGGTGGCCGACGTCTCCAACCCCGCCGAAATCCTGCTGGTGGTGGACTCGCTGACGGGTCAGGACGCGGTCAATGTGGCCAGGAATTTCACCGAGCAGGTGCCGCTGACCGGCGTGGTGCTGACCCGCATGGACGGCGATGCGCGCGGTGGTGCGGCGCTGTCGATGCGTGCGGTCACAGGGCGCCCGATCAAGTTCGCGGGCACGGGCGAGAAGCTCGACGCGATCGAGCCTTTCCATCCCGGCCGCGTTGCAGGGCGCATATTGGGCATGGGCGACGTCGTGTCGCTGGTCGAGCGGGCGGCGGAGAGCATCCAGGCGGAGGATGCCGACAAGCTGGCCAAGCGCATGGCGGAGGGCAAGTTCGACCTCAACGACCTGCGCTCGCAACTCCAGCAGATGCAGCGCATGGGCGGCCTAGGCATGCTGGCGGGCATGATCCCCGGCATGAAGAAAGCGCAGGCGGCGATGGCGCAGAGCGGCGTCGACGACAAGACGCTGGTCCATCTCGACGCGTTGATCGGCTCGATGACGCTCAAGGAGCGCGCACGGCCCGAACTGCTCAACGCCAAGCGCAAGATCCGCGTCGCCAAGGGCGCTGGCCGCACCGTGCAAGAGGTCAACAAGCTCCTGAAAATGCATCAGGAAATGTCGACCGCGATGAAGAAGATCAAGAAGATGGGCGGCCTCAAGGGGCTGGCCAAGATGTTTGCGGGCGGCGGTGGCGGCGGGCTGGGCGGCATGCTCGGCGGTGGCGCGGGCGGCATGGGCGGGGGCGCCGATCTTGGCGGCCTGCTCGGTGGTCCCGGTAGCGGTGGCGGTTTGCCCGGCATGCCCGGTGGCGATGCGCCGAAACTGCCCCCCGGCTTTCAGAATTTCCTCAAGAAATAATCCCAACCATTTGATTTCGACATAAATAGAAAGGCAATACCAATGGCAACCAGCATTCGTCTGTCGCGTGGCGGCTCCAAGAAGCGTCCTTATTACAAGATCGTCGTGACCGACAGCCGCTCGCCCCGCGACGGCCGCTTCATCGAGCGGATCGGCAGCTACAACCCGCTCCTCGCCAAGGGTGACGAGAATCGCGTCATCATCGACGTCGAGCGCGCAAAGCACTGGGTTTCGGTTG
>DASVMZ010000109.1:0-88251 GCA_036384115.1 Sphingobium sp.
GTTCGACTATATCGAATGCTTCTACAACCCGACACGGCGGCACTCGACCCTTGGCTATCTCAGCCCCATAGATTTCGAACGGGAAGCTGGTGTAGCCTAATTGAGCCTATCTCGGTGTCCGCCAAACCGGCAGCAGGCCAAGGCGCTCACACCAAGCCCTACTTCTCGATAGGCGTAGCCAGGAACGTGAGCAGATTATCGAGACGCGAGAAAATCGATTTGTCCTAAGGCACGATTGCCTAGGGAGCGGCTGATTTGACCGTTCAAGCTCACAAACGGCCCATTTTGGCTTGGGTTTTGAGGATAGGTAACCCGTTCGCTGGCCGTCACATTCCTGCCGGAGGTGTACCACAGCAGCCCCTCCATCGCGATGAAGGAACCCGCCTGCTTGAGGACGAAGGCAATCTGCTGCTCGTTAAATCTCGACGTCTTCATCGACCGGTTCCCTTGTCCGGTGCCAGCCAAACCTAACCGGCAATTTCTCACTAAAGTCGGGCCAGTTTCCAAGGAGAAGGTCAAATGCCCGGGAAAACTTTTGAGCCCGCGCCGCGGCGATGCTGTATCAATCACCTGTTGCGCGAGTTGCCAGTCCGAGTAGCGGAATGCCGGATGCTCGGACAACACCGGTCGACCCATCGCAAAATGCCGCGCGAGACGGATGACGAGCAGCAGCTCACCGAACAGGCTAAGTAATATGTCAACCGCTTTCTATCGCGTGTATTCGGGTTTGAAGCTGGTATATTTCGCAGGATTGCCGTGTCCTTTATAGCGGACACGGGTCGGATAAGGATAGATTGGGCGGGTGAATTTGATCCTGTCAGGATCAAGCGGAAAATTCCAGTCCGCCTCGGTTGCGTCTTCGACATGTGCGCCCACCAGCATCTGCGGCGCGCTACCCTTTTCAACCCAATCCTCGAGCGCAGTCAGATAATCGACCTGAGCTGCCCCGGGTCCACCCACGCAATGTTCCATGCCGGGAACCATGAACAAGCGCATGAAATCCTGCGTCGCTTTTTCCCCTCCCATCGTCCTCGTCACGGTTTCATAATAATCAATCGTGGGGAACGGCGAAATGGGAACATCTGACCAGCCTTGATACACGATCATCTTTCCGCCGTTGGCCTTGAATCGACGCAGATCGGGATTGGTGCTCGCAAGTTGCGTTTCGATCAAGCCGAGACGGCGTACGTCGCGTTCGAAGTCAAACTCGTCGTTTCGCCACTCTGGCCCGGGGGCAGGCATGAACCCCATGTACCGGAAAAACTCTCCCGAAAAATATTCCGGGCGGGTCTGGCCACCCCGACGCATCTGATTAAGCTCGTCGAGGTTGGCTTCCGGACTGAGACCGCTCGCGTAATATGGGGTGCCTTGTGCGTTCGTCGGCCCCGAGAGCACCTTCTGTACGGCGATAACTTGGCTCGGCGAAAGGCATTGGCCTGCTTTGATAGTGCCGCAAGCCAGACGCTTCGGGTCGAAGCGACAGCTCCGCGGATCACCGATCAATCCGTCCTTTATGCCGTCGTTCATATCGCATTCGGCAACGGCCGCCGCCTGAATGAAGCGGGCTTCCTGCAATCCTATGAGAGGATTGCCGGACGGATCCTTCATCGATCGATCATTCCACAGCATCGCCACGAAACGTGCCGAGAGATTGAGTGCCGGAGCTCCCGCCAAAATGCCGTCGAAGTCCTCGGGGAAATTCTGGGCGGCGACCAACCCTTGGCGACCCCCGGTCGAGCAGCCCCAAAAATAGGATCGTTGCGGCGTTTTCCCGTAAAGCTTTTGTGCTATCGCTTTGCCGCTGAGCGCCACGACGTGCGCGCCGCGGACGGCAAAGTCGAAGATCGCATCCTTATTGTTATAGGCCCATTTCGCATCAGGAATGGTAGATCGATGCCCCAAATCCGAAGCAACGCAAATATAGCCCCTGCGCAAAAGCAGATCACAGTCGTGGCCGGGCTCCATGTAACCATCCAGCGATACACCACAGAACCCGCCACATCCGACTTCGACGAACTTCCCGTTCCAATTTTCGAGGGGAAGTTCCAGCTCGAAGTTGATGTTGGAGGCAACATAACCCTTCACATAGCAATAGGCAGGCAGGCCATTTGCGCTTGGCACATATTTCATCTGGGCGATCTGCGTGGGAGCGTCCATCACCCCTGAAAAATCGACATCACCGAGAGCGGAACAATCAGATTCTTTAAGTGAAGAAGCTGCTTTTGCCTGCCCGGGCGTTGCGAACGACGCAAGCAGCGCAACGATAATCACCACCAACCACGACCAGTTCCGCGCCATCGATTCTTCTCCATAGCTCTCAGATACCGAAAAACATAAGGGCATATATCAGATCGCTTCCGAACCATCCGGTTCGCAACTTCGGGTGTTCTGGGCGTTTCAAACGGGCCGATCTACGATCACGCGATGGCCGGGCACCCACACAAGCCCCGCGCCCCGAAACTCACCCAGTCCGCAATATCACCATCAAATCTGAGTGGCCGAGGGCGCCCCACTGGCGCCCTGCGGACGCCTCACAGCTTCAATCGCGCTGAAATCCCTATCGTTCTCGGCCGGACGATGAGGCCTTGACGAACGAACACCACCAATGGTGACTGGATGACCTTGCGCTCGTCAAGCAGATTTCTGACGAACAGCGATATGTCGAACCGATCCGTTTCGATCCCGACTGTGGCGTTGACAACTGTATAGGCAGGGCGGTCATAGTCGGAGTTAGTCATTGCAAATGCTCCATTACTCCTTCCGACGCGATTGGCATCAATATGGCCATAGCCTTTGAAATCATCGTTGATTGGCTGGCGATAATCCACGTGCCCTGAAAAATTGTTTCTTGGTACACCAAGCAGCGATTGTCCGTCCGTGACGCCCGTACCTGGCGCCGCTTTCGTTACTCGGGAATCGGTGAACGATGCGCTGCCGCCGATCGAAAGCCCGGGCGCAACCTGCGCTTCCGCTTCAATCTCGCCTCCGTAGCTACGCGCATGTCCAGCATTGACGATGGAAAGAAAGCCGCACGACGGCAAGCTGATGCTCTGCTGCACATGCTGCCAGTCAATATAATAGCCCGATGCGTTGACCCGAAGCTTCCTTCCTAACAGATTAAACTTCGCTCCACCTTCGTAACTCCACAGCGAATCGGATCCATAGGTGTCGCCACTACCGGCGAGACCATATTCGGTGATGGAAGGCCCGCAAGTCGTGGGCAAGGGTGTGGTGAATCCGCCTAGCCGAAAGCCCTTGCCGACCGTCGCATAGATGCTGGCGCTTTGGCTGGCTTCATAGACGAGCGCGAATTTGGGCGTAAACGGCTTGCTCGTGCTTCCTCTAGAAGCGGTCGATGGCGATCCAAGAGCCAGCCACCCCCCCTGATCGATGTCGTAGCCGACGCGTGCGAAAGACTGCCGTACTCCGATCGTCGCCTTCAGCTTAGGCAGGAGACGCACTGACCCTTGTCCGAAAACAGCATATTCCCGCCGCTTGTCATGGTAATGAAAGTAGCCCAGAACGTCGTTCACCAGCGGTGCTCCAAGCACCTCTTCAGGATCCTCACCGAAGATTCCGCGCACCGCGTTGCCGAGACCAACGACATACTCATCATCGGTCGAATAAATGTTCTGATCCGAGAAATAGCCGCCAATCTGCCATTCATACCAGTGGCCGGTTTCTTTCATGGACTTGGAGGCCAGTCTGACCTCCTGTGTCCACTGGTGAACATATGCATTGTTGTGGAGCAGTCCGGGAAGAGCTGCTATCCTATTGTACGTGGATCCGAAATTGGGATCGAGAACCGCGCCGATATATTCGCTATCATATATCTGTGCGTCGATATTACGTTTGTTTACCCTATTCAGATAGCTGGTCACAGATGTGACGTCGAAGGAGCCCAGACTCCCTCGGATGGTAAGGCTGGGCACGATCAGCCTGTCATTGTTGAACTCGCGGCTGTCGCGGTTCTGGATATATTTCGGCAAGGCAGACTGCTCGAAAAGCCCTACACCATCGGAATTGGTTTTCTGGTACAGTAAAGCAGCCTGAATACTGATGTCGTCACTCGCTTTCCAAAGAAAGTTTGAGCGAACTACCGTGCTTACTTCATCATTAACACCCTCGTGAACGTATCCACTATTGTCAATACGATCGATGTAACCACTGTCCCTGCTTTGCTGAACGCCGATTCGTATCGCCATACGGTCATCAATAATGGGCAGGTTGAGAACAATTTGGGCGAGATAATTGGCCCCGCCGTGATGGGTGCCCGAGAGTTCCCCGAGAACGCTCCCTTCGCTCTGGTTGAGATTTGGTTGGTTGGATATGAACCTGATCGTCCCGCCAAGCGAACTGGCGCCAAAGAGCGTACCCTGCGGCCCCCGGAGAACCTCGACTTGGGCCAGATCGAACATTTTCGGAAGGGTGGCACCGGTGAAGTACAGGTTGGGAATGGTGAGCGATACGTCATCCAGATAAACACCCACTGTGGCAGTGCCTTGATCGGAAGCGATACCACGCAGGGTGATGCGCGAAAGGTTGCTTCCGCCGGCGCTCGTCACGGCCATACTGGGAACCATGCGACCCAGATCTTCGAAGTTCTTTATCTTCTGGGTCTGTAGGGCAGCACCACCAAGCACGCTGACGCTCACCGGCACGTCCTTGAGGTTCTCGACGCGCTTTTGCGCGGTAACGACAATTTCCCCTTGCGGAGGCGCGGACTGGGCCTGTGCGACCGATCCGGCGCATGCAAGGACAGCGAACGTTACCGAACCTCTCAGCGCTAGCGAGTTCCTACGACGAGTTTGGTGCAGCGCAGCATAGTTTTTGGATGTCATAACGTACCCCCTTTGTTCGAGTGCACGGCAGATCCGGCTGTCGGGTTTGCCCGATCCACCAGCTGCCAGCCCCATCCTCACGACCGCCGATCCTGTTCTCCTGGTTAGCTACGTGTAGCTTGAAGGTCACCGACGCCGGTCGATCAATAAATGTTGTTTCACGCAACAGCGCTTGCTGCACTGCGAAACTAATATTCGATGCCATATTCGGAGGAGAGGGATGCCAGGGCAGTCGACTATGACCTGTTCACATCGGGGCCGGGGGCGCCTGTTTGCCAGGTGCGATCTGCGCGGCGAGGCTGGCTGAAACCCGAAGCCGCAGACCATATCGGCAGCTCGACGGCGCTGTCGAACGAGCGCCGCCTAGCCAACTGCCGCGTGGTGAGCCGCGCCATATGCAGTGGCGCCTTTACCTGATCAAGGAGCGAGATTGTAGGTCTGGGTATCTTTTACGACGCCGCACGGTCAAGAGCCGCCCCCTCACGGAGCGGCTTCACGCATGGCTGTGCCTCACAGTTCTTGCTCAATTGCCTGGCGAAAGGCGCCATCGTCTTGGCCGACAGCCTTGAAGCGCTTGCTGGCAAGTGGGCGATAGGCCCGGCGCACTGCGGGTGACAGTCGCCCAGTTCAACCAGGACATGGTGACTGGCAAGAAGCGTTGATCAACCGCGACACCCGCTCCGCCTGGTAGGCGGCTCACCCCCGTCTTCCTCACGCAATGCCGGTTTCTTTCATGAACCATATGATGGTGCGCTCCAGCGATTCGACGATTCGCTCGATTTCCGCTCGGCCGGCGTTCAATGGCGGCCCGAATTCGGCAACCTGGAAAGTACGCATCAGCACGCCTTCGTCGCGCATGCGGCTGGTGATTCGCGAGGCCATCATATCCTTGGGCGCGAACGGCTCGCGCGTCTGCTTATCACGGACCAGTTCAACCGCGGCCAAAAGGCCACGACCGCGAACGTCGCCGACGATCGGCAGCTTACGCAAGTCATTGAGGCCCTCGAACAAATATGCCCCCATCTCGGCAGCATTCTCAACGAGCCTTTCGCGCTCAATGATCTCGATATTTTTAAGCGCGGCAGCAGCGGCCGTCGCATGGCCGCCGAAGCTGAGCACGTTAGCGAACCCGGCTTCCCGGCCCTCTACTTTGTCAAACGCAGACGCCACGCGATCGCTGGCGATAGCCGCGCCCATCGGCGCATATCCGCTCGTGAGGCCCTTGGCCACCGTCATGATGTCAGGCACGACACCAGAATATTCGCTGGCGAACATGCGCCCCGTACGACCGAACCCGTTGATAACCTCGTCAATGATCAGCAGAATCCCATGGCGGTCCGCTATTTCGCGCAGCATCGGCAGATATTCATCGACCGGCACGTGAAGCGTGGCCGAAGCAGGGATCGGCTCGGCGATAATCGCCGCGATCGAATCCGGGCCTTCGTGAAGGATCGCTTTTTCAATGGTACGCGCGCACATGGTGCGGCAACCTGGATAAGTCGTCTCCAGTTCACAACGATAACAGTTGTGCGAGGGAACCTGGATGGATCCTGGCGCCAAAGGACCGAACAGCCGGCTATTGAATTCATGACTCGCGCCGGAGATGCTCATCGCCTGGTATGTGCTGCCGTGATAGGATCCGTGCCGACTGATGATCTTGTGGCGCTTGCGGTCCCCGTTCACGTAATGGAATTGACGCGCTATCTTGAGAGCGGTTTCCACCGCTTCCGAACCACCCGACGTGAAGAACACCCGGTTGAGGTCGCCCGGCGCTAAAGACGCGACCTTTTCGGCTAGCTTGATCGTGGCGGGAACAGCGAAGTTGTAGGGCGTGACATAGGCCAGTTTGCTGGCCTGTTCCGCCATGGCCTCCGCGATCTCAGCGCGGCCATGGCCTACGTTGGTGACGAAGGCGCCGCCCGACAGGCCATCCAGATAAGTCTGGCCATTGATGTCGGTCAGGTAGCAGCCATCGCCGGATTCGAAAACGATCATGCCGGCAGGCGCCTTCAGTTCGGCCATGGGAGTCGCGTGGAACCACAGATGGTCGAGTGCCGTACGTTCGAGGATAGAGGTATCGGGCATTATTGCCTCGCTTTGAAAGGTCGGGGAAAGGGGGACGTCGTTGAGGAAGGGGCCGCGGGTCAGGCGGCGATCGTCAGGTCGCGTGCCCGCAACCCCGCGATGATCTCGTGCGACGTCCGCCGCGCGCCCGACTGCATGTATTCCATCGCCTCTAAAGCCCCGTCATGGGCCCGGATGCTCGATCCGGCTACGCAGTCCTCAACTACACGGCAGAAGTAGTCGCGCTGGTGCCCATCGACATATGTATAGTGAACACATACATCCGTGAAACCACCAGCCATTATCAGCGTATCGGCCTTCAACGACTTGAGAAGAATTTCCAGCTCCGTTCCGAAGAAGCATGAATAACGGCGCTTGGGGATGACATAGTCTTCTGCGCGCAAATCCATCTCCTCCGCCGCGATCGGCGTTCCGGGCTGCCCCTCGACACAATGAAGTCCTTCCATTCCGTCCAGTTCGCGGCCGAAATCGATCAGGCTGGGACGATGGACTTCTTGGAAGAAGATCACCGGCACGTCATTCTCGCGCGCCGCATCCACCAGTGTCCGCACCCGGCCCATCCGCTCCCGCATGTCCGGCATCAAGTCCAGCCGAGACGTTCCCGTCGAAGGAAGGAAGCACCCCATCTGCACGTCGATCACGAACAGCACGGGGCGCCCGACAATCATTTCACGGGCATGTGGAAGCAGTTTCGACATCTGGAACCTTTCAACAGCGAACGACTCATATGCTCCGGCCCTTACAAATGGGCGGTGCGGACTTTGGTATGTTGGCGGGTAGGCGGTCGCTCTATAATGACAAGTTCCGCAAAATCGCTTGCGAGGAAGAGCAATGATTTTAGCGAACGAAAGCCGGGTGATGGCTCAGGGTGCCTGCAGTTTCCTGACTTGAAGCTGCTGTTTCACCACTTTATCGAATGCCGCGGCCACTGGGCTTGCCGTTCCCTGGAGCGTGACGAGTGCAATCGCCGTATCGAACGTAAACAGCGAAGGAAGGATCGGTTTGAAATCGGCGCAGCGCCAGAACGACCTGACGTAATGTTCAGGCAGGAAGCCGATAAACTTCCCCGTTTCGATCAGCGTGACCAAGGCTTCCAGATGATCGACACCGGCAGTCTTGCGCAGCAGGCCTTTCGCTTCGTCAGAGGCAAAGCGTCCAGGATCGCTGATGAAGCTGTATCCGGCATAATCATAGTGTCCGATCATATCCGGAGTAACGGAATCGGGGATTTCGGCGAGTGGATGCCCTCCCGAACAATAGAGCCCGTTGCGCTCGTTATAGAGTTCGAGTTTTTCCAGCTTGTTCAGGTTCCGCCGCCCAAATACGAAGCCTGCCTGGATCGAACCGTCAAGTACGGCCTGTTCAATGATGTTAGACGTGCGGACCATGATCTCGATCGTGATCATCGGATGGCGCGACTTGAACGCCTCGATCAGTTCGCGGAGCATGAATTGCGGGTCGGAGACCAGCGAGTCCACCACGCCGATGGACAGCGTCCCGCTCAGTTCTCCGTGAGCGCCCCTGACTTCCGACTCGAACCGCGAGACATTCTCCAGCAACCGTAAGCTCGCCGCATAGATTTGGGCGCCGCGTTCCGTCAGCGAGAACCCGACCCGGCCGCGCTGGCACAGGCGCATGCCGAAGCGTGTTTCGAGGTCTTTGATATAGCGGCTGATAGAAGGCAGGCCGATCTGCAGTTCTGATTCCGCTGCCGCAAAGCCGCCCCGCTGTACTACGGTACAGAAAACACGAAGCAATCGGATGTCGCCATCACTGAGGCGGCCCGAAAACGGGCTCTTGGACTCGTCCATGTTGTGAGTATCATGCATCGGATCGCGCCGTGCAAGGGTGGCCAGTCATCGGCTGGAACTTATAGTACACGCAGGGCGATTTCGCGCGCGGACATAAAACGCACGCGCTGTCGGCCGTTCAGCGTAGCGAGCAATCGGTCCAGCATACGCAGCCGGCCCGGCTGGGCCATCAACCCGACATGCAGGGTTAGGTGAAAGAAAGCTCCCGGCCAGTCATACAGGCCCTCGAATTCTTCCATCCACAGGTCGTGGACTTCGGCAGCCGTGCGCACCACACGCTCCATCCGCCCACCGTGCATGAAATAGATTGCATCAGAAAGGTGCCACTGCACCGGCAACTCCACCAGCGGCAGCGGCACGCCATCGTCATGATGGCGATACGGGTGCAGTCGATCGTGAAAGTTCGTCGAAATCGCGATGCCTTCGGATAGAAGGATATCGCGCGTGGCCGGGGTCCATTCCCATGAAGGCGATCGCCAGGTGATAGGACGAAGGCCGGTGATCCGCTCCAGGGCATCAAGTCCGCGCACCAATTCCCCGCGTTCCTCGGCAGGCGAAAGTTTCAGCGGCGTCCTGTGGGTATAGTTGTGAGCTCCCAGTTCATGCCCTGCATCCCGGATCTTCAGGACAGCATCGGGATATCGCTCCGCCGTCGATCCCGGCACAAAGAATGTCGCGTGCACCTGATGGCGTTCCAGCAAGGCGAGAAATGGCGCAAGTCCCTCCTCCACTTCAAAGCTGCCGTGGGAAAGATGCGCCGGCCGGTCCACGCTGGCGGGATCGATCGCCAACCAGATTGCCTCGGCATCAAGGCAGACTCCCAGGGTGACCGGAAAGACATCGTCCCGTAGGCCCCCACCTTCGGCGGCGCTCACCGCCAAACCTGTGCGAAAAGACGCTGCCAGTTGCCGCCGATCACTTTCTCGATCCTCGCATCTTTCCAGCCACGGCGCTGCATCGCATCGGTGAGGTTCGGAAACTGCGATATGCGCTGGAGTTCGTCGGGAAACTTTGGCTGGGTTGGATTGAGCAGCTGTCGGCCCGTGCCCTTGTCCTGCAGGAACTGGACCACCCGTTCTTGCGGGAAACCTAGCATAAAATCGGTGCCGATCGCGACATGTTCCTCACCGCACAGCGATATGACATAATCGATCACGTCCACATAATCTTCCAGTTCGGAATCGTTGCCGCGCGGCATGAAGGGCGGGAACATGGTGACGCCGATGACACCGCCCCGGCGCGTCACCGCCAGCAGTTCCTCGTCGGCCTTGTTGCGGGCATGTTCCTTCAGGGTCCGCGGCGCGCAATGGGTATAGGCCACAGGCTTCTGCGAACACAGCACTACGTCCATCGCCGTCTGCGCGCCAACATGGCTGAGATCGATCATGATACCCTCTTCGTTGAGCGCGGCAACCAGATCGCGGCCAAAGTCGGTCAGCCCGCGGTCGACCCCTTCCAGGCAGCCCGAGCCTGCGAAATTCGCGGTGTGATAGGTCATCTGCACAACGCGCAGGCCGAGTTCCGCATAGAGCGGCACCATCCGCAGATCTTCGCCAAAACCGGTTGAATTCTGCCAGCCCAAGATAATGCCGACTTTCCCTTCCGAACGGGCGCGGTCGATATCGGCCACGCCATAGACCGGCGTCACCAGATCGGCATTGTCGCGCATAAGTTGTTTTAGCTCGGCAAGCTGTCGCATCGATTGACCGAAGCCTTCCCAGATGCTGCAAGTGCAGTTTGCCGCGCTCAGCCCGCCGGCGACCATCTCCTCGAAGATCGAACGGCTCCAGTTACTGACGATGAGCCCGTCGATCACGGTCATGTCGCGAGTTTTCCTCCGGGCCATCATGCCGCACCCTTGGCGACTGACACCGTCTGCAGGTCAAGGAAACCATTCAGCCCCCATTGCCCGTTTTCCGCCCCAAGCCCTGACCATTTTCGCCCGCTGACCGGCGCATCCGGCTGTACGCTGAGGTGTTGGTTCACCCAGGCCGTGCCGCATTCGAGCTGCGCCGCGAGCTCGGTGGCCCGTTCCACGTTCCCGCTCCATACCGAACCGGACAGGCCAAACGACGTGGTGTTGGCGCGTTCAATCACCTCTGCCTCGTCGCTGAAGGACAGGATGGGAAGCAACGGCCCGAATTGTTCGCGCACGACAAGCGGCGCGTCATCAGACAGGCCTAGCACGAGCGTCGGAGCGAAGAAATACCCGGCACCGGGTGGGATTGCGGCCCCGTCCAGGATGCGTGCGCCGCGCTCTGCGCTGTCGGCGGCGAGGGTGCTGACGGTTTCAAGCTGCCGACGTGTCGTCAGCGGGCCCAGCTCCGTAGCCGGATCGGCGCCATCCCCCACTATGGTGCGGCGAACGCGATCGTGCAGCCGCTCCACCACCGCATCGAACTTCGATTCATGAATATAAAGTCGCTTGATCGCCGAACAGACCTGCCCGCTATTCTGGAACGCGCCCCAGAACAGCTTTTCGATGATGGCATCGGGGTCGGCATCGTCCAGCACGATTGCGGCATCGTTTCCGCCCAGTTCAAGCGTAAGCCGCTTGATATCCTGCCCGGCCGCGCTGGCAATGCTCTTGCCCGCAGCGGTTGAGCCGGTGAACGTGACCTTGCGGATCGCCGGGTGGGCGGCCAGCGCCGCGCCCAGCGCATCTCCGCCAGAAATGATCGCCACCACACCGTAGGGCAGCAGGGGAGCGATGATCTCACCCAGCCGCAAAGTGGACAGCGGCGTGAACGGCGATGGCTTGAGGACAATGGTGTTGCCTGCCAGCAGGGCCGGCGCAATCTTCCACGCGGCGGTCATGACTGGGTAGTTCCATGGCGCGATGCCAGCCACCACCCCCAGTGGGCGGCGATGGACCACCACTTGCATGTCTCCATCGTCGCGCACCGTCACCGGATCGAGCGCAAGGGAGGCCGTATGCTCGAACCAGCGTGCCGCTCCCATGACTTCGCCCACGGCTTTTGCCAGCGGCTTGCCCTGCTCCAGCATCAGCAGCCGTCCCAGCGCCTCGGCATCGGCCCGGATGGCCTGGCTACACGCAATAAGCGCGCGGCGACGCACATCGCTATCACGGCTCCAGCTGGAGAAAGCCGTTTGGGCGGCGGTGATCGCTGCGTGCAGATCGCGCTCGTCATGGTCTTGCGCCTGCGCGAAAACCTGCCCGGTGGCAGGATTGACGACATCATATGTATTTCCGGCGTGGGACCGTTCCATGCAGCTATCCTTCAGAAGAGATCGAAATATTCGCGCTGTTCCCAATCGGTGACTTCGCCGAGGAAGCGTTCCAGTTCGGCGCGTTTGATCGCCGCGAACCAGGCGGCCACTTCCGGCCCCAGCGCATCGCGCAGGAATTCCGATGCCTCGAACGCGCCGAGAGCTGCCGCCATGCTGGCGGGCAGGCGCATCGCATCGCTGGCATAGGGCGCCTCGCACGGCGGCGGCGGCGAGAGGCCGCGCTTGATGCCGTCGAGGCCGCAGAGCATCTGGCTGGCGACATAGAGGTAAGGATTGGCTGCTGGCTCGCCGACGCGATTCTCGATGCGCGACGCCGCGCTGCCCGGGGATGAGATGACCCGCAGCATCGCAGCACGGTTGTCACGGCCCCACAGCACCCTGTCGGGCGCGAGCGAGAATGGGCGGTAGCGCTTGTAGCCGTTGATCGTCGGCGTGGTCAGCAGGCAGGCCGCGACCGCATGTTCCAGCAGCCCTGCGGCAAACGCGCCGCCGATCGGGGAAAGCGGTTCTCCGCCGGCTTGCGGCACGAACAGATTGGTGCCGCTATCCCGTGCGCGCAGCGACTGGTGCAGATGCCATCCGCTCGACGCGACGTTCGGCAGCGCGGGGAGCGTCATGAATGTGGCATGGTATCCGTGACGTCGGCAGACCTGCCTGATCGCCGAACGCAACAGCACGGTATTATCGGCAAGCTGCAAGGCGGGCTGCGGATCGAACGTCAGCTCGACCTGGCTTGGCCCGAACTCGGCTTCCATCGTCCGCAGAGGCAATCCCAGCGCAATGCAGGCATCGTGGATGACGGACATGACAGGTTCCAGCCGGTCATACTGCTCTTCCGCCAGATACTGATAGCCGCGGCTGGAGTGCGACACGCCCGGCGGGTTGCCGGGCTGGCCGATATCGGCAAGGCCGGTTGCGGGATCGACCAGCCGGAACACATGGAATTCGATCTCCAGCCCGGCGATATGATCGTAGCCGGCGGCGGCCATGGCCTGCGCCGCCTGCCGGGCGATCTGTCTAGGCGAATAGGGGATGACGCCCCCGTCCGCGAAATATATGTCACACAACAGCCAGCCGGTGTTGCGCGCCCACGGCAGGATCCGGAACGTCGTGGGATCGGCGACCATCATCATGTCGCAGGCGCCATTGAAGCCGGGCAGTCCGGCGCCTGCTTCGCTCCAGACCGGGAAGACCGTGCGGCACGATGTGTCCTTCATCAGCAAGGTCGCGCTCATTCCGCAACCGCCGAATAGGAACTCGTCCAGTGCCGCGGCCGTGACCGTTTTTCCGCGCAGGATGCCGTGCTGGTCCGCAAAGACAAAGCGGATGCTTTCAAGGCCTTGTTCGCGAACGACGGTTCGCACCTGCTCGGCTGCCGCGAGCGCTTCGGAATCCCACAGCCCGTGCCGTCCCACGAAACTGCCGGAAAAAGACGGGTCCATCCCTGCCGCCGTCACGAAGCGAGCCGTAAAGTGATAAGAGGCGAGGTCTCCAATCTGGATAGAATCTGCGTCGTCATGGTCTGCCTTCGATTTGAACGTGGCAACCTTGCACCAATCCCGGCGCGCGAATTTGTCGTTTTGCGCAAATTCGATTGCAGGCTGCGCATCTATGACGACCGTGCAAAATACGGTCTCATGACGCGCGCCCGTTTGCGCGCGTACGCAGTCCAGTTTCAACCGGGGAATACTTGCCATGCCGCACCGCACTATCGCAAAGGTCGGGATCGTCGTCGGCCTGCTATTGTCCGGCAGCGCGGCACTGGCCGCGCCTGAATCGGGCGAAAGCGCGGTCACGATAACCAGCGGCGTCGTGCGCGGCACCCGCAACGGCGACATCGAGCGGTTTGTGGGCATTCCTTACGCTGTCGCGCCGATTGGGCCGCTACGCTGGCGCGAACCAGTCAGTCCAGCGCCATGGCAAGGCGTAAAGGACGCTACCGCTTTCGGCCCGGCCTGCCCGCAGATGCCGACATTCGCCCCGAAAGGCATCGCGACGAGCGAGGACTGTCTGACGGTGAACCTGTGGCGGCCGAAGCCGCGCAAGAAGCTACGCAAGAACCTACCCGTCATGGCCTGGATCCATGGCGGAGGCTTTACCGGCGGCGCGGCGGCGACGCCGACCTATAATGGCAGCGCCCTGGCGCGAAAGGGCGTAATCCTGGTCAGCTTCAACTATAGGGTCGGCCGACTCGGCTTCTTTGCCCATCCTGCGCTGACCGCCACGGCCAAAGTCGACGAAATTCTGGGCAATTACGGCTTCATGGACCAGATCGCGGCCTTGCGCTGGATCCAGGCGAATATCGCCGCGTTTGGTGGCGACCCTGCGAACGTCACGATCTTCGGCGAGAGCGCCGGCGGCGCCTCCGTCAACATGCTGATGCTCGCGCCATCGGCCAATGGGCTGTTCGCCAAGGCAATTTCCCAGTCCGGCTTTCCCCGCTGGAGCGGTCGTCCGCTGCGGCACGCGGTTGATTCCGCCGAGCAGATCGGCATGGAATTCGCAGCCCGGCATGGCGTTTCCGGCACGGACGCCCAAGCCGCCGATGCCCTGCGCGCGCTGCCGCTCAGCGCGTTGACCGAAAGTGATCCACCGGCCGACATGGACCGTATGGGTCCGATGCCAATCATTGACGGCACTATTCTGACCGAGGAAGCCACCCTGCAGATCGGCCGGGCGGCAGGTGCGACGTCCCCCCTGTTGGTCGGCGGCACGAGTTGCGACGGCAGCGTCTATGGCATGGAAGGGGCGGTAGCGCTGTTCGATTTCGCGGGCAGCGACGGCACGTTCGAGCGGCTCTATCCGGGGGCCCGCAAAGAAGCCATCTTGGAAGCCCAGACGGACCGGGTGGAGACCGAGCCGGTGCGTTTCCAGGCACGTGCACGGTCAAAGGCCGAACGCCCAACCTGGGTCTACCGCTTCGACCAGACGCGCACCAGGGCGAAGACGCACAGCGCCTATTGCCGCGGCGCGGCGCATGCTGCTGAACTGCCTTATGTTTTTGGCACGCTGGACATGCCGGAACCTTTTGCCGATGTCCAAGCGTCGCCGCCCACGGCGGCGGACCTGGCGATCTCACGACTGATGATTGACTATTGGGTGGCCTTCGCACGTACTGGCACGCCCAATGCGCGAGGCCTGCCGGAATGGCCGGAATATAGATCGGGAAAGGAGCCGGTTCTGACTTTCGGTGATGGCCGCGCGACGCTCCACCATCAGCAGCGCAAGAAACAGCTCGACTGGATTGAATCCCGCCTGACGCGCCCCTCGGTTTGGTAGTGATCGCCCCTTCAGGCGAAAACCACCGTCCGGCTGCCGTTGAGCAGAATGCGCCGCTCGGCATGCCAGCTCACCGCCCGTGCCAGTACCCGGCATTCGATGTCCTGCCCCATGGCAACCAGCGCCTGGGGCGGATGCGCATGATTTACACGCTCGACGCTCTGTTCGATGATCGGCCCTTCGTCGAGATCCGAAGTCACATAATGGGCAGTGGCGCCGATCAGTTTCACGCCCCGCGCATGAGCCTGGTGATAGGGTTTGCCGCCCTTGAAACTGGGCAGGAACGAGTGATGGATGTTGATGCAGCGTCCGGCCAGTGCATCGCACATTTCAGGCGAAAGAATCTGCATATATCGGGCCAGCACGACGAGATCGAGACTCAAGCTTTCCACCACGTCCATGAACGCCCGTTGCTGTGAGGTCTTGTCGCCATCGATGACAGGCACGTGATGATACGGTAACCCGTTCCATTCCACGAATGATCGCATATCATCATGGTTCGATAGCACACCCACGATATCCACGGGCAGCACCCCCGTGCGCCAACGGTGCAGCAGGTCGAAGAGGCAGTGGCCGAATCGCGACACCGCGATCAGGACACTTGGCCGATGCGACAGGTCGTGGAGCGACCATTCCATATCGAACCGCTCCGCCACGGATGCAAAGGCGCGGTTTAGCTCGGAAAGTATTGGCAGGGCGGCGCCCTCGGCGCCGAACGCGGTGCGCATATAGAACGTGTTGGATGGCGCATCGCCGAACTGGCTGGATTCTAAAATGGTCGCGCCGTGATCGGACAGAAAACCCGATGCGGCCGCGACAATGCCTCGTTGGTCGGCGCAGCGTAGCAACAGAACGAAAGGGCCTTGGTCAGTCGACGAATAGGATGGCATGAACGATATCCTCAAGGCGCGGATTTGTGCGAATGTCCCGCGCGCATCTGGCGAGACCGTGCATGCGCGTAGGAAGCGGGGCGATTACAACTGGACCTTTCTCAGGGGGCAGGCCGAGACATTTTCTGATTCAGGCGTCGCTGGCTTTCGCAGCAGTCCGCCAAGGCGCATTGTCGCGGCGCCGCGCGTCGGCTTGGGACCAATAGCTTTCCCAATCCTCCCGAGCACTGACTCCGTCGACGGTGGCCGGACCATGCATCTGCAAAGCGCCCTGTGCGTCCAGCGCCAGCAAGGGCGCATTCCCTTCGTCTGCCACGGCGATTTCCTGCCGCAGCCGTCGCCGGTAAAGCGCGATCCCCTTGTCCGCGTGGCCCAAATGTTCGTTGGTACGGTCCTGAATGACACCCATCGATTCCACGGCCCATTGGTCGTGGACATTTATGTCGTGGCCCATGCCGGTATATGTGGCGGTGGCCTGCTCGACCGGGTCGAAACCATAATCGTTCCGCTTGTTCCGCCGTGATACATAGTCGGGCAGTTCATAAAGTTCGAGCCGCTGTTCGCGCATCCGCGCCTTGTCGACGGGTTTCGAGAAGCTGGTGAATATAGCGTACCAATAGCAAGACTCGTCATCCACCGGGACATGCCACTGGGTGATCGTCATATCCTCGCTCAACGGGATCACGAAGCCGTGCGGGAATATCTGGTTTGTCACCCGAACATGCGTGCGGTTTTCATCAAGATGGCGCAAAGTGATGAGACGCAGGCCAAAATCCGTGGCTTCGACCTTGATCTCCGGGCGCTCGAACGCGCGAAGAACCTCTGTCATCGTCAGGTCGCTATCAGCGGACGTCGCCCGGAACTGCTTGCCATAGGCGGCGTCGGGATCCTCGTCGTCGAAGAAGCGGTGCAAAAACGAGGCGTGAGCGGGATCGATGCCGACTTCCAGCGCCTGTAGCCAGTTGCATTCGATGAGGCCCTTGAACGCGAAAGTATAGGCTTCCGGCGCAACGAAACAGTCGAAGCCCGGGAACGCTGGCGGTGCCTCGCTCCCCAGATAGGCCCACAGGATGCCGCTGCGCTCCACCACCGGGAAAGCGGGTTGTTTAACATGGCGGCAAAGCTTCGACGTGACGGGTTCCGCCGGCGTCTCCAAGCATTGCCCGTTGGCATCGAACAGCCAGCCATGGAACGCGCAGCGCAGGCCCTGCGGTTCCGGCCGGCCGAATGCCAGGTCGGCGCCGCGATGGGGGCAGTGTCGGTGCATCAGCGAATAGCGCCCGGCTTCCGTGCGGAAGAGGACGAAATGCTCCCCCAGCAACTTCACCGCTTTGATCGGCCTATCGTTGCCGACGAATTCCTCGACCAAAGCCACCGGCTGCCAGTAACGCCGCATGAGACGGCCGGCCGGATTGCCCGGCCCGATCCTGGTAATGAGGTCGTTTTGCTCACGGCTCATCATAACGGCGTGCTCCTGCGGCTTTCAATCGGAAGGCTTTGATTGCCAGAAGTTCGATTAACGAACAATAGTCCGATTGTATTATTCATGCCTTCGCATCACAAGCCCTTTTCTCGACCAGAGCCTTGGTCGCGTTTGACTTCTAGTTTGCTCTACGGCGAATGGGGTCACAGAATGGGCCGGGCAGGAGTGCGTTGTCGTATGACGAAATTGCGTGAACAGGATGCCGAGCGGCGCAAGCTTGCCGATCTCGGCCCGGATTTTTCCGAAGCGCTGGCACGCGGCTTGGCCGTCCTCAATGCTTTTAATGAGCAGGCCTTGCAGATGACTCTCAGCGATGTGGCCCGCGCGGTCGATCTGCCGAAAGCTACCACACGCCGCGCTATCATGACGCTGCAACACCTCGGCTACATCGAAGCGGACGGACGCCTGTTCCGGCTTGCGCCTTCCGTGCTAAAACTGGCTGCGGCCTATCTCAGCTCCAATGCAATCTCGATGATCCTCCAGCCAGCCTGTGAACGACTGGCACAGATTTGCCAGGAAAGCACGTCTGCGGCCGTGTTCGAGCATGGCGAAGTGGTGATGATTGCCCGCGCTCTGCCGGCCCAGGCCCTCCCGCTCGGTGTCGGCATCGGGTTTCGCGTGCCGGCATACTGCAGCGCGCTGGGCCGGGTGTTGCTGTCGGCCCGCTCCGATGCTGATATAGACATTTATTTGGCGGGGGCGAAGATCGATCAGCACACGCCCCACACCATCACCGTAATCCCAGCTCTGAAGGCGGAAATCCTGCGCGTCCGGGAGACTGGCTATTCCTATGCGAACCAGGAGGCGGAATATGGCTATCACTCGATCGCCATCCCGTTGCGCAAATTCAATGGCTCGATCGTTGCCGCGCTCCATATCGGATCTAGGATCGAGCGGGTCAGCACGGATCGCATGCTGGGGGAATTCCGCGAACGCCTGGAACAGACGGCGCAGGATCTCCAGCCCCAGCTAATCTAAACTCAGCGTTTCCGAGTCGCACTAATGGCGGACGCATGTGCTTTCTGCCCCCGGCCCGCTGTGTGCAGCGCTCGCGCCCTGCCGAATTTCGCCTTCGATCAGTCCTGCCGGCCGTTGCAAAACATCGATTGTTGCGGCAGGCACGTTTTTGCATTATAACGGCCTTTAGTTCGCTAATTGAACTCTTGCCACCGAACGCGGCGGGGAAATTCAGAAATGTCATACTATATCGGATATACTGACACTCCCGCCCGGAACATGAGCGCAGGATACACCCACCTTGCTCCATGCTCCGCCGTCTCGCGGGCATATGAACGATTCACATACCAGCTGGAGGCGGCGCGATGACCTCGACGCCGCTCGCGACGATTGCAGGCATGCCGCGCTATCGCGCCCTGGTCGGCCCCACGCCGCTGGAGGAAGCCAAGGCCCTGTCGCACCATCTCGGCGGCCCGCGCATCTTCCTCAAGCGGGACGATCTGACCGCTGTCGGCCTGGGTGGCAACAAGGTGCGCAAGCTTGAATTCATTATCGGGCGCGTGCTGACAGAAGGCGGCGACACCCTTATCGTGATCGGCGGCTATCAATCGAACTTGGCGCGCATCTCAACAGCGATGGCGATCCGCGCTGGCCTCAAGGTCGAACTCGTGTTGGGCGGGGTGCCGGGCGAGTCACGCGACGTGACGGGCAACCTGCTGCTCAGCCATCTGCTGGGCGCCAATATCCACTATGTAGAGACCGAGCCTCGATGGGACTTCGGCAGCTATGTCAATGATCTGGCAGCCCGGCTGGAAAGCGAAGGCCGTAAAGTGGCGGTCATGCCATTGGGTGGAGCCACCCCCGAAGGCATCGCCGGCTATGTGCTTGCGACGGCGGAACTCATGCAGCAGTTCGACGAACAAAGGATCGCCCCGTCTCGCCTGATCGTATCCATCGGATCGGGCGGCACCTATTGCGGGCTGGTGTTAGGGGAATGCAATCTCAACCCATCCTACAAGGTCACAGGGATCAGTGTCAGCCGTCCGGCGGACTATCTGCGGGAGGCGACGATTGCTGCCACTGCCGTCGCACGCGACGCGCTTGGCCTTTCCAATGCCCCGACGGCTGGCATGCTCGACATCAACGATGCCTATATCGGCGACCACTATGGCGACCTGACCGATCAGGCGCGAGAGGCTATCCAGCTTGTCGCACGACTGGAAGGTGTATTCCTCGACCCCGTCTATTCCGGCAAGGGCATGAGCGGGCTGATCGGCCAGATCCGTTCGGGTGAGATCGGTCCGGACGAAACGGTCGTCTTCCTGCACACCGGCGGATCGCCCGCCCTCTTCGCCTACGATGCCGCACGGTTGCTGGCGTCATGAAAGGCTATTCAGGGCTATCATTGTTCCGGAACGCGCTATCCGGCCATCGCAACTGGCGGCCAGCCTGGCGAGAGCCTGCACCGCGCAGCCGCTACAGTGTCGTAATCGTCGGTGGCGGCGGACACGGGCTGGCCACCGCCTATTACTTGGCCAAGAACCACGGCATTACCGATGTTGCCGTGCTCGAACGCGGTTGGCTTGGCGGTGGCAACACCGGGCGGAACACAGCCATCGTACGATCGAGCTATCTGCTCGATGCCAATGCCGAATTCTACGAGTTCTCGATGAAGCTTTGGGAAGGGCTCAGCAAGGATCTGAATTACAATGTCATGTTCTCGCAGCGCGGCATGGTAAACCTTGCCCACAGCAACGCAGACCTGACCGGTCTGCTGCGGCGCGGCAACGCGATGCGGCTGAATGGGATCGATGCACGCGCGCTCGACGTGCCGGAACTGGCTACGCTGATGCCCGGCCTCGATCTTTCGGCCACGGCGCGCCTGCCGATTCTTGGTGGATTGATGCAGCCGCGCGGCGGGATCGCGCGCCATGATGCCGTCGCCTGGGGCTATGCGCGGGCCGCTGACGCACGCGGCGTCGATCTGGTTCAGGATTGCGAAGTCACCGGTTTCCTCCGCTCGTCCACCGGCCGCGTCACCGGAGTGGAGACGACGCGCGGCCAGATCGGGGCGGACAAAGTCCTGCTGGCGGTATCGGGCGATTCCAGCCGACTTGCAGCATTGGCCAGCCTGCGTCTGCCGATAGAGACACATACCCTGCAGGCGCTTGTTTCTGAACCTGTAAAGCCGATGCTGGACGTCGCCGCCGTGTCCGGGGCACTGCACATCTACATCAACCAGTCCGACAAGGGTGAACTGGTGATGGGCGGAGACCTTGATGGCTGCAATTCCTATGCGCGAAGAGGCAGTCCACATGTGCTGGATCATGTCGCCCAGTCGGCGGTGGCCCTGTTCCCCGAGATCAGCCGCCTGCGGATGATGCGCAGTTGGGCGGGCGCCGTGGATATGACCATGGATGGCAGCCCGATCATGGACCGGCTTCCCGTGGAAGGGCTCTATCTGGACGGCGGCTGGTGCTATGGCGGTTTCAAAGCGACGCCGGCCGCAGGCTGGGTGATGGCACACCTGCTGGCCACCGACCAGCCACACCCGGTTGCCCGGCACCATCGCCTTGATCGCTTCTCGCGCGGAGCCTTGCTCGACGAGCGCGGCTCCGGCTCCTCCCCCTGGATGCATTGATCGCCCATGCACATACCCTGTCCCTGTTGCGGCCCGCGGCCGATGGCCGAGTTCACATATGGGGGAGCCGCCATCCAGCGCCCCCAAAGCGATACGCTCGACGACCAACCCGGAGCGGATTGGGACGTGTTCATTTATGAACGCGAGAACCCCTCGGGCCCGCACGCGGAGATATGGTTCCATGGCGCAGCCTGCCGCATGTGGTTCCGCCTGCTGCGCGACACCGCGACGCATCAGTGCTTGGAAGGTGCGGCATGAGCGGGTGGCGAGCCGGTCCCGGCCGGAGCATCGACTCCCTCCGCCCGTTGCGTTTTACGTTCGACGGCAAGGTCTATCAGGGATTTGCTGGCGACACTCTCGCATCGGCGCTGCTGGCTAACGGTGTGGATCTTGTGGCCCGGTCGTTCAAATATCACCGACCGCGTGGGATCGCCGCCTTCGGCGCAGACGAGCCCAACGCGGTGGTGCGGGTGGGCGAAGGCCCCCGCGCCGAACCCAACCTCAAGGCGACGCAGGTCATGCTGATCGACGGGCTCGCCGCGTTCAGCCAGAACCGCTTCCCATCGCTGCGGTTTGATCTGGGTGCGATCAACGATTTGATCGCACCGTTGCTGCCGGCCGGATTTTATTACAAGACCTTCATGTGGCCGCGCCGCGCATGGCCGCTTTACGAAAAGTGGATCCGGCGCGCAGCGGGGATGGGGCGCGCACCGGATGGCGCCGATCCCGATGGCTACGAAAGCCGACACACCCATACCGACCTTCTCGTGATCGGTGGGGGTATTGCTGGCCTCGCCGCTGCTGACAGCGCGGCGCAAGCAGGCCGACGCGTGATCGTGATCAACGATGCCGCGTTCTTCGGCGGGGTTATGAGCACCGAACCTGTGGAAGGACTATCGCACAAGGCCTGGGTCGCTTCTGTACTTTCACGCCTCGCGGCCAACCCGGCGGTCACGCTGATGCCGCGAACGATAGCGACCGGCTATTATGATGACGGGCTGGTGATGGCTCTGGAGGATGTTGCTTCCCCCGGCCCCCGTCTGCGTCGGCACCTGATCGTTGGTGAGCAGATCGTGCTGGCCACCGGCGCTTTCGAACGGCCCCTGTTGTTTGCCAACAACGACCGTCCGGGCGTGATGCTGGCGGAATCCGCTCATCGCTATCTCGTCGAGCACGGCGTCGCGGCCGGACGCCGGGCGGTGCTGTATGCCAATCATGATCGCGCTTATGCGGCCGCGCTGGCGCTGCACGAAGCAGGTGTCGCGATCTGCGCCGTGATCGACCAGCGCGACGCCATTCCCGAACTGCTGCGCGCGGCGCTCGAAGGCGCGGGCATTCAACTCCACGCCGGTGGCCGCGTCGTCAACGTGCGCGGGCGCAAACGGGTGACGGCGGCCGTCATCGAGACCGCACAAGCAGGCGGGCCGATCACCCTGGCCTGTGATCTCCTGTTGACTTCGGGCGGCTATTCGCCGGCCACTCAGCTTTTTACGCATACCACGGGCCGACTGCGCTGGGACGAAGCGCGCGATGCCTTCCTGCCGGTGACGGGCAGTTCCCCTCTGATCGCCATTGGCGCCGGTGCGGGCGAATGGGGCGCAACTGACTGCGTTGCCGCAGGCCGATTGGTCGGAGCGGGGCAACCGTCGCCTGAACCGCGCGCTATCACACCAATGGCAAAGCCAGTCCTGCCCGAAAGCGACAAGGCCTTCGTCGACCCCCAAAACGATGTGACTACAGGTTCAATCCGTCTCGCCGCCCGCGAAGGATACCGCCGCATCGAACATGCCAAGCGCTATACGACGCTGGGCATGGGAACCGACCAGGGCCGGATCGCTGGGCTGAACGGCGTGGCCGTGCTCGCCCAAGCGAACGGTGGGACGACTGGCGCAACCGGCAACAGCCGCCCGCGCCCGCCGTTCAGCCCGGTCAGCTTCGGCGCAATGACCGGGCCTTTTACCGGCGAGCTGTTGTTGCCCGCGCGAACGACGCCGCTCGACGATTGGCACCAGGCCCATGGCGCGACAATGGCCAACGTCGGGGCATGGCGCCGGCCGCAGCTCTACCCGCGCTGCGGTGAGAGCCAGCTTGCGGCCCTGATCCGCGAGGCCAGCACCGTTCGTCGCGCGGTCGGCATCATCGATGTGGGAACGCTCGGCAAGATCGATCTGCAGGGCCCCGATGTGGGTAGACTGCTCGACTTCACCTATATCAATGGCTTCTCCAAACTGAAGCCGGGCGCCTGCCGTTATGGTGTGATGCTGCGCGAGGATGGCATCGTGCTGGATGACGGCACGGTAACGCGGCTGTCGGAAGAACACTGGTTCATGACCACCGGCACCGGCAATGCGGAGCGTGTGCTGGCCCAGCTTGAACGCGTCCGCCAGATCGACATGCCAGATTTGGACGTCACCATCACGCTGGTCACCGACCACTGGGGTGCCATGGCAGTGGCGGGCCCACACGCGCGGCAGATGCTACAGGCTATGGCACCCGATTTCGACTGTGGTAACGATTCTCTGCCGTTCATGCACATGGCGGAAGGCCATCTTGCGGGCATCGCTTGTCGGGTCTTGCGGGTGAGCTTTTCCGGCGAACTCGCCTACGAGATCTACACTGTGGCAAGCTGCGCACCGGCAATGTGGGAAGCTCTGCTGGCAGCCGGCGAACCGTTCGGTATCGCGCCCTACGGCACTGAAGCGATGATGACGCTGCGGATTGAAAAGGGGCTGTTCGTTCCCGGCTTCGAGGCTGATGGACGCACTCTGCCCGATGATCTGGGCGTGGCGCGGATGGTCAGCAAGACCAAGGACTTCATCGGCCGCCGTTCGCTGCGCCGCGAGGCCTTCGTCGCGCCGGGCCGGCGGCAGATGGTGGGCATCATGACTGTCGATCCCGCCGCAGAAATTCCGCGCGGCGCCCAGATCACAGGCGATCGTCCCGGCGAAGGGACCACCCCGATGCTGGGGCCGGTCACTTCGATGGCGTTCAGCCCCGAACTGGATCGCTGGATCGCGCTCGCGCTTGTTGTCGATGGACGCAGCAGGATCGGGACGACGGCCTTTGCCGCTGCTCCCCTGGACCGCATCACGGTGCCCGTCACGATCTGCGATCCCGTCTTCATCGATCCTGAAGGAACTAGGCTGCGTGGCTAACGACTGCACATTATCGCCGCTCGGGGGGCGCAGTTTCTGGGACGTGACGCTTCCGCGCCGGACGTGGGAGGAGGCGGACGAAATCCTGCTCCGGCGGCAGGCAGATGGCAGGATCATCTTTGCCTCTGCCCCACATCAACGTCTGGTGATCGCCGGACGCGATAAGCCCAGACCGGCGCTAGACAATCTGGGCGCGCGGCTTGTCGATGTCAGCGAGAACTGGCGTGTACTCGAAGTCACCGGCAGCGGCGGACGCGAGTTGCTGGCCCGCGGAGTGCAGATCGATATATCTCCCGCCGCGCTTCCTTGCGGCAACGCCTGCCAGACGCTGTGCGCTGGCGTGCCGGTGATCGTTCATGCCGTCGATAATGTCACGATCGAGCTGTTCATCGCCGCAAGCTATGCGCCGTGGCTGGCCAAGTGGCTGGCTACTTCGCTTTGCATCATGACGGGCCGGGCTGAATAGTCGCCGGGCAGGGGGGCAGGCAGGGGCGCTGCCGCCGCCGATGTCAAGAGAACTGGAGGCTTTGCGCGACAGCATCGTTGACGATCCGGCCCTGCCGCACGTTAAGCCCGGCCCGCAGGCGCGGGTCCGCTTCTACCGCCCCGATACCACCGCGCGCCAGCGCCAGGCCGAATGGCAACGTCGCGTTATTCAGCGCGTGACTTGATGTCAGGGGCACCGCACCTGGCATGTTAGCCACGCAGTAGTGGATGACTCCATCGACCTCGTAAGTCGGGTCGGCATGCGTGGTGGCGTGGCTGGTCTCGAAACAGCCACCCTGGTCTATCGCGACATCCACCAGCACCGCGCGGGGCTTCATGGACCCGAGCATGGTGTGAGTGACCAGCTTTGGCGCCGATGCGCCGGGCACCAGAACCGCGCCGATCACCACATCGGCATCGACAATTTCATCCTCGACCGCCTGAAGCGTCGAGAACATGGTGCGAATCCGTCCGCCGAACAGCTCGTCGAGCTGGCGGAGGCGTGGGATTGAACGATCGAGGATAGTCACTTCGGCCCCTAGCCCAACGGCCATGCGGGCGGCCTGTGTTCCCACGACGCCGCCGCCCAGCACGACGACCCGCGCCGCCGGCACTCCCGGTACTCCGCCCAGCAATAGTCCGCGTCCGCCCGTCACCGCCCGCAGCGCGGTCCCCGCTGCCTCGATCGCCAGCCGTCCCGCGACTTCGCTCATCGGGGCGAGCAAAGGCAGTCCGCCGTCATGGTCACTCACCGTCTCATAAGCGATAGCAGCACAACCGGATGCCATCAGTCCCCTGGCCTGATCGGGATCGGGCGCAAGATGCAGATAGGTGAACAGGATCTGGTCTTCCGAAAGCTGGCGCCATTCATCCGGCACGGGTTCCTTCACTTTTACGATCATCCCGGCCCGCGCGAATACCTCCCCAGCCGTATCGACGATCCCCGCCCCAGCGGCCTCATAATGAGCGTCGGCTGCGGCGATACCCTCGCCTGCACCCGTCTGCACGATCACGTTATGACCAGCCGCGACATATTCCCGGACCGCTGCCGGCGTAAGGCCCACGCGATATTCGTGATTCTTGATTTCCTTGGGAACGCCTATCAACATGGATCATCTTTCAAATTGGTAGCGAGAATGGGAATATTGTCAGATCGTCTTTTCTTATAGGATGGTGCGTCCATTTCCCTGATTTCCACGCTGCATCTTTCGATCGCCGGGAAACGCTCGCAAAGCACGCCCAACATCGACGTACTAAGCGCAAGCTTTTGCTCCGGGCTTCGTCCTGCCAGCAAGGCAAAGGTCAAATGCACGAATGGATCGTCAAATCTGCCGACAAGGGCGATGTCGATCGGTACAATCCGCAGCTTCAGATCCTGTGCCTGAACGACGCCGGTCCCTGCCGCAGCATCGTGCAACGCCGATAGAAGGCCTTGCGCCGAATTCGGATCGAACACCTCGCGCGAAAGTTCGATGACTAGATGCGGCATCCGATGGCCCAAAAATAGGAGTCGACGACCAGATATTCATTGCACGCCCGAACCCCCCATCACACATGGACGGCAGCAATTTCACTTCGCCTGACATGTAAGTGAAGGCTATAAGGACACAATAACAGTCCCACGGGGCTATCGGTGTGATCACCACCCGGACTTCGCCAAGTCCGGGATCACCACAGCAAGGCATCCACCGGATCGCGAAGTTCGCCGCACAGGGGCGTATCCCGCAATGCCGCCGCAGCGCAACAGGAACTGTTGCCACTTCTTGAGGAGTGGGCAAGCGTTTGGCGGTGGATCGACGCCCTCAAGGAGCCGCTCATTGCGCCCACCAGACTGATGAGAGGAACGGGCCGCTCGCTTCGATTCTGGTGTCAACCATACCACGGCGATGGCGACCCCAAACACCGTGCCCGCCGCCTCTATCTTCTGCCCCGGCAGTGCGTTCGCTGCCTAGCTCGGGCTAACGCCAAAAGCCATCCAGGCGGCGGGGAAAATGAGCTTGGCAGGATCTCCAAGCGCGGCGCTCACTATATCCAAACCTGGCTCTACATCATGCCGGCAATGCTGCGCGTTTCGCCAAGGCGAGGTCTGTAGCAGGCGAAGCGCAGATTTGCAGCCACCTACAAGATTGCTCGCACACGCAACAAAGGTTCCGATACCTGATAACGTTACAAGGCTCATACTATGCATGATCCCAGAGACCGACTTTTCGATCACCGGAGTGTGGAATGAGCACGTCACCCTTAAGAGCAATGCCTCAGAATTCTTGGGTCTTTCTGATCATTCTGACGCTGATATACAGCACCAGCTGGATCGATCGCTCCGTACTCATCATTCTGGCCGAACCAATCCGCAAGGACTTGGGTCTTGCGGACAGCGAGATGGGCCTTCTCACCGGCTTGGCCTTCTCCCTCGTATATTCCTTGTCCGGCGTAGCGGTTGCGCGTCTGGCGGACACCCGGTCTCGGAAGACAATCATCGCGGCCTCTGCTTCATTTTTCGGGCTGATGACGACGATATGCGGCTTTGCGCAAGGATTTGCTTTCCTCGCCTTGGCACGTATGGGAGTCGCAGTAGCAGAATCGGGTGTCAGTCCCGCTGCATATTCCATGATGAGCGACAAAATTCCCAAAAATAGCCGGGGAACTGCCATAGCGATATACAGTCTTGGAATCTCTATTGGGACATTTATCGGTTTGACTGGAGGTGGCTGGATAGAAGCACATTTTGACTGGCGAACGGCCTTTGTCGTTATGGGGGTGCCCGGTTTCGTGCTGGGTTTGCTGTTCTTTGTGCTGGTAAAGGAGCCAGAGCGGGGCGCGCTTGAGGAAGCCGGTGCTACCGCCGGCGAAGCCCACCAGCAGATGGGCTTTAGTAAGTCGCTGGCATTCCTTGCGGAAAGGCCCGTATTTTTGGCGGTAGCCATGGGCTTCGCCTTTCTGACTTTCGGGCACGGTGCGTTCGAGGTCTGGGCACCCACATATCTGATGCGCGTTAAGGGCATTGATATGGAGCAGGTGGCGGTCATGAGCGGCCTTTTACAGGGTGGCATCACGATTTTTTCCAGCCTTGCTGCAGGCTTGATCGCCGACAGACTGAGCGTCAGCGATTTGCGCTGGTATATCTGGGTTCCGTTGGTCGGTACAGCCATCGCGGTGCCGGCCGAATGGCTGTTCTTCGTCGGCGGATCGGATCGACCTTGGCTGTATTATCTTGTTGCAGAACTGGGCATTGCCACTACGTCGGCGCCGCTTCTGACGGTCGGTCAAACGCTTCTGCCGCCGCAGTTCCGGGCCTTCGGAATGTCAATCATGCTGCTGCTGCTCAACCTGATCGGAACAGGCGGAGGGCCTTCCCTGGTCGGGGCGATGAGCGACTTGTTGCGTCCGCTGCTAGGTATGGATTCGCTAGCTGCCGCGATCTTGTCAGCACAGGTTGGCACTATAGCTGGTGTTGTATTCCTGTTGTGGGCTTCTGCCAAGATATCAGTCCATTCTATTTCACGTAATGCCTGAACATCAAACACGCATTAAGGACCGTGGTGATTGATCGCGCATTGATGGCGACGACGGGGAGATAGATAATGACTTGGAAGCCTTGATCGGTTTTGCAGCCGCGCATGGCGATAGGCTTGGGTTCTTCGAGCTTGCACAAGAAATTCTCGATCACATGCCGCCATTTGTACATTTCGGTATCAAGCGGGACAGGCTTTGCTCGTTGGGGGTGTTGGGAGATGACGATCTTTGCGCCACGCGTGTTGAGATCGGCGAGGATGGCATTGCTGTCAAAAGTCTTGTCGGCAAGCAGCGCGCCGAACGTGATGCCTTCGATCAGCGGCGCCACGCCGATACTGTCGAAGCGATTGCCGGGCATCAATAGGAAGCGGACAAGAGTCACCAAGGCAGCGCTCAACGTCAATATCCTGGTCGTCATGCCGCCTCTGGAGCGGCCAATGGCCTGGCACGAAGTCCCCCTTTGGATTCTCATTGTCGCAAATATATCTGGCTGGGCGAGAAACGGTCCAAGAGTAAGGTGTAATCGAGATCAATGAGCGAATTTACGCCGCATAGGTAAAATTCGGTCATAACCTGCGCGCAGGCCATCTGGTTGCATTGCTCTGTGGGCTAAAATCGTTAGCTAAGATATCGCATCCTTCGTCAATTCCTCTAGGGAATCATGAAGGTCTGGAGAGGAAAAATTGTGCCAATATTATCGGCGTATTTTATCTCGTATCGGTGATATTATCATATCATATTTTTAAGATAATTTCTTACATAAAATTATATCAATAAATAGAGATTTTTCGAATATCAGATCATCAATGCATGAAAGAAATACTATATGAGCACAGTGACGGATATATTAGAGAAAGCTCGATCCGCTACTTCTTTTGATGATTTTGGCGAAGATTCGTTTCGTGAAGGCCTGGAGAGGCTCCTCGTAGCGCTGGATAGGGAAGCAAGACTAACGGATGCAGGTCGTGCGGCGTTGGATCAAATGATTACCAATTTGCTCAGCAATCGTTTGCAGGTCGAACACTGGTATCATTTGCATCCGGAGATCGATGAGCAGGAGATTGTCGCGCCGCTCATTGGTCTTGGCGCGCCAAGAACCGGATCCACCGCTTTGGCCTGTCTTTTGGCAGAGGATCCGGCAGTGCGATCGCTGCGCACCTGGGAGTCCGGCTCGCCATGTCCGCCTCCAGAAAGTGAAACAGAAAATATCGACCCAAGAATCTTGGCTGCGGAACAGGGGTTGGCGCACCAATTTAAGGCTTATCCCAGGATGCGGAGCATGCTCCCTCAGTCAGCCACGTCTCCAACGGAATGCCAAAATTTCATGGGATACGACTTCAAGTCTCAAATATTCTTCCCCGTGGCCGACGTTCCGTCCTATCGCGATTGGCTATGCAACGAGGCTGACCTCGTTCCCACCTATCGCTATGTCAAACGGGTTCTCAAGCTGCTTCAGTGGCGATGCCCACCTCACAAGTGGAGGCTGAAAAACCCATCGCATTCGATGTTCATCGGTGCATTGACTGAGGTTTTTCCTGATGCGCGATTCTGGATGACACACCGCTCCATAACAAGTGTCATCCCATCAGTTTCTGATCTCTACTTCGAGATGATGAGCGCCTTTTCCGATGACGTCGACAAAAAGGCCATAGGGCAGATGAACGTGGAATTTTGGGAGACGGCGCTGGAGCGACTAATTGCTTTTCGGGCCGCAGGAAACGACAGTCGGTTCCACGATATTCACTTTCGGCCATTCATGGCGGACCCTATCGCCAGCATCGCCGAGCTTTACGCTTTCCTGGGCGAGGAGTTTACGCCTGAAGCACGTGCTCGCATGGATGCGTGGCGTCGGGACACGCCCCGGGACAAGCATGGAAGCCATGAGTATGACGCTTCTAAATTCGACTTGGACAATGATGAAATAAAGCGCCGGTTCGCCTTCTATTCCACCCGGTTTGGCCTTGATTAAGCATGGCTGATCAAACCCTTTAGACCATGGCGCGTTGCACACCGACATGTGGAAGACCGAAGGGCTGAAGCAGGCGCTCAACCGTTCGATGCAGCATTCGGCGGCGCGCGGCGCGACGAGGAAAAGAGCCGCGACAAGGGGCGCATCTCCCGATCAGCAACTGGACTGAACCCGACGTCTGGCAATATATCCAGATTAACGATGTGCCTCGTGCCGCGTTATTTCGCCGGGCCGTGCTCGACCGTGGAGCGTGATGGCATGCTGCTTATGGTAGATGACGACCGATTCCCGCTCCAGTCCGGCAAAATGCCGGCCGAACGCTCGATCCGTTTCCTTACTCTTGGCCGCTACGCTCGGTGGTGGCGACGCTGCATATGCGCAAGAACAACATGTTATGACTTAGGAACGAAAAATGGATCTTGGCTTAAATAATGCACATGTGGTTCTTGTTGGCGCATCGCGCGGCATTGGTCGCGCGGCTGCGCGTTATTTCGCCGCAGAGGGTGCAAAACTCGCACTGATCGCTCGAAATTTGAAGGGTCTTGAGAAGACGGCAGCGCAATGTATTGATGCGGGCAGTCCCGAAGTCCTGACATTTTCTGCCGACATGGTGAGTTCCGAACAGATCAATGCGGCCTTCGAACGTATTGGCGCTGCTTGGGGAAATATCAATGTTCTTGTCAATAATGCTGCCAACTCTATCGGAACCCATGGCACATTTCAAAGTTTCCAGGATGAAGTGGTTTATAGCGAGGCCTATGATCGTATCGCGATGGGATATGTAAGGACAACTCGCGCGGCGCTGCCGTATATGAAAAGGGCAGAGTGGGGTCGGATCGTCAATGTCTCGACCATGTCGACTACCGGTTCGTCGCCAATGTTGCACATTTACAATATGACGAAAATGGCTGTTGTGTCGATGAGCCGCAGTATGGCAAATGAATTTGCTTCTTTGGGCATTTCGGTTAATATCCTTTCGCCGGGCAGCATAATGGTTGAAGGTGGGAACTGGGGTGAGGTAATAAATGGCTATTTCGCAAAGACTGGCCTGGATCCGAATAGCGCTTCCGATGCCCTCAAGATGCAGAAGGAAATGTTTGGTAGCGGCCAAAGTGATACTAACTGGATGCAACGTATCGGCTATGTAGAAGAATATGGCGCAGCCATCGCATGGCTGGGATCGAGGTTAAACAGTTACATGACTGGCGCCAATATCAATATCGATGGTGGTGCTGACTTTCATTCCTAGAGGAGGCGCTGGGTGCCGAATGGAGAGTTGGTTAAGCCTGACAGGTTCAGTCCCGGTGTCCTCCAAAACCGCTTAGCCGGACATCGCTATGGCTAGGCCGTCGAACCTACATGACGCTGCGGCACACGATTTAATAAAGGCCAAATTCGGACATATTCAGCTAAATCTGACATGAACTGCTGTACCTCCAAGTGAGGCATCGCGCGTAGCGATATGATCAGCTAAATCAGTAGTGCGCGACATGTCGAAGGCATCAGCAACGGCCCATCAAGTCGTATAAAAAATCCAATATAAAATATTTGGGAGAGAAAAAGATGCTGAAAAAATATGGGGGCAATTATAATTATCTGGACCGCAAATCCTCTCTTACGAAGAGACGGATTTCGTGCGGCAATATGCTTTCCGTTTCAATTTTCGCGCTCAGTACTTTTAGCTACCCTGTTTTGGCTCAAACCCGTGATGGCGGAGGCTTGGACGAGATTGTCGTAACCGCCCAAAAGCGCGAACAGAGAATGCAGGATGTGCCCATCGCGGTCACGGCCGTAACTGCCGAAGCTCTGCAGTCGAACCGAATAACCAACGTTGCGGATCTGTCGAGCATTGCGCCGGGGCTTACCGCTCGCAAGCCAGCGGGATCAACTGGCTCAATAGCATTCACGCTTCGAGGCAATGTCGTAAACGCAGCGGCACCAGGTGCTGATAAAGCGATTTCAACTTACCTCGACGGGGTCTATATCGGAGGCACTCGCGGCTCAGTCTTCGACTTCCCTGACATCGCACAGATTGAGGTGCTCCGCGGACCTCAAGGAACGCTTTTCGGTCGAAACTCCACAGCTGGTGCAATCAGCGTTACTACGCGCGATCCAAGCGGAAAATTGCATTTCAAGCAAGAGGTCTCGGTCGGAAACCGTTCGCTTCTGCGAACGGTAACATCAGTCGATTTACCGCAGGTCGGGCCGTTCAGCGCCTACTTGTCCTATTTGCATGATGAGCAGCACGGAGATGTCCGCAACCTGGGGGCAGGGACCGTCTATGATCGCACGAGAGCCGTCAGCGGAATTGGGATACAAAGTTCGCCCGAATGGCTGGGCAGCAAAAATAATAACGGTATATTCGCCGCAATAAAGTTCGAACCTAGTGATCAGTTTAAGATGGTCTATAAGTTTGACCGAAGCATAAGCCATTTCACGCCTGATGCACGCGCGACGCTGGCAATTAATGCGGCTGATCCGCTTGGTGTTGGTGGCCTTCTTTCTCTACTGCTGCTCACTCAACCCGCTGGTGGCGGTCCCTTTGGTCCTGTTGTACTTGCGCCTTCCGCTGAACGGCCTGATGCCATCAACAACTCTTATACTGTGCCAGGCGTTCTTCGCACCAGTGGTCATAATTTGACAATTACGGCCCAATTAACCGACCAGTTGTCGCTTAAAAACATCACGGCTTACCGGAAGGCATTTTCCTATTCTGCGGCTACGGTGTTAGGGCTGGATGGTCTGGTTATCACGCCTAGTTTGGCTGCGATTATTCCAAGTTTTTCGCCACTTATAGGCCGACAATTTCTTTCATATGATGGAAATAACCAGGGTGACAACAAGCAATTTAGCAATGAATTGCAGTTCATATATACCGGCCACCGGGCTACGGTCACAGTAGGTGGTCTATATTATTATGAAAAAATAAGAAATGGTAGCGTTCCTGGCATGGCCGCTAACTTTGTTTTCACAACCGTAGGTGCTGATGGCATTCTGCCCTTGGGCGGTGAACTGAACGACTACACGACGACAAAGTCACTCGCGGCATATGCCCAGGCCGAAATCCATGTCACGGATCACATAGATATAGTTGGTGGCGCGCGCCTTACCAACGATCGGCGAAACGGTTATCACTCTGACAGCGTCATCGGTAACTTGCCGTTTACCTACGAAAAGACTAAACCGAATTTTTCAGTAAGCCTCAATTATATGCCTACTGATGATGTACTAGCCTATGTCAAGTGGGCGAATGGCTTCGTTTCGGGAGGTTCTGTAGCAGGTTTCAGCTTTACGCCGGAAACAGTGGAATCTTATGAAGCCGGTATAAAGTCGGAGACTTTCGATCGTCGGCTGCGCGTCAACCTTGCGCTCTGGACTGCCACCTACAAGGATTTGCAGACCGCTCAAGGTGGCGCAAATTTTGGCTTCCCGACCGTGCCGGTTCTTGTCGTCAATGCCGGCAAACTGAAAGCGCATGGATTTGAGCTGGAAGTTACTGCGGCACCCGTGAATGGCCTGCTGCTCGGAGGGTCGCTAGGATATACTAAAGGACAATTGAGAGACTCACCGGCATTTCTGACGACGCCGAATTTCGGTAGTTACACGCTGGGTGGAAATCCAGAGTGGACGGCGAACCTTAATGCCCAGTATGAATTGCCGATCTCGGGCGATACCAGCTTTGTGGTGCGGATGGATGGGAACTACCGTTCCAAGAACAACGCAGATGCCAACCCAAACATTGGACAATTCATTCCAACCTTTGCGCCATATGCTGTCGTCGGCGGCCGGTGGCTGTTAAACGGGCGGGCTGCCATCAAGAATATTTCGCTAGGGCCGGTCAAAGGCGAGCTTGCGCTTTGGGGTCGCAACCTGACGGATAACAAGTCGATGGCATACCCCCTCCCGTTCGCCCAGATCGTTCGCACGGCGAGTTTCGAGACAGCCCGTAGCTATGGCCTGGACCTGACTGTTAAATATTAATTCCGTAGGATCCGCATCTCCGACGAGCGGCGGATCCTACTACTACTATGGTCGTGGAAGATGTGCCACCCAAGCAAGTTGGCGAAGAGTCACCCTGTTCCCCTCAAACTCCTCCGGTTGATGTAGTGTCCACTTCGAAAAGGAGTGGACGTGAAGAGGAGCAGGGCGGGATCATCGGCTTCGGGACATTTGGCCCGGCACTTGTCGCGGTCCTGCCTGTTAGCGACGGGGCCAAGCGTATGATCCGGTTGCGGCGATCTAAGGTGCTGGTCCTGGCGGCGCAAAACAATGCGTCCGATGAGTGTGTGGAATGTTTTTTATCCGGGACCGGCTGAGCTGGCTGCGGTTTTGGGTTTCGGCCTTTGGTACGTAACACCCCATGCCGACAAGATGGTTCTTGTGCGAAGGTTGACCGGGGCGGGTGCGCTCGACGCGGTGTTCGCCGATTTTATGGAGTGCGGCTATCTCGTTACGGGTGGCCAAATCGTATATGCAGCGCTGCTGATCGCTCCCAAAACAGCGCAGCATCGCGCTTGGGAAGGAGGGCTTAAGGCAGGGAGCGCTCACGATTCTGGCACGGTGCCCGACCGGATAGCATAGAAGGGCACAGATGCGCTTAATGCCGAAGTTCGCCAAGGCAATCCTTGGCCGACGGAAGGCTGGGCATTGACATCCCTATTCCAAGCTTCAGTTCTGCGGCGAAAACGGCATCGAGCATCGACTAAGCAAGCGCAAAGCGGCGGTCAGGTTGCGATTGAATAAATTCTGCCGTTTTGATCAAATCACCCTTCAAACGGGCATCTTTGCCATGGTAATTGCGCTGCTGCGCTATATATCTAGGTGGAACGCTGACGGCAGGAATTTCAGGATTTTATCCCATTTATTTTTCGTACTTGAAATATTGGGAAGACGACCGTCACATCCGTTTTTAATTCAAAGATTGAATAAATCTATATTAAAATATTCTTGCGACATTCGAAGTTCGAAATATTGTAACTTGAGCGGCGGCAGGAGGGTCAATGCAAGTCAGGTTCAAAGGTTATTGCGGAATGGTGTGTCTTGTGTAAACGTTTACAGGTTCGAGCATGCCTGCATGGTCGTTCCGGGGCGGATGACAGCGCGGCAATTTGCCTCGGAGCATGGGCTTCCTGCCGCTGACGGCTGGACCAGTTCAGCGTTCGGCCCCTTCTGTGTAATATTGAGAGGATGGCGATGCGTCAGATTTTTAGGGTTGCTGCATTTTCGACAGCGGTGGGATTGCTGGCCGTTGCGTCAGCTGCAGTTGGCCGAAATAGTGACGAAGATGCGGAACGCGAAGCGACGAGCATGTTGGCGAAAATGACGCAGGCGGAGAAACTGCAACTCGTACATGGCGGCGGATGGGACAGCTCTTCAATCGGCGCGATAGGTCACGTCAATGGCATAGCACGGCTGGGTATTCCCGATATCGATTATCTTGACAGTACTGCCGGGCCCAACGCTCCAGGAAAGAATCCGACCCCACTTCCCAATCCGCTGGCTCTCGCTGCGAGCTGGGATCCCTTGCTAGCCCATGATTATGGCAAGCACGTCGCAACCGAACTGCGTACGCTTGGATTTTCCGGCGCTCTTGGAGGGGGTATTAATCTTTCGCGTGAGCCGCGTAATGGTCGCACCTTCGAATATCAAGGTGAGGATCCCGTGCTTGCAGGCACGATGCTGGCGGCACGCATACGTGGTAACAATGAACTTCCCATGCTGGCTACCGCGAAGCATTTCGCGATGAACGACCAAGAGACCAATCGCTTCACTTCTGACAGCGTCATCGCCGAGCGACCATTGCGGGAGCTTTACCTGAGGGCCTTTGAGATCGCGGTGAAGGAGGGCAGGCCCGCGATGGTTATGTGCGCCTACAATAAGGTCAATGGTGAAAAGTCGTGCGAAAATCACAAGCTTCTTACCGACATCCTCAAAGGGGAGTGGCAGTTTCCAGGCTATGTACAGGGAGACTGGGCGCTTTCCATTACCGACTCGGTCCGCGCGGCCAATGCTGGCACTGATGAAGAACAGCCAGGGTCGCTCAACGACGACAAGCCGGACAAATTCGGTCTCAACACCTTTTTCAACCAGAAACTGGGTCGTGCCGTGGAGGCTGGCCAGGTATCTCAGGCTCGTCTGGACGATATGGTACTGCGCAAACTGCGCATGCTTTACCGAAGCGGTATCATGGCAGATCCGCCCAAGCCCGGAGGTATAATAGATCAGGCGGCAGGCGATCGCTTCGCACTTCGCGTGGCCCAGGAATCCATTGTTCTCCTCAAGAATGATGCAGGAACCGCTGCCCCGGTCCTCCCACTCGACAGATCAAAGGTGAAGTCGGTGGTTGTGATTGGCGGGCATGCCGACGTCGGCGTCATTTCAGGCGGAGGTTCTGGCAGCGTCCCGCCTCGTGACGGGAATGCGGTTGAATGCCGGACCCCCGGCGCGAACGTCCTGACCATTCCTCTGTGTGCCAACTGGTATCGCTCTTCACCTCTCTCGGCGCTGCGCGCGAAATTGCCGCAGGCTAACGTGACCTATTTCAGTGGAGAAGACCTAAACGCGGCCGCGGCCGCCGCAGGCCAGGCAGATGTAGCCATCCTATTTGCCACGCAACATATGATGGAGCAGGTCGATCTTGCCTCGTTGGCGCTTCCTGATGGCAAAGCGGATCCTGCCAACCAGGCCTATGATCAGGGCGCCCTTATTTTGGCCGTGGCAGCCAAGGCGAAGCGCGTGGTGATCGTTCTTGAAAATGGGACAGCTGTCACCATGCCTTGGGCGAACAAAGTAAATGCGATCGTTGAGGCCTGGTATCCGGGCGTGAAGGGCGGAGAAGCGATCGCCGATGTCCTGGTGGGTGATGTAAATCCATCGGGTAAGCTCCCTCTCACTTTCCCCAATGACGAAAACGAACTCGCTCAGCGAAATATCTCCGCCACGCAAACGCGGGTTGCTCACGCGGAAGGGCTTCGCATGGGCTATCGCTATTATGACACGCTTGGCACCGCGCCATTATTTCCCTTCGGGCACGGGCTTTCATATACGCAATTTGCCTATTCCGGATTGCAGGTCACGCAACAGGCTTCGGGCGAGGTGAAGGTTCGCTTCACGCTCACCAACACAGGTGCGAGAACTGGCGCCGAGGTTGCACAGGTTTACGCGGCGATGCCAGCAAGCGCAGATGAGCCGCCCAAGAGACTTGTGGCGTGGCAGAAGGTCACGCTCGCGGCGCACACTAGCCGCGTTGTTTCGATGACAGTTCCTCCAGCGCGTTTTGCAATCTGGCAGGATAGATGGGTCATACCGGCGGGCAACGCGAGCCTTCTTGTGGGCGGTTCGTCGCGCGCCCCCCGATTCCTGAAGCGTTCTCTCCTGCTCAAAGCAACCAAATTGCCATCCAGTCAGGATCCCGCATAATCGCGCGCGCGTGAAAGGCGGATGAGGCATGGCCAATGTTAAAGATGTCGCCCGACACGCGGGTGTCTCAATCGCGACCGTCTCTCGTGCCTTGACGCTTCCATCACGCGTGTCCCCTGATACGCGGGCACGCGTGATGGCCGCAGTGCAGGAATTAGGCTATACGCCTAATGCAGCAGCGCGCAGTTTGCGGATGGCGTCCACCAGAAAAATTCTGGTCACCGTTCCCAACATCGCCAACCCCTTCTTTTGCGTGATCATCCGCGCTATCGAGGAAGAAGCGCATAATCATGGTTATGCGGTGCTGCTTGGCGACACTCGCTATACGGTCGAAGGTGAAGAGCAATATGCAGCAATGCTCGCTACGCGTGAGGCAGATGGACTAATCTTTTTGGGCCACCGGCTACCAGGCGCTGTCCAACCGCTCATTGAGCAGCTCGGCGCAAATGCGCCAGTCGTGAACGGATGTGAGTTCGATCCCGAGCTGGGCGTGCCAAGTGCTCATATTGACAATTGTGCAGCAGCCGCAGAGGCGATGGACCATCTGTATGCATTGGGCCATCGGCATATTGGCGTTTTGGCGGGGCCAACTTCTGGGCCGCTATGTCGCGACCGGCTTGCCGGAGTTCGTAACAGTGCGAGTCGACATGGTGGACTTGCCAGCCTCGACATTTTGCATGGTGATTTCTCAATGGACTGGGGCGTGCTCGGCGCTGCTTCGATTCTTTCGCAGGCGCTGAGGCCGACGGCGCTGCTCTGTCTCAGCGACGAAATTGCCATCGGTGCTATCCATACCATCCGGTCAATGGGCCTGCATTGCCCAGGCGACATTTCTGTCGTGGGCTTCGACGATATCACGGTTGCCCAATATCTTCATCCGCCCCTCACTACGGTGCGCCAGCCGATGGAGGATATCGGAAGGGAGACGGTACGACTGCTGCTCTCCATACTAAACGGTCATGGCATAGGCATGCGCTCTACGACTTTCAAACATGAGTTTGTCGTGCGAGGCACCACGGCAAGGCTATCGGCGGGCTGAGTTCTTCCGACGAAAAGGATTCTGGCCGTCCCTGCGCGCCCGGGCGTTCCGTCATCTCTCAGGCCTCCGTGAAGTATATTGGCCGGAGGGGTTCCACGTCGCGTGAATGTGCCCTCGAAGACACACCAAAACCCAAACTTAAATTTAAATCTCCAGTAGCGTTGCATTAAGTTTATTGCTGTGCAATCGTTTACCCTTGGCCAGGCCGAGGGCAGAACTGTCACGGCAAGATGGAGGGGATTATACTAATGAGACAGCAAAATTCGGCAGGTACAACTTCGATTCGGAGCGTCCTGCGAACGGCAATGGCATCTGTGGGGCTGTCTGCCCTTTGCTTCTCGGGTTCCGTTTTTGCGCAAGAGGTCACGTCGAAAATCGACCCAGTGCAAAATGATACGGGCGAAATCATTGTAACGGCGCGCCGCCAAGCAGAAAATCTACAGAATGTGCCGGTGTCTATACAGGTTGTCACCGGTGAGACTTTGCAGAATCAGGCAATTACCAAAGCCGAAGACATCTCTAAGCTTGCGGCCGGTCTACGGTTGACGAGTCAGAACGACAGCAGCGGCGGGCTGATTATCTTGCGTGGCGTTCGTTGGGCTCCCGGGTCGGGGACGGAGGCCATTCCAATTTACCTCAATGACGTGAGCTTCCAGCCGGGCGACGTTCTCCAGAGCCTGTTTGATATCCAGCAGATCGAAGTGCTGCGGGGGCCGCAAGGTACGATCCGCGGCGCACCGTCGATCGCGGGCGCTGTCACCATCACCACGCACCGGCCGGATATGGACGAGTTTGGTGGCTATGGCGCAGCGCTGCTTGGCACGAATAATCGCTGGTATGTCCAGGGTGCCGTGAATGCGCCCATCATAAAAGATAAGCTTGCCATTCGTATTGCCGGCATGGTCGATAATAGTGAGGCGAATCGCGTCTACAGCATCGCGCCCGGCGCCCGGGATCCGCGACTGCGGACGGAAAATATTCGAGCCTCTGCGCGCTTTGAGCCGACAGACACGGTTAGAATTGACGCCGTCTATCAGTATATGAAGAATAGCGGCACGATCTATTCCCAGGTCGCAGGTCCGGGCAGTCCGGGGGTGCCGGCGCGCAACATTCCCGCCAATTACAACGGCCCTTCGCTTACCGCGAGGGACTATACAGCCGTTTCCGATCTGGGTCGTGACGCCAAGGCGAGCCGCGAACTCATAACGGTCAACGCGACGTGGGAGGTGCTCGGGCAGGTACTGAGCTATAATTACGGGCTTCGCAAAGCTGGTGATGGCGGCACGGCCAATGTCGATGTCGGCAACGTGATTCCCGGCTTCGACAGAGTGGCGAGCAATGAACCGCAGCCGCCCAAGGACACAAGCTATTATAATGTACACGAACTGCGGCTGTCTTCGCTTCGCGGCGGCGATCATATCGTGGACTATGACATCGGATATTATCGCAACCGATCGAACGGCAACTCGATATTGAACTCGTTGGTGTATCGCCCTGGAGCTTTCGGTGTGCCTGGATCTGAAGTGCCCGGTGCAGTAACTACCCCTGTTGCGCGTTACATTCTGCCGGTTAACACCAACATCAGGCTGGCGATTCGCAATGAATCCTATTACGGAAATTTGCAATTGCACTTGCCCGCCGATATAGAGTTCAGCGGAGGCATCCGACATATTATTGATCGCCGGCCAACCAACATCAATATCAATAGCGGAAGTTTTTATGCACTGTTCGCCAATCCTACCGGGGGTGCTCTGCCGTGTACTGCGCTTGGTCTGAACAACAGCCCGAATTATTCTGGCTATTGCGATACTCAAGTGCCAGCTGGCGTCGCTATCACATCTGTGGAAAATTACGACAAGAAATTTACCGCAACGATCTGGAACGCCTCGCTTTCTCATAAATTTACACAAGACGTCCTTGGCTATGTCACCGTTGGCACTTCCTGGCGTCAGGGGCTTCCAGCGATCGCAAATACTGGATTGCCGGCTAATCTTCTGTTTCCCAACCCGGAAAAAGCGACATCCTATGAGGTGGGTGTAAAAGCGTCTTTCGGCAGTGCGCTGCGTGTCAACTTCGACCTGTTTCAAATCGATTATAAGGGGCAACTCACCACCGGTGAGGGGGTGGCCTACTATGACACCGTCAATCAGAGCGTCAGCACTACCAGCCTGGCATTCTATACAAATGTCGATGCCAGGGTTCGCGGTATCGAGGCCGAAGTCCAACTCCGGCCGATTCACAACCTCTCGCTCGGCCTAAACCTGAGCTACGCCAGAATTCAGGCTCAAGGCGGTTCGGCTCCTTGCAACGATGCGACCCGAGCCATCACGCCCGCAAATCCAATCAACACATGTCCTATCTCAAAAGGAAAGACACTTAATGTCTCGTCTCCATTCCAGGCGAGTATGAACGGCAGCTATACTTTCCCGCTGGGGGCCGTTGATGGGTATTTCAGGTTCAACATGGATTTCCAGGGACATAATCCCAATATTTCTTCGTCCGCACCTGCACGAGGGCTGCTCGTCACGCCAACCCAAGCCTATGCAATTTTCGATGTGTTTGCTGGACTTACGGGAAGCAAAGGCGCATGGGACGTGGGTTTGTACGCGAAGAACGTCTTTAACAAAAAGGTGGAACTGAGCAGCTTCCCGCTGACAAATGGTGTCTTCGGCGCCTTCGGTTCGCCCGGCTATGACGCGATCAATTCGACGATGCCTCGCGAAGCCGGCTTGATGCTTCGCTACGCATTCGGCTCGCGGTGATACCTTCACTCTGTTGCGACGCGCGGGGCCTCACCAGAGGCCCCGCGTTCCGTTGCGTCCTATGGGACCATTTGGCGCTTGCGGCATAATCAGCGATATTCAGATAGTAGGAGTGGATCAGGCATGAACCGGAGAAATTTGATCATGGGCGGTGTCAGTGGCTTGTTGGCTCCTCTATTTGCGGGGCCACTTTTGGCTGCTGGCAAAACCTTTTTCGGACATAATGGAACGCCACTCGGGCTTCAAATGGGCGTCGTTGGACCGGAATTTGACAAGGAACCCGTGAAGACCCTGCGTACGATACGCTCGATCGGATATCGCTCCGTCGAGATCAACGTCGGGGTACGTGACCCGGCGGGGCTTCGTATGCAATTGGACGACGCAGGCCTTGCTTGCACCAGCGGGATAATCAGTATGGGGCCACTCAGCCTCGACAAGCCCGGGCCGCTTATCGAAGCTGCGCAAAAGCTGCGCCTTAGCGACGTGGTCCTGGCGGCATTGATGCCACCTGCTGGATTTCGGCCTTCCCAGTCCAAAGACCTTATGGCGGCTTATGTGGAAATGACGACCACGCTTACCGCCGAGGACTATCACAGGACAGCCGATAAACTGAACGAGCAGGGCAGGGCATTGGCGACGGGTGGTCTTCGTCTCGGCTACCATAATCATAATTTCGAGTTCCGGCGTTTTGGCGATGAGACCGGTCTGGAAATCCTACTCAAAAATACTGAACCCGCGCTTGTTTCATTCGAGATGGACGTAGGTTGGGTAACGGCCGCAGGTCTGGACCCGATCGCGCTGCTCAAGGCGCATCCTGGCCGTTTCAGACAAATGCATGTCAAAGAGGTTGCCAAGGACACCATTCCTAACACGGTCATGAATATCGTTGCTGCACCTGTTGGAAAAGGCATCATCGACTGGGCCAAGGTGCTTTCGGCAGCACGCGCTGCCGGCATCAAGCATTTCTATGTCGAACAGGATCCTCCGTTCGCCATACCACGCACGCAAATGATCACAGAGGCCTACGCCTATTTGTCACAGGTGCAGGCGAGGTGATGAAGAGGCGGAGGTTGGAGGCAACAGTGATGGAGTGGCATCATGCTTGACCGCAGGTCGATACTGAAGGCGGTCGGCGTCAGTGGCGCTATTGTAGGGACTGAGCTCCTGTATGGCGGCCTGCCCGGTTCGGCTGCTGTGCCTGTACCTACAAGCACAGGAGAAGCGCCACTCACGCAAGCCGAATTCGCACTGATTGCCGCGATGGCCGAGGGCATCATCCCCAAAACGGACACGCCAGGCGCCATCGGTGCCGGTGTCCCGGAATTTTTCCGGACCATCTTCAATGAATGGTTCCTGAAAGATCAGCAGGTTGCGTTTCGCGCCGCGCTGAAAAATTATGATGCTGAAGCGAAAGAGCGCTTCGGCAAGGATTTCCTGACGTGTGCGGCACCTCAACAAATGGAGCTGCTCGTCGAATGGGATAAGAAGGGCGCCAATCTGTTCGCCAATCCGCCCCATCCGTTCGGACAGTTCAAGTCGCTGACACTGCATGGCTATTACACCTCGCAAGTCGGGATGGATGAGGAACTTAAATCCACGATGGATGGAGCCCAGGACGATCCTAACGGGCCGGTGATGTACGGTCTGGCTGGCCGGCTTTAATTATGACGGCGTTTGGGAGCCGGAGAGGATAATATGGAAAACAGCTATGACGCGATCGTCGTCGGATCAGGCATTTCGGGTGGTTGGGCAGCAAAGGAACTGACCGAACGCGGTCTGCGGGTTCTGATGCTCGATCGCGGCCGCATGGTGCGCCACGGCGAGGATTATCCAACCGAACATCAAGCTCCCTATGACATGAAGTTCAGGGGGTTGGGCGACAATCGGCGGCACCAGGTCGAATATCCTGGTGAATCTGGTTCTGGCAATGAAGGCAGCGGCCATTTTTTCGCCAATCTGAAGGAAAATCCTTACACAACCGCGCCCGGTCGGCCATTCGATTGGGCACGCGGCAATCAGGTTGGCGGTAAATCCTTGATGTGGGCGCGGCAGAGCTATCGCTTTGCTCCAGTCAATTTTGAAGAAAATGCCCTTGATGGCCATGGTGTGGACTGGCCAATCCGATATTCGGACATTGAGCCATGGTATGATCGGGTCGAGCAGTTCATCGGAATTTCAGGCACGGTACTAGACTATCCGACCGCGCCGGGCGGGCGATATTTTCAGCCGGCGATGCCTATGAACACGCTAGAGCGCGACATGCAGGCGCGCATGAACAAGGCGTTTCCTGATCGCCCGTTGACGATGGCGCGCGTCGCCAACCTGACCCAGGCAATCGGCGAGGATCGTCAACCCTGTCACTATTGCGGACCGTGCGATCGGGGTTGCTCTACAGGTTCCTATTTTTCCACCCAGTCGTCCACATTGCCAGCCGCTATGGCGACGAAACGGCTCACTGTGATGCCCGACAGCATTGCCACCCGCATTCTGACTGACGAAAGCGGCGAACGGGCGACGGGCGTTGAGGTGCTGGACGCCAAGACCCGGCAGAAGCGCACCTATTCAGCCAAGGTGATATTCATCTGCGCGTCCGCTCTGGAAAGCGTTCGGCTCCTGCTGCTTTCGGCCAATCCCAAACATCCTAACGGTCTTGGTAATTCAAGCGGCCTGGTCGGCAAGTATATCATGGATCATTTGCTTTCTGATTTTGCGCTGGTGCGCATGCCGGGGCCACCCATGCCACATATTTTCGGTGGACGTCCCGCTGCGTTGTGGATGCCGCGCTATCGCAATATCCTGGGTGAAAAGCGTTCGGATTATGTTCGCGGCTTCCAGTGCAACGCTGTCGTGTTCAACGATGATTGGCAACGTGGCGCGCGTATGCCGGGGATCGGGGTGGAACTGAAGAAGACCCTGCAGAAAACGGGTGACTGGAACCTCTTGATCGGCGCTCTCTGCGAGATGTTGCCTGCGATCGGCAATCAAGTGACGTTAGACCCGAATGTGCGCGATGCCTGGGGCATTCCTGTGCTTCGCATGGACGTCGGATTTGGTGAAAATGACATGGCGATGCAAAAAGCAGCTGGCAATGATATGGTCGAGATGATGAAAGGCATGGGTTACAGCGGCGTGATGCGCATCCCGGGCAAGCCTATCCCTGGTTCACAGATTCACGAGATGGGTGGCGCCGTGATGGGCAAGGACAAGCGAGCATCGGTGCTCGACGCTCATAATCGTGCGCATGACATTCCAAACCTGTTCGTAACCGACGGCGCGGCAATGGCGTCATGCTCGCAGTCCAATCCGTCGATCACCTATATGGCCATGACAGCAAGAGCCGCTGCGTTTGCTGCGGGCGAATTCAAGGCGGGGAGACTGTAACCGTGCGTATTGCGGCTCTCTCTGCGGTCCAACTCTCCTCCCTGCTTACAGAGGTTCATCGCATGCTCAAACACAAGGTCGTTCCTGGGCTTTCAATGGTTTGCGCCGTGATGCTGGCTAGCGCTCCTTCGATGTCCCTTGCGCAAAACGCGCCTGCTCCTTTTGCCAAGTGCGCGGCTTGCCACACGGTCAAAGCGGGCGCACGGTCCGGGCTGGGCCCGAATCTGAGTGGCGTCGTTGGCCGCAAGGCGGGTTCGGTATCCGACTTCAAATATTCCGCCGTACTCAAGGACAAGCCTTTCGTCTGGACACCTCAACAGCTTGATGCGTTTCTGACAAAACCGGCAGCAACCGTCCCGGGTACAAAAATGATTTTTGGCGGCATCTCCGATCCCCGCGAGCGGAAGACGATCATCGACTTTCTGGGTCGCCAGTGAGGGGTGCAGACAACCGGGTGTAAATCAGACGTGAGCGTGCTGTTGACCGCTGTTAAGTCTGCCGGACCAGCCAAGAATGATGCCAAGATACCGGCGTTCCAAGAGAGAGAATAGTTATGGCCGAAGAATTCGAGATCAGTCGTCGTGGCTTGCTTGGAGGCGCTGCTATCGCTGCGACTGCCGCTGCCGGTGGTTCATCGGCCATGGCGCGAAAGCTGCCCGCCGCCAGTGGTACCGCACGGCCCGGCTTTTTGTGGGGAGCCGCCACATCTGGATATCAGGTAGAAGGCAACAATATCAACAGCGACTTCTGGTTTCTTGAACATGTCAAGCTGCCAGGCGGACACTCACCTTTTGCGGACAAGTCAGGCGATGCGTGCGATCATTATCATCGCTTTGCGGACGACATCAAAATGTTGGCTGGGCTTGGACTTAACAGCTACCGATTCTCTCTGGAATGGTCACGGATCGAACCGGAAAAAGGTGAGTATTCAAAAGCTGAGCTGGACCATTATCGGCGCATGGCCGCAACCTGCCGCGAGCATGGTGTGACTCCCTGCATCACGTTCAATCATTTCACAACGCCGCGTTGGTTTGCATTCGAAGGCGGGTGGGACATGGCCGCTTCGGCTGATCTGTTCGCACGCTATTGCGAATTTGCCGTAAAGGGGGTGGGCGATCTGGCCGGCCTCGCCACGACCCTCAACGAGCCTAATGTGGGGCTGATCCTCCAGTGGTCAGATATGCCACCTGAGGCCAAGGCGGGGATAATCGCGATGCCGGGCATGATCGGAACCCAATCGCCAACGGGGACATTTTCGATATGGATGGCGGGTGACCAGAGCAAAAAACTGCCGAACATGCTCAAAGCTCACGAAAAAGCCTATGAGGTGATAAAAGGCGGCCCTGGCGATTTCCCGGTTGGTGTCAGCTTGGCGATCACAGATGACCAAGCGGTTGGAAAGAACAGCCAGCGGGATGCAAAGCGGGCGGCATGTTACGAGCCATGGATGGAGCTGATTTCCCGCAGCAGCGATTTCATTGGCGTTCAAAATTACTCGCGCCTTCGATTTGACGCGGACGGACCTATGAAACCTCCGGCAGGTGCTGAGCTCACATCGACTGGTGAGGAATTTTATCCCGAAGCGCTTGGTAACGCCATCCGCTATGCCTATGAACGGACCAAGAAGCCTATCTACGTTACGGAAAATGGTATCGCGACCGACGATGATACCCGTCGTGTAGAACATATGAAGCGTGCAATCGCCTCAATGGAATCTTGTATTGATGATGGCGTTCCCGTCCGCGGCTATCTGCACTGGTCGCTGCTCGACAATTATGAATGGGGGAAATATTCGTCCCGATTTGGACTGGTTGCCGTCGACCGCGCGACCCAGGCCCGTACTGCTAAACCCAGTGCCCATGTGCTCGGTGCTCTAGCGCGGGCCAAAAGCTACTAGGCATTGAAAAGCTGCCACCGTCGGCAAATTTCAATAATCAATAAGGATGACCAAGGAATGTTGGACCGTCGGGACGTGCTAGGTATGATTGGCGCTGCTGCGCTGGCGCCGGTTGCGGTGCGTGCCTTTGCTGAGCCCCTTCAGGACGACATTCGCTGGTGGAGCACGAGCGACGCTGGATCGTGGCAAGCAGTTCCACCGCCACCAGTAGAGCCTGTAGCCAAGAGTTTTTTTGCCTGGGATGTCATGGTGCAGTTCACCAACCCGGCGCAAGAAATGGGCGGTTTTGGCGGCGCTTTTAGCGAACTTGGCTGGCAGGCTGTGGCGAAGCTCCCAAAGGCGATACGGGACCGTGCAATACGCGATTTATTTGGTGACGATGGAGCAGCTTTCACACTGTGCCGGACGCCATTGGGTGCAGATGACTTTTCGCGGCAATGGTATAGCTACGACGAGACCGATGGTGATTTTGCGCTCCGTAACTTCAGCGTTAGCAATGATCGCGAAACACTCGTACCATTTATCCATGCAGCCCAGCATGTTCGTCCTGATCTGAAGCTTTGGGCTTCCCCTTGGTCGCCACCGACATGGATGAAGACGAACAAGCATTACGCGCAATTTCCATCTTTGCCTGGAAGTCCGTCAAATGGACTTAGGGCTGATCAGATCGGACGCGAAGGGGTCGATACTTTCATTCAGGATGATCGCTATTTTGAGGCCTATGCGCGCTACTTTGCCCGCTATGTCATGGAGTATCGAAAGCTCGGGATTCCGATTACCACGGTGATGCCGCAGAATGAATTTAATTCGCCGCAACCTTTCCCCAGCTGTTGCTGGACGCCCGCTGGTCTCGGCCGCTTTATCCCGTTCCTGGGGCAGGAGATGAACAAGCTTGGCGTGGCGATCATGCTTGGCACTTTGGAGAGGTCGAGTGCTGATCTGATCACCAAGGTTCTTGAGGATCCCAAAGCGGCGCCCTTCATCAAGGGAATAGGGGTGCAGTGGGCAGGAAAGGGGGCCTTGGGAGAGCTTGCCAAGAGGCATCCGCAACTGCCGCTATGGGGAACCGAACAGGAGTGCGGCGTTGGCACCAATGACTGGCATTATGCCCGCTATGGTTGGAACCTCATAAAACGTTATCTCGGTGCAGGCGCCAGCGTCTGGCAATATTGGAATATGGCGCTCCCGTTGAATGGCGTGTCTACTTGGGGCTGGCCGCAAAATGCCCTGATCTCGGTCGACACGGAACAGGGCCACTATACTCTCAACCCTGACTATTGGGTGATGAAGCATGTTGCATCCCAGGTTCGCCCCGGTGCGCGCTACTTGCCTACCCAAAGCCTGTCCGGGTTTGAGAACCAAATTGCTTTCCGCAATCCTAATGGAGACCTTGTACTCGTTATCGAGAACGACATGCCTGTGGCGCAAAAGGTCAACATTATCCTTGGAGGAAAGCAGATATCGCCGACCCTTGTACCCTCATCTTACAATACAATTATCGTCCCGGCGACTTTGCTCGCAACAGGCGGTATCGGTAAACCCAAATGAGCGCGGCACGGGCCTTCCTGTGAGTCCTGACTTACTCGAAGCTGCTGTTATGTCCCTATCACTTCAATCTTGCGCAGTTCACCGAGAGTTGATGTAAGAGTGGCAATCGTTTACATGAAGGGTTTCCGGGTGCGTTCGCTGACAGCCGGAGTGGGTGAGAATGATAATCGGCAGGCGCGATTTGGCTGTCGGCTAAGGGGAAGAAAATGAGCCTGAAATTGCGGCTGTTCATCATGATGGCCCTTCAGATAGCGATCTGGGGCGCATGGGCCCCTAAATTATTTCCCTATATGGCTATGCTAGGTTTTGGTGCCGGAGAGCAGGCCCTTGTGGGTAGCAGCTGGGGTATTTCTGGCCTTGTCGGCATCTTCTTTTCCAATCAGTTTGCTGACCGCCGCTTCGCGGCTGAACGCTTCCTGGCGGCGAGTCACGCCATCGGCGGCCTTTGCCTCCTCGCCGCTGCCTTCAGCACCAGCTTCCTGCCGTTTTTTCTATCGTATCTGGCTTATAGTCTCGTCTACGTTCCAACCCTTTCGGTCACTAACACCATAGCTTTTGCGCATTTGCCTGACCCGGGCCGTGACTTTGGCACCGTGCGTGCGGGCGGAACCGTGGGATGGATCATTGTCAGCTGGCCTTTCATTTTCCTGCTGGGTGCTCATGCTTCCGCGCTTGAGGTGCGGTCGATTTTCGTCGTGGCCGCCCTTGTCTCGTTTGCCATGGCGGCTTTCTCCCTGAGCCTGCCCCATACGCCGCCACGCAGTGACAGCGCGGTCGATCCGCTCGCCTGGCGCCGGGCGTTGGCCCTGCTTAAGCGGCCCTTTGTCGCGGTGCTCTTCCTCGTCACCTTCCTCGACGCCGTGGTGCATAATGGCTATTTTGTGATGTCGGATGCTTTTCTTACCAATCGTGTTGGAATAGCCGGCAACCTTTCTATGGTCGTGTTGAGCCTCGGACAGGTGGCGGAGATTGTCACCATGCTGGTCCTGGGCCGGGTTCTTGCGGCCCTGGGCTGGCGGGTAACGATGATTATCGGCATATTAGGACATGCCGCCCGCTTCCTGACCTTTGCATTCGCACCGGACCATGTCTGGGCCATCATAGCGGTGCAGCTGCTGCATGGCATCTGCTACGCCTTCTTCTTCGCGACCGTCTATATTTTCGTAGACGAGATATTCCCCAAAGACGTGCGCTCAAGCGCACAAGGGCTGTTCAACCTGCTCATCCTAGGCATCGGCATGGTGGTGGCAAGCTTCGTTTTCCCGGCGCTCATTTCCCGGCTGACAGGGCCGACAGGGGTTGATTACCAAACCCTGTTCCTCGTGCCATCCGGACTTGCACTGCTTGGAGCGCTACTACTCGCCTTTGTGTTTCGTCCCCCATCGGTCCGGCCCGCAAGGGCGCACGCCCTGTCGGCTGCCGCGCATTGAGGGTAGTGAAGCCATGAACTTTCCTGCTCGAAAAGACCCCGTGCGGATGGCAATGGTCGGCGGCGGGCCGGGCGCCTTCATTGGTCCGGTGCACCGCATGGCCGCTGAACTTGACGGCCATGTGCGCCTTGTCGCGGGCGCCTTTAGCAGTGATGCGGCACGGTCCGTCGAGGCAGGAGCAGGCTATGGGATAGCGGCAGACCGTGCCTATGCCGACTGGCAAAGCCTGCTCGCGGCTGAATCGTGCAGACAGGATGGCGCAGAGTTCGTGGCAATCGTCACACCCAACCATCTGCACCTGCCGGTGGCGTTAGCTGCGCTGGAAAGCGGCTTCCATGTCCTCTCCGACAAGCCGGCAACAGCAACGCTGACAGAAGCCCTGCGGCTTCGCGAAGCTGTCGCGCGTACAGATCGCCATTATGGACTGACCTATACCTATAGTGGCTATCCGCTCATCCGGCAGGCGCGTGAAATGATTGCTGAGGGAGCGATCGGCTCTGTGCGCAAGGTCGTCGTGGAATATGTACAGGGCTGGCTGGCCGAGCCAGTTGAACAGACCGGATCGAAGCAAGCGGTGTGGCGGGTCGATCCGGCGCAGTCAGGGGCTGGCGGCTGCATTGGCGACATCGGCGTGCACGCCTTTCACCTCGCGGAATTCGTTGTGGGACAGCCTGTAACCTCTCTGCTCGCCGATCTTGCCGCCATCGTTCCAGGTCGCCTGCTCGATGATGATTGTACGGTGCTGATGCGCTTTGCCAACGGGGCTCGGGGCATATTGATCGCATCGCAGATCTGCATCGGCGAACTTAACGGTCTGCGGCTCCGCGTGCATGGTGACAAAGGGACGCTGGATTGGCGCCAGGAAGATCCCAATAATCTTGTCTGGCACCACCTGGATGGCGCCACGCAGATCCTTCGTACCGGCACGGCGGCGATCGGACCGAGCGGACAACGGGCCGCGCGGGTGCCGGGAGGTCATCCGGAAGGCTATCTTGAGGCCTTCGCTAATCTGTATCGGGATTTTGCCGCGCGCATTCGGGGAACGGACCGATCCACGCTTCTTCCAGGCATTGAGGATGGAGTGAGATCCATGGCGTTCATCGAAACAGCCGTGCGCGCCAACCATCAGCGCGAGGGCTGGGTCGAGCTTGAAGGAGGAGCGGCCACGCAATGAAAACCATCAATGGACCAGGCATTTTTCTCGCGCAGTTTCTGGGATCTGAAGCGCCGTTCAATTCCCTTGAAGGCGTAGCGGAATGGGCAGCCGGGCTGGGGTATAAGGGCGTTCAGATTCCGACCTCTGATCCCCGTATTTTCGACGTCGCCACAGCGGCAGAAAGCCAGGATTATTGTGATGATATCGCCGGTATGCTTGGATCGCATGGCCTGACCATTACCGAATTGTCGACCCATTTGCAGGGGCAGCTCATCGCTGTCCATCCATCCTATGATGCGTTATTCGATGGCTTTGCCATTGCCGCAGTCCGGGGCAACGCTGCGGCGCGCCAGGCCTGGGCGGTCGACCAGCTCCAACAGGCAGCCCGAGCCAGTCGCCGTTTAGGCCTAACGACGCATGCCAGTTTTTCAGGATCATTGGCATGGCCCTATTTTTATCCCTGGCCGCAGCGTCCAGCCGGGCTTGTCGAGGAAGCATTTGATGAGCTGGCTCGCCGATGGCGACCCATCCTCGACATATTTGACGAAAACGGTGTGGATATCGGCTTTGAGCTCCACCCCGGCGAGGATCTTCATGATGGTGTCACCTTCGAGATGTTTCTCGATCGGCTGGATGGCCATGCACGCGCGAACATCCTTTATGACCCGAGCCATTTCCTCCTGCAGCATCTCGATTATCTGGCGTTTCTCGATATTTACCACACGCGTGTGAAATGTTTTCACGTTAAGGATGCAGAGTTTCGCCCCACCGGTTGCAGTGGGGTATATGGGGGTTATCAGGGCTGGGCCGACCGGCCTGGGCGGTTCCGCTCCCTTGGTGACGGCCAAGTCGATTTCAGGGCGATTTTTTCGAAGATGGCACAATATAACTTTGCTGGTTGGGCGGTATTGGAATGGGAATGCGCGCTTAAGTCGCCCGAGCAGGGTGCCGCAGAGGGCGCGGCGTTCATCACAAGCCATATCATCAGCGCCACCGAACGCGCCTTCGACGATTTTGCCGGCAGCAGCACCGATACCGTGACCAATCGGAAACTTCTTGGCCTTTGAAGCGCCGTTTTCATCACACGCGACCGGCCAAGGTCGTTCGAGCCAGTATCACGCAAGCTAGAGCGCGGAAGCTTAGCGGAGCACGGGCACTTAAGGAAATAACATGACGCCAAAGTCGGGCAAGCAGGAGTGGGCAGCGCTATGGCCGCTACCTTTTACCGCGATGCTGGGAATCGCCGGAGCGTCCATGTTCGCTTATTCCAGCGGTATCTTCATGACGTCTATGACGCGGGACTTGGGGTGGAGCCGCGTCGAATTTTCATCCGCTTTTTCCATCATGATGCTTGTGGCCCTCGTCGCCATGCCTTTCCCTGGCTGGCTTGCGGATCGTTATGGTGCACGAAGAATTGTATTGATCGGCATTGTCCCGTTCGCTCTGGCTTTTCCCTTTTCAGTCTGATCAGTGGGGCGCTCTGGCAATATTGGGCGCTTGCACTTTTGACGGCCTTATGTTCCGCGCACGATTGCGCCGCCTATGTGGATCACAGCCGTCGTTCGTAATTTTACGAAATCGCGCGGTGTAGCTTTGGCTGTCGCGCTGGCAGGTAATCGCGCGGGCCGAACGTTGACCCGACGCCTGTTCGTTCAACATGGACATGGTCTGAATTCATTTATGATGGCTCGTTATCAGGCGTGGAAGGAGGCCCTGCACGAGGACGGGGCGGGGCTGCGTTGAGCGCGGCAGAGACTGCACGCGCGACGGCGAGACTTCCCGCGATGGTCGGATGGAACTGGGCCCCGACGACATCGCGTGCGCCGTTGACCCATGGCCGGGAAGCACAAGCGTCGTGCGCCAGTCCAAGGCGCTGCATATCGACCAGGACCGCGCCGCCAATCGATGCAGCTGACCGGGTAAGATCCGCGAGCCGATCACCCACAATGCGCATTGTCGCCACTTCCTGTGGGATCAGGCCCAATTTTGGACAGCTTCCCTCCCGCGGCAACAAGGGCGGGTAGCTGACCAGCACGATCTTGGCTCTCGGCGCGCGATGGCGAACGATAAGGATAGTTTGCAGCAGCGCCTTCTCAACCTTGCCATAATCGGCCGCGGACGGCGGTACAGGGACATTCCCGAAATGGCGAAGCCATTTGCCGTAGATCGTGCCGGATCTCCTCGCCGATAAGGCCAGCAAGTCACCGACATAGTGGAGGTCATTGCCGCCAATGGTTAAGGTCACTAGTTCTGTTTCAGGTCGGACCGCGTCGATCTGGGGTGGAAGAAACATCTGCCCTCCTACCAGGACATGGGCTGTCGTGGCACCGGAACAGCTTACATCGACGATGCCAAGTCCAAGCATGTGGGCGAGTTGCTTTGGATATCCATTGACGCTCCGCGCGCAGATCGCCGGACTGGAGGGATCCTTGGCGCCGAGTCCGAATCCGGCTGCAAAGGAGCTGCCCAGCGCGACATATTGGGCGCGCCCCTCAGGGACCCGGCGTCCCTGATAATAGAGCATTCCGATTATGAACATGACGAGCGCCATCAGAAGTCCGACAACGCTGAGACATCCCCTTTTCATGATCGTACGCCTGCCTTCTCTCATGTGACCATCGTCTTTTCATAAGTCGCAAGTGGCGCTGCGCCGTGCTTGGTCACAAAGCGAGCAGGAACCTCTCGGACCCCGCGCGCCAAAGCGGCTAAGCGCCGATTTGCTTGACGCCAGATCGTGCGACCTTCGATGCGGCGTTCAGTCATGGTTTGAACGCTTGTCGGGCCAGGGTGCCTGATCCCGTCAACAAAGCGCTGGTGGCCGAGGTGGCAACTTCCACTCCATAGCGTCCGGCCGGAACGATCCATTGCTTCGTTTTAACGTCGAAATCGCCGATAACGCGGGGATCGGCGGTGACACTGACGCGTCGCGTTTCGCCAGGAGCAAGTACCGGTTTTGACCAGCCGATGAGGCGCTTGGCCTTGCCGGGCCGCAGGAGATAGACCTGTGGTACGTCCGCACCCTCCCGGTCTCCGCTATTACGCACCTCAAAGCTTATGGTAAGGCTTTTTCCGCCAGATATGCGCAAACGGTTATATTCAAATTTCGTATAGCTCAGGCCGAAACCGAACGGATAAAGCGGCCGATATCCCTTACGGTCAAACCAGCGATATCCAACGTCCGACCCCTCAGGGTAATGGATGTCGAAGGGTTTTGTCTGCCCTAGGCCGTAGACGATCTTCGTGTTTTTGTCTATCGGTTGCGCATCATGGCCGGGCACCTCCCGGTTCGGTAATTGCTCCGGGCTGGCAGCAAAAGTAACCGGCAAGCGACCGGAAGGATTGACAGTTCCCGCCAGAACGCGTGCGATTGCCTCTCCCCCCCGCTGCCCGGAATACCAGGCAGCCAGAATCGCAGGCACTTTTGATTGCCATGGCATGAGGACTGGATTGCCGATCTCCAAAACCACGATGGTTCGCGCGTTCGCGTCAGCCACGCGATCAATCAGCGCATCCTGATTTCCATCGAGCGAAAGATTGGTATGATCCTCGGCTTCGGTCGCATATTTTTCCGCAAAAATGATCGCGACATCGACGGTGCGGGCCAGCGCAGCGGCTGCGATCGGGTCCTTACCGTCAATAAAGCTGATCGTCGCACCAGGGAACATATGGCGCAAGGCGTCGAGCGGCGACGTGCCGCCATAGGCCTTCTTGGCGAAGGCAGCGGCGATACCGGAACCTGTTCGTTCGGTAAGCTTGAAACCACCCACTGGCGTGACCTGGCTGGAACCACCGCCGCTGGGCACTCCCAAGTCCGCGTGGCCGCCAATGACGGCGATCGAGCGCGCGGTCGAGGTGAGGGGCAAAATAGCCCCTTCGTTGCGGAGCAACACAATCCCTTCTTCGGCCGCACGCAAGGCCACCAAACCATTTTTGTCATAGTCGATCGCCCCACCGGGACTCACTGGCCTGGTATCGAGATGATGCGCATATATTGTACGCAATATCCGCTGCGCCGCGCGATCAAGAGCTGCTTCTGGAATTTTCCCTGAGGTAATATCGGCTTCGAGCAGCGTCGAGAAAAACGGCTTGGGATCAATCTGCTCGCCCGATTGCTGATCCAGACCGTGCAAAATGGCTTCGGTGGAATGTACAGCGCCCCAGTCGGACATGACGTACCCTTTGAACCCCCAGTCTTGTCGAAGGACTTGATTGAGGAGAAAGGGGTTTTCGCATGAGAAGATACCACCCACCCTATTATAGGCGCACATCACTGAACCAGGATTTCCCTTCTCTATCCCGATTTCAAAAGCAAGGAGATCGCTTTCTCGCATAGCCGCTTCGTCCATCTCGACCGAAGCGATATTGCGCCCGGTTTCCTGATCGTTCAGCGCGAAATGCTTGATCGTGGAAATGATGTCGTTCGATTGCACGCCAGCTATCTGGGAGCCGGCCAGCGTGCCGGCGAGAAGTGGATCTTCCCCCAGATATTCAAAATTGCGGCCAGCGCGTGGATCGCGCACCAGATTAACGCCGCCGGCGAGCATAACATTGAAGCCCTTTGCCCGCGCTTCGCTCCCGATCATCGCGCCGCCGTCGCGGATGAGGCTTTCGTTCCAACTTGACGCGAGCGCCAACCCCGAGGGAAGTGCAGTTGCAACATCTCCTTTCCTGGGTTCACTAAGATTAGAAACCCCAAGGCTCGCATCTGTCGCGACTTGCGCTGGAATGCCTTGTTCGGCCAAGGCTGCCACATAGCCACCGCCCATCGCAATGCCCTTAGGACGTTGGGCCACGGGGAGAAAACCTGGCATGAGTCCATGAACAAGCTGGATTTTTTGCGCTCGTGTGAGTTTGCGTACCATCGCGGACGCCCGTCGATCCGGATTTCCCGTGACAGGCTTTGCAGAAACCTCCTGGGCAGAAACTTCCTGGACTGCCGTCGTTGCAACGCTGAGCAAAAGGAACGGAATGAGGCGACGCATGATTTATCCTTGATAGAGCCAGTCCCTTGGGATGCCCAGGGCAGCGGCTGGCGGGGGTATTATCGGATGGGGTGGGGGGACAGCGAGAGGTCGCGCGATCCACAGCGGGACATTATGCTCCACAAAACCGGCGGCACCCCGAAAAGGCGCTGCCAGCCAGGCTGGTCAAAAAGCATGTATGCGTCATCTCCCGGTTTCAAAGCCGACGATCATTCGGCCCTAAATATACGGGTGCGTATTATATTATTGCGGTAGTATTTGCGATAAAAATCTGCGCTGGGCCGTCTGTATTACGCTCCCCCGGCGGTGCGCGGGCCGTGGTCGGGGTGCCGCTTACCAGCTTTCCAAGCCACGGATGAAGATCGCTGTGAGGCGTTCCACATAAGCGCTGGATTCGGCATTTCCCACCGAACGCGTCATGCTTTCGCTCTCGAACCAACCTATGAGAGCTGAGGTGAAGGCGCGGGCGACGGCGTCGCTGTCAGTCATCTTCAAGCGTGCGGACATCATGGATTTTTCCAGGCCCTTTGCCAAATGGCGGACCGCCTTGTCATGCCCATCGGTATAAAGTTCGCGCGACAATTCAGGAAATCTGGGGGCTTCGGCCGACATCAGTCTGTAAAAAGCGCTCACTTCAGGAATCCGCAGGCCGGCGAGGAAGTTGTCACCATAACGTGAGAGCAATTCTGACACAGGTCTTAGTCCGTCGACTGGATCGAAGGGGGCGAGCTTTGACCACTCAGCTAGCCTTTCCCGTACGATGGCATGAAAAAGTGCCGATTTTTCCGGGTATCGGGCATATAGCGTACGCTTCGACACGCCCGAAGCGACACCTACCGCTTCCATGGATGTTGCCATATACCCATGCTCAAGAAAAAGCGTCCGAGCTGCCACGAGAATCTTTCGATCAATCGCGGTCACCTGGTCTTGTGTAGGTCTTCCCCGTTTGGCCCGCTCAGGCGAGGCGACAGCATGTTTTATCATTGATTGATCAGCCATCCTGTCGGCATATGTTCAGCGCGAGCTATTGTCATGGCGCAATTTGATGGCAGGCGACCCTATCATGGCGATGATCCTTCGGCCCGCAACGCGCGCGGGGGGTGGTCAGCGGCCAGAATGGCCGCCAGACTCCGGTGGCCGACCAGAGTTGGTGGTATCGTTTCATTTGCTGTTGCCTGAAGTAGCTGGAGCAAATCTTTGCGAAGGGCGGCGGCCCTCTCTATCGTGCCCGAGGGCAACGATTGAAAAACGGCGTTACCTTACCTTCTTGCACAATGATGAAATCCCACGACTTCAGGCCAAGGGACTGATTTGCCGGCAACACTTTATCCCAGAGCATCGGTGCTGGCGGCCAAGCCCTTGAGCGACGTCCTCAATCCTGCCCGCCTGACGGTCTCAGCCAGTTTTCGGTCAGACCGTCAGTGGGCATGAGACCAGGATAGGTGACTTCACCTCAACCAATCCGCGTGGGAACCTGGCGAAGGCATTGGTCAGGCTGGCGTTGATCGAGCCGTTGACCGATGGAAAATCTTCCCGCAAATTGATACGGTTGCTCCATTAGTCCAGCCCGAAAGCGCTGTCGAGATTGTCCGGATTTGCATATTTCCGCTTCATGCACTCTACAAACGCGGCCTGCACATTAGGTCCATTTGTGCCATATGGTTTCGTCTCATTATCGATTAATAGCCATGATTCCAAACGCACCTCATGGACCTGACTGTCCTCCGGATGAGCCTTGGTATGTGTCAGCGTCGGTGAAGAAAAGGGCTATTCACTTGGCAGGTGTGTTCCAACCTTGCTGATTTCATATCCATTGGGATAAACCCGGGCGATCAATTCTTCCAGATGACTTGGCGCGTCATCAGGAACGGGATCCTGGCGAGCGATCTGGCGCAACACCATATGCGCCAAAGCTTTCGAAGGGCGGGACGCTGGCCGTATATTGCAAGCGCGGGCGACACGGTCGTCAAGTTGTGCTCTCAGCACAAAGCGGTAAAGCGGGCGCAGGCCGACGGGCGCCATGGTGCCGATCCAGCGCATCAACACCCTGCTCAACCGCTCATTTTGCGGTTCGTATCGAACATGGGCGTCAACATATGCTTCGAAGAACGCTTTAGTTTCGGCATAGGTGGCAGGCAATGGATTAGGCGACCCGAATGCCCGCGCCTGATGGCTGTAATAGAGGTTTACCGCTTCCCGTTCCTTATCCGTCACAGGCCGCCAGCCATAGCGTTCTGCCAGTTCGATAGAACCGACTGTCTCTTCCGAAGCAACGGCAAGAAAATCATCGTCATGGATGTCATACTGCCGGTGCATCGCATTCACGCGTCGCGCCGCATCGCGGCCTTCACCGGTGAAACCTTCGATCATCACCGTGCTGGCAAGGATGATCGTGTCAATGACGCGCTTCGCGATGCGATGTTCAAGTTCGCCGGATGCATTGAGCACCCGCGAAATACGCGGCGCGGCATAGTTCATCATGAAACCATTGATACTTTTTGCGACCATCGTTGATTGGAAATCAGCGTAGAAAAGCTGCGTGATCTGGCGATATTCCGTATCCAGATCAAGCGCTTGAATTTGGTTCAGCCGGACGTAGCGATCAGTCGTGCCAAGCCAGCGACGTTCTTTGCGAGCCATCATTCTTCCATTTCCGATTGAGCATGGACAAAGCGTTCAAAAATATCCGCAGCGACATGCAGTCGTGCCGCGCCTGCGTCGTCCAGGTCGCCTGATGTCTGGAGGCAAGCCCACCCTACTTCCCGCATGGCAGCCTCCGCCCATGCGCGGGCGCGGGAATGCAACTTGCTGTTGCCTAGCGTGCGTTGCAGGGACGGCAATTGGGCCGAGAGTGCAAGCAGAAGACGTTCTCCTATCGCCTGCGTTACAGCTGGCGTTTCGCCTCGCGCGTTCATGTCTGAAATGAGCGTGGCTGGAATATGCTCCTGGTCCATCAAAGCAACCAGGGCTACCAACCACTGGTCAATCTGCGACCGCGTGGGCACCGGTCCCGGTAATTGTGCAATAAGGGCGCACAGGATGTCGCCATAACCACTGGCGATCTCAGCGGACAAATCGGCCTTGTCAGGATAGTGCACGTATAAGGTCGATCTCGAAACACCAGCGGCCTGTGCAATGTCCTCCATCGTTACCGCGGAGAAGCCTCGATTAAAAAACAGTTCGGACGCCGCGTTGCAAATACGCCCGCGCGTTACGGCGCGCTGAGCTTCTCGAAGCGAGAGGCGGGCGGGGGGCACTACCAGGTCCATGCAGCTATATTAACAGATCAGACGATAAGATCAATGTCCGGACACGATGTCCGAACATAAGGACAGCCATGCTTTTCCGAACAGGCCCCTTTCAAAGATTTGCGCGGGTGAGGTCAACGCTCCGATTAATCGCCCGTGCAAAGGTGGGCGGCAGGGAGATGTATATAAGCAACAATGGGGCGGCTCGTTAGCGTGCAGAAGTGGCCGGCCTGCCGCAGGCAGTACCGCGTGATGCCGTCCAGCGGATAGCATTCTCCAGCAAGCGGAGATAATTTACATCAGAATAGATTTCTGGCCGATGTCCGATCGCCGAATAGAAAGCGCGGCCCTTTCCGACGCATCGCGTCCATACGATCGGATGATCCCCCATCCGAAGATTCCCCTGTCCCGCGCCTTGCGGAGAATAGCTTGATTCATCGAGAGTGGCGATGACCGATGCCCCTCCAGCGCGAGGGTTGTTTTGGAACGAGTACCATTCGTCATTGAGCGTCCAGGACTTTGGCAAACCAGTCACGATAGGTTGCTTTCCATCCGCTATAATAATCTTCGCATCTTGAAATTGAGGATTCATGGGGTGACCGGCGAAGCGTGCCCCAATGAGTGTATCGACATACCAGTCCCAGAAAGATGTCGGATCACCGGCCGATCCATGCACCCCCAAAAAGCCGCCTCCATGCTCGATATAGCTTTTAAATGCCTGGCGCTGCGCGAGGGTCAGGACGTCACCGCTGACGTTGTTCCAGATGACAATGTCAAACTGTTGCAAGATCTTTGGCGTCATGGCGCCACCCTTGTCGGTCACGACCATCGACCAGCCGTTTTTTCGAGCTGAGGCCCGGAAGGCCGCGCGGGCGGCATCGACCGATGGGCCATCCCGGAAACCGGTGATCTTCTCGAACAAGAGAATGTGCGGCTTGCCCCGTGGCAGGATGAACGTTGGCCGATCATTGTCATACCGCGCGCATCGCGCGACACGGTCGATCTTGGTAACGGCAATCGCGCGGAGCGCTTTGTCGGCTTTATCCAGCGTCGCCGGATCCATCCCAGCCATGCGTCCGAGGTCTTTCAAGCTCAGAATAGCCGCGAAAGTAGGCGCTGTGGTTAATAGCAAAGCGGGCGGAAGCGCCTGTAGGATATGGGGCGCTTGTGTTTCCACAGCAGTTTTCGCCGCAGGATTCAGCAGAATATCCACGAGGGGCGACGTGATCGAAAAAGGCGCTTCGCGCATGGGGCAGTCGGTGACCGGGGACGCCAGCGCCTGGCTACACGAGACGCCCGCCAGTGCCAGTGCTGCAAATGTGGCGAATAACCTCTTCATCTCTTCTCCCCGGCGGCTCGCCCGCTCTCAGCCCCCACTCCTTAGTGCATTTCCAAATATTTGAAAGCCGAACTATTCAAAATTCCGGAGTCGTGTCACAGGAAGGTTGATGGCGACGCTCAGTCCCCCTGTCTTGCGATTGGAGACATTTATCGACCCCTGATGCGCGAGAATGGTTCTGCGCGCGATGGATAGACCCAGCCCGAAACCACCGTCGGCGCCGCGTCTGAACGGTTCAAAAAGTCCGGATATCTCCTCTTGCGCTATGCCCGGCCCTTCGTCCTCGATCGTGATCGTGATCCCGGTGTGGTTCTCGGCGAGCGACACAGCGACCAGGGATCCGGATGGAGCGTAGCGGATCGCATTTCGCAGGATATTCTCCAGAGCGCGTCGCACCAGTTCAGCGTCACCGGCAAAGCTTTGTGAACCCATATCGTGAGAAATGCCGATGAACTTCGCTTCGACGAACACAGCCTTTCGAGCAGATTCAAACGACGCATCTGAGACGACGTCACGGATTAACTCAGGCATGTCGAAATAGCCTTCCGCAGGCTCTGCACCGCTCTCCAGTCGTGAAAGCGTCAGCAATTCGCCGACCATCTGATCAAGCCTGGCGGCCTCCCGTTCGATCCGATCGAAAGCGAAAGCAGCTCGTTCAGGCTTTTGATGGGTAAGAGCGATTGCCAGCTGAAGCCGCGCGAGCGGAGAGCGCAGTTCGTGGGATACGTCGTCAATCAGTTGCTCGCGCGCTTTTACAAGCGCCTCCACCCGATCGGCCATGCCATCGAAATCATGGGCAAGGTCAGCAATCTCGTCCCGACGTCGCCCGACCTTTGGCCCAAGGCGAACACTCAGATCGCCATGCGCGAATGTCTCAAAACCAGCCCGAAGCCTGCGTATCGGGCGAGCCAGGTAAAAGGCGAGGGCGGAAGCAAAGAGAAGCCCCGCAATCAGACCGACGGCATAGACCTGGATCGGCACCAGTCCGCTGTGGTAATATATCGCTGGAGGCATCCGATAAGCCACCTCAACATGCTGTCCCTGAGGTGTTACTACATCGACCGGATACCCTGAATCAGCACGCGATTTATCGATACCGGTCCTTCTTGCTCCCCGTGGCTTTAGTACGACGCGCAGATTTTTTGGTCGCAAGCCGGCCGTGCTGTCGCTAAAGGCTTCGATCCCGCCTGCACGGATCGCAATGGCTGCCATCGCAACCATTTCGGGCGCGGACTGTTCTGCCTGCCACCTTTCAAACGCCGGGCGAATGGGTAGAAAATAGGTGAAGACAGCCCACATCGCCGTAATCATCATCACGAATGTCAACAGGAAAGCGCTGAAGATCTTCCAGAACAGCCGCCCCTTCATGACACCACCAATCGCCAACCTACACCACGCACCGTTTCAATGCGCAGCGGGCCGCCCGTGCGAGGCTCCAGCTTCTGGCGCAGATTGCTGATATGGACATCGATGCTTCGGTCATAGGATTCACGCCTCCGGCCCAGGAGGCGAAGAGACAGCTCGTCTTTTGTCGCCACGCAATCGCCTGCCCGCATCAATGCTTCGAGCAAATTAAACTCGGTGGCGGTCAGATCAATCGCCACATTACGCCACGCGACGTGCCGCCGACCGCGGTCAAGGGTCAACTCTCCCGCGAGCAAACTGCCATTCGACTGTTCGGCAGCGCGCGCCGGCCGACGCATGACGGCGCGCAAACGAGCGACCAGTTCACGCGGATAATAGGGTTTTGTTACATAATCGTCCGCCCCAAGCTCAAGGCCTACCACCCGTTCGGTATCATTGCCCCGCGCGGTCAGCATGATCACGGGCACGTCGCTGCGTGCGCGGATCGCACGCAAAGCGTCGATTCCATTACCGCCGGGCATCATGATATCGAGTATGACAAGGTCGGCGCTGCCTGACAGGGCGGCCTGCGTACCATCCGCCGCGTTGTAAACGGCTTGTGCGGTAAAGCCTTCCCCCGACAGATATTCCGCAAGCATTGTCGTTTGCTCGATGTCATCATCGATCAGAAGGATGTTCATACGCGCACTCCCTGACGCGGATTGTGCGATCATTTGTAAACGCCGTCTGCCCGCCTTTACACGAATTTTACACTCTGCTTGCGCAATCTTGAAACCCGACCTCGCTTGGGTTGAGGCATAGGGAGGAATGCTTCCTGCCATTCGTCCCATCCCTCAACAACGGGTCGCCCTGATCGCGATCCTATTCCCTTGCGCACTTAGCGCCTGTGCGGGACACCCGCTGAGAAGTCCCGACATCACGGTTCCCGCCTCCTTCGCGTCAGCTTCACGCACCGTAGCGACGCCCGCGGCGCTTGACCGCTGGTGGATGCTCTTCGCCGATCCACAGCTGAGCGAACTTGTCGAAGCGGCCTTGCTCCATGCGCCGGACGCCCGATCGGCTCTGGCCGTGCTGGACGAGGCACGCGCGACACGTGCGCAGGCCCTTTCCCGGTTCAATCCCCAGGGCAACATCACCAGTTCCATCTCGCGCCAACGTAGCGATATGTCGGGCGCGTCCTTTCCGGGCTTGGCAACGACCAGTGCCGGAGCAACGACCGTCTATTCGGGCGCCTTTAACCCATCGTGGGAAATCGATCTGTTCGGCAGGCGTGGTGCAGCCAGGGACGCGGCGGATGCAGATCTCGCAGCCGCTGTGTTTCGGCAAGAGGCCGCCATGCAAAGCCTTTCCTCGAACGTCGCCGGCAATCTGTTTGAAGCGCGCGGCCTTGCCGTCCGTCTGGAGGAAGCCCGCGAGACACGCCGGGTGGCGCGTGAACTGGCGAATATTGGGCGTCGCCGGGTAGAGGCGGGCATCGGATCGCAAGTGGATGCCGCAAGCCTTGAGGCCGACTTCGCTACGACCGAGGATGCGGTCAGGGGACTGGAAGCGCAACTGGCCGTTTCCCGCCGGACGCTGGTCGTTCTGATCGGTCGTGGCACGGAGGCGCTCGATGTTGTCCCCATTCAGCCATGGCTGGGTGAGACCCCGCCCATCCCGGCCGCCACGCCAGCTACGCTCCTCGTTGCACGCCCCGACGTGCGTGAGGCACAAGCGGCATTGCAGTCGGCCGCAGGGACATTGAAATTGAGCGAGCGTGCGCTTTTGCCGACGTTCAATCTGTTGCCGGGCATATCGCGGAACGGCGTAGCAGGGTCGTCGGGCTACGCAACCAGCCTCTGGTCCCTGGGAGCGGGACTGACCCTGCCAATATTCGACCGTCAGCGGCTGCTGGCACAGGCGCGGGGCGCGCGGGCGCGGGGCGAGCAAGCTGTGATCGCTTATGAGAAGGTCGTGCAGACCGCTTATGGCGAAGCAGAACAGGCTTTTGTCACCGTCGCTGCAAATCAGGACCGCGTGACGATTCTGGCCCGCGCCGCGGCAACGGCTGAATTTGCGTTCGAAGCGCAACGCGAGGGGTACAGGGCCGGTGTGGTCGATCTCACGACGCTTCTCAACGCCGAACGCACGTGGCGAGCGAACCGGCAAGCGCTGTCCGCGATGCGCGCGACCAGCCTGCGTGACGCGGTGAACCTGTTTCGTGCTTTGGGAGGCGGGTGGTCGCCAGACATTGTTGGTGCTTCGCCTGCGTCAGAAGGAAAATTGCGATGAGGCTCTTATTCGTTCTTGGCATCATGGCCCTGAGCGGATGCTCGCCGGCGCCTGACGAAGCGCCCCCCCCGGGAGCGGGCGAGCCGCGTGCGGTACATTATGTGACGGTCGGACACCGCAACCTGGAGGGCGGCCTTGCTTTCTCGGGAAGGCTTGTGGCTCGCGAAGAGGCCGCGGTCGCTAGTCAGCTCTCCGGCTATCAGGTGGCGCGGGTTCTTGTCGATCAAAGCGCATCGGTCAGGGCAGGGCAGAGCCTGGCGATGCTGGACGATACGTTATTGCGCGCCGATATCGCACAACAGCGCGCCGCTCTGGCTCAGGCACGCGTTGCTGCGGAAAAAGCCGATCAGGAGGCACTGCGCGTAGCAAGTCTCGACAAGAGCGGCGTCCTTTCCGAAGAGTCGATCGCGCAGCGCCGATTGGCGGCTCGCACAGCGCGCGCCCAGCTTGCCCAGGCTCAAGCACAGCTTGCAGCGCAAGAAGTGCGGCAATCGTTGATGATCGTTCGTGCACCCGTCGCTGGACGTATCCTTGAGCGAACTGTCCGTCCGGGCGATGTAGCGTCGCCATCGACAGTGATGTTCCGCATAGCGCGGGGCGGGGAGGTCGAGGTCGATGCGGAGATTCCCGAACAATCCGTCGATCTGGTGCACATCGGGGATACAGCGTCGGTCACGTTACCATCAGGCGCTAAAATCACAGGCCGAATACGTTTGGTTGGCGCAGAGATCGACCCAGAAACCAAGCTCGGACGAGCGCGGATTTTGCTTCCTGTGCGAAAAGATTTGCGACCAGGCGGTTTTGCGCAAGTCGCCATAGTCCAAAAAGGCGTGCCGGTGAATGCCGTGCCCGAGGGAGCGGTAAGCTACGGCGCTGATGGCGCATCACTAACGGTGCTCGGTCCGCGCAACATCGTGAAGGTCGTGCCGGTGACCATCGGCCAGCGCAGCGGCGGCTATGCGGAGTTGCGATCCGGTCCACCAGCGGGCACGCATGTTCTGCTCGATTCCCAGGGTTTTGTCCTTTCCGGCGATAGAGTGAATGCTGTTCCGGCCGCAACGCGGGGGGGGCACTAGGATGCGTATATCAGCATGGGCAATCCGCAATCCGATTCCCGTCGCCTTGCTTATGATAGCCCTGACATTGGCCGGCATCGCCGCCTATGTAATGCTGCCGGTCAAGCGCTTTCCCAATGTCGAATTTCCGATCGTCGTTGTATCGGTCACACAAAGCGGCGCTGCGGCCAGCGAAGTCGAAACCCAGATCACGCGCCCGATTGAGGACGCGTTGACGGGCATCGCTGGTATGCGACACGTCACATCGACAGTCACTCTTGGCAGTTCTTCGACAGTGGCGGAGTTCGAGATCGGGAGTGATATGCAAAAAGCCGTCGATGACGTCCGCACGGCCGTCGAACAGGCGCGCGCCGTGCTTCCCGCAGGTATCGACCCGCCCAGTGTCAGGCGTGTGGACGAGTCCAACGCTCCCATCTTGACCTATGCGGTCAGCGCGCCCGGAATGAGCGCGGTCGAGTTGTCATTTTTTGTGGACGATGTCATTGCCCGGGCCTTGCAGGCGCAGCGTGGCGTTGCACAGGTTTCGCGGATCGGCGGCATAGGTCGCGAGATCAACGTGATCCTTGATCCCGATCGACTGGCGGCCTCTGGTGTTACTGCTGCCGCAATCAACAATGCCCTGTCGACGTTCAACGTGGACGAGGGGGGCGGGCGCGCGGGTGTAGGCGCGCGCGAACAGACGATCCGTATCCTTGGCTCCGCTCATGATATCGACGCGCTGTCCAGGGTAACGGTTCCCATCACAGCTGGCCGCTATGTGCGGCTGAGCGATCTGGCAACAATCGTGGACGGTCGGGCCGAGGCCCGTGGTTTTGCGCGTCTTGACGGCCGGCCTGTCGTCGCCTTCCAGATCACACGTACGAAGTCGGCGAGTGACGTTTCTGTCGAAAAGGCCGTGGATAAGGAGATCGCCCGGCTTAACGCGACGCATTCAGGCGTCCATATATCGTCCGTCATCTCGACTGTTAAGGACACGCGTTCGAGTTATTCTGCCACGACGCATGTGCTGATCGAAGGTATGATCCTGGCTGCCCTTGTCGTTCTGCTTTTCCTTGGCAACTGGCGTGCGACACTGATTGCCGCGGTCGCGATGCCCCTGTCGCTCGTGCCGACTTTCGCGGTGATGTCCATTTTGGGATTCAGCCTCAATATCATAACACTTCTGGGGCTGACGCTTGTAATCGGCATACTTGTCGATGACGCGATCGTGGAAGTGGAAAATATCGAAAAGCGCATAGAAGCGGGTGCAACGCCTTATCGCGCATCGTTGCTGGGCGCGGACGCTATTGGGCTAGCCGTCATCGCAACGACTTCGGCAATCGTTGTGGTGTTTCTACCGGTTTCATTCATGAGCGGGCAGATCGGGCAATTTTTCCGCGAATTCGGACTGACTGTCGCCGTCGCGGTTCTTTTTTCGCTGCTCGTCGCGCGCCTCGTCACGCCGGTGCTGGCGGCCTATTTTCTCAAGCCGCTGGCTCATCAGCGGCCACCACGCGCTATGCATGGCCTTTATGCCAGGGTCTTGAACTGGGCGCTTTCTCATCGCCTGGCATCGGTATTGATCGGAGCCCTGTCCTTTTTCGGTGCGCTGGCGCTCGCGAGCAGCATACCTACAGGTTTCCAGCCCGTGGGCGATCCGGGCTATCTCTATCTTGCAGTCCAGGGTTCGCAGGGGGCAACACCAGACCAAATGGACGTGGCGGTTCGCGACCTCAGCGCCAGGCTCAAGAGAACCTCCGAGGTCGAGCGGGTTTTCGCGCAGATTGGATCAAGCGGCGGCGGCAACGGTAGCGGGCCTGATACGGGGACGATCACGATTGTTCTGAAGGATGGGCGTTCTGTGACAACAGACGCTTTCCAGCGTTCGATTACCGGCACCCTGCGGGCCATTCCAGGCGTACGCATCACCAATCAGGGTAATTTTGGCGGAGCAGGCGTGCAAATCGTCCTGGCAGGTCAGAACGCCGATGCCCTCGACCGCGCGCAGTTACAGCTCCTCAAGGAGATGCGCGGTCTTAAATCAGTGCTTGAGCCGCGGCCCGCGCCGCCCCCCGCCGGCCCGGAACTGGTCATCCGTCCCCGGCTCGATGCAGCGGCGCGGCTCAATGTATCGTCACGCGCCATTGCCCAGACCGTCAGGATCGCAACCATTGGGGATATCGATGCCAATGTCGCGAAATTTTCTGCTGGCCGTGAACGACTGCCGATCCGCGTACGCCTGCCAAACAGCGCGCGCAGTGATATTACGCAGATCGCCAGTTTGCAGGTGCCGACATTGGACGGAAAGACGACGCCGCTTGACAGCGTCGCTACGCTTTCTCTCGAAGCGGGGCCAAGCCGTATCACCCGATACGACCGGGAACGCCGTGTTTCCGTCGAAGGTGATCTCAATGGCGTAACGCTCGGCCAGGCGCGGCGGGATATCGAGCAGTTGCCGATCATGCAGCATCTTCCTGACGGCGTGAAAGAAGCCAAGACCGGCGATACCGAAGCCATGGCCGATCTGTTCGGTGGGATCGTCGGTGCCATGTCGGCAGGCATTTTGCTCATCTACGCCGTTCTCGTCCTGCTGTTTCGGAGCTTTTTCAAGCCAATCACCATTTTGTCGGCGCTCCCCCTGACATTGCTTGGTGCTTTTCTCGCGCTGAAATTGACTGGCATTGCAACGACCCTCCCCGTGCTGATCGGTCTGTTGATGTTGCTTGGTCTGGCGGCCAAGAATTCGATCCTGCTTGTCGAGTTCGCGATCGAGGACGAGCGCGCCGGGCAGGGTCGGCGGGAAGCGATCATCAACGCCTGCCGTGAGCGGAGCCGACCGATCATCATGACGACGGTTGCGATGGCTGCCGGCATGCTGCCGACGGCGCTTGGGATTGGCGACGGCGCTGCCTTCCGCCAGCCTATGGCCGTCGCGGTGATCGGCGGTCTGATCAGTTCCACGTTGCTCTCGCTCATACTCGTGCCGGTTGTGTACGAGATCGTGGATGCTGCGGAAGACTGGCTACGTCCGCGATTGCAGCCTCTCGTCACGCCGCGCGCGCCGAATGATGACGCGCCTTTGACGGATGCCGAAGATCGTGACTTGCGGTTTCCTGCCGGTAATCCTTGAACAGAGATAAGCGACCGGCCTCGGCTCGTTTGTTCACTGCCTGGAAAAATACGCTATTGCGCGAGGAGGGGCTGCCATATTTCGCCTATGGTCTGCGTCTTACCTTTGGGTGCATAATAGACAGGCTTGCCCTTATAGTGCCACTGGAGCATCCCGGCGCCACCTTGTGCCGCTGACCAATTGCCGATCGGTTCTGCCGCCAAGGGTGCAGCTAATGGCTGGAGACCGTCACATTGGTTAGAGCAGTCTCCGGCAGACTTGCGCACAAAAAGTGCCTCTCCTTCGGCGTCGCTGAGCCGGACCGCGATGTTGGACATATCGGCCTTTATGCCTGCGGGGGCGACGATCGCCGGAGTAGGTCGATCATACAGCACAGGCTGCCAGTAAACGGCGGATACCGGAACGCCTGACAGAAAATGCACGCCGGGACTGGTATAGCTGCTAAAATAGGGCGGAGAGACACGGCTGTTGGCCAAAACGTCCATGTTCTTTCCTGCAAAGCTATAGAGGGGCAGGCCTTTGTAAAGGAGCTGAGCACCGCCGCTGCTTTGCGCACTGCTCCAGTCCCCGTTTGGCTTGAACCCGGGAGGCGCAGGTAAAGGCCGCCAATATTGCATGCAGTTCTCGACCGCGCAGCGGGCTTCAGCGAGTTGAGCGCGCTCTTTCCCCCGTTTTTTCAGGCGATCAATTTCAAGCTGATAAAGTGGTTGTCCGTCGGCCGAAGCCAGCACGACGCCATCCTTCGATTGCACAAGGGACACAGTGCGTGGCACGCCGGGGGGGGCTGCAAAGGCACTGACGCTTTCGCCAGCCAGACATACAAGGCAAGCGATCCTCAGTCCATCTTTCACCCTCGTCATCTCGTACTCCTCAAGCATGGACGCCGCGCCGCTGATCGGCTAGGCTTATAGTAGTTCAGATTTTGAAATTTTAGAAATGGTGCCATGTTGAAAAGTCAGTCCGTCGAACCCACCGCGAAGGAAATTGATCTTCAGCCCCAGGTTTTGTCGGTTCTGCGATTGTTGACAGGTATACAGACTGACTTGGCGACCGCTTCCAAAGAACTGTGGCGTGACCGCGGCTTGTCAGAGCGCTCCTTGTATATCATTGCTCTGGTGGAGATGGGACTGAACCGGCCCTCGATGCTGATCGACTATTTCGAGGTAAAGCCGAGTACCATGACATTTGAACTGAACAAGCTTGTCGACACGGGTTTACTTGAGCGCCAGATTTTTGCAGAGGATCGAAGGTCAATCTCCTTGCGATTGACCCGGGAGGGACGGCGCACGCAGAAGAAGATGACGGAAATGCTCAATGCCTTCATGCTTCCCAGGATAGCCGCTCTTGCCCCCGGCGAACTCGAAGCCTTTTTGAACATTGGGTATAAGATCGCCCAAAAGGATCCCCCCGTACGCGTAAAAGCGCCCTCGACACCGGCGCGCAAGGTGATCGAAGCAAAACGCTGAGCGGCGCCACGGGACATCTTAAACCATGATCTCGCTAATCGACTTGTTCGTCTTCATGCTGTCTTCACCCCAGGTGTCGATCGGCACGCCCATGATCTGCTGCAACGTCAATCCAACGCGGGACGCGGGCGAACCACGGCCCGCTACATGAAGGCCGGTCTTCACCTTTCCGCCCGCTCGGCCAGCCAACATGATCGGGATACCATCGACGGTATGCTGCTTGGCGAAATTCGTTTCCGAGTGAGCGACGATCAGGCTGTTGTCGAGCAACGACCCTGCGCCCTCCTTGAACTGACCGAGCGTGTCCACGAACACACCAAAGGCTTCCATGCAGCGCTCGACAAACCAGGTTGATTCCGGCTGGTAGCCAAGCCTGGGTTCGATCGGCTCTTCATGGGTAAGCTGATGGTGGGAAATCGTGCTTCCAGCCTTGGTGAGCGAGGAAGCACCATTGTTGAAATTCACGTTGAACACGCGTGTCTGGTTGCACGCCAGCGCCATGGCGAGCAGGTGTGCCATGACCTTATGATTTTCCACGACATGCTCGATCTGGTTATTTTCCGGCGTGGTGTCTACCGGTCGAGGCGGAATGCTGCATGCCTCCAGGGGTGCGGGCTTTTCCAATTGCATCGCCAGTTGCTGCTCGGTTTGCCGTAGAGCGGTGAAATATTGGTCGAGCCTCTCGCGATCACGTGCGCCGACGCGCGCCTCAAGCGCTTTGCGTTGCTCTGCAACGGAGGAGAGCACACTGCGTCGAGCCATGACGGATATATTTGGCGTAAAATCCGCCTTGTTGGGATCGGCAAATTCCGATCCGAAAAGTCGATTGTACAAATTGATGGGCGAGGTCTCCGCCGGATTCAGGCTCCCATTGCCCCGGCCGCTCAGCGAATTGGTGGCATCCCGGGTCGCAGAAATCTCCAGCGAACGAAAGCGGGTCGCGCTCCCGATCCGGTCGGCCACCAACACATCAAATGATGGCGCAGGCAATTCGGGCTTGGATGGTGCGATGCCGGTTCGGATACCGATGCCGCCACTGCCATGTGGCAGGTTAGGCTTGCTATCGAGCAGAACATCGAACCCCGAAAGGATACTGATCTGGTCACGATATTGTTTGATAGGCATCAGTTCAGGCAGGATATCATAGCCAGCGCCCTCCTTTGTCGGTTTCCACCGATCCTCGGTGACGCCAAGGCCCCAGAACCAGGTGCCGAACCGCACCGGAATAGGCTGTCCATTTGCCATAGCCACGCCATTATTGTCGAGGAAGCAATCGAGCAGCGGGAGCGCCACGCCAACCGCCGCGCCGCGAAACATGCCTCTGAGGATAGTCCTGCGATCGAGGTCGCACATCATTGCGACTCCCTTGTCTTCGAGTTTAACAGCGCCACCTTCGTGGATACGGGAAGCGCATCGGCTGGAACCGCGAAAAATTGCGGGCTCAATGCTATCGTCTCCAGCAGGGCACGATATTTATACCCTTGGGCCTGAAACGTGGCGAAAATAGCCTGTATCCAGTCATCCGACAGAGCATCGGCCTGTTGGCCGGTTGCATATTCCGTTGCGCGCTTGGCCATGCATTCCGCAGGTGAGGCGCTTTTCGCCATCGCGTTGGCAAGACCGGCAAGACCATCGAGTGTCTTGCCTTCGAAACTGCCCGCGACGTTGATCGGCGCGCCATTCTCATTGTTGCGAATGCCACCAATGCCGTCATAATGTTCAAGCGGTAACCCCAGGGGATCGGTGATCTTGTGGCACGCGGCGCAGACCGGGTCGGTCGTGTGTCGGTCCAGGCGCTGGCGTGCAGTCTTCAGCATCGTATTGGACGTATCGTTGAAGCCCGAGAAATCGACATTGCCAGGTGGGTCGGGCACGGGCTGGCAAAGAAGGACTTCGCGGATCGCCCGTCCGCGCAGTGTCGGCGAGCTTCGTCCCTCGTGCGAGAAGAGCGCCAGAAACGCTCCTTGGCCGAGTAATCCCACGCGGTCGCTGTTTACCGGGAACTCATGAGGCTCCCAGCCAGCCTGGCTTGCAACAGGCACCTGATACAGCAGGCCAAGCCGTCGGTTAAGGAATGTCCGGCGGCTCGAGAAAATATCCGGGTAGGGCTGATTACGCGTGACAAGGATATCGACAATCGTACGTAGCGCCTGCTCGCGCAAATCGGGGCCTACACCAGTGGTGAAGCGCGGATACACAAGCGTGTCTTTCGAAACGTCCCCCACGCGGTCGAACTGGAGGAAGTCGGTAAAGAAGGCGCGCGCCCCTTGTTCGGTGCGAGGCGACGCAAGCATGCGATCAACCTGTATCTTGAGGTCTGCGGGTGTTTCGAGATCACCCCGCGCGGCCGCTGCAAATAATGCCGTGTCAGGTATTGAATTCCAGATAAGAAAACTCAGGCGAGAGGCTTTGGTATAAGGATCGAAATCCTTGCGCCCTGGGGCGATGGTTTCGATCCTGTAAAGGAACTCAGGCGATACGAGCATGGAGGCCAGGCTGAGTTCAAGCCCCTTGTAGAAATCATGGACTGGCGCGGCGCCCCGCTCAGCCAGTTTCAGGTAGAAATCCGTCTCGTTCGGTGCAAGCGGCCTGCGGTAAACATAGAGGCCTATTTTCTCAAAAAAATGGCGCGCGCATTTGGCGTCGGCCCTTGTCGCGTCTGTGGGCACGCAGCTAAGGAAGGTGCGACGGCGCTTCGGGTCGAGAACCTGGGCAGCGATGTCACGAGCCATCTGATCATATTGTTCGAAGCCGGCGGCTGAAATGGTACTTTGGGACGCTCCGGTGGCGACAAGTTCATGAACGGGCCGAACGATCGGATCGAACCTGCCACCAATCTTGATGTCGCTGCCGAATATGTCGGAGATGGCGTTGCGATATTGCGCCTCGGTAAGGCGGCGCATTCCGGCTATAGCGAGATCAGCGGCATCAACGCTACGAAGGGCTGTCCCGGAGTTTGCGGTAGGTGCTGCCGCGACAGGGCTTTGCTTTTCCATTGAACAGCCAGACAGGCTGGTGGCCATGATGAGCGCGAAGGCTATGTTGACTGTCCGCGCGTGCTTTTGCCGCTGCCTCATCTTATCTCTCCCAACATCCCCATCGCGATGACGCAGCCTGAGGAACATGAACAATTGACAATTTCAGATGTTTAGTCAATTTGAATTTCAAATTATACCAATATACAAACAAGTTTGGAGGGTTCCGATGCAGCGTCGTCCGCTATTTATACTGGCATCTTTGCTCGCGCTGACAGGAACGGCGGCGACTGCCGCGGCGGCCCTCACGGCCCAACAAGCAGTCGATATGCGGAAAAACAGATATCGGGAATTGGGCGCTGCGTTCAAAACGATCAACGATCAGGTAAAATCAGGAACGCTCGTCAAGGTGATGCTTCGCTCCTCTGCCCGGATCGTCACAGGGGTTGCGCGCGATCAATATCAATTTTTCCCGGCAGGCTCTGGGCCAGCGGCAAGCCTTTCTACGAAGGCGAAGGCTATAATCTGGTCCGATCCAGCCGGATTCAAGCAAGCACAGGCCAATTTCCAGCGCCAGGCAGACGCCATGGCCATAGCGGCGGAAAGTGGCCAGCTCGATCAGGTTCAAAAGCAGGCAAAAGCACTCGGGCAGACCTGCGCTGCGTGCCATAAGAGCTATCGCGAGGATTGAGGCGCCGGCTTGTTGCGGCAGGCGTCGGGTGCAACAGGACGCCGGCCTAATACGGTCCGATTGTCATTCAGCACGCCTCCAACCCTCTCTTCTACATCATCCATAGAGCCGATCCGGGGTGCAACCGGCCTTTACGATCGGCAGGGACCGGATCAGCGCGGCATTTGAACCAACTCCAGTTCGTTGCCATCGGGATCTTGAAGATGTCCGACGCGCACGTGGAACTGAGGAACGTCTGAGATAGGCCCGCGCATTGCATAGCCGGCCGCTTCCAGCTGAGATTTCAAGGACGCAATGTCCGACACGGACAGAATAGCACGGCCACTCATTGGCGCTTTCGCCGACAGAGTTTTCTTGGCGCTGACGAGCAAGATACCTGGCCCGCCGGAAGGAAATGCCAGGGGGAGTTCGACGACATCCCCGCGATTCATTTTGGTGCCGACTTTCAAGCCCAATCCCTTGGAGTAGAACTCCGCAGCACGCTCCATGTCGGAAACCGCGAAGGTTATGTTCATGAGGCGGATGTCAGATGCTATGGCCACCGGTGCCTTGGGAGGGTTGGCGAATGCAGCCTGAGACGACATCGCCATAAGAACTGCGGTACAAAAGACGACCTTCAAAGGGAGCATGCAATCACCTTTTTTTGGGACGAGGCCCTGACCCGGGCTTCAAGGAGGGGATCAGCGTTCAGGGAGCGGGGACATTGAGCAACGCGCCGTTGGCGTCGAACACAAAGGCGGGTTTGGCAGCAAACGTCATGCTGCTTGAAACAGACGTGCATTGCCTGGTTCTGGCATCGGGATCTCCGTCAGCCAGAAGACGAAGCGTCTTGCGGACCGACGCGCACTCCACGCCAGCCGCGCTGGCGACGCCTGGTCCGCCTACATGAAGGATGGCGATGGCGTTGTCGATCGGCCGATATCCTCCCGCTTCGCCAATAAGCTCTCCGTCCTTGTATCGCACGCGCAACCGCAGATGGCGAACCATGAACTCGCCGCCGGTGGAAACCTGCCAGTTGAACGGCAGGATGAGATCGGCAGGGTCAGTGGTCAGCAGACCATCCTTGATCTGCCCCTTCATCGTCACATGATATCTTGGATTGTCATTAATGGTCAGGCTCGCGCCTGAAGCTGCATTTTTTTTCACATCGGCGGCGGGCTGACCTGCGGCTGCCGCGATCTCGACCTCGACAGTCGGATCATTCTCCCAATTTTCTACGCCCCGAACAAGGACCACGGCGGGGTTCCCCAGCCAATTCTGCCCCGCCAGAACATCTCCGACACCCGATTCACCTCCGCGCCAGAAGGTGTTGCAGGCTACGGCGCGAAACAACTGATTGTCGACGCCCGATTCGCCAGTTGGACTGGTGAAGCTTTGATGGCCGCATGTGTTCGCAGCCGGGGCATCGTGCGCGGCGCCGTCAAGGTCCATGCCGGGGGCAATCTTGCTCTGCACAAGTTTTTGCGTCTCGCGATCTGGCGTATCGAACAGGTCTGCATCGGTGCAGATATCACGGCCGGACGCATCGAACACATAGTCGATCTTATATTTCTTCTCGAACTCCACCGCGCTTTCCGGCAATTGTAACCTTCGCTGTTCTGGCGCGGACTGGGTGGCGAGAAAGGCTTCCCTGAGTGTATGGGAGCGACCCTCAGGACAATCGGCTTTCTCATCGCCACGGTAAAAAGACATGTCCATCGCCGTAAGCATAAACGCATATACCCGACCGTCCTCGGCCGCTTTTGCGGTCTGATGGAAGCCAGCGATCGCGATAGCCACTGCGACGATCCTGCGCATTTTGTGCATCCTTCCATCAATTCCCGGCTGGCCCTTGAGGCTCGGTTTTACGCTGGCAAATTGAAATTGAAATTTACGAAAGTCAAACTATTTGATAGTGCGAAGACGTCCTGCCTCCGGGGAACGGTCGCTGGAGAGATGGGTGAGGGTAAAGAGCGATGGTGAAGCTTCTTGGTGCTGGGTACACGGACAGGCGGGACGCTCTCCGCCTTATTCTCGGATCTGGCATGCTGTTCTGGAGCGGCGTCAGTCTTGCGGACACCTGTTTTGATCCGGCCAGGCTTCCCAATGCGGGGATGCGCCGCAGCCTGAATTTTCAGGCGGTCAGTGGCGATCCCAAGAAGAGTTGCGCTGGCTGTGCCTTTTTTACCAGGGCTGCCTCGGGAGATTGCGGCAAATGCGGGATCTTTGGCGGGCCGGTGTCTGTACAAAGTGTCTGCGATTCATGGGCAAAAAAGGGCTGAGGATGCCGAATTCGCAAATATCTGGTTGCGCCCGGGGAACATCATGAACGAGAAGGCACGGATGCCTGAGGCGGACAGCACCAAAATCTGGGACATGCCGACCCGGTTGTTTCACTGGACGCTGGTCATCCTCATCGCCCTGTCATGGTGGTCCCACCCCATGCATATGGAATGGCACCGCGCGAGCGGCTATACGATCCTGGCACTTGTGGTTTTCCGGGTGATCTGGGGTGTGGTCGGCGCCACGACGTCACGATTCAGACAGTTCCTGCGCGGACCAGAGACAATAATGTCCTACCTGCGCCAACTATGTCAGCGCAAGCCCGTCACTGTAGTTGGCCACAATCCGGTCGGGGGCTGGAGCGTGATGATCATGCTCTGCGTCCTGGCGTTTCAGGTCGTAAGCGGTCTGTTCGCGGTCGATGTCGACGGCATCGAATCCGGAGCTTTATCCGACCGGGTAGATTTCGACACCGGGCGCTGGTTTGCAACCTGGCATGGGGCAAGTTTCACCCTCCTCGAAATCCTCATTGGGGCGCATGTCGCTGCCATATTATTCTATTTGCTTTTTAAGCGTTCAAATCTGATCGCGCCCATGCTGACCGGGCGCGCACGCGGTGTTCGAGGGGCCGACATCCGCTTTGCGGCGCCCTGGAAGGCAATTCTCGCCGCATTCACCGCCGCCGTATTTGCATGGTGGGCATCGACCGGTTTTCGAGGATAGACGAGGCAATTTTATCATGCGGGTGCAAGTAAATCTCTACCCCTGTTAAAATCCCTATTCGTTTATCTAAATAAATTTAGTAATTTAACGTTAATATTGCCTTACTTATAGGCTAAAATGTTCCATTGTAGGAGTATATAAATGAAAATTATGCCTTATGCCCTCATGAGTGCCGCCGCTGTGATGGTTGCAGCGCCTGTCATGGCGCAAACCGCGGCGAAGCCGGCAGCGCCTGCTGCGCCTGCCGCTCCAGTAGCCAAGCATCTCACCACGACAGATACCGCGATTGGAGATCTTTTGGCTGATCCTGCTGCCAAGGCGGTCATCGACAAGCATATTCCTGGCCTCAGCGACAGTCCGCAAATTGGTATGGCATCTGGCATGACCCTCCGCGCCATCCAGCCCATGGCAGGAGATATGATCACTGTCCCAATGCTGGATGCGGTTGACACCGACCTGGCCAAGCTACCGTCCAAATAACGATACTAACGGGGGCTTTTGTTTAACGCCCCCGTTAAACTCACTATAAAATGATCGCCTTGTACGGCGACGTTTCGACGGTGTGCGGCCGACGGGGCAGGCATCGCCCGGTGCTCAAACAGGCTCATCCTGCCGTAACATTTGGTGTGCGCGGGCGTCTTGTTCTTATCAGCGCGTACAACTCCGTGTTCGGGGCGCTCGATCGCTTCATTCCCAGCTCTGGACCGAGATCGATCGTGAATTTCCGGGGCCCTTTGCGTGCTTCGGGAAGGTCGGCGATGGCGATGATCGTGCCCGCTCTGAAGTCGACGGCGGTGAAGCCCTCGATCATGACCCTGTTGGTCATGCTGTATCCTTCATGTGGTTATTGGGTTCACTCGGTGCGCGCAATAAGCCCTTGCCTATGATGCGCCGCGATGCAGGACAGGACGCTTACCGTCACCAGTGCGAATGCCATGGTCTCCAGTGGCCGCGGCAGGCGCTGCTCCCAAAGAAAACCGTAAATCAGCGCGAACAGCGTCTCGAACAGGATCATCTGGCCAACCATCGTCAGCGGGAGCAGTCGGCTCATCCGGTTCCACAGCCCGTTGCCGACGATCGAGGCGAGGATCGCCACGCCGATTACCACGCCCGCGAAATGCAGCCATGCGATGCTGGTGTGACGGATCGGTTCGATAAGGGCCGTGACCGGGACTAGGATCGCGGCCTGCACGCCGGTGACGATGCCTGTCAGCAGATTCCAGTCGTGGGCAGAGACATGGCCCAGGCGGGCAAGGCAGCGGCTGTTGCCGACCGCATAGATGGTCCAGGCCGCAAGGGCGCCGATGGCGCACAGCAGTCCGGTCAACTGACTGGCGGATTCTCCCAATGCCGGCATGGCGAGCGCCTGCCAGCCGATGCAGACCGCACCGGCCATGCAGCACGAGAGTGACGGAGCAAGTCTTCGCAACGGCACGGCGCTGGAATCGCGACTGCCGATGATGGTGACGGCGACGGGCAGAAAGCCGATAACGAGTGAAGTCATCGCTATCCCGCCGGTCTGCACCGCCGTGGAGAGCAGCAGATAGTAGAGGATGTTTCCGGCTGGCGAGAGCCAGAAAAGCGACAACCACTCACGCCGCGTAAGGGTCGCAATGAGGGTGCGCCAGCGTGGCGCAAGCAGTATAGCGGATATTGCCCCATAGGCGAGATAGCGGCCAATCACGATCTGGAGCGGGGTGAAAGCCCGCATCAATTCCGGGGCGAGAAACACCAGCCCCCACAAGGCGCCAGCGCCTATGCTGCACGTGATTCCAAGCCAGATCTTGTTGGTGCCGGACGGGGCGACAAGGGCGATATTCACATTCTTCCTCGCTTTCAGTGCGAGGCATATCATTGGCGAGGTGAGGATTGCGCTCTTGATCCAGCTTGAAAATGCAACAAATACTCGTCCATGGCTCGAACATCATCAGCGGGACGCGTTCTCGACGGTTTTGACCGCGCAATCCTGCGCATCATTCAGCGCGATAACAAAACTCCGCAACGCTCCATCGCGGAGGCGGTGAACCTTTCCGCAGCCGCGGTACAGCGTCGTATCGCCGCGATGGAAGCGGTCGGGATCATCGCGCAAAACGTCGCGATCATCGACACATTGGCGGTTAAAATGACAATCACCGCAATCGTCGAGGTGCTGCTGACTGACGAGCGGCTTAAGACGGTCGACAGCGCTAAGGCAATGTTCCGTGCGGCCCCCGAGGTCCAGCAATGCTATTATGTGACCGGCGGCATCAGCTTCATGCTGGTGATCGTCGCGCCGGACATGACCGGCTACGAGGCGGCGACAAGGCGTCTTTTTGCACAGAATGACGCCGTCGCCAGCTTTCGCAGCCTCATCGCGCTTGATCGCGTGAAAACTGGCGTCGAGATCATCATACCCTGACGGTTTCTCGGCCATGCAGCGGCTTTCGATTATCATGGGTCTCCCTGGATACGAGGATGTTCGATCCGCCATGGCATTCAGATAGTGGCTCTCGACTTGCCCGATCAGTGCGATAATATCGAGACGAACCGCCAAGGAAATTGAAATGGCCAACCCCGGTACGCCGACCTACGAGCAGTTGCGCACCTTCCTTGCCGTAGTCGACAACGGCAGTTTCGCGGCCGCCGGACGCCAGCTCAATCGCGCCGTGTCGGTCATCAGTTATGGTATCGCCAATATGGAAGCGCAGCTGGGCGTCCTGCTGTTTGAGCGCGAAGGCACGCGCAAGCCCAGGCTGACGGTTGAGGGCAGGGCGGTGCTGGCAGAGGTGCGCGCGATCGGCGAGGGGTTTGACGGGCTCCGCGCCAAGGTGAAGGGTCTGCTCGAAGGCCTTGAAGCCGAGGTCAATCTTGCGCTTGATGTGATGCTGCCATCCGACCGGGTCGGCGCTGTCCTGCGCGCGTTCAACGTCGAGTTCCCGACCGTCAGCCTGCGTCTGCATGTCGAAGCGCTGGGCGCGATCACGGCGCTGGTGCTCGATCAGCAGGCGATCGTCGGCATCTCGGGACCGCTCGCGGCGGGCGTGCAGGGCGTCGAGTGCATCTCGGCAGGATCGCTGGCGATGGTGCCGGTGGCGGCCCCCGATCATCCGCTGGCCCGCATGGAACGCATTGCACCGGGTGCCGGGCGCGAGCATATCCAGCTCGTCCTGACCGACCGCTCGCCTTTGACGGAAGGGCGCGACTTCTCGGTCATGAGTCCGCGCACCTGGAGACTGGCCGATCTTGGCGCCAAGCATGCGCTGCTGCGAGAGGGCATTGGTTGGGGCAACATGCCGCTCCCCATGGTCACGGCCGATCTGGCGGCCGGAACGCTCATGCGGCTCGCCATGCCCGATCACCCTGGTGGCATATATCGTTTCGCGGGTGTCTGGCGCCGCGACCTGCCGCCGGGTCCGGCTGCCGCCTGGCTCCTCCAGCAATTCGTCGAACATGGTTCCCACGATCATGACATCGAGGGGTTGTCGGACATATAAGCTGTCGCTCAGCGGCGCTGACGCAGAGGGCGAGGTCTGCGCATAGTCATTTACCCGTTCACCGTGCGGGCCGATGCCGGATGGAGCGTACAGGCGATCGTTCCGAACAACACCAATGTCCCTGCGATAGCCAGCGGCGCGGCAAGGCCGATATGAAACAGCAGCCAGGCGCCGGCGGCTGCGCCGAGGAAGATCGCCACCACGGCCGCAACGCGCCGGCGCCAGTTCGGGTTCGCACCGCCGGCGACGCTTGAGTCCGCCCCCAGACCGGCCAGGGTCAGCGTCAGCACCGTGGTCGTCAGATCCGCCACCTTGAGCTGGCGGATCGTGGCATTACGATAGCCCATTGCGATGCCGGTGAGGACGATGATCGCAAACAGCCGCATTTCCGGTGCCTGCGTGGTGACATCGAAGCCCAGCGCGACCAGTGCAGCGATCCAGAGCATCGCTGTTTCGAGGATCGCGGAGGTCAGCAGCCATCGACGCTCGGAACGGCCGACATGCGCCCTGCCGGTCCACCCCGCGATCAGCGCGCCAACCATGAAGCTCAGGATCGCGACCACGAAAGGCGCGACCTTGAACCCTGGTGTTCCCGCAGCGGCAAATCCGAGGAATACGACATTGCCGGTCATGTTCGCGGTAAACACCTTGCCGAGGCCAAGCACGCTCGCGGCGTCGACCAGGCCGGTGGTGACCGACAGCAGCAGCAACAGTGGAATGCGTGGATCGAACGTCCCTGTGTTTGTCTCACCAACCATATTTCGCCTCCAGTCCAAGATAATTGCCGTCATGACCGCCTGCCGCGCGTAGGGTGTCGCCGATGGCGAAGTGAACCGCCTCCAAGGCCAGACTGACATGCGCCGTCGCCGCCCAATCGGTGCGCAGCTGGCCATAGGCACCGGTCCAGCGCGACCCTTGCCCGGCGGTACGAGGCAGCGCGATGCCGGGCTGCGAATAGATCGCGTCCGCGACGGTCATGCGCCACTGCGCGGCGGCGGCGGCGGTCACGCTGAGTCCGGTTCTGGGCATCACCGTGACGGACGGCTTGACGTGGATGAAGTTCACATAGCCCGTATAGCCGGCAAGCGTGAGGTAGGCGCCGTTCGGGAACAGCGGGTTGAAGGTGCCGAGCGTGCCGTCGCCGGGATGGCGATCTCCGGAAGCCGCGTCGACCTGTAGTCCCAAACGCGGTTTCAGCGTACCTCCGAAGGTATAGCCGCTGCGGCTCCCCATCGCCCAGGCGCGAACGCGCTTGTCGCCCACTCTGCCGCGCTGGCCCATCGCTTCGAGATCCCAGTCGAATGCGCCGGACTTGCCCGCAAAGCGCAAGTCCAGCACGTCTCGGCGTTCACGGCCCGCCGCATCGAGGAAGGCGGCGCCATCGTCCGTGAAGCGCGACCAATAGGCGGACAGTTCGCTGCCGCCCAATATCTTGCGCTCCAGCCGCGCACCGTAGAAACGGTTATGTCCGTTGCTAAAGTCGTCGAACGCCTTTGCGTCGCGGTTCGCGACCGGCTGCGACCAGTAGGCGATCGCACGCCACTTTCCGATCTCGTAATCGGCCCAGACCGCGTCGAAAGATTGACGTATGTTGGGACCATCGCGCACGGCAACGAAGCGCTGGAGATCGAAGGCGAACTGCTGGCGCCCGATACGCAGCTTCAGCGCGCCGGAACCCACAGGCGTGACCAGCGCGACGAACGCCTGCTCAAGGTCGAGGCGATTGGCGTCCACCGGCGACCGAAGCCGCTTGCCGGGCGCGAAATCGCTCTGCACCTCGGCGAACGCCTGTACGGGGCCGGCGTGCAGGTCGGCGAACAGCTCGGCCCGGCTGATGACATAGCTGTCGGCCCTTCCCGGCACGGTGCCCAGCAGCGGGGCTTCGTTGGTCTCAAAACGCTCGCGCAGCCCCCCGCCGAATGTCAGCCATACACGCTGGTCGGTGGGGGCGAGCGCTCTGTATTTCAGGCGGTCCAGCGGCTCGGTTCTGAGCGTCGGATCGGCGAGGACCGACCAGTCTTCCTGCCACCTGTTGAACAGGATCGCCGGCCGCTTGGTCGCGAGGGCGATTGGGACGGTGATGGTGGACTGGCCGGCATCGTCCGCGGTGGTCGATTGGGCTTGGGCCGCCACCGGCGAGGCGAGGGCGAGGGCGAGCAGGGACGATCTATGCACGTCGCTGCTCCATCTCCGCGACAAGCGCGGCCAGCACGAAGCCGCCGATCAGGCCGAGATGCTCGAAAAAGGCATTGGTCGCCATGAACCGGCCCGGCCCGGCCGGCATTGTCCAGAAGGCATTGGCGGTCACGGCGGCGAGGAGCGTGAACACGCCCAGCATGCCGGCGCCCAGCCAGACGAGCCGCCCCGACAGGATCAGCAGCGGTCCAACGATCTCGACGGCGATGGTGAGCACAGCCCAGAGCACGGGCGGGTGCATCCCGAAATGTGCCTGCTCGGCGACGGCAGCATGCCAGTCGCTCGCCTTGACCACTGCGCCGAGCAGATAGGCGCCGACCAGCGCGAAACGGGCGACAAAGCCCGTCCAGCGCCAGTCGAGGATCGCATCGACGAAACGCGGATCGCGATCGGTCCGCATCCTCAATGCGCCGTGGGTGCATGGATTTCGGCGATATAGCCGCCGGGAAAGCGGACCATGGCCGATTGCCGGTCGCCTGCGACATGCGCGGGCACCAGCGTCTCCACGCCGGCAGCGCTTGCCCTGGCGAGGGTTTCGCTCAGGTTGGCCACGGCATAGCCGGTAATCTCGTGGCCATATGGCCAGGGGATCTGTCCATCCGAGACCATAACCAGCATGTCGCCATAGCCCGAGGTCAGCCGCACCTGGCGGTAGGTCTTGCCCGGCTCGCCAATGTCCGCGCCATCGGCTGTGCTTTTATCCTCAATGACCTTGGCATGGGCGTAGCCACGCCAGCTCTTCAGGAAGGCATTGGCGGCATCGGCCGTGAGGTAGATGCGGTTCTCCGGCACCGTTGTCAGTGGCGCATAGTTCGGCTTGGTCGTGTGCCAATAAAGTTGCATGTTCACGCCGCCCGGCCATTGCACGACCACGTCGCGGCCGATCGGATCGGGGAAGGTGGCGATGAGACGGACCGCGCCGTGTTTCACCGCCGACGCGACCGCGGCATCCATGTCGGTGACGAGATAGCCATTGCGCTCATGCCCGAACGGATAGGGAATCGGCGTCAGGAAACCGAATCCCGATACTGTGCCGGCGGGTGTCAGCGCGAGCTGCGATTTGGTCTTGCTCGGCGTCGGCGTCACCTGAAATTGCCCTTGGGCGCTGAGTTTGCCGCCAAAGGTCGCGACGAAGCTCTTCATGAACGCGTCATATTGTTCCTGCGGCACATAGACATGTGTCGTGTCATATTGCGGACCCACCGCATAATCGGTGCTGGCGGTCCCTTGCGCCAGTGCGGGTAAAGCGGCTGGAACGCTGCCGAACAGCGCGACGGCGAGCAGCAGGGCGATCTTCATCTTCATTGTTATCTCCAACACGATAGGGTTCAGACTGCCCAGCAGCCGCAGCCGAACGCCCCCCAGAAACTTTGGACGTCGGCGACCGGCACGTCCCGGCCAAGTGCTGAAGCGTGATCATGGCCATGTACGGTACAGGCCGACGCGCAGCCACAGGCGCTTGCCAGCTTTGCCGAGGCTTCCGGCGTGCGGTGATATCCGCCGAACGTCGCAACGGGCGACCAGTCGGGCATCGGTTTCGGCAGTGCCGGCGCGAGCGGTGCGAAATCACCTTCGCCCGACACCACCTTGCCGCCAAGGATGGTCAGCACCGAACGCAGGTGCGGGATATCGCTTTCCGGTACGGTGAAATAATCGCCCGACAGGACCGCGAGATCGGCAAGCTGGCCCGCCTTGATCTGCCCCTTCTTGCCAACCTCGCTGGAGAACCAGGTGTTATCGACCGTCCACAGCCTGAGCGCCTTCTCACGGCTTAACCGGTTCACGCCGGGATAGAGCGACAGGCCGCCGACAGTCTTGCCCGTGACGAGCCAGTTCAGGGACACCCAGGGATTGTAGCTGGCGACGCGCGTGGCATCGGTGCCGCCGCCCACCGGCAGGCCCGCCGCCATCATCTTGGCGATCGGCGGCGTCCGTTCCGCAGCCTTGCTGCCGTAACGCCCGACGAAATATTCGCCCTGGTAAGCCATGCGATGCTGGATCGCGATGCCGCCGCCAAGCGCCGCGATGCGATCGATGTTGCGGTCGCTGATCGTTTCGCAATGATCGAAGAACCAGTTGATTCCGGTAAACGGAATGTCCCTCGCGACCTTCTCGTACACGTCCAGCGCGCGCCCGATCGTCTGGTCATAGGTGGCGTGCAATCGCCACGGCCATTTATGTTCGGCAAGCAGGCGGATGACCGGTTCGAGATCGCTTTCCATGCTGGGCGGCATGTCCGGCCGCTCAACGCGGAAATCCTCGAAGTCGGCCGCCGAATAGACCAGCATCTCTCCCGCCCCATTGTGGCGATAGGTGTCGTCGCCCTGCCCGGGTGACACTTGTTTCACCCAACCCTGGAAGTCGGCAAGCTCCTCTTTCGGCTTCTGGGTAAAGAGGTTGTAGCTGATGCGGAGGGTGAGTTGGTCCTGCGCATGCAGCTTCTCGATAATCGCATAATCGTCGGGATAATTCTGGAAACCACCGCCGGCGTCGATCACCCCGGTCACGCCGAGCGAATTCATCTCGCGCATGAAGTGCCGTGTCGAATTGAGCTGATATTCGGGTGGCAACTTCGGCCCCTTGGCCAACGTCGAATAGAGGATCGTCGCGTTGGGTTGTGCCAGCAGCAACCCGGTTGGATTGCCCGCCGCGTCGCGCACGATCTCCCCGCCCGGCGGGTTCGGTGTGTCCTTGGTATAGCCCACTACCCGCAGCGCCGCGGCATTGAGCAGCGCCCGGTCGTAAAGGTGGAGAATGAAGACGGGCGTGTCGGGCGCCACGGCGTTCAGCTCGGCGATGGTCGGCAGCCGCTTCTCAGCGAATTGATGCTCGGTGAAGCCGCCGACGACGCGTACCCATTGCGGGGCGGGCGTGCTATCAACCTGGCGCTTCAGCATCGCCATCGCGTCGGCGAGGCTCGGTACGCCGTCCCACCGCAGTTCCATATTATAGTTCAGCCCACCCCGGATGATGTGCATGTGGCTGTCGATCAGGCCGGGGATGATCCGCCGGCCGTGCGCGTCGATCACGGTAGCGTCGGGTGCGGCCGCGCGGACGTCGGCCTCCGACCCGACTGCCAGGAACTTGCCGTCGCGAATGGCGACCGCCTGGGCTTCGGGATTCGCCCGGTCGAGGGTCGTCACCTTGGCGTTGACGAGGATCAGGTCATTCACGGGGCTTCTCCATTCGCGCGCGCCGAGCGGCGTCGTCATCAGGGTCAATGCGGCGGTTCCGCCGATCAGGGTCTCGCGGCGAGTGGGCGTCATGCCGCATCCGTGCGCTTGGCGGGTGCCGACCGGTCGCCGGGCAATCGGCCCAGCACCGGCTCGGCACAGGCGCTTGCGATCGAGGCCGCGACCGGCTGGCCGGTCAGGATACGCCGGGCGATCGGCACGACCTGCTCACCGAGCAATATGCCGAGCAGGCCGATCAGCGCGATCGCGGGCGGCGCGGGCGACTTGACGCCCAGGAGGCTGTAGATACCGCCCACCAGCAGGCCGGCGGCAAGCGCGATCAGATAGGGTTTCATCACAATATCTCCTGGGCGTGAGTAGTTCAGCCGCGCACGAAGGCCAGCAGGTCGGGGTTGATGACATCTCCGTTGACGCTCAGCATGCCATGCGAGAAGCCGGGATAGATTTTGAGCGTAGCATTGCGGAGCAGTTCCGCCTGCTTCAGCGCGGCGTTCTTGTAGGGAACGACCTGATCGTCATCGCCCTGCAACACCAGAACCGGCACATTGATCGCCTTCAGATCCTCTGTCTGATCCGTTTCGGAAAAGGCGGCGATTCCTTCGTAATGGGCCTGGGCGCTACCCATCATGCCTTGCCGCCACCAATTGTCGACGGTGCCTTGGCTGACGTTCGCGCCCGGACGGTTGAAGCCGTAAAAAGGGCCAGCCGCGAAATCACGAAACATCTGCGCACGGTTGGCGGCGAGACCCTGGCGGATGCCGTCGAATACCTCCATCGGCAAGCCATCGGGATTGCTTTGGCTGTGCGCCATAAGTGGTGGCACCGAGCTGACCAGCACGGCCCTGGCGACACGACCATGGGGCTGGCCATATTGGGCTACGTAGCGGGCCACTTCGCCGCCGCCTGTCGAATGGCCGATATGAACGGCATTCTTGAGGTCGAGATGGTCGGCCACGGCGAAGGCGTCGGCAGCATAATGGTCCATGTCATGACCGGTGCCGACCTGCTCGGAGCGGCCATGGCCGCGGCGATCATGGGCGATGACCCGGTAGCCGTGCGCCAGGAAGAACAGCATCTGCCCGTCCCAATCGTCCGACGACAGCGGCCAGCCATGGTGGAAGACGATCGGCTGGGCATCTTTCGGCCCCCAATCCTTGTAGAAGATCTCAACGCCGTCCTGGGTGGTGACGTAGCTCATGCGATCGGTCCTTCGTGATATGAAAATGGTGCCGGGGCAGGGGGCGCTTCAGCCCCCCGGAACAGGGAAAGGTCAGGCGTGTCCGCCTTCGGAGGCGCCGAACATCGTCTTGGCGTAGGTGACGCCGAGCCCGTAGGCGCCGCCCCATTTTCTCGCGATGCCGGTCGTCGACTCGTAGGTTCCGGTCCGCGCCCAATCGCGCTGGAGTTCGAGCAGATACTGGAGCGAGGTCATCGGCTTGGCACCGAGCAGGATCATCCGCTGGACGGCGCGATCATGCGCCTCGACCGAGATGTCGCCGCACGCGTCGGCGATGAAATAGACGTCGAAGCCCTGATCGATCGCGGAGGCGACGGGGCCGACGATGCAGACGCTTGTCCAGAGCCCCGCGAACATGATCCGCTCCTTGCCGATGCGGTTGATCTCGGCGATCACGCCAGCGTCCTCCCAGCTATTCATCGAGGTGCGATCGAGCATCGCCTGGCCTGGGAAGGCATCCTTGATCTCGTCGAACATCGGACCTGAGAAGCTCTTCTCGGCGACGGTGGTGAGGATCGTCGGCACGTCGAACGCCCTTGCGGCCTGACTGACCAGCGCGGCGTTGTTGCGCAGCAACTCGACCGGGATCGATTTGGTGGCGAACGCCATCTGCGACTGGAAATCGATCAGGACCAGCGTGTGGTCGGTCGGCGAGATCAGCGACTGGCCGGGAGTAGCGGTAGCGGTGATGGTCATCGTCAATTCCTTTATGCGATGTCGTGGCTGGTTGGCTGGGAACGATCTAGGTCAGCCACCCCAGTTGGAACATCTGGATAAGTTCGCGCCAGCTTTTCAGAATAGTTGAATAGTCTGACCAGGAGCTATGAGCCATTTTGGGGTCATAGTAATGACGAGCAGGGCGACCTTTGCATCGCTCCGCCGTCCATGCGCAGCGCCGATCCAGCAGCGCCGACAAGCAGGGCGATACCAGTCCTGACAGTCCGGCTGCGCCCATGATTTGGAGAATGGCACGGCCTGCAACATTCCATGCTGTGACGATCATCGCCTGTGCCACGTTTGCCACCGGACCGGCCGCGCGCGCCGATGCGGTCTGAAAAAGCGTTGCCGACCCGCCAAATGCCTGTCACCAGATCAACGTCGCAGCATAGATTGCCAACGGCGCTCCAGTCGTCACCGTGAGGATCGAGACCGCCAAAAAAAGCGATGCCGTTGAAGGTCAATGGTCTCCTCCATTTGCCGATCTGGCTGGACATGCCGCCAGCCATCGCAATGGCCATGACCCGCCCCGCAAGACGCGGCGGCGCCTGCGAACCGCATAACCCGCCAGCAGCGCCCGTAGCAGTCAGCCAAAACCGGCACCTTCGTCGCGGCGGGCGGCAAGCCCTGCCTTTCCGCCTCGGCTGTTGGATATTGTGGAGGAAGGGTTCGATGGGGGCATGGCTTTCGCTCCATCGAACGGAAGCCCGGTGAGAGGCTTCTCAAGAGGCGAGTCGTCAAAAGGCGGGTCGCGTCTGGAACTTGCTGAGATGTGTCTTTTCGAAGTTGCCCTGCGGTTTCCATTTGAAGTGCGACGCTTTTGGCATGGTACTACATCCTCCTGGCTGGGGCGAGCCCCAGCCAGGAGGATGGTCGGTTTTTAGGTGGCGATGATGACCTGTTCGCCCATTACCTCCGCTGGCGTTCGGTAGC
>DASVMZ010000110.1:0-20398 GCA_036384115.1 Sphingobium sp.
CTGCACCGCCATGGTGGCGGCGGTGACGAAGGTTTTGACCGAACCGCTTTCGCCCTCGCCCTCTGACACTTTGTAGAGCGCGACTTCGGCCGCCTCGATCTGGCCCAGCGGGTCGATGCTTTCGCTGGTGTCCAGCGCGGATTCGACGAGCGTGCGCCCGACGCCGATCAGTTCGCGCAGCAGGGCAAGATCATAGATCTGCCTGGCGAAATCGCGCGCGCCGATGACGGAGATGCTGTTGGCGCTGATCTGGGCGAGATAGGCGCCCGCGCCGCCCTGATCCGCCATGCCCGGCTCATGTTCCAGCATGGGGCGCAGCGTGACCGCGTTGGCGACCATATTCTTGTCGAGCAGTTTGAGCACCAGCTCATAGATCCGGCCATGCAGCGGATCGTGGAAATGCTCGGGCTTCAGCTTTTGCTGGACGTCTTCCGCGATCCGATTGTCGATCAGGAGCGCGCCGACCAGCGCGGCCTCCGCCTCGATATTGCGGGGGAGGCGCAGGGATTCGTTGCCGGACACATTGTCCGCTGCCAGTTTCAGTTCGACCATGCCCCCTCATCCTCTCATCCGCGCCCCGGCACAAGGGGAGGTTGGTCAGCGCGGCCTGTGGATAACGGGGATGGAAGGCGTGCCTATGGATGTTCGTGCGGTGCCCCTGCACGCCATGCTTGTTCTTGCCCGCAGTCGGACATATGGATCGAAACGATCATGGCCGACCCCCGCATCATCGACATCGCGCTGGATGACAAGACCATCCTGTGGCGCAACGCGGACGTCGAGCAGGAGCGGCGGATCGCCATCTTCGACATATTGGAAGAGAATCACTTCGCGCCGCAGCGTGTCCATGAGGACGGCTATGCCGGGCCGTACCGGGTCTTCCTGCGCGTCGAGGAGGGGCGGCTGGTGATCGAGATACGGCGGGAGAATGGCGAGCCGCTGGAGGCGATCATCCTTGGCCTCGGGCGGTTCCGCCGGTCGATCAAGGATTATTTCGCGATCTGCGACTCCTATTTCCAGGCGATTCGCCAGGCCACGCCAGTGCAGATCGAGACGGTCGACATGGCCCGGCGGGGTATCCATAATGACGCGGCGGAGCTGCTGAAGGAGCGGCTGGAGGGAAAGATCGCGGTCGATTTCGACACGGCGCGGCGTCTGTTCACGCTCATCTGCGTGCTGCATATCAAGGGATAACAAGAAAATGGCGCAGGTGTGGACGGAAAGCGGGCGGGGACATCGTCGCGCGATGTGGACCCCTTTCCGCATCCTGATTGCGGTCGTGCTCACGGGGTTGCTGGGGACGGGATTGCTATACTGGGAGGCCGGCCGCTGGGCGCCTTCGCGCGCGCGCTATCCCTTGCAGGGCGTGGCGATTTCCGCGCGCAACGGCGCGGTCGAATGGCCGACCCTGCGCGCGCAGGGCGTGGACTTTGCCTATCTGGCGGCGACCGCGGGCAGCGACCGGCGCGACCCGGCCTTTGGCGAAAACTGGTCGAACGCACGCTCTGCCGGGCTGCGTTATGGCGCGGTCCATGCGTTCAGCCTGTGCCGCATGGCCAGCGATCAGGCGCGGCTGTTCATCGCGAGCGTACCGCGTGACAATGGCGCGCTGCCGCCCGTGGTGGCGCTCGGATTCGAGCCGGGCTGTGCCGCGCGGCCGGACCGCGACGTGGTGCTGTCCGAACTCAACACCTTCCTGAACGAGATAGAGGCGCATAGCGGTAAGGCGGCCATCCTGCGGATCGCGGAGCCGTTCGAGCAGGCATATAGGATCAGCGACGGGATCAACCGCACCATCTGGCTGGACCGTGACTGGCTGGTCCCCGCCTATGCCGCCCATCCCTGGGTCTTGTGGACCGCCAACAGCGCCCGGCGGGTGCGGGGCGCGGAGGAGGCGGTCGACTGGACCGTGGTGAAATCGCTGTGAGCGGCGGTGCGGTGGATGCCGGGCCGGTGGACGTCGCGGCGCTGCTGGATGCAGCCCGTGCGGCGCGGGGCAACGCCTATGCCCCCTATAGCGGCTTCACGGTGGGGGCCGCCGTCGCGCTGGACGATGGGTCGATCGTGCACGGCGCGAATGTGGAGAATGCCAGCTATGGCCTGTCGCTGTGCGCGGAGGCGGTGGCGCTGGCTTCTGCCCATGCGGCCGGGGTGATGGGCCGGGCGGTCGCCATCGCGGTGGTAGGCGACTCGGCCGGTGCTCCCACGGGCGTGGCGGTGACACCCTGCGGCCGCTGTCGCCAGATGCTGGTCGAGGCGGAGCATGTCGCCCGGCGGCCGCTCGCCATCTACAGCGCGCCCGCATCGGCGGTGGGAGCGGAGGGCGTCGCACGCTATGCGGTGGCCGAACTGTTGCCGCATGCCTTTGGGCCGGGAAGCCTTTAGGAGCCGGTAGGTGCGGAGGTTGGTTTGCAGTCTGTCTGGTTACGGCGTTTGCGACAGACTAGCAGACCTTCAAATCCGAATTAGGTGTTGAGCAAGGCCGGGCTCGGACCGCGTTGACACACCCTGCGATCCGAAGTGACTTGGCGATCTCACCGTAATGGCTTGTTTCAACCGGCCCCATTTCCATAGACCCAATGCCGCCGGACCACTTCGGCAGAACAGCAATGCCAATACCTTTATCAGACATTGGCTTAACAAGCTGAGCAAGACATTCAGGGGCGCCTCTGACCTCTATGTTAATTTTCTTCGCAACGACTTTCGTTTCTTTGGCAGGATTGCAACCAGAAGTCAGCAGTATACCCAGCACGACTAGGTGGCGCATAATGTTCCTCATTTCCCAATCATGTCAGCGCAGCCTAATGTCCGAAACCAAGATATGCTTCTTGCTCATCGCATTGCCGCAACTGGTCGAAACACGCCTCGCCAACTTCTACTCCTTTGGCGACAGAAACAGCCCGATCAGGCTGAACAGCGCCGCCATCGTCAGGAACAGGCCCACCGATGCGGTGCCATAGGTCGTCGCAAGTCCCTGCGCCGCGATGGGCGCCGCGCCGCCGCCGATGATTCCGCCGACGTTGAAAGCCATGGACGCGCCGGTATAGCGCACCCGGGTCGGGAAACGGTCGGTCAGCCACGCGCCCAGCGGCCCATAGGCAAGCCCCATGAGATACAGCGCCACGCTTAGCGCGATCAGGATGACGGGCAGCGATCCCGTCGCCAGCGCAGGCCCGAACGCCAGCCCCAGCGGCACCGTGCCGATGCACCCGGTGATCAGCACGGTGCGCGGGCTGGTCCGGTCCGCCCACCACCCGGCGTGGAGGATGCCCAGGGCGAGGAACAGGATCGCGACCAGCTGCACGCCCAGCAGGCTCTCGCGCGGCAGGCCCATGGCCTTGGTCGCATGGGTCAGGGTGAAGGCCGTGGTTATGTAGAAGATCGCAAAGCAGGTCACGACCGCCATGGTCGCGGTCAGAGTCGCGCCCAGATGGTTGCGGAACAGCTCCACGATGGGCACGCCCGGCGCGGGGCCTTCCTCCAGCGCGGCCGCGAATTCCGCCGTCTCGGTCAGTTTCAGCCGGACCCAGAGGCCCAGAATGACCAGTGCCGAACTGGCGACGAAGGGCAGGCGCCAGCCCCAGGCAAGGAAATCCGCTTCGCTCAGGGTCGCGCCAAGGATCAGGAACAGGCCGTTGGCCGCGATGAAGCCGACCGGCGCCCCCAGTTGCGGCATGACGCCGAAGCGCGCGCGCCATCCCGGCGGCGCATTCTCCACTGCCAGCAAGGCCGCCCCGCCCCATTCGCCGCCCAGGCCGAACCCCTGGCCCAGCCGGAACAGGCACAGCAGCAAGGGGGCGAGCAGGCCCGCACTCTGATAGGTCGGCAGGAAGCCGATGGCGACGGTGGACCCGCCCATCAGCATCAGCGAGGCGACGAGGGTGGACTTGCGCCCCACCCGGTCCCCGAAATGGCCAAAGACGCTGGCGCCCAGCGGCCGCGCGACAAAGGCGAGGGCGAAGCTGGCGAAGGACAGCATGATCCGTACCGAATCGCTGTCGGCTGGAAAGAAAAGCTGGCCGAACACCAGCGAGGCTGCCGTGGCATAGATGTAGAAGTCGTAGAATTCGACCGCGGTGCCGGTCAGGCTGGCCAGCAGGATGCGCCTGGCCCGCCACATGACCGCCAAACCGCTCTGTTGCCCGCCTGCCGGTCCCTGTGCCCCCGCCACTGTCATCCCCTTATATTCCTGTCGTCTTGCGCTGGTTGACCACCTCATAGGCCATCACCGCCGCCGCGACGGAGGCGTTCAGGCTGTCCGCGCGGCCCAGCATCGGAATCTTGACCAAAAGGTCGCAGGCCTGCTCATAATCCTCGGGCAGCCCGCGCGCCTCGTTACCGATCATCAGGAAGGTCGGCGCGGCATAGCGCGGTCCCTGATAGTCATGCTCGGTATTCAGGCTGGTGCCGACTAGTTGCCCTTCACCTTCTCGCAGCCAGCCGAGGAACTCGCTCCATTCAGCGGGCACGATCGCCTGGGTGAAGATCGCCCCCATGCTGGCGCGCACCGTCTCGACGGAAAAGGGATCGACGCAATCATCCACCAGTATCACGCCGCCCGCGCCCACCGCATCGCCGATCCGCATCAGCGTGCCGAGATTGCCCGGATCGCGCATCGCCTGCGCCACGAACCAGATCGGCGCTGTGTTGCGGTCGATGGCGGGCAGGGCGGTCGGCCGGTCGCGATAGACGCCGACCAGCGCCTGTGCATTGTCCTTGGCGGTTATCTTGGAGAGAATGTCCGCGCTGGTGCGGATCACGTCGCCGCCCGCCGCCATCGTCTGTTCGATCAGGCTTTCGGCCAGCGGATGCGGCCGCGCATCGTCGGACATCACCAATATCTCGGGCAGAACGCCGCCATCGCGCGCCTCGGTGAGGATTCGCAAGCCCTCGGCCAGAAACAGCCCCTCGCGCTTGCGATGCTTCTTCTCGCGCAGGGAGCGCAGTCGCTTGACCAGCGGGTTGGAAAAGCCGGTAATGTCGCGGATCAACGAAAGGCTCCCTGAAGGACGGTCATCCGCCCTAGGGCCGGGGCGGGTTCAGGGCAAGGTTTCGTGGAGCGGGATGGCGCGCAGCAAGCCGGGTGTTGGAACATGGCAGGGCTGTGAAAAAAACGGACGGTCGAGCCGCCCGTCACTCCTCGCCGAACTTATCCTCGACCAGTGTGACCAACTGCTCCAGCGCGACATGGGCGTCCTGCCCGCTGGCGCTGATCGTGATGCTGTCGCCCATCGCGGCGCCCAGCATCATCAGGCCCATGATCGACGTGCCGACCACGGGCGCGCCATCCTTGCACACTTCCACATTGGCGGTCAGGCCGCTTGCCATGGTGACGAACTTGGCGCTGGCACGGGCGTGCAGGCCGCGGCGGTTGGTGATCTTGACCGTCTTGGTCAGCAGGTCGCTCATGCCCAAAGCCTCACCCTCATCCATTGTCTCCCAGCAGGTCGGATGCGACGCTGATATATTTGGTGCCGGCCTCCCGCGCGGCGGCGACAGCCTGTTTCACGGTCATGGCCTTGCGCGCGCTCTCCAGCCGGATGAGCATGGGCAGGTTGACGCCCGCGATCACCTCCACCTTTCCGGCTTTCAGCAGCGAAATGGCCAGGTTGGAGGGCGTCCCGCCGAACAGGTCGGTCAGCAGGATGACGCCGGAGCCATCATCGACGCGCTCGACGGCGGCGGCGATGTCGGCGCGGCGCGCTTCCATATCGTCCTCGGGACCGATGCATATCGCCTCGATCGCCTGCTGCGGTCCGACCACATGCTCCATCGCGATGCGAAATTCCGTAGCAAGGCGCCCATGCGTCACCAAGACCAGACCTATCATTACGATCCCACGCCCCGTTCTATTCCCGCTGCTGCTGTTCCGGCTGGTGTCATTTCGGCCCTTGCCGCCCCCCGGCGGCGATCCTCATATGCTTCCAAAGGTTGCGATTCCAGATTTCTGTGGGAAATGGTGGGTGAAAATCCCGCTTCGCGCAAGCGTTTCGCCATATCCTGCGCGACGCAGACGGAGCGGTGCTTGCCTCCCGTACAGCCGAAAGCCACGGTAACATAGGCTTTTCCTTCGGCGATATAGCGCGGCAGGACGGTGAGAAGCAGTGCCTCGATCTGGCCCGTCGCCAGCGTGTAGAGGGGATCTTCCGCCACATAATCGGCTACATCCGCCTCCAGCCCGGTCATCGGGCGCAGTTCCGGCACCCAGTGCGGGTTACGCAGGAATCGCATGTCGAACACCAGGTCGGCGTTGCGCGGCACCCCGCGCGAATAGCCGAAGGAGAGGATGGTCAGCGTCGTCGCCATGTCCTGGCCGAAGCGCGCGCGTATCTCCTGCTGGAGGGCGTTGACGTTCAGGTCGGTGGTGTCGACGATCTGGTCGGCATGGCGGCGCAGCGGCTCCATCAACTCCCGCTCGCGCGCCACGCCATCGGTGGCCGGCCGGTCGAGCGCCAGCGGATGCCGCCGCCGCGTCTCGGCAAAGCGCCGTTCCAGCACGGAGCCGGAGCAGTCGAGGAACAATGTCTCCACCGTCCCGCCGTCGGCGCGCAGCGCGCCCGCTCGCTCCACGATGTTGGCGGCATCGAATCCGCGCGTCCGGCTGTCGATGCCGATGGCGAGTGAGCGCCCCTCCGCCGGGTCATGCCCTGCCGCGACGGGCGCGGCCAACAGCCGGTCCAGCAACATCAGCGGGAAATTGTCGACCACCTCCCAGCCGATGTCCTCCAGCGTGCGCAGGCTGGTGGACTTGCCCGCGCCGGACAGGCCGGTGACGATCAGGATCGACTTGGGCTTGCCCCGGTGAGGCTCGGTGGCCGGGGATGGCGGGAGGGGCGGGGAGGGCATCATCAGCAGGCGAGGGTCCGCAACGCCAGTTCCACCTTGATCGGCGCGGAGGCTTGCCCTGCATCCAGGCAGAGAAAGGGAAGATCGATTCCCATGATGGAAAGATGCTGGCTCCGGTCGGGCATACGTTCAGGCTTATCATCCAGTCGAATCGCCAGCGCAACCGGAAGATTGTGCAGGTGCGGCATTGGCACGATCCCGACATGGCGCACTTCCATCCGTCCGGCGATGGTCGCGGGGGGCGTGGCGAACAATTGCCCGTCGCGCAGGGCCAGTTCGGTATAGTCGTCGCCGACCAGCATCGCGCCCCGGTCGATCAGCCGCAACGCGAGGTCGGATTTGCCCGAACCGCTGGCGCCGATCAGCAGGATGACCTGTCCGTCGATGGCCACGCTGGTGGCGTGGATGGGGGAGGTGTCGAAGAGGCCCTCGCTCACAAGTCCCGGTCCTCCTGCCCCGGCAACTCGTCCGCCAGCGGCAGGCGTACCAGGAAACGCGCGCCGGACTGGCCGCCCGCCCGGTCCTCGATCGTGATCGCGCCGTCATGCCCGTCGAGGATGGACCGCGCGATGGCCAGGCCCAGGCCGCTATGCTTGCCGAAATCCTCGTCGTCCGGCCGATGCGAGTGGAACCGGCGGAACACGGAATCACGATCCTCGGGATGGATGCCCGGTCCTTCGTCCTCCACCGTCACCATCGCCCAGTCCGAATCGGCGGTCAGCGCGATCCACAGCGTGCCGCCGGTGGGCGAGAAGGAAATACCGTTCGCGATCAGATTCTCGAACACGCGGGCCAGCCTCTGCTCGTCCCCGGTGATGGGCGGGATGGTCGCCTCATCCACCTCGAAGCGCAGGCGCACGTCATTGTCGATGCCGCGCAATTCATAGGCCCGTATCAACCGGCGCAGCATCAGCGGCAGGTCGATGATACGGAACGTCGCGCGGGAGAGTTGCGCGTCCATGCGGCTGGCCTCCGCAATATCGCTGACCAGCCGGTCGAGCCGCAGCACATCGTCCTCCGCAATGGTCATCAGGCGCGCGCGCAGCACGGGATCGTCGATCCGCCGCAATCCCTCCAGCGCGGAACGGAGCGAGGCGATCGGGTTCTTGAGTTCATGGCTGACATCGGCGGCAAAGCTGTCCGTCGCGTCGATCCGCTTGCGCAGGGCCTGGCTCATGTCCGAAATGGCCCGGGCGAGCATGCCGATTTCGTCGCGCCGGTCGGGCAGGCGGGGCACGATCACCTCACGCGCGCGGCCCAGCCGCACCCGCACGGCGGCACGGGCGAGGCGCTGCAAGGGCAGCACGATGGTCCGGGCGAGAAACCGCGAGAGCAGGTAGGAGATGAGGATGGCCGCCCCCAGCACGAGGCTGAGCCGCAGTCGCTCGGCCCGCACGGTGATGGTGATGTCGCGCGCATTCTTGGTGGCGAGCAGCACCGATCCGCCCGAATCGAACGGCGTCGCGATGGTCAGCACCGGCGTGCGGTCGGGCGCGAAGCGAAAGGCGCTGGCTGCCTGTTGCGTCGTGCGGGCTTTCATCGCTTCCGGCCAGGCGGCGGCGCTATCGACCATAGGCTCGGCATGCAGGGGCGGGATGCGGGCGAAGACGATGCTGTCCACCGCCTCGTCCAGCACGCGCGCCGCGCGCATGTTGAGCGGCTCGGTCGCGGGATCGACCATCGCGTCGCCGCGTACGCCCAGCGCCACGCTGTCCTCCAGCCGCCGCCCGTCCGCGCCATAGAGGCGTACGCGATAGCCGGTAAGCTGGGCGAACCGTGCGATCATCGCGGGGCGATCGAGCGGCGGCAACGCGCGCAATGCAGTGCTCATCAACACCATCTCGCGGGTGATGCGGTTGATCCGCTCGTCGATGATGCGCGTGCGATAGCTGTCGAGGTAGAAGAATCCGCCCGCCAGCAGGGCGAGAGCAAAGATATTCACCGCCAGGATGCGCCGTGCGAGCGAGCCGCGCAGTGGCCAGGGGCGTGGAACGGTCATCGGCCTACGCATGGGCGGGATATCGCGCGGCCGCGTGCCCCGGCGCGGCCCTATTCCTCGGCAAAGCGGTATCCGGCGCCATAGAGCGTGTCGATCGCGTTGAACTCGGCATCGGCCTCGCGGAATTTGCGGCGCAGGCGCTTGATATGGCTGTCGATGGTGCGGTCGTCGACATAGATGTCGTCATGATAGGCTGCATCCATCAACTGGTTGCGGTTCTTCACCACGCCGGGGCGTTGGGCCAGCGCCTCCAGGATCAGGAATTCCGTGACGGTCAGGGTGACGGGCACGCCCTTCCACATGACCTTGTGCCGCGCCGTGTCCATGGCCAGTGCGCCGCGCACGAACGGTTCCGGCATTTCGCTCGTCGGCTCGGCGTCTTTTCGTACCATTTCGGCGCGGCGCAAAATCGCCTTGATCCGGGCGATCAGCAACCGTTGTGAGAAGGGTTTGGCGATATAATCGTCCGCACCCATGCTCAGGCCCAGCGCCTCGTCCGTCTCGTCCGTTTTGGAGGTGAGCATGATGACAGGCAATGCGGACGTCTTTCGCAGCCGCGTCAACAGTTCGATCCCGTCCATGCGCGGCATCTTGATGTCGCAGATGGCCAGATCCGGTGGATTGTCGATCAACGCCTTCAATGCGGACTGCCCATCGGAATAAAGCCGTGTCGCAAAGCCCTCCGCCTGAAGCGCAATGCTTAGCGAGGTCAGGATATTGCGGTCGTCGTCAACCAAGGCGATCGTGGCGGTGGTGGCGCTCATGCGCGGGCTGCTTCCAGAAAGGGTGCGGGAGCGCGTACAGGGCAGGGATGGATAGCCCAAGGTCGGCCCGACGGCAAGATGCGGCGAATTCTTGTCTCCAAATGGGGCGCGGATCATCCATTTCTTCTTTGGAATCCTGAAACATTGCAGGGCAGCGATTTGACGCTGGCGGGGCTAGGCCTTATGCGAGGGAAAGACGGCCTTACCGGCTGATTTTACGAATCAATGGCGCCGAATAACGGTGCATCCCAATCTCAGGAGTAGAGACAGTGCGTCCGCAATCCTCTTTCAGCCTTGCCGACCAGGGCATCAAGACCGAAGCTACGGTCAAGTGGAACCTCCTGACTGCCCCGCTCGTCGAAGAAGCGGTCCGCAACGGAGAGGGCATTCTCGCCAAGGACGGCCCGCTGGTCGTCAAGACGGGCAAGCACACCGGCCGCTCCGCCAATGACAAATTTATCGTCAGGGATGCCGAGACCGAGAATACGGTATGGTGGGGCAAGACCAACGTTGCCATGACGCCGGAGAATTTCGCGAATCTCAAGGAAGATTTTCTTGCGGCCCTTGCGGAGAAGAAGCAGCTCTATGTGGCCGACCTCTTCGGCGGTTCGCAGCCCGAGCATCGCGTCAACGTCCGCGTGATCAATGAATTCGCCTGGCACAACCTGTTCATCCGCACGCTTCTGGTGCGCCCGGACAGCGCGGAACTGGCCGGTTTCCAGCCTGAATATACCATCATCGACCTGCCCAGTTTCCGCGCCGACCCGGCCCGCCATGGCAGCCGGTCGGAGACGGTGATCGCGGTCAACTTCTTGGAGAAGCTGATCCTGATCGGTGGCACCAGCTATGCGGGTGAGATGAAGAAGTCGGTTTTCGGCATCCTCAACTATCTGCTGCCCACCAAGGGCGTGATGCCGATGCACTGTTCGGCCAACATCGGTCCCAGCGGCGACACGGCGGTGTTCTTCGGCCTGTCCGGCACTGGCAAGACGACCCTGTCCGCCGATGCCAGCCGCACGCTGATCGGCGACGACGAGCATGGCTGGTCCGACACGGCGGTCTTCAACTTCGAGGGCGGCTGCTATGCCAAGATGATCAACCTGTCGGCCGAGGCCGAGCCGGAGATATTCGCCACCACCAAGCGTTTCGGCACGGTGCTGGAGAATGTCGTGATCGACGAGGAAACCCGCGTCATCGACCTCGACGACAACAGCCTGGCGGAGAACAGCCGCGGTTCCTACCCGATCGAGTTCATCCCGAACGCATCGGAAAAAAATCTCGGCCCCGTGCCGCAGAACATCATCTTCCTGACCGCGGATGCCTATGGCGTGCTGCCTCCCATCTCGCGCCTCACGGCTGATCAGGCGATGTATCACTTCCTCTCCGGCTACACCGCGCGCGTCGCGGGCACGGAAATCGGCGTGACCGAGCCGACGGCGACCTTCTCGACCTGCTTCGGCGCGCCGTTCATGCCACGTCATCCGTCCATCTACGGCAACCTCCTCAAGGAGCGTATCGCAAAGGGCGGCGTCACCTGCTGGCTGGTCAACACCGGCTGGACCGGCGGCAAATATGGCGTCGGCAAGCGCATGCCGATCAAGGCGACCCGCGCCCTGCTCAATGCCGCGCTCGACGGCAGCCTGAACAGCGCGGAGTTCCGCACCGACCCCAATTTCGGTTTTGAAGTGCCAACGGCGGTGGCTGGCGTGGACAGTAATATCCTCGATCCCCGCGCGACCTGGGCGGACAAGGATGGCTATGACGCGACGGCGGCCAAGCTGGTCAAGCAGTTCGTCGATAATTTCGCGCAGTTTGAAGAGCATGTCGATGAGTCGGTCCGCAGCGCGGCCCTGACCGCCGCCTGAGGTAGGTAAGGGCGGGGGCGACCAGCCTCCGTCCACCGCCATTCATCACAGTGCCCGTTACAGGATGTTACGCGGGCGTGTCTTTCAAGGGCGCGCCCGTCATGCTATTCAGCCTGCCTCATACCCAATTTTTGATGGAGGTCGGCCATGGGCATTTTCGACGGCATAATCGGTAATCTCGACGGCGTTGCCGAAAAGCTGGGCATCCCGGTGGATACGCTCCAGTCCATCGCGGCGACCGCGCAGGAAAAGCTGGCCAATGGCGGCGACCTGTCCTCGCTGCTGGCGACCGCGCAGGAGCATGGCATCTCCCTCGACAAGATTCAGGAACTGCTGGGCCATGCCAATGTGGGCGACCTTATGGGCAAGGCGCAGGATATGTTCGGCGGCGTGACCGGCGGTGACAATCCGCTGGGCGGTCTGGCGGACATGGCCAAGGGCTTCTTCGGCAAGGAATGACGGTATGCGGTGGCGCGCGTTGTGGCGCCGCACCCCTATCGTCGCTGCCGGAAAGAGGAAGAGGCACTTGTTCCCAGCGGAGCGGGTGCCTTTTCCGTCACGGCATGCACTGCACGAGCGCAGGAGCGGGCGACCGAGATTTCCGACACCTGGGCCCCAGACACTCCTCCCTCATTCCAGCGAAGGCTGGGTCCATTGCCGTACCACCCAGGGGTCGAACGACAAGGCAGCGTGGCCGGGGCGGGTGCCTGCGCGGCCTTGCGCCAGCATGACGATGTGGACAGGCGACACTCCACAGCCATCCATGCAGTGCCCGGAGGCCCCGGACTTATCTCTGACCGGCTTGAAATAGTAACGTCATCGCCCTCTAGCGCACGCCGAACATCAACTGGTCGTGACCATCGAATGCCACGGCGATGCCCGCGCCGCGCAGGGTGTTGAGGCTGACATAGTCGTCCGCATTTCTCGACGCGCTCAATGTTTCATACAGGGAATGGTCCATCTGCGGTCGAAGCAGGTCCAGCATATCGCCCAGCCGCACCCACAGGCCCGACGCGACCACATCGTTCTGGCTACCCGGAACCCACAGCGCCAGCGTGCCGACAGGCGCGCCGTTGATCTGTGTGGCGACGTCGAACTCGACGCCATCCGACATCATCCTCAGGCTGGTGGAGGCTTGCGCGGGCTTGGCAGATGCAGGGGCAGGCCGGGCCGTCGCCATGCCAGCGGCCCGGCCCGGCTTGTTGCGCGCATGGGGCGCGACCGCCGCCCGCATCGCAAGGCGGAGGGTCGGCAATATCTCCGCCATGGTCTTCCCTTCGCCTGACGGGGTGGCAGGCGCGGGTAGCGTCAGGGACAAAGGCGGTGCTTCGTCTGCCATCAAGTCCGGCAAGGCGGCACTTGCGGATGGCGCGGCCAGTGCGGGAGTCGCCTGCATCGCCGTTATGGCGGCGACAGGAGAGTCAAAGACAGGCAGCGCCGCCGCAACAGGCGCATAGCTGTCGGCAGGTAGTTCCCCGGCTATGATTCCGCCCGGTCCTGTCGACGGGTGCGCGCCCGTTGCAAGCGCCTTTCCGGTTCCGCCAGACGTCCCGCCCGGCATCGTTCGAGGGCTTTCCTGCGTCACATCCCGGATATGGACGGTGGTGACGGCGCTGTAGACCTGCGGATCGGTGGAGGACACCGATCCAGCCAGTGCTGATCGCTGTATCGATGGCGGCTGTATCGCTCCGTTCACAATGATGGGGATGGCATTGGCACCATCCCGGACGGCCGGGATCAAGGGCACGACCAGCGAGACCCGGCCAGCGCCGGTGATGTGGGGCGGCATGTCCGCAAACGGGATCGGAACCGTGGCTATCGGGGTATCGCCATGCCGCATGAACGCCGGGGTAAGGGGCAGGGGGACGAGCGGCTGCGTGGCAACCGCAATGCCGGCCCCCGCAACCAGCAGTGCGGCCAGTACCGGCCGCATCGCAACATGCGGTGGTTCAGCGAAATCCCACATGCTGGTGGCCTGCATCATTTGCTCCATGCCCGTTAACCATGGCCATTCTACCTGTTTATTCCCTTTGCGATAGGGGCTGTATGGACCTGATCCATCCACCGTCCGCGTGGGTGCCGGCGGAACCGCTGCGGTGCAGCATGGTTCACCCCTCATGTCCACCGAACCCATCGCCCAGTGGAGCCTGCCGTTCTGGATCATCGACCTGGCTGTCGTCGCGTTGGCCATCCTGTCCGCGCTGGCGATCCACGGGGTCGTCATGGGCCTGTCCCGCCGCCTTGCCGCACGCACGCCGGACAGCAGCGACGACATCCTCGTCGCGCATGCCCGTGCGCCCCTGCGCTGGCTGATGCTCGGTTTCGCGCTCGCCTTCGTGCGCGAGCAACTGCATCTGGTTGCGGGCGCATCGCTGCTCTGGAGCCGGGCGGCGGGCATCATCGTGCCCGGCCTCGTCGGCTGGCTCGCCATCGCGCTGATCCGCGCGGGCGCACGCATCGTGGAGCATCGCTACGACATCAGCGTTGCCGACAATCTGGCCGCGCGCCGCCGCCGCACGCGCAGCGCGATCATGACGCGCATCCTCGTCCTGACCGTCGGCTTCGTCACCATCTGCCTGATGCTGCTCAGCATTCCCAGCATCCGCACCGTCGGCGTCACGCTGATGGCGTCGGCGGGCATCGCCGCGCTGGCGGTGGGTGCGGCCGCGCAGCCCGCGCTGAAGAATCTGATCGCGGGTATCCAGATGGCCTTTACCGAGCCGATCCGCATCGACGATGTGGTCATCATCGACAATGAATGGGGCCGGATCGAGGAGATTTTCCTGACCTATGTCGTCGTCGCCCTGTGGGATGACCGGCGGCTGGTGGTGCCGGTCTCCCGCTTTCTGGAGCAGAGTTTCCAGAACTGGACGCGCCACAGCTCGCAATTGCTCGGCGCGGCCACCCTCTATCTCGATCCCGCGACGGATATCGACCGGCTGCGCGCGCGATGCGCCGAACTGGTCGACGCCAATCCGCGCTGGGACCGGCGCTTCCAGAATTTGCAGGTCACGGATGCAAAGGCGGACGCGATCGAGGTGCGGGTGCTGGCGACGGCGCGCGATGCCTCCACCGCCTTCGACCTGCGCTGCGACATTCGCGAAGCGCTGCTGGCCTTCATCCGGGAGGAAATGCCCGAGGCGATGCCCCACCGGCGCCAGATCAACCAGCCGCCGCTGACCCCCTCGGCCTGATCCCCCCGACTATATTGGCAGGCCGACCGTCAGTGTCGCGCCATGGGCCGCGATCACCACCAGCCGCGCGCCGAGCGGAGCATCCGGGCCGACCGCACTCCAGGTGCCATCGTCGATCCGCACCCGGCCCTCGCCGTCCACGATTGGCTCCACCACCGTCACGCTGCGGCCGACCAGCCGGGCGGCGCGGTCGTTCAGCATAGGGTCCGACGATTCCACCGGATTATCCCGATACCAGCGCCGCCCGGCCCATGTCGCCAGCAGGCACAGCAGCGCGAAGATCAATATCGCGGCGGGCAGGGGCAGGGGGGCGATAAAGGCGACTGCCCCGGTGATGGCCGCCGCAATGGCGATCCAGATCAGGAAGATACCCGGCAGCACGATCTCGCCGATGGCCAGCACCACCGCGAAGATCATCCAGCCTGTCCAGGGTGCCATGTCGGCGGGGAGGAGGCCCAGCATGACGGCTTATCCCTGCGGCCGGCCAGTGCCGGGGGCGTTGCCGGTAGTCGGCACGCCGCTCCCGCTTGTCGGTCGCGGAGGGATGGGGGTGCCCGGCCCACCCTTCGTGCCGAACGCCTCGCGTGCCAGTTCGCCGATGCCGCCCAGCGTCCCGATCAACTGGGTCGCCTCCACCGGGAACAGGATCGTCTTGGCATTGGGGGAGGTCGCGAACTGGCTGATCGCCTCGACATATTTTTGCGCGATGAAATAGTTGATCGCCTGGCCATTGCCACCCGCGATCGCCTCGCTGACGACGGCGGTTGCCTTTGCCTCGGCCTCCGCCGCGCGCTCGCGGGCTTCTGCGGCACGGAAGGCTGCCTCACGCTGGCCCTCGGCTTGCAGGATGCGCGCCTGCTTCTCGCCCTCGGCACGCAGTATCTCGGCGCTCTTGAAGCCTTCGGCTTCCAGCACATTGGCCCGCTTCTCGCGCTCCGCCTTCATCTGGCGACCCATGGCGTTGACGATGTCGGCGGGCGGGCGGATGTCCTTCAACTCGACGCGGGTGATCTTCACACCCCAGCTGTTGGTCGCATGATCGACCACGGACAGCAGCCGCGCGTTGATCTCGTCACGCTTGGACAGGGTCTCGTCCAGGTCCATCGACCCCATGACCGTACGTAGGTTCGTGGTGGCGAGCTGGAGCAGGGCGACGCTGAGCTGGCTCACCTCATAGGCGGCCTTGGCGGCGTCCAGCACCTGAAAGAAGACCACGCCATCGACCGAGACCATCGCATTGTCGCGGGTGATGATCTCCTGGCTGGGCACGTCGATGACCTGCTCCATCATGTTGATCCTGCGCCCGACCGCATAGAAGAAGGCGGGGAAGAAGTTCAGGCCGGGATGGGCCACCTGCGTAAAGCGGCCAAAGCGTTCGATCGTATATTGATAGCCCTGCCGCACGATCTTCACGCTGGCGGCCAGATAGAAGAAGACGAGGACGGCGACGAAGACGGCGAACATGCCCATGACGATGGAATCCTCTCAAGATATGTGCGCTACAATGCCGTGATTGTGGTTGTTAGAGAAGGACAATTGTCATTTGTTGGGCGGTGTATCGTGAATAGGGCGACGGGAATGCTGTGCGAGGTAGGCGAAAATCTGCCCACTGTATCAGGATACAGGTCCGCACCCCTCTTCCACCGGCCCCAAAGGTTCGAGCGCCACCAGCTTGAAGTCCGGCCGGTCCGCCGCGTGCAGCGTATGCTGCTCGAACCGCAGCGGCCCGTCAGCCGGGTGCAGGAACGTCCGCAATCCCCCCGCGCGCCCGGCCACCGCCTGCCGCTCCCAGGCATCGCGAAAAAAGGCGCTTTGCGCCGCCAGCCAGTCGACCACCGCCCTGCTGCGCGGATCGGCGGGATTGCGCCCGAAATCCGCCCGAAACTCCGCCAGCAACCGGCCCGCGCGTGCCTCCCAGTCCGGGATCAGTGCCTTTGCCGCCGGGTCGGTGAAGACATAGCGCAGCAGGTTGCAATGCTCCTGCGCCTCCAGCCCGACGAACAGCCGTCGCGCGGCCCCGTTCCAGCCGCAGATATTCCATGCCGGATCGAGACCATAGGCGGGGTAGGGCAGTGCCTCGACCAGCGCGGCGATGGAGGATGGCGCTTCATCCTGCGCCTGTCCGAAGACATTGTCCGGGTCGTGCCGCCCGGCCAGCTCGAACAGATAGGCACGCTCCGCCCGTGTCAGGTGCAGCGCGTCGGCCAGTCGCGACAGGCTGTACGCCGAGACGCTGACCTCGCGTCCCTGTTCGATCCACGCGCACCATGTGACGCCGATGCCCGCCCGCGCGGCCAGTTCCTCGCGACGCAGTCCGGGCGTCCGCCGCCGCCGTCCACGCTCCTCCGGCTGCAACGCCTCGCGCCGCGCCCGCACGAAGGCACCCAATAATCGTCTCTGGTCGTCGCTCTGCATGATGGTAAAGATAATAGGATAAATATCTCCATTGTAACAGGGTAAAACGGGGTCGATAGCGGTGGTGAGGAGAAAGACCATGACAGCCCGTCCCGATAGTCCACCCCATGAAGATGTCGTCCAGCGGCAGTTCGGCCCGCAGGCGCAGGCCTATGTCACCAGCATCGTCCATGCCGCCGGCATCGATCTCGACTGGATCGAAGCGCATGCGGCCACCGCGAAACCGCGCCACGCGCTGGACCTTGGCGCGGGCGGCGGCCATGTCGCCTATCGGCTGGCGTCTCATGCAGGGGAGGTGACGGCCAGCGATCTCTCGCCGGACATGGTGGCGGTGATCGAGGCCACTGCACGGGAACGCGGTATCGCCACGATCATAGGCGCGGTCGCCCCCGCCGAGGCGCTACCCTTCGCCAACGGGCATTTCGACTGCGTGGCCAGCCGCTTCTCCGCGCATCACTGGCGCGACTGGGAGGCTGGCCTGCGGGAGGCGCGGCGCGTGCTGGCCCCCGGCGGCATCGCCCTGTTCGCGGATGTCGTCGCGCCCGGTGGCGTCATGGCGGACACCCACCTCCAGACGGTCGAATTGTTGCGCGATCCGTCCCACGTCCGCGACTATCGGCTGGACGAGTGGCTGGCCGCGCTGGCCCGTGTCGGCTTTGCGGTGCAGGAGGTGCGGAGCCACCGGCTGCGGATGGACTTTTCCACCTGGATCGCGCGTATGGCGACGCCGGACGTTCGGGCGGCGGCTATCCGGTCGTTGCAGGGCGTGGCGTCGGCGGATGTGGCCAATGCATTCGGTATAGAGGAGGATGGCTCCTTCACCGTGGATGCGATGATGATCGCGGCGCGGTGAGGCGTGGCCAAGTGGGGCTGGCCGGATAGGGGTGGCCATGGCGCCTCCCCATCCCGAAAATTCAATCTCCACAGGGCCTAGCCGTCTTCGCCCTAAATGGTTACATGGGCCGCCACGATTCCCTTAATACATCGGCAAGGTGGCGCATTCCATGGACATTCGGCTCGGTCTCACATTCGACGACGTGCTGCTTCAGCCGGGCGAATCCGACGTGCTGCCGAGCCAGGCCGACACGCGCACCCGCGTCAGCCGCGACATCGCGCTTAATATCCCGATCATCTCGTCCGCGATGGACACGGTGACGGAGGCGGACATGGCCATCGTCATGGCCCAGCTTGGCGGCATCGGCGTCCTTCACCGCAACCTGACCATCGAGGAACAGGCCGCCGCCGTCCGCGCCGTGAAACGCTATGAGAGCGGCATGGTCGTCAACCCCATCACCATCGCCCCCGATGCCCCGCTGGCCGAGGCGCGGGCGCTGATGGCGCATCACAAGATCAGCGGCATCCCGGTGGTCGAAGCCAGTGGCCGCCTCGTCGGCATCCTGACCAACCGCGACGTGCGCTTTGCCGAAAACCCGCTTCAGCCGGTGCGCGAGCTGATGACGCATGAAAATCTCGCGACCGTCGCGACCGGCGTCACCACCGGCGAGGCGCGCCGCCTGCTGCATGCCCGCCGCATCGAAAAGCTGCTGGTGGTGGACGACGCCTATCATTGCGTCGGCCTGATCACGGTCAAGGATATTGAGAAGGCCGTCACCTATCCGCAGGCGACCAAGGATGCGTCGGGCCGCCTGCGCGTCGCCGCCGCGACCACGGTGGGCGACAAGGGTATCGAGCGGACCGAGGCGCTGATCGACGCGGAATGCGACCTGATCGTCATCGACACCGCCCATGGCCATAACAAGGATGTCGCCCGCACGGTGGAGCGGGTGAAGCGCCTGTCCAACACGGTGCAGGTGATTGCGGGCAATGTCGCGACGGCAGAGGCGACCCGCGCCCTGATCGACGCGGGCGCGGACGGGGTGAAGGTCGGCATCGGTCCCGGCTCCATCTGCACCACCCGCGTCGTCGCGGGCGTCGGCGTGCCGCAGTTGACGGCGGTGATGGATGCGGCCGAGGAGGCGATGAAGTCCGGCGTTCCCGTGATCGCCGATGGCGGCCTGCGGACCTCCGGCGATCTTGCCAAGGCGCTGGCGGCGGGTGCGTCCACGGTCATGATCGGCTCGCTGCTGGCCGGCACGGCGGAGGCTCCGGGCGAGACCTTCCTGTATCAGGGCCGCGCCTACAAGAGCTATCGCGGCATGGGTTCGGTGGGCGCGATGGCGCGCGGTTCCGCCGACCGTTATTTCCAGGCCGATATCAAGGACCAGATGAAGCTGGTGCCGGAGGGTATCGAGGGGCAGGTGCCGTTCAAGGGGCCTGCACGCGATGTCATCCACCAGCTTGTCGGCGGCGTGAAGGCCGCGATGGGCTATACCGGCAGCGCGACACTGGCCGACCTGCGGGAGCGGGCGCGTTTCATCCAGATCACCAATGCGGGCCTTTCCGAGAGCCATGTGCATGACGTGACCATCACCCGCGAGGCACCCAATTATCCCACGCGCTGATATTTTCCCCGGCCACGGACAAATTCGTCATCCCGGCGCAAGCCGGGATTTTTCGCCTCGTCCACCGCGCTGGCGGGAGATCCCAGCCTGGGCTGGGATGACGGGCCGAGGGCCGGCATGACACCCTCCGCTCGCCTTCAGGCCGGGATCGACCTCCTCGACGCCATCATTTCCGCGGCGACCAGCAACGGTCCCGCTGCGGACACGCTCATCGCGCGCTATTTCAAGGAACGGCGTTATGCCGGGTCCAAGGACCGGCGGGCGGTGCGCGATCATGTCTATGCCGCGATCCGCGCCCACACTCTGCCGCCCGCCAGCGGCCGCGCCGCGATGGTCGCGCTGGCGCAGCGGGATGCGGCACTTGCCGCGCTGTTCGACGGTTCGACCCACGCCCCGCCGCCCATTGGCGATGCGGAATGGGTGACGGACGCCGCCTCGCACGCAGACCCCATGCCGGTCTGGCTGCTCCCTCTGCTGGCCGACCTTGTGGATGGCCCGGAACGTGCCGCCCTGCTGGAGCGCGCCCCGCTGCACCTGCGCGTCAATGCGTTGAAGGCTGAGCGCACTGCGCTCCTTGCCGCGTTGCCCGACGCCACGCGCCTCGCCAACACCCCGCATGGCATTGCCCTGCCGGAGGGCACCGCGCTTGAATCCACGCCGGAATGGCAGGCGGGCCTGATCGAGGTGCAGGATGCGGGCAGCCAGATCATCGCCGCCGCCTGTCAGGCCCGGCCCGGCCAGACCGTGCTCGACCTGTGCGCCGGGGCGGGTGGCAAGACGCTCGCTCTCGCAGGCGACATGGCGCAGGGCTTCGGTGCGGTCGAGCGCGCGCGGGAGGGCCGCCTGATCGCCG
>DASVMZ010000111.1:0-61045 GCA_036384115.1 Sphingobium sp.
GTCGCCGCACGCTGGCAGGCACTGGGATGCGGCGAGCCGGTGGTCAAACTGGGCGCGGCGGGCGCGCTGGTCGGCGGACGGGTGATCGCGCCGTCCGCGACGGTCGCGGTGGTGGACACAAGCGGCGCGGGCGACGCCTTCAACGCGGGCTATCTCGCCGCGCGGATGGGCGGCAGCAATCCGGTCGAAGCGGCGCTGACGGGACATCGCCTCGCTGGCTGGGCGATCGGGCATGCGGGCGCGATCCCGGCGCGGACGGCGGATGCGCCCTATTGAGGACGTGATGGCGGGCGGAGGCTTGTGGCCAGATGCGGACGATGAGGTTGCTGGTTCGTGCTCCCGCGAAAGCAGGCGTTCTGGGTGAGGAAATGCCCGGCTATCCTGGGTTCCTGCTTTCGCAGGAACACGCCGGTGGTTGAAACCGGGACGTCCGTTGCCAGCCGATTCATAGCTGACAGCATCGTTTCCCGTCCGAACCGGGAATCTAAAAAGTAGCTCGAATGATACCGAGCATTTATTGTCCTTGCGTTGAGCGGCCGTGCTCTGAAAGCCGTCATTCCCATCCGTCACCCCAGCGAAGGCTGGGGTCTCGGGCGGTCAGAACAGGAGGTCCGACAGATCGCGCCAGTCAGGGTTGCTGTCCCCGACAAGCCGGATCTTCCATTCCCGCTGCCACGCCTTGAGCGCCTTTTCGCGGGCAATGGCCGACACTATATCATCATGGGGTTCCGCCAGAACGAGGCGCCAGATTATATCTTTTGCAGAAAGCTGCGCCGGTGCCGTTCCTATGTCGTTCAATGCGTGCCGCGAGGTTGGCTGTGACGCCGACATACAGCACTCCTCCTGGCTTGTTGGTCATGATGTAAGTGTAGCCGCTCCGCACCATGCCTCATAATGGCGAGCCTCCGCCTGAGATGCCAGCCTTCGCTGGCATGACGGGTATGGATCTATGTCTGCTCTGGCAGGTGCGCTCTCGATGAGCCGACAGTCCACTCCCCACCCCTTCCACCACCTCCCCCTTTCATCCCTGCACGCAAAAAAGGGCCGGGCGCCTTAGCACCCGGCCCCTTGTCTTTTACGCCCTGCGCGGTCTTACTTCCTGGGCAACTTGTTCAGGTCGTTCTGGATATTGGCCAGTGCCGGGTCGGTCAGCGTGTCGGACGAATATTGCTGGACCATCTTGAGCGTCATGGAGCGGGCCATGTCGATCTGCGGATTAGCGGAAAAGCCGGGGACATATTTGTCGATGATCGCCTTGGATGCCGGATCGTCCAGCAGCGTGCCGATGTCCGTGTCGGCAACGGTGTAGCCGGTCGCCTTGGCGGCGGCGGCAGACGCAGCCGGGGCGGCCTGGGCAAGAACGGCGGTCGGCGCGGCGGCGGCGATCGACAGCATGGCGATGGATGCACGGAACTTCATGGATCAAACCTCTCTTGGCGAATGATTATAGGTGAATAACCCGGCTTTATATAATTCAAGTTTTGAATAACCCAAGACTGAACGGTGGCTGACTGGCCGACATCATGCCCCCAGTTCGAGAAGCGCCACGCCCTCCGGCGGCAGGTCCACCGTCAGGCCACCGGATGCATCGAGGCGGGCGACGACGGCGGGCGCGATCTCGGCGGCCTGACGCAGCCGGGCGATCTGCTCCGCCCTGGGATATTGCGGCGATCCCATGGCGCGCCATGCGGGCATGGGCGAACCGCGCGCCTGATCGACATAGCGGATGCGGACCGCCTGCCCGGCCTTCGCCCCGGCAAAGCTGACATGCAGGCGCCGGGCCTCTCCCTCCACCTGCCGTGTGCGGCTCATGCCGGGTATGCCCGCAGGCTGCTTGACGTCGGCGAGGTTCCAGACCAGCGCCGCGACACTGCCGTCGGCGCGGCGCGAGGCAAGCACGGGGCCGTCGGCGGCCAGCCGGCTGGTGCCCAGCGCATGGAGCAGGCGATAGGTGTTGAAGGACGGCAGGGCGATGCCCTTGACGATGGTGCTCCAGCCCATGTCCCCTTCCTTGAGGACATAGTTGGCGACGCCCAGTTCCTCATACATGCCGCTGAGCACCCATTGCGACATCGCCTGCACATGAGGGAGGCAGCCGGTCAGGATATGCGCGATCATCGCGGGACTGTCGCAGGACCATTCGCTGAGCCAGAAGGGCATGTTTTTGAAGCGGGTGGCGTCGATCTTTGCCCGCGTGCGTTTCACCGCCTCCGGGATCACGTCGGCCTGCATGAGGGCGGTGGCGTCGCCGAACATCCTTGCCTGATTGTCGCCCGCATAGGCATGGCTGGCGACGAAATCGAGTGGCGCATTATTCTGTTCGCAATAGGCGAGAAATTCGGAAATCCAGGCGACGGAGGATGTGGTGGGACCACCGACCTGAAGCTGGCTGTCCACCGATTTCACCGCGACGGCCGTCGCCTTGTACAGGTCGAAATATTGCGCCTGCGTGCCCGACCAGAAGGGCGCGAGATTTGGCTCGTTCCACACCTCGAACGGCCATTGGCGGACCGTTGCCAGGCCATAGCGGTCGACCAGATGCCCGACGAATGCCCGGATGAACCCGCCCCATGCCTCCAGGCTGGTCGGCGGGGTGACATTGGCGGCGTAGAAGCCAAAGGCGCGGTCGGCCGACGCCAGCCGCTTGGGCATGAAGCCAAGCTCGATGAACGGGCTGACGCCGCGTTCGATCAGGCCGTCATAGACACGGTCGATATTCTGGAAATTGGGCGGCGCATCCGCCGCGCGGGAGAGGATGGAGGGCGCGTTGACGCCAAGCTCGTCATTGAAAATGCCGTGGAAGCGGACCCGTTTCAGCCCGGCTTCCTTGCGCCAGCGGTCGAGATCGTGCCGCCATTCCTCCCGCAGGGTGATCGCGGCGCGGTCCGACCCGGCGCATTCGGACCAGATATGCTTGAGCGGTCCCGTCGTCTCACGCAGGTTGATGCGGACAGGCAGTGCCGACGCCGCTGCGGAGGCCAGCCCCTGCGCGGAGGCAAGGGAAGGCATGGCGGCCCCGGCGGCGGCCAGCGCACCATTGGCAAGAAAAGCCCGACGATCCATCCCAAATACTCCTACATATTATCGGCCGGCGACTATGCCCAGACGACCGTCATTTGCACCATTCAACGCGATCCGAAGGCGACAGGACAATGATGCCGGATGCGCCGGGCGCGGTGCAGCGCGACAGCATGATAGCCTGATATCTCTCGGGATATTTCAGCGCGACACCTCGATCGCGGCGACGACCGCCTGACCGTCCGTGGCCGCGAAGTCGAGGTGAAGCGTGCCGTCCGTCACCTTGACCGGGAAGCTGCGGGAGATGCCCTTGAGCGGGCCGCCTGCGGCATCGCGAACGTTGAAGGCCGGGATCACCAGCTTGCCATTGGCCTTCACCGTCATCAGCGGATGGACAGCCGCGGGCAGGCGCGGCTCGAATGTGTGGATCGTGACCGTCCATTTCCCCTTTGCCACCGGGATGGCGTAGGAGAAGGTCTCGCCCTCCCGCCAATAGTCGTACAAGTCCGGTTCGGGCGCGCTTACGCTGCGGGGGGCAGCCATCCGGCGACCGCCAAAACCGCCCATGTTGAGCACGACCGGCTTGCCGCCGGTCACGAACGCATCGGAACCGAAGCGGCGGCCACCCACGACATGGCCCGCCGGATCGCCTGCCTCGATGCGGATGCCCTGCGCGGGATCGGGACCGGACCAGTTGGCGCTGTCGGTGACGGCCTGTCCCTTGGCCAGAGCCGTCACAACCGCGTCGTTGGCGCCCGACGCCAGCGCCACATCGGGCCAAAGACAGATACCACCCGAACAGGCGACCTCGCCCAGCGGCTTGCCGTTGACGGACAGGCTGGCCCGGTCGGCATTGCTATAGGCCTTGACCGTCATCGCCGGATAGGCGCGGGCCGCATAGCCCTTGCCGGTCAGGTGGATCATCGGCCGGTCGGACCATTGCGACTGGAAATAATAATAGGCGTCCTTCTTCACCTTGCGGTCGAAGGTGACGAGACCCTTGTCGTTGAGGTCGACGGCGTCACCCTCGTCCCGCATGTCGCTGGCGAAGTCGAACATGTTCCAGACCCAGCTGGCGAAGATATATTTGCGGGTGCGGATCGCCGCCCAGTTCTGCTCCAGCACCCAGGCCTGGAATTCCTCCGGGTGGGGACGGCCGATGAAGTTGACGAAGCCTGCGAATATATCGTCGCTATGCTGCGACACCGCGCCGCCCGCGCCATATTCGGAGATGGAAAGCGGCAGCGCGGGATGCTTGGCATGGAATTTGTCCATCTCCGCACCCAGTTGCTCCTGCGCCTTGAACGGCTGTGGATAATACCAGCCATAATAACGGTTGTAGCCGATGAGGTCGGCGGTCCCGGCCAGCTTCTCGCCCGCCGTCTTGATGAGGCCCAGATCCTCGCAGCAATCCGCGAAGGTGGTGGGGCGCGAGGGGTCTTCCTCCTTCGCCACCTGGTTGAGGCGCTGGAGCAGTTTCAGCGGACGGGGCGGTTCATTCTTGCCACCGATGCCAAAGCCCTTGGCGCTGTCCACCTCATTGCCGACCGACCACATCATGATCGAGGGATGATTATAGGCCTGGCGTATCTGCTCGCGCGCCTGCTCCTCGGCATTGGCCCATAGCTCGGGCGATCCCTCGCCCCCGGTCAGCGTCGGCGCGGTGACATAGGGCACCTCCGCCCAGACGACCATGCCCGCCTTGTCGGCCTGCGTCGTCCACTCGTCGGCATGCTGATAATGCGCCTGCCGCACGGTGTTGGCACCCATGTCCGCGATCAGCGCCATATCCTCGGCATGGTCGGCAGGCGAGAGCGCCCAGCCCTTGCCCATCCTGTCCTGATGGCGCGAGACGCCGTGCAGTTGCAGGGGCTGGCCGTTGAGGAAGTAACCATCGTTGGCGTCGAAGCGGAAGGTGCGCAGGCCCAGCGGCTGGACCATGCTGTCGATCAGCCCGCCCTTCTCCCGAACCTCCACGGTGACGCTGTAGAGATAGGGGTCGGCGCGGCCGTTCCACAGATGCGGGCGGGCGATGGCGACGTTCGCCCTTGCCTCGCCCTGTCCGACCTTCAGCGCCACCGGCTGCACAGCCTGCGCGACCTGCGCGCCGCTGGCATCCCGGACGATGGTGGTCAGCTGGAGGCGGCGGGGCGCGGCACCGCTGTTGCGCAGGCGGGTCAGGATGCTGACATCCGCCTTGTCCGCCATGATGCCGGTCGCCCGTGCGTAGACGCCGGGGCCGCCATGATCGAGCAGGTCGATGCCCGCGCTGTTCGCCGTCACCAGCGAGACGCCGCGATAGATGCCGCCAGAGACGAAGAAGTCGCCTGCCAGCGGAATCGTCTGCGACGTGCTGCTGCCCGGCTCCCGCTTGCTGTTGTCGGCCTTTACGACGACGAGATTGGCAGCGCCCGGCTTCCACAGCTTCGTCACGTCGAAGCGGAAGCGGGAGAAAGCGCCGCGATGCTGGCCGACATGGCTGCCGTTCACCCACACATCGGCGATGTTGGAGACGGCGGCGAAGTCGAGATAATGGCGCTGACCGCTGGCGGCGGCAGGAGCGTCTACCGTCAGCCGATACCAGCCGATCCCTTGTGCATTGTTGGTCGCGGCGGAGCGTGTCGTCGCATATTCGCCAATGCGGTTCCATGTGTGGGGGACGGCGACCGTCTCCCAGCCGCTGTCGTCATAGCCGGGCGTGGCGGGCGCATCGCCCGCGACCCCGAAGCGGAAATGCCAGCCGGGACTAAGGTCCGTCACCTGACGCGGCGCGGCCGCCTCGGTACGAACCACGGACGAAGAGGGCGGCGCGCCCGCGCCCCATATCGGGGAGGATAATAGCAGGGGCAGCGCCGCAGTGAAGCGCACCATCTGGGAGGATGCACGCATAGGATTCACCAATTCCACATTGTGCCGTCTTCGAGACGGGCTACCGGCAGATAAGCCGGCTTATAAGGATATTTCGCGGCAAGCGCCTCGTCGATGTCCACGCCATGGCCCGGCGTCTCCCCGCAATGGAGGTGGCCGTCGGCGAAGCTGTAGTCATGCGGGAAGACGGCGTCCGTCTCCTCGCTGTGGCGCATATATTCCTGGATACCGAAATTGGGCACCCATGTGTCGAAATGCAGCGCGCACCCCATGGTGACGGGCGACAGGTCGGTCGCGCCATGGCTGCCCGTGCGGATTTGATAGAGGCTGGCGAAATCCGCGATGCGGCGCATGTGCGTGATGCCGCCCGCGCCGACGATGGTACAGCGGATATAGTCGATCAACTGGTTCTGGATGAGATCCTTGGCATCCCAGATGGTGTTGAATATCTCGCCCACCGCCAGCGGCGTGGTGGTGTGCTGGCGCACCAGCCTGAACGCCTCCTGATTTTCGGCGGGCGTGCAATCCTCCAGCCAGAACAGCTGGTAAGGCTCCAGCATCTTGCCGAGACTGGCGGCCTCCATCGGCGTGTAGCGATGATGGCCGTCATGCAGCAGATGATGGTCGAAACCATAGGTCGCGCGCAACTTCTCGAACAGCCTGGGCACCGTGTTCAGCGCCTTGCGCGTGTCCCAGCCGGTGACGGAGGGCAACGCGGCGTCGGCAGGTTCATAATAGAGCTTGCCGCGTCCGACCCCATAGGCATCCTTGACGCCCGGCACGCCTGTCTGCGCGCGGATCGCCTTGTAACCCATGTCGATATATTGGCCGACGGCGTCCACCGTTTCCTCTATGTCGGCCCCATTGGCATGGCCATAGACCATCACCCGGTCGCGGCTGCGCCCGCCCAGCAGCTGGTAGAGCGGCATGCCCGCCATCTTGGCCTTGATGTCCCACAGCGCCATGTCGACCGCCGCGATGGCGCGCATGGTGACGGGGCCGCGCCGCCAATAGGCACCGCGATAGAGATATTGCCAGATATCCTCGATAGCCTGTGGATCGCGATCTATCAGGCAAGGAATGACATGATCGGTCAAATAGCTCGCCACGGCCAGTTCTCGACCGTTGAGCGTCGCGTCCCCCACGCCATAGACGCCCTGATCCGTCTCGATCTTGAGGGTCACGAAATTACGGCCCGGGCAAGTCACAATGACCTTGGCCGACGCAATCTTCATCTTTAACCCCCTCCTGAACGCAATGGTTGCGTGGCGGCCGGTTGACCCGGCGGCTGCAACAAATATCGACAAGCCTCTTGATCGGTTTAAATTGGTCTGTCAAGTTTGACCCAGATTGGTAAGTTAAAATGAGCAAAATTCTTCAAGCCGCCAAAAGACCCGATAAAGCCGATGATGGCGCCAGCAGATTATATCAGCAGGTCGCCCAGAAGCTGTTTGACCAATTGGTGAGCGGCCAGCATGCGGTCGGCGACCGCCTGCCCCCGGAGCGCGACCTGGCCCTGGAATATCAGGTGAGTCGCCCGACGGTCCGCGAGGCGATCATCGCGCTGGAGGTGCAGGGACTGGTCGAGGTACGCGTTGGATCGGGCGCCTATGTGATGCGGATACCCGGTCAGGCGGACCGGCCCGGTTTCCATGTCACCGCCTTCGAGCTGACCGAGGCGCGTCTGGCGATAGAGGGCGAGGCGGCCGCGCTGGCGGTCGCCCATATCAGCGATGCGGAACTGGACGAACTGGACAAGCTGGTTGCCCGCATCGCGCAGGAAAACAGGCGGGACGGCAGCGCAGACGGGAGCAACAGGGCGGACGATGCCGACCGGGAATTCCACTTCGCCATCGTGCGGGCCACGCGCAACGCCGCGCTGGTCGATACCATCGAAAAGCTGTGGGAGATGCGCGCCAGCTCGCCCGATACAAAGCTGCTGCTCGCCAAGGCCCGCACCGCCAAGGTGCAGCCCGTGGTCGAGGAGCATCAGGCCATAGCCGAGGCGATACGGTCGCGCGACCCGGCCAAGGCCCGCGCCGCGATGCGCGCCCATCTGGCCGCCGTGCTCGACCATCTGTTGTTCGCGACCGAGGAAGCCGCCATCGAGAAGGCCCGCGAGACAGCCCAATCGACAAGAGCAAGATTTTCGGCGGCACGCCTCGACTGACGAGGCGGCCGCTCCATTCAGGAGAGAATTGACATGGACAAAGGGAAAGACGGCGCGGATCGGCGCGCGGTCCTGGCGGGGGCCGGGATGGCCGCCCTGGCGGCGATGACACCATCGCTGCTCAAGGCAGCCACCAGCCCGGCCAGCCTCTCCTTCCCCAAGGGCTTCCGCTGGGGATGCTCCACGGCGGGACACCAGATCGAAGGCAACAACGTCAATTCCGACCTGTGGCTTATGGAGAATATCACGCCCACCACCTTCAAGGATCGGTCGGGCGACGCCTGCGACAGCTATCACCGTTATGAGGAGGACATCGCCCTCCTCGCCAAATTCGGCCTCAACACCTATCGTTTTTCCATCGAATGGGCGCGGATCGAGCCTGCGCGCGGCCATTTTTCCAATGCGGAGCTGGACCATTACAAGCAGGTCATCGCCTGCTGCCATAAATATGGCATCGAACCGGCCGTGACTTTCTTCCATGTCTCCGCGCCGCGCTGGTTCGCGGAGGCGGGTGGCTGGCTGAACCCGGAATCGCCCGCGCTGTTCGCCCGTTATTGCGCGCATGCGGCCAGGGTGCTGGGCGACGGCATGGGCCATGCCTTCACCATCAACGAGCCGCAGGTCGCCAAGACCTATCGCGCCATCGCCCTGTCCGCCGCCTATTTCGCCAAGGCCGACGCCGCCGAGCAGGCCGCGCATGCCGCCGCTGCCAAGGCAACCGGCGCCGATCGGTTCATCACGATGAACTATCCCGACATCGAGGGCATGACGGTGCAGCTTCTGGAAGCGCATCATCAGGGTTTCGCCGCGATCAAGGCGGAGCGACCGGCCCTGCCCACCGGCGTGACGCTGAACATCGTCGACTTCCAGCCCGCTACGACCGAGAGCCAATATGCTCAGCTGCGCCAGATTGCCTATGGCGCATGGCTGGACGCGGTGAAGAAGAGCGGCGATTTCGTGGGCGTCCAGACCTATCGCCAGATCCGCGTGCCCGGCAAGGGCGACAAGCTGCCCGCTCCTGCCCCCATGCCCTTCGTGAAACCGGGCGATCAGGGCGAGGAGATCAAGCAGCCATCCGCCCTGGGCAATGCGGTCGAATATGTGCATGCGGGCACGGGCAAGCCGATCTTCGTCTCCGAAAACGGCATGGAATCGTCCAATGACGAGCGGCGCGTCTGGTATATCCCCCGCGCACTGAACAGCCTGCACGCGGCCATGGCCAAGGGCGTGCCGGTAATCGGCTATTGCCACTGGTCGCTGCTCGACAATTTCGAGTGGCTGCGCGGCTACGAACCCCGTTTCGGCATCGTCGCGGTCGACCGTGAGACCTTCAAGCGCACGCCCAAGCCGAGCGCCGTAGTGCTGGGCGCCATCGCCAAACGCAATGCCGTGCCACGGGTCTGAGGATAGGTGAAGGGGCGCCATCGGTTTGGCGCCCCTTTTGTCATGCAGGACTGAGTGTGGCGGCTGACCGGGGAGGCTATTGCATGTCGGGCGTCGGCGGCATGGGGATGCCGCGGTCCTCGGCTGCTGGGTGACGGAGGTGGAGGCCACAGGGCATGGCTGCCGGCGGGGACCAATGCCCGAAACCCGATGCCCCGCGATCCGCGAACAAGGGCCAGCCCGATGTGGGCGGCCCTTCCCGAACTTGCGTTATCCCGCCGTTTCGCTGACCGGCACAGGGTCCACCGTGTCAGGCTGTATGACCGCGCCGCGCGCCTTGACCTTGTCGAAATCCCCCTCGAACTTCGAACGCATCGTGCCACACAGCCGGTCCCAGATAGTGGTATAGCCGCCGAAGTTGCCGGTGAAATAGCGGTGATGCTGGTCATGGAAGGTTGCGGTGATGAACCATTTGGTGGTCCAGCTCCTGTTCCACCAACGCGGCATGAACTCATAGCCGGAATGGACGTACAGGCCCATGATGATGCTTGTCGGCGCCATCAGCGCCATCGTCGCGTCATGGACGGTGAACAGCGTGAGGAACAGGGGCAGGAAGCCGCCGTTGATCACCGATTCCAGCGGATTGACCGACAGGGTGGTGAGCAGGTTGGGCGAGGTCGACCTATGGTGCAGCTTGTGCACCCAGCTATAGACCGGTTCCTTGTGCATCCAGCGGTGCAGCCAGTAGAAATAGGTATCGAACAGGAAGAAGTAGAGGGCATATTCCAGCCCGATCTGCCACCATGCGGCGGGCCCGCTGGTAAAGCTGATCCAGCCATGCGCCTTGAGCCAGCCCGTGCCCTTGCCGATGATGGTGCCGGAAATGGTGAGGGTGACGACCGCGATGATCGCCTCGGTGCGGAATATCTTCCACTTGAAGCCCCTGGGCTGGATCTTGCGCGTCTTGAAGTAACCGCTGACCACGCCCGTGACGATCCCGCCCGCGATGAACAGCCAGAGCCAGAGCGTCAGCATATGCTCGCCCGTCATCATTGTCTTGAACATGATTCCGCAACCCTTCTGCACATGGGGGGCCTCGCCCGCCAGCCGGCAACTGTGATATCCGCCAGCGCATGATCGCATGGCAATCGTCACTGCGCCCTTTCCAAACTCCATAGTTCACATTATGAACATATTTCAAGTGCGCGATTGCTGGATCGAGAAGGAAGTTCATGAGGCCGTCCAGATCACGGCTGGCGGTGTGGCCTGCCACCGCGTCCTGCGCGGTTCCGGCCAGCGCATCCGGCGGTAAGGGGGGTAAGGCAGCGGCCGATGGTCCCCTGACCATCCCGCCCCAACGATTCCAGCGAGCCGACCTATGCCTTTGGCCGGCCTCAGCTACACCAGCTTCGCCTATTCCAACCTGCGCGTGGAGCGCCCGGCCTATCGGGTGGGTGAGCCGGTCAAGGTCAGCGTCGACCTGACCAACAGCGCGAGCGGATAGGCGTCGGCGGGCGTATCCAGCAGCCATAATACCGGGGGCAGGCTGATCCAGCCGCCCACCGCGATGCCTACCCCCCACCAGCGCGAACAGCATGACGCCCGCGCCGATGAAGCGCCGCATCCCGTCGATATCGCGGCGTCCCATGCTCTGCCCGATCAGCACGGTGATCGCCATGCTGAGGCCGAAGCTCAGCGCGAAGACCATGAACATCACCAGATTGGCGCTGGTGGTCGCCGCGACGGCAGTCTTGCCGAGGAGCTGGCCGACCCACACGGAATTGATCGCTCCGTTCAGCGATTGCAGGATGTTGGAGGCCAATGTGGCAGGGCGAAGGCCAGCAGCGTGGATGCAATCGGACCCTGGGACAAATCCAGGACGCCCCGCCTGCCTGTCGCTTCGGACATCGTCTTTGCACTTCTCACCCGCATGCCATGCATTAGTTCATTTTACGAATAGTCCAGTACATGGCTTTTGCGAGGAATATAATTCCCCTCCCCGCCGAGGCAGATAGGAGGGGCTTGTCCCGGACGGTATCCGGCTTTCGGAGAGCGGCGGCGACGGGTCGAGCGGCGCCGCTGCGTGCAGCCGGATCGCCTTTGGCGGAGACATCGGCGGTCATGGCGACCCCGCACGGTACGCGCCCGCCGTCCATCTCCCCGCTACCGACGCTGGAAAATATGCGTCCTGTCTATCGCGGAGACCCGTGGGCTGCCGATCTGGGCCATCGCCAGTTCCAGTTCCGCGCGGAGCATGTGGAGCATATGTGCCACGCCCGCAAAGCCGCCGACCGCCAGCGCATGCATCTGCGGCCGCCCCACCAGCACGGCCTGTGCGCCCAGCGCCAGCGCCTTGACCACATCGGTCCCGGTCCGCACGCCGCCGTCCACCAGCAAGGGCAGCGATGGTCCCACTGCGTCCCGGACGAGCGGCAGCAGGTCGATCGCGGCGGGCATACCGTCCAGCACCCGCCCGCCATGGTTGGAAATGACGATGGCGTCCGCGCCATGCTCCATGGCCAGCCGCGCATCCTCCGGCGCGACGAGGCCCTTGACCAGCAAGGGCAGCTTCGTCTGCGACCGCAACCAAGCCAAATCCTCCCAGCGCGGTGCATCGTCGGTCAGTGGCGTGCCGAACAGGATGGCGCCACCGGTCGTCGCCTCGCGCTGTGGCGGCATGCCGCGCAGGTTCGCCGCCTCCAACCCCGGCGGAAGCTGGAACCCCGCCCGCTTCACCGCGGCATCGACGGTGAACAGGATCGCCGTGTAACCGGCCGCCTCCGCCCGGCGGACCAGCGGCAGGGTGGCGGCGCGATCCTGCTGGAAATAGAGTTGGAACCAGAGCGGCGCGGCGGCCTTGCCCAGTTCGCGCGCGGCCCCGGCGGCGGCGGCGGCCACCTCCTCCAGCGGGACACTCGACAGGGTGCTGAGGATGGTGCCGATCCCCAGCGCGGTGGCGGCACGCACCGTCGCCAGCTCCCCCTCCGGGTGCGCCAGCCGCTGATAGGCGATGGGGGCGAGCAGGATGGGCGCGGCATGCCGCTCGCCGAACAGGTCGATCGCCGTCGATCCGCCGCGCAGGTTCGTGAGGCGGCGGGGCAGCAACTGAATCCGGTCGTAGGCGGCGCGATCGACGCCCAGCGCCAGGCCGAAACCGCTCCCCTCCTGCACATGCGCCCAATTTGCCGGTGCCATGCAGAGTTCGGCATGGCGTTCATAGTCGGCAAGGCTGTGGATGTCGGCGGGGATGCCGCTCATGTCTGTGACCATTCGCGCAGGAGATTATGATAGACGTTGGTGAGCGCATCTATCGACGCATGTTCGGGATGATCGGTGCCCAGTGCCTGTATGGCGAGGTCAAGTTCATAGAGCATGCGGCGACGATGATCCTGCGGCACGAGGCTCTGCGTCCACAGGAAGGAGGCAAGGCGCGCGCCGCGCGTGACCGGCGTCACCCGGTGCAGGCTGCTGCCCGGATAGAGGATCGCATCGCCCGCGGGCAGCTTGACCCGCTGGTCGCCGAACGTGTCCTGGATAATGAGTTCGCCGCCGTCATAGTCTTCCGGCTCGCTGAGGAAGATGGTCAGCGAAACGTCGGACCGGACGCTGACATTGGCGCCCGGCACCGGGAAGATGGCGTTATCGACATGATTGCCATATTCACCGTCCCCTGCATAGCGGTTGAAGCGCGGCGGCATCACGCGCAACGGCAGGGCGGCGGCGAGGAAGGTGGGATTGCGCGCCAGCCGGTCGCCGATCAACGCGCCAAGCTGTTGCGCCTCCGGCCGATCCTGCGGCAATTGCTCGTTGCGCTTGACGCCCTGCGCGCGATGCCCGGCGGTGCGGCGACCGTCCTCCCACGATGCCCCCTTCAGCAGGCCACGCGCCTCGCGCACCTCTTGGGCGGTCAGGAGCGCGGGAATGTGGAGCAGCATGGCGGCAGGATTCCTCGAAAAACGACAAACGCCCGCATGGAGGCATGCGGGCGTTGTGCCCCTGGGGCAAGGGTGAAGCAAGATGCGGGCGCGGAACGAACCCGCGCCCGTCGATCCTACATCTTGTAGGTCAGCGTCGCGACGGCCGAACGCGCGTCGCCCGGCGTGGCCCAGCCGCTGTTGGCGCGGATGCGGTTATAGTAGAGCTTGTCGCCGATATTCTTCACATTGACCTGCAACGACAGCGACTTGTTTATCTCATAGCTGATGTTGGCGTTATGTACGAGATACCCCGGCGCATAAAATACTGTCGGCGCCGCCAGCGTCGGCAGGTTGAGGGCAAATTTGCCTTGGTAGGTCGCGCCATATCCCACCGTCAGACCGAATGGGAAGAAATAAGCGGTATAGATGCTACCTGAATGTTTCGGCGCCTGGTTAAGGGGGGCACCTGCAGCCGGGTCGCGCACCGTCAAAGAGTTGCCGCAGGCCGTGCTCGGATTGGCTAGACACAGGTTCGACACCGACTGCAACAGCTTGCTGTCCAGATAGCTGTAGTTGGCGGTGATCGACCACTCCGGAGTAATATGACCGGACGCACCGAGCATCACCCCATCCACGCGCGAATGACCGTCGAGTTGCTGATCCGCAACGCCCGGCGTGTTGGACGCGACCTTATAGCTGTCGCGGTCATTACGGAACAGCGCCGCCGTCAGCAGGAGGCCGCCGTTCAACAATTCGGCCTTAGCGCCGATTTCATAGTTTTTTACCCCTTCAGGGCGGGTGCTGCATGTCGAAGTCGAGGTTGCGGTCAACAGCGCGGTCTGCCCTGCGATAGAGCAACTGCCTGCCGAATTGACGGTCGTCTGGGACGGCGTCCTACTGTTGCCGTAGGCGACATAAAGGCTAACTGCCTCAACCGGCTTGTAGACCAATCCCACACGATAGGAAAACAGCGTGCTGTTGTTGTGAACAGCAGTGGGGAAGTTGTAGACGCCGGTGCTGGGCTGCGATGCCGGATAATCCGGGGCAACCTGACCGAATGTCGCGCCCGGAACGGTGACAAGGGTGGTCGTCTGCGACTGGCCAACACTACGTTCCAGACGGACCCCGCCGTTAATCTCGAAATGGCTTCCCAGCTTGGCTGCATCGAACAGGTAGATGGCATAATTTTGTATGCGCGCGCGCGGCCGGGTGGCGACGACGAAGTTCACCGGGCCGATGTAGCTGTTCGCATTGTTGGGATTGATATTGTTGTACGGAAGAATGGCGCCCAGCGCATAGGCGAACGTACCATCGGCCGCGCGCTCCGAATTGCCCGAGCGCGCATTATAGACTTCGCGCGAGAAGGAGACGCCGAGGTCCAGCGTATGTTCGATGAAGCCTGTGTTGACGACGGCCTTCAGGTCGGTCTGGTTGTAGAGCAGGCGGTTGCGGGTATCGCGGGTATTGCCGCGCGAACCGCCCGTGGGGAAGAATGTGCCGGCCGCAACGGGGACGGGCACATTCGTCAGGCCCGTGCCGGGGCTGACGCTGGCGGTGCAGGCGCCGCCTGAAATGGTCGTGCCATTGGGAAGGCAGAACACGCCTTCCGGGCCATCGGTGATCGTGAACTGCTTCACTTCCTGATAGCGGGTGTAGTTGCGCAGCGAAACCGTGTCGCTGAATGCATGGTCGAGGATCAGGTTGATCTGGTTGAGGTTGATCCGCTGCGTATCGAGGTTGCGATAGCCATAATAGGCGGAGCGATCGACGCCCGGCAACGCACCGACATAGGGGGTGTTGGCCTGTCCGCGATAGGTTGGCGTGGTGAAGTAGGGCACACCGAACTGCGGAATGTTGACATCTTCCTGATGCACATAGGACAGGGTGAACTGGGTCGGGCCGCTCATGCCGACGGTGATCGACGGTGCGATGCCCCAACGGTCGCTCTTCTCGACCTGACGGCCGGGGACGTCGTTGCGGTGGAACATGCCGTTCAGGCGGAAGGCGATGTCGTCGTTCAGGTGCCGGTTGACGTCAGCGGTCGCGCGATAATAATTATCCGTGCCGATGCCGGCCGAGAAAATCGCCTGGTCCCGCTCCAGCGGGCGCTTGCTGACAAGGTTGATGTTGCCGCCGACCGAACCTGAGCCGTTCTGGACGGAGCTGGCGCCGTTGGTGACTTCGATCTGCTCGACGTTGAAACTGTCGGTGCGGCTATATTGTGCGCTGTCGCGAACGCCGTCGAGTGTGATGTCGTTGTTGGCGCTGTAGCCGCGCAGGTTGATATTGTCGCCGAAGCCGCTGCCGCCCTCGCCCGCGCCGAAGGTGATGCCCGGCACGGTGGACAGTGCGTCCTGAAGGGAAATGAGATTCTGCTGCTGGAGCACGTCCTTGCCCAGGACAGTGATCGTCTGGGGCGTATCGCGCACGGGGCGGACGGCCTTGGGCGAGGATTGCCTGACGGCGGGAGCGGCATCGGTGAGCGCCGTGTCGGTGACGGTCATGCCGCCCAGTACGCGCGGCTCGCCCTGACCGGCTGTGCTGACCTGGGCATGGACGGCGCCGCCCAGCGGCAGCAGCATCGAGCCGACACAGGATAGCGCGAGCGAGGTGCGAACACTCGTCTTACGAGAAGATGTCATTATCATTTGCTCCCCATGGATAATTGGGGGCGAACTAAGGCCGACGATGCCAACAGTCAATAACGCTTCGCAATAGCGTGAATTTTGCGTTAAAACTGTTGCTCAAATGCAATTGATAATTGATCGCAACACGGTTTCCGCTTCGGCTTGCTGGCGCCTCCAGTCAGAGGCAGCCACCCGTGGCCGCTCGCGCTATCCGAGGAGAAATTGCGGCCCTCTTCCCCGCGCGCTGTAGTACCGGAGCAATCGGCCGGGCTTGCAGACACCCGCTGCCGGGAAACGGAGGCCTGGTAATTGGCGGCTCTGGGCGGACAAGCTGGCGGAAGGCTGACGGACCTCCCCCCTGCCCGGCCCGGCACCTGCGCTCACGCCCGATCACTCCTCCTCGGCAGGCTGTATCCGGGAGACCCTGTGCGGTGCGGTGGGCTGGATGGCCGTGATGCTGCTGCGGGCGATGGCCTGGCTGACCCGGCTCCCGGCAGGCACGCTGTGCGTCAGCCAGACATTGCCGCCGATCTCCGATCCCGGCCCGATGATGACCCGGCCCAATATGGTGGCGCCAGCATAGATGACGACATCATCCTCCACGATGGGATGGCGCGGCTGGTTCTTGAGCAGCATGCCGTCCTCCCCGACCGGAAAGCTGCGCGCGCCCAGCGTCACGCCCTGATAGAGGCGCACCCGCTCGCCCACGATGGCCGTCTCGCCGATCACCACGCCCGTGCCATGGTCGATGAAGAAGCTCTCGCCGATGGTGGCGCCGGGGTGGATGTCGATGCCGGTCTTGCCATGCGCGACCTCCGAAATGATGCGCGCGACGAGCGGCGCGCCCAGTTCGTGCAGGCGATGGGCAAGGCGATGGTGGATGATGGCGAAGAGCGAGGGATAGCAGATCAGCACTTCGTCAACGCTGCGCGCGGCGGGATCACCCCGGAAGGCAGCCTCGACATCGGTGTCCAGCAGCTTGCGGATGGCGGGCAGGTCATCCGCAAAGGCGCCGATGACGCTTCCCGCGCGCTGGTCGATCTGCTCCGGCGTCGAGTCGGCCATCGCATAGATCAACTCCAGCCGTATCTGCCCGTACAGGCGCGACAAGGCGGTCTCCAGCGTCTGGACGACATAGGCATTCTCATTGTGCAGGCGCACGAAGTCAGGGCCGAGGCGCAGGGGAAACAGGGCACCGCACAGCGCCTGAAGTATCTTGGCGAGATCGCCGCGCGACGGAAACCCTTCCGCCCCATATTCGGCATGATGGGCCTGCGACCCGCGCCACGCATGGCGGATGTCGGCAAGTTCCGACCCGATCCCGGCGGCATCCCAATATTTGCCATGGTCGCTGGTCGGCACATTGCCCGCCAGTTCGACCACATTGGTTTTCAAATTCTCTGTCACCCGCTCAACTCCGAAGCCCTGCCGTCAACGAAAGCAAAAGGCATTTTCTCCCGGCCTATTCTCTATTCAACTAGTTGAGTTTGCCAAGCACTGATCCTTGACCGGCCTACAGTTTTCCTTTTGCCCTGCTTTTTCCGGCCGGTGAAGAGGCAAGGTCGTCGATCAAAAGCCAACATGACGAAAATTTAATGCGGCTGTCGTATTAGCGACAGACACGCGCCTGTACTGGCAAACTAACTATCCTGATCGAAAGAGCGTCCCCGTGTCCGACATCGCCACCCTTCCTCCCGGCAAGACCCTCACCAAGCAAAAGCAGATCCGCATCCTCGGCATCGGAGTTGCCGCCGCGGTCGCCCTATACGCGGTCATCGCGCTCTTCTCCTGGCTGATGCAGCCCGCGCCGCCGGTGGAAGAAAAAATCCCGGCAGGCGCTTTTCGCCCGACGGCGGACCAGATGCACCAGCTCGGCACCCAGACGGTGGGCACGGGCCTCGACCCCAACAGCGTGCAGGCGACCGGCCTGATCGCGGTGAACGGCGACCATAGCACGCCGGTCCTCCTCCCCGTCTCCGGCCAGATCGGCGATGTCTATGTACAGCCGGGCCAGCATGTGAGCCAGGGCCAGCCGCTCTTCTCGATCAGTTCCACCGATTTCGTCGAAGCGCGCAACACGATGCTGGCCGCCGCCGCGCAACGCGCCACCGCCGCCGCGCAACTCTCCACCGCGCAGCAGAATGCGACGCGCCAGCAGGCGATCTTCCAGACCGCCGGTGGCGCAGAGAAGGATTACCGGCAGGCGCAGGCCGATCTGGTCGCCGCCCAGTCGGGCATGCGCGCCGCCGATGCCGCCGCCGCCGCGTCGCGGGATCGTCTCGCCATCCTCGGCAACCCGCAGGGCGGTGCGTCGATGAAGAGCGTCTATCGCTCGCCCGTCGCCGGCACCATCGCCACCCGCGATGTCGCGCCCGGCCAATATGTCACCGCTGGCGGCTCCAGCCCGCTCCTGACCATTTCCGACCTGTCGCGCGTATGGCTGGTCGCCCAGGTCTCCGAGAATGACGCATCCAGCGTCCGCGTCGGCGACACGGTTCAGGTGACGACGCCCGCCTATCCCGGCCGCGTGTTCAACGCGACCATCGACAATGTGTCCCCGGAACTGGACGCGACCACCCACCGCCTGCCGGTGCGCGCGACCGTCGCCAACCCCGACCTTGCGCTGAAACCGCAGATGTTCGCCAGCTTCTCGATCCGCCGCCGCACCGCAGGCTCCGCGCTGCTGGTCCCCTCCATGGCCGTGATCCATGAGGGCGACAGCGCCCGCGTGTGGGTGGTCGGCCGCAAGGGGCTGTTGTGGACCCGTCTCGTCACGGTGGGCGACAGCGCCAACGGCTTCGACACCATCGTCAGCGGCCTGAAGCCCGGCGAGCGCATCGTCACCAGCGGCGCGATCTTCGTGAACGAAGCGGGTCTGGGCGCATGAACGGCCTCGTCGGCTTCGCGCTCCGGCAGCGCGTCCTCATCATCATCTTTCTCGTCGGCATGATCCTGGCGGGCGGGATCGGCTTTTATAATCTCAATATCGAGGCCTATCCCGACCCCGTTCCACCGATGGTCGAGGTACTGACCCAGTCCAATGGTACGTCCGCCGAAGAGATCGAGCGCAACGTCACCATGCCGATCGAGATCGCGATCGCGGGCATTCCGCACATCACCGCGGTCCGCTCCATCTCGCTGTTCGGCCTGTCGGACATCAAAATCCAGTTTTCCTATGACGTCGATTACCAGATGGCGCAGCAGATGGTGCTGGGCCGCCTCGGCCAGCTCAACGGGCAATTGCCCAATGGCGCGCAGCCGCAGATTTCGCCCACCAGCCCCATCGGCGAAATCTATCGCTATCGCCTGCGCGCGCCCGCCGGCTATTCGGTCATGGACCTCAAGACCTTGCAGGACTGGGTGCTCCAGCGCCGGTTCAAGCGCATTCCCGGCGTCGTCGATGTCACCGGCTGGGGCGGCAAGATGCGTGACTATCAGATCACGGTCGATAACAGCCGTCTCAACGCCCATGGCGTGACCGTGCAGCAGGTGATCGCGGCGATCGGCAAGTCCGACGGCAATGTCGGCGGCCAGACGATCAACTTCGGTCCGCAGGCCGCCATCGTGCGCGGCATCGGCCTGATCCAGTCCGCCGACCAGATCAACAACACCATGGTCGGCAATGTGAACGGCACGCCCGTCTTCGTGAAGGACGTCGCGACGCTCGACATCGGCAACAGCCCGCGCCTCGGCATCGCTGGCGAAGGCTATGACAATGACGTCGTCATGGGCGTCGTCCTGATGCAGCGCGGCGCGCAGTCCATGCCGACCATCAAGGCCGTGCAGCAGGAAGTGAAGACCATCAACGAGACCAACATCCTGCCACCGGGCGTGAAGTTGGAACGCATCTACGACCGTTCCGACCTGATCGGCGTGACCACCCATACGGTCATGGAGAATCTGGCCATGGGCATCGCGCTGATCTTCGCGCTGCAATGGCTGTTCCTGGGCAATCTGCGCTCCGCGATCATCGTCGCCCTGACCATTCCCTTCGCCCTGGCCTTCGCCATCCTCATCATCGTGGCCAAGGGAGATTCGGCCAACCTGCTGTCGCTGGGCGCGGTCGATTTCGGCCTGGTGGTCGACGCCAGCGTCATCATGGTGGAGAATATCTTCCTCCATCTCGTCCGGCGATCCGAGGGCATACAGGCAGGGCGCATCCATGCCACCCAGGCCTCCCGTTTCGGCGCCATCCTGCAAGCAGGCAGCGAAGTGAACCGCGGCATCTTCTTCGCCGCCGCGATCATCATCACCAGCTTCCTGCCGCTGTTCACCCTGACCGGCGTCGAGGGGCATATCTTCGGCCCGATGGCGCAGACCTATGCCTATGCCATCATCGGCGGCCTTGTTGCGACCTTCACCATCTCGCCAGTTCTCGCCGCGCTGCTCCTGCCCGACAAGCTGGACGAGGTGGAGACCTGGATCGTACGCAAGCTGCGCGGCATCTATAATCCCGCCGCCGCCTTCGCCCTGTCCAACCGGCTGCTGACCATCGGCAGCGCGGTCCTCCTCTTCCTCGTCGCCATCGTGGCGGGCCGGTCGCTCGGTATCGAGTTCCTGCCGCACCTCGAAGAAGGCAATATGTACATCCGCGCCAGCCTTCCCGCGTCCATCTCGCTGGAAGCGGGGCAGCCGACGGTGAACGCGATCCGCGACATCATCGCCAGCTACCCGGAGGTCGCCAAGGTCACATCGACCCACGGCCGCCCGGATGACGGCACGGATGCGACCGGATTCTTCAACGCCGAATTCTACACCCCGCTCAAGCCCTTCGACGAATGGCCCAAGGGCATGGACAAGGAGAAGCTGACGAAGGAAATCCAGGACAGGCTGAAACAGCGGTTCCCCGGCGTCGAACTGGAATTCTCGCAATATATCGCCGATGGTGTCGATGAGGCTTCGTCGGGCGTGAAGGGCGCCAACTCGCTCAAGGTCTTCGGCCCCGACATGGAGACCCTCCAGAAGATCGGCGGGCAGATCATGGAGCAGATGCGCAAGACGCGCGGCATCGCCGATCTGGGCGTATCCAACCCGCTGGGCCAGCCGACCGTCCGCATCGACGTGGATCGTGTCGCCGCCGCGCGCTATGGCCTCGATCCCGACGATGTGAACACCACCATCCAGGCGGCCGTCGGCGGCCAGGATGCGGGCGACCTCTATGAAAAGGGCACCGACCGCCACTTCCCGATCACGGTTCGCCTGCAAGGCGGCCAGCGTGACAGTCTGGAGGCCCTGCGCCGTATCACCATCGGCGCGCCGTCGCCGACGGGGACCGGACAGGTTCAGGTGCCGCTGTCCGAAGTCGCCAAGGTCAGCCTGACCTCCGGTGCGTCGTTCATCTACCGCGAGCATCAGGAACGCTATGTGCCGATCAAATTCTCGGTTCGTGGCCGCGATCTGGGCGGTGCGATCGGCGAGGCACAGCAGCGGATCGCGCAGAATGTCACCATGCCCCCCGGCTATCACCTCGAATGGGCAGGCGAGCTGGCGAACCTGACCAATGCGATCAACCGCCTCTCCGTCGTGGTGCCGATCAGCCTGGGTCTCATCCTCATCCTGCTCTACGCCAACTTCATGTCGGTCATCGACACACTGCTGTCGTTCAGCGTCATTCCCATGGCGATCATCGGCGGCGTGGTGATGCTGGCGATCACGGGAACGCCCTTCTCGATCTCGGCGGCCATCGGGTTCATCGCCCTGTTCGGTATCGCGGTGATGGATGGCATATTGGTGGTGACGACCTTCAACCAGACGGTCAATGAAGGTGCCTCACGCAAGGATGCCATCTCCATCACGGTGCAGAAGTGCCTGCGCCCGGTGGCGATGACCTGCCTCGCGGCGGCCATCGGCCTGCTGCCCGCCGCCCTCTCCAACGGCATCGGCAGCCAGGTGCAAAAGCCCCTCGCCCTCGTCGTGGTCGGCGGGATGACGCTGGCCCCCGTGCTGATCCTCCTCGTCCTTCCGGCCCTCATCGCGCGTTTCTCGCGCCATACGGGACCGGATGACGAGGGCGTGCATGGCCTCTATCCCGACCTCGACGGCCCGGAAGAGGAAGATGACTCCACCGCGCCGGGCAAGCCCAAGCGCGACAACCACGACATCACTCCCGACATGGTGCCCGCATGACCCGCTTTGCCAGAAACGCCGTCAAAGGCGCACCCGACAGCCGCCGCCTGTGGCTCGCCACATGCTGCCCCGCCCTCCTGCTGACATCGGCCTGCGCGCTGGGTCCGCAGCACCCCACTACCGAGATCTCGCTCGCACCCCCCGCGAGCGAGACCACCATCGCCCCGACTAACGGCACGGCTCAACATATCGTGCCGGGGGCGGTGGTGGACCCTACATGGTGGCATGCCTTCGCCAGCCCGTCGCTCGACGCGCTGGTGGCGACGGCGCTGACCGCCAACAACGACCTCGCCGCCGCCGAGGCCAACCTGCGGCAGTCGCGCGAGCAGTCCAAGGCCGCCAACGGCGCCCGCGCGCCGCAGCTCGACGTGGGCTATCAGGTAGAGCGGCAGCGTACGTCGAATACGCTGGCGAACAATCTGAACGATCCCAACCTCTACCTCTACACCGTCCACTCGCTGCAAGGATCGATCAGCTATCCGCTCGACCTGTTCGGCGGGTTGAAGTCGCAGGCGCTGTCCGCCCGTGCCAGTGCGGAAGTGGCGAGCCACCGCCTCGACGCCGCCCACAATATGGTCGTCGCCAATCTGGTCAACGCGGTCATCCAGCATGCCCAATATGTGGAGCAGCTTGCCGCCGCACGCGAAGCGGTGGGCAATGGCCGTTCCATCCTCGACCTGCTGCTCAAGCGGCAGAAGCTGGGCGACATCGGCGGGGCGGAGATCGCCGCACAGCAGACCGCGCTCGCCACGGCGGAGGGCGCCTTGCCCGCGCTCATCCGCGCGGTCGATCATCAGCGCAGCCTGATCGCCATATTGATCGGCGTCGCGCCGGGATCGCCCCTGCCTGCCCTGCCGACGCTGGAGCAGTTGCAGCTTCCCGCCGAACTGCCGGTCGGCCTGCCCGCGCAGATCGTCGCCAACCGGCCGGACGTACGCGCGGCCGAGGCGCAGATGCGCGGCGCCGGGGCCGATGTCGGCGTGGCCATCGCCGCGCGCCTGCCGCTGCTGCAACTCACCGCCACAGCAGGCGGCATCGCTGAAAGATTCGGCGAGTTGTTCAAGGGGGACAACCCCTTCTACTCCATCATCGGCGCGATCACCCAGCCGCTGTTCCATGGTGGCCAACTCGTCCACAAGCAGCATGCGGCGGAGGCGGCGCTGGACGCCGCCAAGGCGCAATATCGCGGTGCGGTGCTGACCGCGTTCGGCGATGTGCAGGATGCACTGACCGGCGTCACCACCGACGGCGCGGCGCTGGACGCCGCCACCCGCGCCAGCGATGCGGCCGAGCGCAACCTCGACTTCACGCAGCGCCAGTTGCAGCTTGGCGGGGTCGGCACCCTGTCGCTGCTCAACGCCAGCAACAGCGCCGCGACGGCCGCTGCCCAGCTGGTGCAGGCCCGCGCCGCCCGCCTCATCGACACGGTCGCGCTGTATCAGGCGGTGGGTGGGGGCGTCACCAGCGCCACTGCCACGGACACCGGTGCGGGCGTCGGTACGGGCGGCAACACCAGCGACAAAGGCGCCTAGGTGCCCCGCATCGCCCATGATAAGGAGCCGGATATGTGACCGAGAGGAGCGACATGCCCGGCAAGATACTGGTCGCGGAGGATGACGCCGCGACCGCCCAATATGTAGTGTCCGGCCTCAAGGAGCTGGGTCATAATGTCGATCATGTCGACAATGGCCGCGAGGCGCTGTTCCTCGCCACCGATGGCAGCTATGACGCGGTCGTCCTCGACCGCATGCTGCCGGGGATGGAGGGGATGGCCGTGCTCCAGGCCCTGCGCGCCGCGCAGATCGACGTGCCGGTACTGATCCTCTCCGCGCTCGGATCGGTGGACGACCGGGTGGCCGGCCTGACCGCCGGGTCGGACGACTATCTGGTCAAACCCTTCTCCTTTGCCGAGCTCTCCGCCCGTCTCGACCGGCTGCTCATGCGGCGGCGGCAGGCGGGGGCGGAAGTGCAGACGCGCATGGCCTGCGCCGACCTGGCGCTCGACATGCTGTCGCGCGATGTGCGCCGGGGCAGTCGCCAGATCGAGCTTCAGCCGCGCGAATATCGCCTGCTGGAGTTTCTGCTGCGCCATCAGGGGCAGGTCGTCACGCGCACCATGTTGCTGGAGGGCGTCTGGGACTATCATTTCGACCCCATGACCAATGTGATCGACGTTCATATCAGCCGCCTGCGCCGCAAGATCGACCATGAGGACGAGGCACCGTTGATCCATACCGTGCGCGGCGCGGGCTATCGGCTGGGCGTGGTGGCCTAGGCCCGTGGCCCGATCCTCGCCGTCATGGCCCCGTCCCGCAGCAGAGCCGCGCCCTTCAAAGCCGCTGCCCCCATGGGTTCAATCCGCCCATTTCCGGTTTCTCGCCCTGATCGTCGTGATCGAGCTATGCCTTGTCGGTGCGATGCTGGTCGTCGTGTCGCAGCAATTGCACAGCGCCATCGACGCGCGCGACGAGAGCGTGGCGAGCCAGCTCCTCTCCGATCTGGTCGACGATACGCAGGACGTAGCCCTGCCCCGCTTCCAGCGCGATATCCTGGCTCGCGCCCATGCCCCCACCAGCCGTGGCGACCTGTTCGCGCTGGCGGACAGCCATAATCGCATTCTTGCAGGCAATATCACCCAATGGCCCTATGTCCTCGGTCGGGGCGGCGAGGCGCGCTGGCTCATCATCCGTGTGCCCGGCACCACCGAGGAGCGGCGCTACGCCATCGCAGCCCAGCCGGTCTATGGCTCCTACCGCCTTCTGGTCGGCCATGCGAACCAGCGCAGCGAAGCCCTGCGCGAGTCGATCACGGAGGCCGCGCTCCAGTCCCTGCTCATCGCACTGCCGCTCGCGCTGCTCGGCGCGTGGCTGACCGTCCGGGTGATCGAGGGGCGCGTGGAGCGGATCAACGCCACCGCCGCCGCCGTCGCGGCTGGCCGCCTGTCGGAGCGGGTGCCGCTCGACGGATCGGGCGACAGCTTCGACAAGCTCGGCGCACGGGTCAACGCGATGCTCGACCGCATCGGCACATTGGTGGAGGAACTGCGCGTCCTGTCGGACAGTCTGGCGCACGACCTGCGCTCGCCGATCATGCGCCTGCGCGCGCGCATCGACAATGCGGTCAGCGGCAACCATCAGGACAAGGACTGGCCGGAGGTGCTGGCGGGCGTCGGGCTGGAAGCGGAACGATTGCAGATGATGCTCTCCAACGCGCTGGAAATCTCCCGCGCGGAGGCAGGGCTTGCCCGGCGGCAGATGTCCATGCAGGATCTCTCGCAATTGATCGCGGACATTGCGGACCTTTATGAACCGCTGGTGGAGGAGCATGGCCGTACTCTCCAGATCGACACCCCCGCCCCCTGCATGGCGCTGGTCCATCGCGAGATGCTGACCATGGCGATCAGCAACCTCATCGACAACGCCCTGAAATATGGCGCGGGACCGATCATCGTGTCCGTGTGGCAGGAGGGCGCAGAAGCGATCATCACTGTAGCCGACCGGGGACCGGGCATCCCCGAGGATCAGGAGCAGGTCGCGCTCAGCCGCTTTGGCCGCCTCGACAATGCGCGCAGCAAGGAGGGTGCGGGTCTCGGCCTCGCGCTCGTGGAATCCACCGTCCGCATGCACGGCGGCATCCTGCGCTTCGACCGGCGCGACGGCGCGTTCCATATCCGCGCGACAATCCCGGCGGAACCCGCCCGCATCTGAAGCGGAAACCCGCTCCCGCACCCGTTCCACTATTTCAAAACATCATGAGCCTATTGGGCATCTGCGTTCGTTCGTCGGTGAGACGCGCCCTAATTCAGCACATTGTACTGAAGAAGGATTCATCGCATGACCACGCAACGCAAGATCAAGCTGGGCTTCATCCTCCATGGAGTAGGCCGCACCTGGAACGACTGGCGCCACCCCGACAAGGACGTTTCGGCCAGCACCAATTTCGCCCATTACAAGCGGCAGGCCCAGTTGGCGGAAAAGGGCAAGTTCGACTTTCTGTTCGTCGCGGACAGCCTGTCCGTCACCGAAAAATCCAGCCCCCATTATCTGAACCGGTTCGAGCCGATCACCATCCTGTCCGCGCTCGCCGCCGCCACCTCCCACATCGGCCTGGTCGGCACCCTGACCGTCTCCTATTCGGAGCCGTTCAACGTCGCCCGCCAGTTCGCCTCGCTGGACCATATCAGCGGCGGCCGCGCGGGCTGGAACGTCGTCACCTCCTGGCTGGGCGACACGGCGGCCAACTTCTCCAAGACCGAGCATCCGGCGCATAATGTGCGTTATGGCATTGCGGCGGAATATCTCGATGTCGTGCAGGGCCTGTGGGACAGCTGGGAAGATGACGCCCATGTCGCCGACAAGGAGACCGGCCAGTTCGTCGATCCCGACAAGCTCCACCGCCTCGATCACAAGGGCGAGCATTTCCAGGTGCGCGGTCCGCTGAACATCAAGCGCGGTCCGCAGGGCCAGCCGGTGATCTTTCAGGCAGGCGCGTCCGACGATGGCCGCAACTTCGCCGCGCGCCGCGCCGATGCGATCTTTGCCGCCGCACCGACCTTCGATGACGGCCAGTCCTATTATGCCGATGTGAAGGGCCGTGCGAAAGGCTTTGGCCGCGACCCGGAGAAGCTGCTCGTCCTGCCCGGCATCGCCCCCATCGTGGGCGAGACGGATGCCGATGCGGAGGCCAAATATCGCGAACTCGCCAGCCTTGAGACTCTGGAGAGCGGGCTTGGCTTCCTGTCCCGCTCGTTCAACGATCATGACTTCCGCCAATATGATCTGGACGCACCCTTTCCCGATGTGGAGCATATCGGCCTGAACAGCCAACAGAGCGCGACCAAGCGCATACTGGCCGAAGTGCGGGCGGAAAATCTGACCTTGCGGCAGGTGGTCGAGCGCCTGTCCACGCCGCGCGGCGCCTTTGTCGGATCGCCCGAGACGGTCGCCAACGAACTGCAACGCTGGTTCGAGGAACATGCCGCCGATGGCTTCGTGATCTTCGAGCCGCTGGCTGGCCAGCTCGACCTGTTCGTGGAGAAGGTGATCCCCATCCTCCAGGCGCGCGGCCTGTTCCGCGAGGAGTATGAGGGCGCTACCTTCCGCGAGAGCCTGCACCTGCCCGTCCCCGAGAACCGCCACACGGTGGATCGGGCCAAGCGCACCGCTGCCTGAGACGGCAAATTGGCGGGGTCGCTATTTGCGGCCCCGCCAGGATGGATCGAAAGACCGGGATAGGAAAAGAACCGGGCGCAGTCCTCATGACTACGCCCGGTTCTTCATGTGTCGGTTACCGCAGGAGGGGTCATAGCTTGAGGCGGAGCGTCACGCCATAGTAGCGCGGGTCGCCCAGCACGCCGGCGTAAGTGTAAGTTGTCGTCTGGTCGACCGACGCGTTCACATAATAAAGCTTGTTGAAAAGATTGCGGCCCCAAACCTTCAGATCCCATTTGCCCGCCTGATCGCGGACACCGAAATAGGCGTTCGCAAGGCCATAGGCGGGGATCAGGCTGTAGGGATCATCGTTCAGCGCGCCATAGGAACTGCTGCGATGGTTATAATCGCCGCCGACATAGAAATCGGCAGAGGAGCCGAAGATGTCGCCCGTGGGGACTGCATATTCGGCGTTCAGGTTGAAAACGAAGTCCGAGACGCCCGCAACCGGCTTGCCCGTAAGGTCGCACACGCCGGAATTCGCTGCCGTCCGCTCCAGATAAGGACAGGCGCCGTTGGGATAGGATTTGAAGTGGGCGTCATTATAGGTCGCCGCCGCGCCGACCGTCAGACCCTCAATGGGCCGGGCGCGCAGATCGAGTTCCACGCCGCGGGTCAGCACGGTGCCGACATTGGTGATATAGCTACGCAGGACAGGCGTGGTGCTGGTCCCAATAAATGCGGCTATACTCTGGTTAGCCTGATAATTTTTGTCGGTGGACAGGAAGGCTGCCAGGTTCACCGTCAATCGCCGGTCGAACCATTGGCTCTTGAGGCCAATTTCAAACGCATCGACGATTTCCGGCGCGAAAGTCTGTGGCGCGGGGCCGCTCGCCAGCTGCACCGGAGCGGCGAGGTTGATGCCCGCCGACTTAAACCCACGCGAATAGCCACCATAGACATTCACATCGTCCGTGAAGTTATATTTCACGTTCAGCGTACCGGAAACCTGACCGCCCTTCGCGGAAACCTCATAATGATTAGAAATGGGGTAGGTACTGTTACGCTGAGCGATAATGGCCGTGCGCTGGGCGGCCTGTTGCGCTGGCGTGAGCGTTTGGTTCAGGATATTTGGGTCGTCGACCGACAGGCCGTCGACCTGATACGCATCATATGTTCCCGACCGCGTTTCGTAGGTATAGCGCACCCCCCCTGTCACCGCGATCTTGTCCGTCACGCGCCAAGTGGCGTTGGCAAAAGCAGAATAGCTGTCCGTCGTGGCGAGATAGAGGCCGCGCTGGCCGACACCGTCCAGCGCCGCTGAAACATAGGTTGGACCGAGGATAAATTTCGCCGCATCGGCGCCGAACGCGTTATAGGGAATCTCGCGGTTGGTCTGGTGGAAATAATAGAGTCCAGCGGTATATTCCAGCGCGCCCCCGCTGGGTGATGCGATCCGCAGTTCCTGGCTCAACTGGCGCTGATAGGTCGGCAGGTTGCTCGCCGTGGTGATCGCGGCGCCGGTGCGATCACCGTCCAGGGAAGGGTTCCAGTTCCAGAAACGCCAGCCAGTGATCGAGGTCAGCGTGTGGCCCGCGATCTCTTTGTCCAGTTCCAGCGAGACGCCCCCCGTGGTCATGTTGACGGTGAATGGCGTGTTGAGGTCGATGGTCCGTGCCGACGGGTCAATGGGTAACGGTACATAACCCGCATCGGCCGATCGCTGGTAGAAGTCTCGGGCTACGCCGACGGTCCCATCGTTCCGCAGCCTGGGCAGGACGCCGCGCGTGACCTGAAAGCCCGAATATTGCTGTTGCTTGTTATAGTCGCCGATGAGGCGGGCATGGAAGGTCTCGTCCTGATTGCGATAGGCGATCTCGCCGCGCACCGCCTCATTATGATAATCCTGCCAGTTATTCTTGAAGGTCGTGTTGTAGATGGTGCCGTTGCGATCCGACTTGATACCCGCGATGCGAACCGCAAAGCCTGTGTCGCCGATCGGACCCGACGCGGCCACCTTGACCTGGCTATAGTCATAATTGCCATAGCTGATCTCGCCATTGAATTCCGGCGTATAGCTGGCAGGATTGGTCTGGACGTCGATGACGCCCGCGACGGTATTCTTGCCGAACAGGGTGCCTTGCGGCCCGCGCAGCACATTGACGCTGGCGATGTCGAATACGTCGAACACCGCGATGGAGGGGCGCGCATTATAGACGCCGTTCACATAGACGCCCACGCCCGGCTCGATGCCGCTGTTGACGCTGCCCGCCGTGGTGCCGAGGCCGCGGATCTGGATGGTGATGTTGCGCGGATTGAAGCCGAGGATCGACAGGCTGGGCACCTGCGCCTGAATCTGGCGGAGGCTGGAGTTGCCCGAGGCCTCCAGGTCGCGGGATGTCACGGCGGTGACGGCGATTGGCACATCCTGCAATTTCTCGACGCGATGGCGTGCGGTGACAGTGATTTCCTCATTGGGGACAGCATCCGCCGCAGCGTCGGCTTCCGCAGGCGCCGTGCTCTGGGCAAAGGCGGGCGTCGCAACGGCGAGAAGGCAAACCGACCCAAGGAGGGCGAGAGAATGGCTGGAATGACGACGATGAGGCAGATTCACGGACAAGACCCTTTACTATTTCCGTCCGGGACTTTCGTCGGCGCAGACCCTCGCTTCAAATGAGTTGTTCTTTCAGGCGGGTGAATAATATTACTATCGCGACAAGTGATACTTGTTATGATTTTTTATCATGCGAAAACCGCCCGGTCGCCCCCTCGAATGGGACGGCCGGGCGGCTCTGTTGCTGACAGATGTATTACAGGTCGGCGTAGAGGCGCTCGTCAGCCACCAGGATGCGCTCCAGCAGGCGGGGATAATCGCCATAGTTGCGGACGGCATAATGAACGGCGGCGCGATTGTCCCAGAAGGCGACCGAGCCGGGACGCCAGGAGAAGCGCGTCTGGAACTCGGGGCGCTTATATTGGCGCAGTACCTCCAGCGCCAGTTCGCGGCTTTCCGACAGCTCGACGCCCAGGAACTGGGGCCGCTGCGAGAAATTAACCCAGAGGATTTTCTTGCCCGTCTCGCGATGGGTACGGACCGCCGGATGCGCGACGATGGGATACTCACGCCCCAGCGCGTTGATCGAATGCTGGAAGTCGTGGACGACGTGCAGGCTTTCCAGCCGCTCCTTCAGTTCCGCCGACAGCCCCTCATAGGCGAGGTTGGCATCGACCCAGATGGTGTCGCCGCCGACCGGAGGCACATCGACCGCGCGCAGCACCGCACCCCATGCGGGAACCAGCCGCCAGCTCGTGTCCGAATGATAATAGTCGCCGTCCTTGATGAAGTCGGGCTGGGCCGCACGCTCGCGCTTCTTGTTCTCGACCGCCGAAATCTTGTGGATCGGCACGATATTCGCGTCGCTGGTCGGGCTGGGATAATCATAGAGCGGACCGAACTGTGCGGCGAAGGCGGCATGGCTCTGCTGGTCGAGCGACTGGTCGCGAAAGAAGACGACCTTATATTCGAGGATCGCCGCCTTGATCGCGTCGCGCTGCCCGATCGTCAGCGGCCTGGAAATATCCACGCCGTGGATTTCGGCGCCGATCGTCGGCTGGAGCGGACGAACCTCTATGCCCGCCGCGTCGGCAACAGAGGGGGATGCAAGCACGGTTGCCATGATGGGGCGCCTTTCCTTGGGTCTTCATGATGTTACCCCTTCATGCGCCCAACGCCCCCGCCTGTCTGTTGAGGATGCCCCATATGGTTATGCGAATTTCCTGATTCACGGTTGGGCCATCCGCTATCGGCCAACGAAACGGCGGGATTGCCAGACGTCCCGGGGCATCATCCTGTCGTCGCCATGGCCGCGCCGACCATATCCGGGATGGCGCAGGCGGCCACATATTCGCGCCGCAACCTTTCGACGAGGTCCGCCACGGAGGGAATATCCTCGATCAGGCCGATGCCCTGCCCGCCACTCCAGATGTCGCGCCATGGCGTCTTGCCCTCCGGCAGATGCGCGTTGCTGTGCCGTTCCGGGATGACCAGATTGTCGGGGTCGAGGCCGACGGACCGCAGCGATGCCGTCAGCCAGCTCGCGGGCATGCCGTTGACGCCCTTTGTATAGAGCACATCGGTCACGCCGCCCGCGACCAGCATCGCCTTATAGGCATCCGGCGCCGCGGCCTCCTTCGTCGCGATGAAGCGCGTGCCCATATAGGCGAGATCGGCGCCCAATATCTCTGCCGCACGGATCACCGCGCCATTCGATACCGCACCTGCCATCACCACCGTCCCGTCGAACATGGCGCGGACCTGCGGGATGAAAGCGAGGTGGCTGATCGTGCCGGCATGCCCGCCGCCGCCCGCCCCGATGCACACGATGCCATCCACGCCGGCGGCGGCCGCCTTCTCGGCAAAGCGGATGGTCGTCGCATCATGGAAATGCAGGAGGCCATGGTCCTGCACCAGCGGGGCATTCTGCGTCGGATCACCCACAGAGGTGACGATGATCCGAACGCCATGGCGGCGGCACGTATCGAGGTGCGCGCGAAATTCCTCGCTGCTGAAATTGGAGGAGATATTGACCGCCAGCGGGCCGATCCGGGCGCCCGGATGCGCCTCCGCATGAACGAGCAACGCCTCCGACACGCTCTTCAACTGTGCCTCCAGTTCCGCATGGTCGCGGCAATGGTTGCGCGTGAGCGACCCGATGATCCCCGCCTTGCAACAGGCCACCGCCAGATCGACCCCGCTGCACAGAAACATCGGCGCGGCAAAGGCGGGAAGGGTCAATCGATCGCGTATGTCCTGCGCGAGCGTCATGGCATATACCTCTCTTCGTCAATGTTCGGCGATTGCCGGTCCAATCCTGCATAGCCCGCCGTCGGCAATCAAGTGCGCCTTTTGCCATGGCGTCGGCGGTCGCGATCTGTTCACGGACAACTATTCCGCCTGCGAATTTCGAGAAGAATCGCTCTGTCCGCCATCATGCAGAAACCATCATTCGCCGATCAACTCCCTTCCGATCAGGATGCGCCTGATCTCGTTGGTGCCAGCCCCGATGTCCAGCAGCTTGGCATCTCGCATATAGCGTTCGACCGGCCAGTCCCTGGTATAGCCGGCACCACCCAGTGCCTGCACCGCCTCCAGCGCCGTTCGCATCGCATTCTCGCTCGCCAGCAGGATGGCACCCGCCGCGTCGTAGCGGGTGGTCCTGCCAGCATCGCATGCCCGCGCCACGGCATAGACATAGGCGCGCGCGGAGTTGAGCGCGACATACATGTCCGCGATTTTTGCCTGCATGAGCTGGAATGCGCCGATGGGCTTTCCAAACTGCCTGCGCTCCCGGACATAGGGGAGCACGACATCGAGACAGGCCTGCATGATGCCCAGCTGGATGCCCGCCAACACGGTCCGCTCATAGTCGAGACCCGACATCAACACACCGACGCCGCCGTCCCGTTGACCCATGACATTGTCCTCGGGCACCTCGCAATCGTCGAACAGCAATTCCGCCGTCGGCGACCCGCGCATGCCGAGCTTCTCGATTTTCTGGCCGACCGCAAAGCCCTTCATCTCCTTCTCGATCAGGAAAGCCGTGATCCCGCCCGAACCGTCCCCGGTCCTGGCGTAGACGACCAGCGTATCGGCATGGGTAGCGTTGGTGATCCAGAATTTCGCGCCATTGAGTATGTAGCGGTCGCCCTTTTTCTCGGCCTTGAGCTTCATCGAGACCACGTCCGACCCCGCTTCGACCTCCGACATGGCCAGGCTGCCGACATGCTCGCCGGAAATCAGCCTGGGCAGATACCGGGCTTTCTGGGCCGGGTTGCCCCAACGGCGGATCTGGTTGATGCACAGGTTCGAGTGGGCGCCATAGCTCAGACCGACAGAGGCCGAGGCGCGGGCGACTTCCTCCTGTGCGACCACATGCTCCAGATAGCCGAGGCCAAGTCCGCCAAATTCCTGCTCGACCGTGATGCCATGCAGACCCAGGGCGCCCATCTGTGGCCACAGCGCGCGCGGAAACCAGTCCTTGGCGTCGATTTCCGAGGCCAGCGGTGCAATCTTGTCGGAGGCGAAGCGCGCTGTGGTTGCGCGGATCATGTCGGCAGTCTCACCGAGCGCAAAATCGAAATCAGTCATCACGTCTCTCCTGGATGACACCCTCTACCCCGATCGGCTGGCGAAGATAAACAGGATCGCTTTCTCGAACCATCCCTGTCCACCGACAGCGCTTCGTTCGCCGTTGCGGTCCGCAGCGGCCCTGGCGAAGGTCAAGGCTCCGCCCCCGGTGCTGATGCCCGCACAGCCGGATTGATCGCACAGCCGAAGGACCGGCACGCGATGCGCGCTACATCGCACAGCAGAAGGCCTATGCCGCGGACGGCACCGCCCTGCCCCTCAAGCAAGCCGCCGCCAAGATCGTGCCGGTGGTCGAGCATCACAGCACGAACTGAGACGATGTAGCGACCGGACTTCCCTGGCGCATAAGCTCTCATAATGTGGCTGACCGCGCGATTTCAGGGGCCGAAGGGCCTGTACGGCCATGGATGGGGGCGCCCCGATATTATTCGGGGCGCCCCCATCAATCCAATTTTTATGAATCTTCTTCCGTTTCGTCATCGACGATCAGGGCATCCTCTTCATCGCCGTCAAGTTGCCGATCGACGGCTTCAGAGATCAGGTCGAGTTGTTCAAACGTCGTCTCATATTCCGCGCTACCGCCATCTTCGTCCTCAATCTTGATGAGATAGTCCTCACCCGATCGGGTAACGGTAAAACCACTCAGGGTAGATGCCATATTCGTGCTCCGCTACTATGGACTTGCCATACGCATGGGGAGCACATTTGGCCCACATGGGCTTGACATCTTTTCCTAAAGCGAAGATTTTGCAGCCTGCTCTCCATGCGGATTACCCGCAGCGGTCCGTTCTGTGGTCACTGCCGCATGACCGAAAGCGCCACTCGTCCCATCCATTCACCGGAATCCTCCGTCTCCCGATAGCGCCCTCCGCCTCGCGAGGCCGGAATAGCAACGCCCCCATGGAGCGGAGCCAGAGAGAAGAGCGTTTGGTGGGGGGAAGCGGAGATCATCCTATGAGCCACCAAAGCACGGTCGTTTACTGCGACGGTCCACAAAGCCCTCACGCTCTGGACAATGTCGCCTTGCAGATACGCAACGGCAGCCTGGATGCCAAATGCCCGGTTTGTGAGGGGCATGGCCAGTGGAATTGCGAAATCGACCTTGTCACCTTCCGGTGCAAACGCGCTATTTGCGATCGTTGCCACGGTTTTGGATGGGTAGAGACCGGGGACGACCCGCTAGCCGTCCCCGACATCGAAATGTCACCGACAGGCTATCCCCGGTGGTATACGCGCTACCTGCCCAAGGAATAGCGCCTGCTTCGGAGAGCGACTGGCAGTCCCGGTCGGGGCATCGGGCGGTATCGACGTCTTCGGCCCTATGGCGATTAAATCATCCGCCAACGTGACGTCCACAATTTGGCGCAGGTAAAAGGGCCGTCACTCTAACCGAGCAACGGCCCTTTTATATCCGGGGGGTAGCGTAGGCGCGCTGTTCAGCGGCGGCTGAGCGCGAAGATACCGAGGCCCAGGAAGGCAATGGCGCCCGCGAGCACATAGACAGGACCATTATCTCCCAACCGCTCGCGAATGGCATCCTCGCCGCGGCGCCCGATTTCACGGGCCTTCTCCGCACCAATGGCCAGCGTACCGGGCGCTTCGCCGATGAAATCCGCCACAGCGTCCTTGGCGACCCCATAGCCATGCTGGACCGCGCCTGTGACCTGGTCCACGACCCCTTCGGCCTGAAGGCGCTCGCTGCCAACCGCTTCGCCAAAAGCCGCTTTACCCTTGCCGACAAGAGTCTGGCCTTCCCCGACAATCTGATCCTTGTTCATGCTGTTATACCTTCCATTGTGATGTTCCGATGGGGATAGAACGCAGCAACCACCGATGAGGTGCTAGCCAACAAAAAATTGCTGGATTCAGCCGGGATTTCTTTCCCGCAAGATGAGTCGGCTGGGCTTCCGATTGTGTCTCTGGCCGGCTGCTATCACCCCTTGCCGAGCGGACGCTGGTCAGGCCTATGGGCAGGACGAAGGATCAACTGGTCCTGTCGATCCGACTGCTGGCCGCGCGTCACCAGCATCGCTGGTCGAAGCGCCAAATTTATCCGCCATGGTGCGCTCCTATTCCGCTGCGACAGCAAAATCGGGCTTGAGCACGATCTTGGTCACTTCATTCTGGTTGTCGTGGAACATCCTGTAGCCCTTGGGCGCATCCTCCAGCGCCATGCGGTGGCTGATGAGGAAGGTCGTATCGATCTTGCCCTCGACAATCGCATTGAGCAGCGCAGGCATATAATGTTGCACGCTGGTCTGGCCCGTCTTGAGAGTCAGCCCCTTCTCCATGAATGCGCCGAGCGGGAATTTGTCGACGATACCGCCATAGACGGCAGGCATGGAAACGCGCCCGCCCTTGCGACAGGCGACGATGGCCTGGCGGATGGAATGGGTCCGATCCGTGCCGAGGAAGAGCGACTTCTTGATCTGGTCGACCACATTATCGACGAAGAAGCCATGCGCCTCCAGCCCCACGGCGTCGATGACCGCATCCGGGCCGATGCCGCCCGTCATCTCCATCAGCGCCTCATAGGTCTTCGATTCCTCGAAGTTGATCGTCTCCGCGCCGAACTTGCGCGCCAGTTCCAGACGGCGCGGAAAATGGTCGATGGCGATGACGCGCGCCGCGCCCATCAAAAAGGCCGACTGGACCGCGAACAGCCCGACAGGGCCACAGCCCCACACCGCGACCGTGTCGCCCGGCTCGATGTCGGCATTCTCCGCCGCCTGCCAGCCAGTGGGCAATATGTCGGAGAGGAACAGCACCTCGTCATCGCTCAGCCCGTCAGGCACCACGATGGGACCAACGTCGGAGAAAGGTACACGGACATATTCCGCCTGTCCGCCTGCATAACCGCCAGTGAGATGGCTATAGCCGAACAGACCGGACATGGGCTGGCCATAGATTTCCTGCCCTATGTCCTGATTATCCGCCGGGTTACCATTGTCGCAGGCGGAATATTGATGCTTGCCGCAGTGATAACAACTGCCACAGGCGATGGTGAAGGGAACGACGACACGCTGCCCCTTCTTCAGGGTGGAGCCAGGTCCGGTCTCGACGACTTCGCCCATGAACTCGTGGCCGAGGATATCTCCGGCCTGCATGGTCGGGATATAGCCGTCGTACAGATGAAGGTCGGAGCCGCAGATGGCGGTCGACGTCACTTTGATGATCGCATCGCGCGGGTTGAGGATTTCGGGATCGTCGACCGTATCGACGCGTACATCATGTCTGCCGTGCCAGGTAAGCGCGCGCATCAGCCCTTCTCCTCTTCGAGTTGCTTGCGGGTCCAGGCGGCGGTTGCGACCTCGCCCGTTTCCATGAGTTGCTTGAACCGGCGCAGGTCGCGGCGCGCCTGAATGGCGGGTTCGCGCTGGAACAACTTGGCGATGACCTTGCCGATCACGCCCGCCGGAGGATCGTAGACGATGGTCGCGGTGACGATGGTGCCGCGATCCCCGGCATCCCGAAATTCTATGCTGCCGCTGTTGGGGACATCGGCGCCGTCCCCGGAAACCCAGGCGATATATTCGCCGTCACGCTCCTCGGTGATGGTCGCATCCCATTCCACGGTCTTGCCCGCAGGCCCCTTCACCACCCAATGCGTCCGGGTGGGCGACAGCGTGTCGATCCGTTCCACATTGTCCATGAAGCTGGGCAGGTTGGAAAAATCCCGCCAATAGGCGAAAAGTTCGCTGCGTGGCCGGTTGATCGTGACGGTACGACCAATCAACTGGTCGCCATGCTGGCTATCATAGGGCGCCAGGGCCGCCTCGCGTCCCTCCTTCGTTTTTGCGGTGCTCGCGGGTGCATCGTCTGTGACCATCGTCATCGCGCTCTCCTGTCGGCGGCTAAAGGTCGGAACGAAGGATCGATCGATCCGTCGCTTTGGCCCTCAACGCAGCCAGAGCCGCAATCGCACCAGATATGTCGCGGAAATCGTCATGATTTCGATCAAGTGGATACAAGCTACCGGCCCTTGCCCCACGCTGAGGAACGCAGTCACCAGACAAGGCGTTTGCCCCTGCAGGAGATGCATCATGCCCGATCGCAAAGACCATAGGCCGGAGCCAATAATCCCGGTCCCCGAACGAGGAGCGCGGGGAAGGTGATGAGCGAGGAGGCGCTTCGGACGGCCATGGAAAAGGCGGCAGCGGAGGGAGACTTTGAGACCGCAGCGGTGCTTCGCGATCGAATAAGCCTGTTGCGGGGCGCAACTCCAGGCTCAGTGCCAGCCGACACCGATCTCACTGGCCTGGTCCGGCAACAGCCCGGTGCCATGGGCCTTGGAACCAGCCAGCAACGCACATCTCCACCGGCCGGTTGGGTGCGTCCGCAAAAACCGGACCCGATGACGAGAGGCAGGGGACGCAAAGAACGCCGTGGAAAAGACGACGAATAGGGTAGCCAGCCCAAGGTTGCTCGGTTGTATGGTTTCCGTGTTGAAAATCTTCCTGCGTTGCCGATACCTGACCTGGATCGGTTCACCCCGCTTCCCGGCAACCAAGGATCAGGGCGAGAAGAATGAGACAAGCGCTGCGGCTGTCTCGACAGCGGCTTCCTCCGGCAGGAAATGGCCGACGGGCAAGCCCTGCCCGGTCACGGTCGTCGCCTTGGCGCGCCATGAGGCTGGTACATCGAACAGCCTGCCCACCAATCCCTTCGTCCCCCAAAGGGCCAGCAGCGGCGCCGCGATCCGCTGATCCTGGTCCGCCGCATCATGTGTCAGGTCGATGGTCGCAGCCGCGCGATAATCCTCACATGTAGCCGAAATACAGGCAGGATCGCGAAAAGCCCGGCAATATTCGTCCATGGCGTCGCTGGTGTAGACGTCCATGCCGCTCCTGCCCCACGCGGCAAGTTTGCTCTTGAGATAGAAATCGGGATCCGCGCCGATCAGCTTTTCAGGCAAAGGGGCAGGCTGGATCAGAAAGAACCAGTGATAATAGCCCGTGGCGAAAGCGGTGTCAGTGGCGTCATACATGGTCGCGGTCGGCGCGATGTCCAGAACGACGATACGCTGTACGCAGTCAGGATAATCGAGCGCGAGACGGTGTGCCACCCTGCCCCCGCGATCATGCCCCGCCACATGAAAGCGGTCGAAACCCAGCTGGCGCATCAAGGCGACCTGATCCGCCGCCATGGCGCGCTTGGAATAAAGGCTGTGATCCCCGGCAGAGGCGGGCTTGTCCGACGCCCCATAACCGCGCAGGTCGGGCGCGATCACGCTGTATCCCGCCGCGACCAGCTTTGGGGCGACGGCGTGCCAACAGGCGGAGGTTTGGGGATAGCCATGCAACAACAGGACGGGCGGCCCCTTGCCCCCGATCCGCGCATGGATCGAAAGCCCGTCGGGCAAGACGATCCGTTCGCTCCTGAATCCATCGAACATAGCGTGCACTCTCCCGTCCGGCGCTCCTTCCCTAAAGGATATTATCAGATCGCAGCATGGGTAACATATTTGATATTCAGATAACCCTCCAGCGCCTCGGTTCCGCCTTCGGAACCATAGCCTGAATCCTTGATCCCGCTGAACGGTACTTCGGGCAACGCCAGGGGGGCACCATTGATCGCGACCATGCCGCTTTCAACGGCATGGCTCAGCATCGTCGCCGTGGCAGAAGACTGGGTGAACGCATAGGCGGCAAGCCCGAACGGCAGGCGGTTGGCCTCCGCCACGGCCTCCTCTAAGGAGGCGAAGGGAGCGATCAGTGCCAGCGGGCCGAAAGGCTCCTCATTCATCGCCCGCGCCGTCCCCGGCACATCGGTGATGACGGTCGGTTCGAAATAATAGCCCTTGTTGGCGATACGGCGACCACCGGTGGCCAATGTCGCGCCCTTCGCCACGGCATCCTGAACCAGCGTTTCCAACGCATCGAGGCGCCGCACATTGGCCAGCGGCCCCATGCGGACATCGTCTTCCAGACCATAGCCAACCTTGATGGCCTTCGCCTCGGTCACGAAGCGGTCGACAAAAGCGTCATAGACCTTCTCCTGGACCAGAAAGCGCGTCGGCGACACGCAGACCTGACCGGCGTTGCGATATTTGAGGGCTGCCAGCGTCGTCGCCGCTTTCGCAACGTCGGCATCATCGAACACCAGCGCGGGCGCATGTCCGCCCAGTTCCATCGTCGCGCGCTTCATATGCTGGCCTGCAAGCGAAGCGATATGCTTACCGACGACCGTCGACCCCGTGAAGGATATTTTCTTGATGACGGGATGCGGAATCAGATATTCTGAAATCTCGGCCGGAATGCCATAGACCAGGTTGATAACCCCGGCCGGGATACCCGCATCGACGAAAGCCTGAACGAGTTGTGCCGGCGACGCCGGTGTCTCCTCAGGCGCCTTGATGATGATCGAACATCCCGTCGCCAATGCGGAGGCCAGCTTGCGCACGACCTGATTGATCGGATTGTTCCATGGCGTAAAGGCGGCGACCGGACCAACCGGTTCGCGCAATGAAAGCTGATAGACGCCGGGCAACCGCGCCGGGATGACCCGGCCATAGGTGCGCTGCCCCTCCCCCGCCAGCCAGTCGGTGACGTCGGCGGCGGTCATCACCTCCATCCGGGCTTCGTAGAGCGGCTTGCCCTGCTCCTGCACGACAAGCGGCGCGATCGCCTCCACCCGCTCGCGTAACAGGTCGGCCGCCTTGCGCATCAGCTTTGCGCGATCGAAGGGCGCGACTTCGCGCCATATTCTGAAGCCCTTTTGCGCTGCCGCCAGCGCTTCGTCCAGATCAGCCTTTTCCGCGTGGGCGACCGTACCGATCACCTCTTCGGTTGCGGGATTGATGATGGGGATCGTCTTGCCCGACAGCGCCGGTCGCCACCGTCCATCGATATGGAGCAGGACATCCTGATATTGCATGCGCCCGTTTCCTTCCGATGTTGCTGCCGTCACGATGCCGTTACCGCGCTGTCCTGATGCACACCGTTCAGGACGAAGCCTTCATACCCCTTGTCCGCAACGTCGATACATATCTGGCGATAGCGTGCGACGCTTTCGACATAGGGCAGGAATACGCGCGGTTTGCCGGGAATATTGGCCCCCATGAACCAGCTATTGGCCTTGGGATACAGCGTCTTGGATGCAACGTCATTTACATGGGCAACCCATGCCTCCTCCGCATCCTTGCCGGCTTCGATGCTTTGCAGCCCGCGATCGCCCATATAGGCAAGGCAATCGCTGATCCATTCGACATGCTGTTCAATCGAAACGATCGCGTTGGTCAGCCCCGCCGGACTGCCCGGCCCGGTGATGATGAACAGATTGGGGAAGCCTGCACTCATCAACCCCAGATAGGTGCGCGGACCCTCCGCCCATTTGTCGCGCAGCGCCTGTCCGCCCCGGCCCCTGATATCGATCTTCAGGATGGAACCGGTAATCGCGTCAAAGCCGGTGGCGAACACCAGCACGTCAATCTTGCGATCCTCTCCACCGACGCGAACGCCATCGGGCAGGATCGTGTCGATAGGCGTCGCGCTGATGTCTACAAGCGAGACGTTTGGTCGATTGAAGGTCGCGAAATAATCGGTGTCCACACAGATGCGCTTGGTGCCCAGCGGATGGGTGGTGGGCGTCAGCTTGGCCGCCGTTTCCTTGTCCTCGACAATCTCCGCGATCTTTTCGCGCACGAAATCGGCGGCGGTATCGTTGGACGCCTGATTGCGGGTCAGGTCGTTGTAGATTGACAGGAAAGCCAGCCCACCCAAATTCCAGCGCGCCTCATATTTCGCCCGCCGCTCTTCCTCACTATCGTCCAGCGCACCGCGATCGGGCAGCGGCACATAGACACCGGTGCGCGACTGTTCGCGCGAAAATCGACGGATCTCCGCATAGTTTGCGCGGATTTCCTGCCGCCTGTCGGCCGTCAGCGCCGTGTTGCGGGCGGGAAGGGAGAAGTTCGCCGTGCGCTGGAAGACGGTCAGATGTTCGGCCAATCCGGCGATGACCGGGGTGGCCTGCACCCCTGAAGACCCCGTACCGACAAGGCCGACACGACGCCCGGTGAAATCCACCGGCTCATGCGGCCATTGCGCAGTGTGATAGATGTCGCCCTCGAAAGTCTCGATACCCTTGATCGCGGGCAATTGCGCGCTGGACAAAACACCTGTGGCCAAGATCAGATAACGTGCTGTGACAGGTTCCCCACCCGCCGGCGTAACGGTCCACAAGGCCCGGTCTTCATCATAGGCGGCGCGTTCGATACGGGTGTCGAACTGAATATCGGAACGCAGGTCGAAACGGTCCGCGACATGATTGGCATAGCTGAGCAATTCGGGTTGCGCCGCGTAGCGTTCACTCCAGTCCCATTCCTGCTGAAGCGCATCGGAGAAGGAGTAGGAATATTGCATGCTTTCGATGTCGCACCGCGCGCCGGGATAGCGGTTCCAGTACCAGGTTCCGCCGACACCGCCGCCAGCCTCGTAGACACGCGCCCGCAGCCCGAGTTCGCGCAGCTTGTGCAGCATATACATGCCCGCAAAGCCTGCGCCCACGACGACGGCGGCAAAGGTCGGCGCACCGTTGGTTGAGGGAGATGGCGAGGAAGACATCAACAATTCCTTCTCCTGGGGACTTGGCATGGGCCCGTGCGTTCTTCGCATTACGGACCTGCCTTTCCGAACTCTTATGCCATGTGGATTGCGTTATACAACGCACCTGCGCCGGGCCATAATGGCGGCGGCGACAGTATCGATCATGCGGCCGAACGCTGTCCGTCGGCCTGCAAGAGACCGGCGTCGATCATGGCGAAGCGGATGCGTTCGATCTCGTCCTCCCGCAATTTCACCAGTGGCGGGCGAACCGTGGCGGACGGCAGCTTGCCGGTCATCACCAGCGCTTCCTTCATCCGATTGTGCATATCGGTTGACGGATTGTCGTAAAAAACCTTGGCGGTAGGATAGATCAGGTCGTTGAGGCGCTGCGCCTCGACCAGGTCTTTTGCCTGCACCGCCCGATACATCTGTACCTGGAGATCATGGATCACACTGCCGCTGCCAGACAGGATACCGCCACAGCCCAACACCAGCGAAGACAGCAGCCATGCCGAATGGGTCGTCAGCACCGTGACCGGGCGCGAGAGTGACTGAAGGTTGCGGATGTTCCATTCATGATGGGTGACGCTGTTGCAGGAATCCTTGATCGCGCGCAGCGTGGGGATCGCGTCGGCCAGTCGCAGCAGCGTTTCTCCCGAATAGGCGAGACCCGTCGTCAGGCCAAATTGGAAAGCGATCAGGGGCAGGTCGGTGGCGTCCGCGATACGCTTGAAATGCGCGATCGCCATTTCGGGATATTGCCCCCGCGCCAACGGTGCGGGCGGAAAGACCAGCAGAGCCGACGCCCCGCCATCAGCCGCCATCTTTGCGATCCGCGCCGCCTCTATGCTGCCATCGGCATAGACACCGTGGACCACCGGCAACCTGTCGCCGACCTCTTCCTGCGTGAGGTCCAGCACCTGGCGTTGTTCTTCGAAGGTGCAGGACGCCACCTCGGTCGAATGCGCGTTGATGGAAATCGCCGAAATGCCATCGGTTGAGGACACATCGCGCAGATGCGTGCGGAACGTCGCCTCGTCGATCGACATATCCTCATGGAAAGGAAGCAACACGGCGGGAATGACACCATGGGGGAGATATTGGGGATAATGGGCCATATGCAGCGTCCTTCGCTCTCAACGATCTTCTTCGCTCGACGCAATCCTTCAGCCCGGCTATAATGACAATTCGTATTCGGCTATAGAGTTATAACCATGAGTGAATACTTGTGAACTGGGACGAGCGTATCGGCCGGCGTTTGAAGCTAAAAGATCTCCACACGCTGCTGACCGTGGCGGAAGTAGGCAGCATGGCCAAAGCGGCCCAGCGCCTTGCCCTTTCGCAGCCGGCAATATCCAAGGCCGTCGCGGAAATGGAGTTCACTCTGGGGGCGCCCTTGCTCGACCGCTCCTCACGCGGGGCGGAACTTACCGAATGCGGGCATCTGCTGATCGATCGCGCCCGCGTCATTTTCGATGAACTGCGGGCGGGCGTTTCGGAAATCGAACAACTGTCCGATCCCATGCGCGGCGCGATCAGGATCGGTGCGACCGAACCGGTGATCGGCGTGGTCGCGGAAATCATCAGCGAACTTGCCCGACGCTATCCGCGCGTGACGCATGACGTGATTGTCAGCGACCTTGACACCCTGCTCCTTCAATTGCGCGAACGATCCCTGGATGTTCTGGTATCGCGCTGGTTGCCGCCGATCACCGCCGACGATCTGGCGGTAACGACCATGTTCAATTCACCGCTGGCGGTGATGGCGGCGGACACGCATCCGCTTCTTCGACGCGGCAAATTGACGCTGGCCGATCTGAGCGAGGAAAAATGGACGCTGTCGCCGTCCGATTCCTTTCTGGGCCGGATCATTGCGGAGATGTTCCAGAGTCGCGATCTGCCCCTGCCCCCCACCGCGGTCACGACCATTTCGGTTCACATGCGGCTCAACCTGTTGGCGACCAGCGATTTCCTGACCGTTCTGCCGTTGCAGATGCTGCAATATCCGACCAACAAGTCGTGGTTGCGTGCATTGGATGTCGACCTGCATGACAGCGTCCAGCCCATCGCTTCCGTCACCCTAAAACGTCGCCGCAGCGGCAGCGCATTGGCTTTGTTCGAAAAGGAAGCAAAGGAAGTCAGCATCCGTATGGCGGCCGCGGCCCTGCCCTGACATCTTGCCACCCCCAATATATGGTTATAGCCATATAGCAAAATTAGACTTGTTCTTATAGCAAGTCTGACAGATTGTGCCCGTCTAAATGACAGGAGTGGTGCATGACAGGGCGCGTTGAAGGTAAGATAGCAATCGTAACGGGCAGCGCGAGCGGCATAGGTCGTGCCTGTGCGGAACGGCTTGCCGAAGAGGGCGCGACTGTCATCGTCGCCGACGTTCAGGACGCCCTAGGCAAAGAAGTCGCTGCCGGAATCAACAAGGCGGGCGGCAAAGCGGAATATCGGCATCTCGACGTGTCGGACGAGGCTGCATGGATCGGCATATATGACCATGTGCGGGCGCAACATGGCCGCCTCGACATCCTGGTCAACAATGCCGGTATTGGTATCGGTGGACCGGCGCTTGGCATATCCCTGGCCGATTGGCGCCGTCAGGCTTCGATCAACATGGACGGCCCGTTCCTTGGCATCAAATATAGCGTGCCTTTCATGGCGGAGAGCGGCGGCGGGAGCATCGTCAACATATGTTCTTCGGTAGGCAAGATCGGCCAGCCGGGCATGGCGGCCTATGGCGCGACAAAAGCCGCCATACGGCTGTATACGAAGGCGGTGGCGATCGAATGCGCCATTTCGGGCACCGGGGTGCGCGTCAACGCCGTCAATCCCGGCATCATCGAAACACCCATGTGGATCACGCAAGGGTCGCCCGACCTTGACGTCATGAGCGATCTTGCGGTGCCGCTGGGCGTCAAAGGATTGCCGATCGACATCGCCAATGGCGTCCTGTGGCTTGCATCGGATGAAAGCCGCTACTCGACCGGCTCTGAAGTCACCATTGACGGCGGCGCGACCGCCGGGGCAACCGGGCCGCTGTTCAGGACGGCCTAAGGGGGAGGCTCGTGGCAGCAGCGTGGTGCGGCCCCGTGCCCTCCATGCTACTGCCACGCTGTTGCACCCTGCAATGGGGTGCTGCATGACTGCCACCCTGGAGGACTGTCGTGAATCGCCCCCGTATCCTGCTCACCCGGCGCTGGCCCGACGCTGTCGAGGCGCGACTGGCCAAGCGCTATGACGTGACACGTAATCAAACCGATGAACCGCTCGATGCAACGGCCCTTTCCAGGGCGATGCGCGAATATGACGCCTTATGTCCAACGGTGACGGATCGGCTTCCTGTTGCGGTTATCGCGACGCTCGGTGCACGGACGCGCATCATCGGCAATTATGGCGCAGGGTTCGAACATATCGACCTGGATGCTGCACGCGCCGCTGATATCGTCGTGACCAACACGCCCGACGTGCTTACCGATGCAACAGCCGATATTGCGATCCTGCTGATGCTCATGGTCACGCGCCGCGCGGGCGAAGCCGAACGCGAACTGCGCGCCGGGCAGTGGACGGGATGGCGACCGACACACATGCTGGGCCAGTCGCTTGTCGGCAAGACGTTGGGGTTGGTTGGGTATGGCAGGATCGCGCGGGCGGTGGCGGCGCGCGCCAGCGCTTTTGGAATGACCATTGCCTATCATTGCCGCACGCCCGCGCCGGACATGCCGCGCAATGCCTATTATCCGACCCTGGCCGCACTGGCGGAGCGGGCCGACATCCTTTCGCTCCACGCGCCTGGCGGGAACGAAACGCGGCATATGATCGACACAGCGCTGCTGGCGCGGATGCCGCGCCATGCGGTGCTGATCAACACCGGTCGCGGATCGCTGGTGGACGAGGATGCGCTGGCGACCGCCCTGAAAAGCGGCACGATTGCCGCGGCGGGACTCGATGTCTTCGAAAGCGAACCGCATGTCCCCGCATCCCTGATCGCTCTGCCGAATGTCGTGCTGTTGCCGCATTTGGGCAGCGCCACGCACGAAACCCGCACCGCCATGGGCATGAAGGTGGCGGACAATATCGATCGATTTTTCGATGGCAAACAGCCCCATGACCGCATTGCCTGACCTGTCTACGCTCGACCGGGTAGCTTCGGCTATCGAGCGCTGGCTGGCCGGCGCCGGGGCAACGCCACTGGTGGTCGGCCTATGTGGATCGCAAGGATCGGGCAAGTCGACACTGGCCGAGCGGCTGGTCGACCGGTTGGCTGTCACGGGGCGGCGTACAGCGATCCTCTCGCTCGACGACCTCTATCTGTCGGGGGAGGCCCGGGCGGCCCTGGCCCGCGATGTCCACCCCCTGCTCCGCACGCGCGGCGTGCCGCTGACGCATGATGTGACACTGGGTTTGCAGTTGATTGCGGACATGCGTGCAGGCCGCGCCATTCGGATGCCGCGCTTCGACAAGGCATCCGACGAACCCGCACCACAGGATCAGTGGACGATCATGGCGCCGCCGGTCGACGTGATATTGTTCGAAGGCTGGTGCGTCGGCGCCCGGCCCCAGTCGGATGCGGCGCTCATTCACCCCGTAAATGCCCTGGAGGTGACCCAGGATCAGGACGGGCGCTGGCGGCGGGCGGTGAATAGCGCGCTGGGCGAGCGTTATGCCGCACTGTTTGCCACGCTGGATCGCCTTGTGCTGCTGGCGGCGCCCGACTTTGCGGTCGTCCAACGCTGGCGGCTTGAGCAGGAAGATGCGCTGCGTCAGCGGATCGTACAGGATGGCGGCAGCATGAGCGGCCTGATGGACGGTCCGGCAATCACCCATTTCATCCAGCATTATGAGCGGCTGACTCGCTCCATCCTTTCCGAAATGCCGGCACGCGCCGATCTCGTGGTTCAGCTGGACGCCAACCGCCAACCGATTACCCCATCGCAATGATCATCTCCTCTCTCTTACCGGCTATCGTGCGGTCGCGGCAGCGATCGCCCCATTTCTCGTCCGACTATGTCGATGGGGGAGCCTTCGGGAGGGAGATCATGACCGCCAACAGGCCTGATCTTGCCAACATAATTGCGCCAACGGGTTCTGAGCGACGTATCCCAGCCAAGCCTGGAAACCGTCCTGTTCGGGGATGAGCAGTGCCCATGCGCGGCATGCCGTGCAGTTTTTGGGCGGACGGGATCGGGGTGTCCAACCATGGCGCTCATCGGCATGCGATCCGTTCGCGAACGATCTCGCGATCACTCATCACGGCGACAGGTCCGGTGCGGTCAGCGCCACGGCGCTGCGCTGTGACACCTGTATGAACCAGGCGGCCAATGCTGGCCTGTCGGTCCGCCAGCTAATATCGGGAAATCGAAAATCGAGCCAGCCAAGCGCGCATATCAGCGCCACCTCGCCGATCGTCATGGCCCTGGACGCCCGCAGCCCCGCCTCCCCTTCGGCGACATCAAGTGCATGGGTGATTTTTCTCAATTGAACGTCGCGCCACTCTCCCCATTGCCGCTCTACTGGCCGCAGTCCCTCCACCCGTGCGAGCACGCCTGCATCGAGAATGCCATCAGCGAGGGCATTGCGCCGCAGGGCTGGCCACCTTGCTTCTCCGGCCGGAAAGAAGCGGGGCAAACCATCGGATGCGTCGAGATATTCGGCTATGACGGTCGAGCCATATAAGGCTGTTCCATCCTCCAGCATCAGGGCGGGTATCTTGCCCAGCGGATTGACGCTGTTCACCAGATCCGTCGACTGAAACGGGTGGACCCCTGCGACGACCAGCTCGATCCGGTCGACCAGCCCCTTTTCATGGGCGACGATCATCACCTTGCGGACGAAGGGGGAAAGATGGCCATATAAAAGTTTCATTATCTATTCTCTACTTTTGAAAGGCGAAGGGACGATACAGCGGCATCGCTAGCCCTGCTCGACCGGTGGCCCCAGACGATTGGCCAGATGCAGCGCAAGTTCGAGCTGAAGGCGATGATCCTCTGGCGGGCGCCTGAGCAGTATGGCGACCCTTTCCAACCGGTAACGCACCGTATTATGGTGAATGCCAAGATGCGCGGCGGTCGCGCGAAAATTACTGTTGCGCGAGAAATACGCCTCCACTGTGGTGCGAAGCTTGCGCATTTCGCCATCCTCTGCGGCCAACGGTCCTAGCGTCTTCGCGATAAAGGCTTGGCAGGCGTCGACATCGTTACTGCACAGGGCAGCCAGTTCGACCATGTCGAAATGCGTAACCGTTCCTGCGGATGCACGGGCAAGGCGCGCGATCCGCACAGCCTCCGTCGCTTCCCGATGACTTCGGCGAAACCCTTCCAGCCCCGACGCGGCTCGTCCCTGCCCGATCAGCACCCTCGCCCTTAACGCGGGTAGTGCCTCTGCCCTCTGAACCGGAATCCAGCAGAAGGTCGTGTCGATATCCATGCGGACGATCAGGGGGGCAAGGGTCGTCACGTCTGCGGCAAGCGTGCGCGCGACCGGATCCAGCGCCGCCTCATCATGGGCGTCATACCGGCTGAGCACGAGCGCGACATGTCGACCGGCCAAGTCATATCCAAGATCGCGACTGGCTATCCTGATGTCGAAATCATCGTCCGACAGCAGCCTGCGAATATAGGTGGCACGCGCCAGCGATCCTTCGCGCGCCAGCCTTTCCGCCTCATCCCGATATTCCTTCGAAACCCGGCGCGAGATCATTTCCAGCCAACCAAGCGCGAACGAGGTTCCGTGACTTGCGACGCGCACGGACAGGGTCGGATCCGGGCAATGTTCGTCGACCGCGGCGGCCCAGCTTTCGCACCAATAGGTTGCGCCCAGACGGTATCCGGCCATCACCTCCTCTTCGGACGATCCGTTGCGGACGAGCGCCCTGGTCGCCAATATGACTTCGGTCATCGGCCCCACCTCGTCCACCAGAGCGCTACGCGCCAGCGCGTGCAACAGCATGTTGTTGGTGGCGTGACAGGCCGCATTCGCCAGTTTCAGCGCCGTATGCCCGCTGGGCACCAGGCTGGGCCGCGTTGCCGCGACTTTCCGCCACAGACCGTCCCCCATCTCCATCATTCCGGGTAACAGCGTGGCAGCGACATGCCGTGTGGCGGACTCTATGGTAAAATGGTCAAGCGTGAACATGGCGGGCCGCTCCTGCATAGGGCTGCCGGAAAACTATTCGGCTCGCCTCCCCTTTCCACAAAGAGGTGCTTGATTTTGCGTTTGTAAGAACACCCTGCCCGGCCGCAATAAAAGCCAGATAATAGTTATAGCCCTATATAAAAATATGATTTCTTATTATACCCAAATAGCCGCCATGGATGTGGCAGGGGCGGCTGCGATTTAACAACGCTCACTGGTTAACAACGCTAAATATGGCTGTGGCCGTCCGATATCAGGATGGCAGGAGAGGGTAATGAGTAATAATCGCCGAGCGTCGCTCGTGCTGCGCAATACATCGAAAGCGGCAATGGGTGTTGTGCTTTGCCTGCTGGGCACCGTCACGACCGCGACCGCCCAGGACGCCGCACCGGCCCAGGGTCCGGCACTGACGGATGGCGACATCATCGTCACCGCGCGCAAACGCACAGAAACGGTGCAGAATGTGCCTGCCACTATCAACGTCATCGGCGCCGAAGCGCTGGCCACGACCGGATCGACCAGTCTGCTGCAACTGGCCAGCGTGGCGCCGGGCGTCAATATCAACAAGCCCGGATCAGGCAATGAAGTCGGCATCACCATTCGCGGCCTTGGTTCACTATCCTCGGTGCCCTCCTTCGACAGTTCCGTCAGCCTGTTTGCCGATGGCGTATATCTGCCGCGCACCCGTGAGTTCGCCGCCTCCATGTTCGATATCGCGCGCATTGAAGTGATTCGCGGAACGCAAGCGGCGTTGCTGGGCAAAAATACCAGCCTGGGCGCCGTCAGCTTGGTAAGCCGCAAGCCGGGCGATGTGCTGGCCGCCGATTTCCGTGCCTTGTACGAGTTCGAACGCGGATCGACCCAATATGCTGGCGGCATCGACCTGCCCATCACGGACACGCTGGCGCTTCGCGTCGCCGGACAATTTTCGGACGATCATGGCTGGGTTCACAATCTGCAGACCGACGGGTACGAGCCGCGCCGCAAGGATTCCGCGTTCCGCGCCGTGCTGCACTGGCAAGCCAGCGATAATCTGGAGATCACCGCTATTGCGCAGCAGGGTCTAAGCCGGAACAGAGGCTCGGGTGTTGAGTTCACCCAAACCGACGGCACGCCCGAAATCCTGTCTGCCCTGGCCGGTTCTCCGATCGGGGTCGAAGGAAAGCTGGACCGTCGCAATTTCCAGGATTCCACGTTCCAGCCACTGGATCGCCTGAAGACGCAGCGCTATTCGCTCGCCACCAATCTGCAACTGGGCGACTACACGCTCACTTCCACGACGGGCTATTCCCGCTATAGCGAGAATGACAACCAGGATATCGATTTCCTGCCGGGGGACTATTTCACCCGCATCGTCGATGAATCGGGCAGGCAGTTCAGCCAGGAATTGCGGATTGCATCACCGGCCGATCGCCCTTTCGACTTCATCGCCGGGGCACTTTATCTGAATGGAAAACTGGACAACAAAACCGTCCTGGACGCGAATTTCCCCTTCGGCCCCGCGCCGGGGTTGAACCTGTCCGGCGCGTTTCGGACCGACTTCGTGCAGGATACCGAAGCGGTCTCCATCTTCGGTCAGGCGAATTACAAGCTCACCGACCAGTTCCGTATGAGCATCGGCGGTCGCTGGACACATGAAAGCAAGGATGTCGATCTCGCGCGTGACATCCTGCGTCCGGGTCTCGTCTCGGTCGTCGTCTTCCCGCCCTATGCGCCGTTCAGCCTGAACCACAAAGAGAGCAATTTCGACTACTCCTTTGGCGCCCAATATGATCTGAACGCCAATGCGATGCTGTTCGCTTCCTATGGCAAGGGCACCAAATCGGGCGGATTCGCCCAATCGGTGACGATCCTCGCCGATGCGGGCTATAGCAAGGAAGTCGCGAGAACGGCCGAAATCGGGTTGAAATTGCAGGATGCGGGCCGCCGTTGGCTCTTCAACATTTCCGCATTCAATACGTTGGTCGATAACTTTCAGGTGGTGTCGTTCAACGGCTTCGCCTTCGTCGTCGGCAACACCGACCTGAAAAGCCACGGCGTGGAAATCGAGGCTAATTGGCGCCCGGTCGATGGGCTGCGGCTCCATCTGAACAACACCTATGCGGACGCCAAGGATAGGATCACCGGGTTCCGCGCGCCGCTCGCGCCCAAATGGTCGGGCAGCGGCGGCTTCTCCTATCGCACCGGGCTGTTGCAGGATCTTGACTTTATCCTGGACGGGTCGATCGATTATCGCAGCCGCCGGACCTACCTCCCCAATCCCGCCGATACGCCCAGCAGCACAGCCTTCACGCCGATCAACCTCAGCGTCGCCCTCGCCAAGCATGACGACGGACTGGAATTGCGGCTGATCGGTCGCAATCTCACGAACGAAATGGGGCTTAATTCCGGCAATCCCGCCCCGTTCCTGCCCGCAGGCAATCAGGTCGGCACGTCCGAACGGGGACGCACCATCGCGCTTCAATTGAGCGGACGGTTTTGAACGGACAGCGATAAAGCGGCGGAGGACAATGTGCATGGAACATGACGGCAACCGACGGCAGCGGACAATAGGATCGCGCTTACGCAGGGCGCGCCCGGTGACGGGCATGACCGCCCTCCTCATCCTGGTCAATGGTTGCAGCAATCCCATCGTCACGCAGGACGCCAAGCGCAGCCAGGCCATGCTTCTGGCCGACGCCAGCGACGGTAACTGGCCCGCTTATGGCGGGGGCTACAGGGAAACCCATTATAGCCCTCTGACCGACATAAATGCGGGCAACGTCAACAAGCTGGGACTGACATGGTCGATCGACCTGCCGACGCAGATCAGTACGCATAGCGCGCCGCTGGCCGTCGATGGCGTCCTCTACTACGCCACCGGCCTGAGCATCGTGACGGCTGTCGATGCCGCAACCGGCAAGCCGCTATGGACCTACGATCCAAAGGTTGCCGATGTGGTGGGCCAAAAACAGCGCACAGGATGGGGCGTGCGCGGGATCGCCTGGTGGAACGGCAAGATTTTCACCGGAACACAGGATGGACGTCTGATCGCGATCAACGCGCAAACCGGCCTCCCCGCCTGGTCGGTGCAGACGACGATGGGACCGCAGGACGGACGATACATCACCGGCGCGCCGCGCGTATTCAATGGCAAGGTGATCATTGGTCATGGTGGCGCCGATTTTGCGGCGGTGCGCGGCTATGTGACCGCCTATGACGCGGAAACCGGCAAGAAGCTGTGGCGTTTCTTCACCGTTCCGGGGAAGCCGGGGACGAAAGATGGCGAAGCATCGGATCCTGTCATGGAAAAGGCCGCAAAGACATGGACCGGCCAATGGTGGAAGTTCGGCGGCGGCGGCACCGCCTGGAACGCGATCACATATGATCCCGACTATAACCGCATCTATATCGGCACCGGCAATGGTGCGCCGTGGAACCGTGCGGTGCGCAGTCCGGGCGGGGGCGATAATCTGTTCCTGTGCAGCATCGTCGCGCTGGATGCCGATACGGGCGCCTATGTCTGGCACTATCAAACGACGCCTGGCGAGCAGTGGGATTATAATTCCGCCATGGATATGGAACTGACGCAGCTGAAAATCGGCGGCAAGCCCCGCGACGTCATCCTCCACGCGCCCAAGAACGGCTTTTTCTATGTCCTGGACCGGGCCACCGGCAAGCTGATTTCCGCCGCGCCCTTCGGCAAGGTCACCTGGGCGACCGGCATCGACATGAAGAGCGGAAGGCCGATAGAATCGCCCACCGCACGGGTCACGGACGGAAAGACCTTCGTCTGGCCGGCGGGCATCGGGGCGCACAACTGGCAGGCGATGTCCTACAGCCCAAAGACACATCTCACTTATATTCCCAGACAGGAACTGACGGGCTACTTCAGCAGCCAGGGCATAGACCCCAAATCCTGGGCCTTCCCCAAGGGATTGGCGTATAGCACGGGCTATGCACCGATGGCCGCCATGCAGTTGCCGCCCGCATCCCAAAAGCCGCTTGGTTCACTGGTGGCATGGGATCCGGTCGCGCAGAAGGAGCGGTGGAGCGTGCCGATGACAGGCCTGGTCAACGGCGGCATATTGTCGACTGGTGGCAATCTGGTCTTCCAGGGCAATGTGGAGGGCAAGTTCGTCGCCTATGACGCCACGACCGGGAAGCCACTATGGTCGTTCGAGGCCCAAAACGGCATCATCGGGCAACCGATCAGCTTCCGTGCCGGTGGCAAGCAATATGTGACCGTCATGACCGGCGTTGGCGGCGTAGCCGGGGCCTATGGAAATGACGCCCACCGGCTGGGCTGGGATTATCGCAACCAGAAGCGCCGCCTGCTCACCTTTGCTATCGGCGGGACACAGGCATTGCCGGAGAAGACCGCCGTCGATGTCCCGCTGGTCGATACGAAAGAAACGGCGATCGATGTGCCCGCGGCCCAGCAGGGTTCCATTCGCTATGCGAACAACTGCATCAATTGCCATGGCCTGGGCGCAGTCGGCGGCGGGTCCGCACCCGACCTGCGATCATCGCAAGTCATTCTGAACCAGGACGGCTTCCGCCAGATCGTGCAGGAAGGCCTGTTGCAACAACAGGGGATGCCGAAATTTTCCGACCTTTCTGAGCGGGAGATTGAATCCATACGTCAATATGCCCTCTTTCGGGCGCGCGCAGGGAAAGACAAATAGATGGCAAAATGTCGTGAGGGACGACAGGCGCGATGACGAATATCGACGTGGCCCGGAACGCCTATCTCGCCTTCAACGGCGTCGACCTCGATGCTGTACTTTCCGTTCTGGATTGCACCATCGTCTGGCGGCCCGCTTTGGGAAATCCTTACCGGCCCACCGGCGGCGCATGGATCGGTCATGACGCGATCATCGAAAATCTGTTCGCCAGACTGGCGACGGAGTGGGAAGGCTTCGCCTTTCATCCCGAACAGTATCATGACGCGGGTGACCGGATCGTAGTCGAGGGGCGATATTTCGGAACCTGTCGAACCACCGGCAAGACATTGAGCGCACCCGCCTGCCACATCCTCTCGATCAAGGACGAGAAGATTACCCATTTTCAACAATATCTGGATACCGCGCAGCTACAGGACGTCATGGGTGTATGATGTCGACCGCTGATGAAGCCATCTGATTAGACATCGCCCTGGGATTGCGCGATCCATTCTCGCGCTTCTGCCTCGGTCGGGAAGAAACGGGTTTCGAGGTTATGGATCGCTCGCTTCGCCTGCATCTGCGTAATCGCCCCACTGCCGACGATTGCCATCCGAATGATTTCGGCCCGGCGTTCCTCTTTGATCTTTTCATGCCCCGCTATCGTCGCCTGAGTCTGTACCGCAGACTTGGTGATATCGAGAATGACCGAATAGCGGCATCGAATGGTCCCTGTTACCCGCGCCAGGTCGCGAACATAATTTTCGTAGATTTCCTCGGTCCAGAAACCACCCAGGCGTATCACCAACGTCGTGGTGGCCGGCTCCCATCCTATATCGAATATGCCTTCATCCATTTTGGCAATATTCTCCTTTCTGCAAGGACCGAGCCGTCGCGCCCACTCTCCAGACCTGAACACGGTCAGTTGTTTATGCTAGACCATGTTAGAATGATTGGAAATTAGAGTTTTTTGACCGTTGCGTCCAGACATGACCTTTCGGTCGGATATTCTGTCATCCAACCCCTGTTCGCAAATCCTTGCGCAGGATTTTGCCGGATGCGGATTTGGGGATCGCATCGATGAAGGCGACCCGCCGGACCTTCTTGTAGGGGGCGACCTTGTCCGCAACAAACGCCATGACGTCCTGTTCGGACAGGGCGGCATCGGGACGGCGCACGACGAAGGCCATCGGAATCTCCTCGCCCTCATGATCGGGTACGCCGACCACCGCCGCGTCCGCAATCGCCGGGTGCGTGAGAAGCAGCGCTTCCAGTTCGGCCGGCGGAACCTGATAGCCCTTATATTTGATCAGTTCCTTGAGTCTGTCGACGATGAACAGCCGACCGATGCTGTCCACCCTGGCCATGTCGCCGGTATGCAGGAAGCCATCGGCATCTATCGTCTCTGCGGTGGCCGTTGCATTGCCAAGATAGCCTGCCATCACATTGGGGCCTTTGACCCATAATTCGCCGGGCGCGCTCAGACCCTGCGCCGGAGAAAGAATATCCTCGCCGCTTGACGGATCCACGATCCGGTTGACTGTATTGGCGATCGGCCACCCGCAGGAACTAAGTGGCGCCATTTCCCCGAACTGGCGCAGGCCCCGATCCGCGGGCATCAGGTGACTGACGGGACTGAGTTCGCTCATGCCATAGCCCTGGATCATCCGCACCTTGAGACGGGTCTCCACCGCATTGCCAAGCTCGGAATCGAGCGGCGCCGCACCCGACAATATGGTGCGCAGCGACGACAGGTCATACCTGTCGATCAGCGGATGCTTGGCGAGCGCCAGCGCGACCGGCGGCGCAATGAAGCCGTAGGTGATCCGATGATGCTGAATACTCTCCAGAAACTCGGCCAGATCGAACCTGGGCATGACGACCAGCGTAGCGCGTGCCTGCAAGGCGGCATTGAGCAGAACGGTCATGCCGTAGATGTGAAAGAACGGCAGGACCGCGATCACCTTGTCATCCGACTGTATCGAAAGCAGGGGGCGGATCTGCGCCATATTGGCGACCAGGTTCCGATGGGTCAGGATGACGCCCTTGGGCTTGCCGGTCGTGCCCGAACTATAGGGCAGGACCGCCGGATAGGTGGCAGGATCGATCTCCACCAAAGGCGTGGGTGCCTGCTCTGCCCACAGGGCGGCCGCGCCCTCCTCCTCGCCATCCAGTACGATCACATTGTCCTGCGTGATCCCCGCCGCCAGCGCGCCCGTCTGCGCCTGCGGTAACAGGGCGGTCGCGGCGATCAGCATCGTGGCCTTTGCATCCACCAACTGCTTGGCGATGTCGTCCGGGGTGAACAGCGCGTTGATCGTCGTGGCGGTCGCCCCTGCGCGCAATATGCCGTGGAAGGCGATGGCGAACAGCGAGGAATTGGGGGCGATCAGGCCCACGACGCTGCCCGGCCCGATCCCGCGCGCGGCAAGCGCACCGGCCATCGCATCGATCCGGTCGATCAACTGGCGATAGCTGGTCTGCGCACCGGTCGCGGTGTCGATCAGAGCGATCCGATCGCAATCCTCCCCCGCCATATCCGCAAACAACGTATCATATATGCTCGTCGCCGGGATCTCTACATCCGGGAACGGACTGGCAAAACTCATATTATTCCCTCATCTGCGAGGTTTTACGGGATATCATAGCGGGATCAGGCAAGACGGTCTCCCAAATTGGTCACGGGTCAGCCGCGCAGGGCAGAGGCGAATATCCGGGGCAAAGCCGTCCAGCGTGGTGCGGCAGCGAAGCGGGTCAGCAGCCGTCCGGTAACCGCCGCCGTCCGGTTCATGACGAACCATGGAGGCCTGGGCGACAGGCTCAGTTCGCCATGTGCGATGGCGCGGGGCGCCGGTCGGAAAGGTCCGCGCAACACGGTCCGTTCCGGGCTATCCAGAAGCAGGGCGTTATGGACAACCCCGATACCGCTTTGGACATCCTCCAGCGTATGCCCGGGAAAAGCGCCCCAGGTCGCCCTGGCGGTCAGATACCCTACCCCCGTCCAGGCGTTCAGCCCCACAGTCCCATAGCGCAACTGGGCTATCGCCTCTTCCAGCGCTGGTCCCAATGTGCGGATCGTACGGGGATCGGCGATCAGGTTCACACCAAGCGTTCCGGCGAATTGTTCATTCGCGGTGCGAACAGCCTCGTCGAGATAGGCCTTCCCCTCTCCCGGCAATTCCAGCACGGCCAGCACCGGGGCGAAATATTCAGCCTTCAGCGCCTCGCCGGGATTGGCGGGATCGAGTGTGGCTATGAGCAGCCTGTCGCCAATCCGCTCCGCCCCCGGATAGGATGCGGTCGCCTGGGCCATCCGATCGTCGCTACCGGGATAATAGGCAATACGCGTCGGCGCGTCGGCAAGCGCATCGCGCAAATGGGCAAGAAAACGGTCCTTCTGTTTCCAATCGGAACTCAGAACAACAGCCTGGCTCGCGCAACAATTATAGCCACCATTGTGCAGGCGCTGGGTCGCAACATGCTCCGCCTGGAAACGCAGGTCCGCGTCCGTCCAGTTGCCCGGCAACATGATCGTCGGTGATACGCCGCCAAGCTCACTCGTCACCGGCTTTTGCAAGATCGGCATGCCTGCCTTTCGGCGCGCCTCTCCCTCGCTGCCGGGGCCAAAGACGATGGCATTGTGGGTGGCGATGCTGCCCGTCATATGGACATGCCCGACTTTGGCATGGCGTACCAGATAGGTGCCGACATCGGCGCCCCCGGTCAGGATACGCACGGCGCCAATGTCAATCAGCGGTGCAAGGACGCGCGTAAACACATCCAGCAATCCATTTGTAACCGGGTTGAGCTTGAGCGCAACTACGCGGTTATGCGCATAAAGTTCGTACAGCACATCCAGGATCGGGATAGAGGTGATATTCCCCGCCCCCAGCACGACGCCGATACCACCCGTTTCACGCGGGCGCCGCAGGCCCAGCCCAGCCTGCTTTCGCACCATATCCTCACTGACGCCCGGTCGCATCCAGACTTCGGCGCTGAAACTGTTCAGGAGCAGCCGGTCCCAGATGCCGTGCGGAAGGACGCGGACGGCGACACGCCCGCCCGCAGCCTTTCGAACCGGAAAGGCCGCAACCGGGCTTTGCCCGTTCTCCACTGCTTTGGCTGTCGCGGCGAGAGCGGAAAGGCTGGTGAGCACGGGATAAGGTCCGGTGATCCATTCCTCGCCGATCAGCGGACTGTTGCTCAACAACCGCTTGTAGGCCGCCGCTGCGTTCACCCATGCCTCGGACTGTTGGGCAGTGGCGGCGTGCATCTGCTCCAGCAGCGCACGCCGCCCGCCAACCCCAAGAGCGCCCCATGTGCGTTCACCATCAGCAAGCTCGTCCAGCGCCCGATCGACATGCGCTGTCGGCGTTATATCCTGAGCGGCGGAAGCACCTTGCCCGCGCTCCCCTCCCAGCATCGAAGCATCCTGCGATACGCTCATATATTCTGCTCCTGCATGTCGATGGCCACTTGGCGCGCTAGGCTGCGATGAAGGCTTTCACCTCGTCGGTGAACGCCTTGATATGCTGGAACAGGAAACCATGTCCGCCATCGCTGTAGACGACGAGCGTAGAGGGCGACGCGATATTCTCTACCGCGAAATAGGAGGCTATGGCTGGAATGAGGATGTCCCCCATCGCGGCGGCAAATAAGGTGGGATGCTTTGCAGCGGCCAAATTGACCCGCACCTGATCAAGCGGGGCCATGGCGAACTTACCGATCGCAGTGCCGCCAGCGATAGCCGCTTCGACCGATATGCCCGGCGGATTGCTGGCCAGTCGCGTCCCGACCTTTGCTAGATGCGCATAGCCGGTCGCGCGGGCCTCCTCCGTTTCCGGGAAGAACAGCGTCACCAGGTCGTCCGCGCTCGATTCCGGCTTGGCCATGATCGCGCCGGCCTTTTCGGATGGCGGCGGCGCGCCGGGAATCTGGCCACCGGGGGTCGCGCCGGCGACTACCAGCTTGCGCACCAGGTCGGGACGTTGGAGCGCGACATGCTGCGCCGTCATCCCGCCCAGCGACCAGCCAAGCAAGTCCACCTGGCTCAAACCCAGCGCTTCGATGAACTCGATCGCCCCTTCCGCCAGCTCTTCGACGGAATCTCTTGGCTGGCCGGAGGAATAGCCGATGCCAACATTGTCCACCAGGATCAGGTCATGCGCCTGCGCCAGATATTCCAGGAATTCAGGATCCCACCAGTCCAGCGTTCCGCGATAGCGATTGAGCAGGACGAGTGGCACCCCGCCCTGCGGTCCCAGCCGACGATAGCCGAACCGGGCAGATGCTCCCTCGACATAAAGATCCTGGGCCGCGTCGGCCAGATATGTGGTCATGCTATCCTGCTCCTATTATTCAATTCCAGCGCGACGCCTGTCGTCGCTGTCAAACATCAGACCGTTTCGGTGGCCACATGACCCGTCGTCCATTGATGCAGGAAATCACCGATCAACGCGTAGAGCGTCTGCACCTCGGGAATGACCGCCGTCATCGAGAGCGCACCATGGTACAGGCCATCGAACCGATGGTGAACCATCGGAACACCGGCCGCCTTCAGCGCGGCTGCATAATCCTCAGCCTCGTCGCGGGTCGGGTCCAGTTCGACCGTCACGACCAGTGCTGGAGCCAGTCCCGCCAGCGAATGCGCGCGCGATGGCGCGGCGAGAGATTCTATTGCCGCCCCGCTCAGATAGGCGCCCCACATGCCGTTCAAAGCGTCCACGGTCAGCAGAGGGCCGTTCGCAAACTCAACGCGCGACGGTGTCGATGCTTCCGGGTCGATCGGTGGCGACAACAGCACCTGGCCTGCCAGCGCGATCCCCGCATCACGGGCGCGCAACGCAGCGACAGCCGCAAGATTGGCGCCAGCACTGTCGCCCATGACCACGATCCGATCGGGATCGCCGCCATAGTCGCCGATCCTGTCATGCACCCAGCGAAGAGCGGCGAACGTATCGTCGGTCGCGGCCGGGAACGGATGCTCCGGCGCCAGGCGATATCCGGCGGCGACGACGATGACGCCCAGATTGGCCGCGATCAGCCGCGCCGGGCTGTCTGCCAGATCCAGCGATCCGCCCAGAAAGCCCCCGCCATGAAAATATATGATCACCGGCAAGGGGCCATCCGCTTCGGGAATATAGATCCGGGCATTGGGCTGCTCGATCGTTTCCACCCGCATCTGCGGCCCCGGCAGCTGGAGCATATGCAACATCGCGATCTGCGCCCGCGTATCTTCCAACGTCATTTCCTCAGGCGGTTTGGGATCGCCGACCAGCATGGAACCCAGCACGATCGCCGCGGCGGGCGCCAGCTTGAGCATCGGAGAAAGCGGCGCAGCCTTCCCGTCCAGCGCAAAGCCCGCATAGCCATGCCCGGCGATTTCGGCCTGGAAGGCGCGATACAGCGGCGCACCCCCGACGAACATGTAGGCGCCGCGCGGCTTGCCCGCGATGTTGCCGCCCAGCCACCACGCCTTCTCCGCTTTGGGCATCAGGGTCAGGTTCAGGATGCCGGTGCACAATTCGCCCCACACCTGCTCGGCCTGTGCCGTTGGTTCGATCGTGGTCACATTGGCGGCGCGCGCATGGGTCAGGAGTCCGGCTGCAAAATCGACCGAATCCTCGATCGCCAGCGGCGCGTTGTAGAAAGCGCCCGTGCTTTGCGGCCCGACGATCATGAAGAAATTGGGGAAGCCCGCAATCTGCGATCCCAATAGCGCGGCCGGGCCGTTCTTCCACTTTTCACTCAACGTCAGCCCGTTGCGACCGGTGATATTCAGCGTGACCTGCGGCGCGGTGATCGCATCGAAACCCGTCGCCAGAATGATGATATCGACATCGTAACTGGCCTCGCTCGTGCGGACGCCGGTCGGGGTAATCTCTTCGATCCGCGCGCTGCTCACGTCGATCAGATCGACGTTCGACTGGTTATAGACCTCGAAATACTCCGTTTCGAACGGCGGCCGCTTGGAGCCATAGGGGTGATCGGTGGGGCACAGCAGTTCCGCCTTTGCAGGATCGTTCACCCGCTTGCGAATACGGTCACGGATATAATCGGAGATGATATCATTGGCCTGCTGCGAGAATAATATGTCGTTGAAGGTAGAGACGAGCAGCGGAAAACCGCCACGATCATAATATTTGTCGAGAATCTGCCCTTGCTGTTCAGGCGACCATGCCTGCGCCGGTCCAGCCGCAAGGTCGTAGGGTACGCCGATGAAACGCCGCCGCGATCCGTACCGCAGCTCCTCATGATGGTCGGCATTCCAGCGGCGCTCGGTCGGATCGAGCGGCGCATTGCCCAACGG
>DASVMZ010000112.1:0-46275 GCA_036384115.1 Sphingobium sp.
CCCTGCGCGCCGCGCCCGCGCCACCGCCCGTCCCCGCCCGCCGCGAGCCGGTCGCGATCCTCGACGGCGGCTGGGAGAAGCGCATCCGCTCCGGCAGCCTTCAGCCGGAGCGCAGCGTGGACCTGCACGGCCATAATCTGGGCGGCGCGCATGCCACGCTCGACACCGCGCTGGGCGCTGCCGTGCGGGATGGCGTGCGCATTCTGCTGGTCGTCACGGGCAAGCCCCGGCCCGGCCGTATCGCGCCGGAAGGACGGGGCGCGATCCGTGCGGAGATCGGCCACTGGCTGGAGCGGTCGCCCCATGCGGACCGCATCGCCAGCGTCCGCGTCGCCCATCCACGCCATGGCGGCGACGGGGCGCTCTACATCATTTTGCGCCGCGGCCGCTGATCTTCTGTTGCGGGCAGGAAATGCGTGAAGGCAATGGCTTGCCCATGGCTCCGTCATTTCCGACGTTCGGCATTGCGAGCCAGGAAACAATCCACTGCCTCCATGGCCAGCCCCGCAGCGCTCGGAGTGACGGTCGGGAAATGGCGTTCAAATTCGGAAGGGGCCGACCTCGCCAGACACTGATTCGGCTCTCCTCACTCTCTCCGTCCGGGTTTATCCACAGTTTAAATATTTCTATCGAACGATGCGTTTTGTGCTTGCATGCTCTCCAGCCCGCGACTTTGGCGCACATCGCAAATTCCGGCGACAGCCGGCGCCCTGCGGTTCGTCTGGCAATCCCTAAAATCACATTGACACAATGGCCCGGTTGAATCAGATTGCCACTACCCACGGTGTTACAGGGGATGGGCACCACAACCAGTTGTGCACGACACCGTGGTCGCTAAGATTGTTTACACCCGAATTTTAGGCCGGAAGCCCTGCTGTCTGGCCACTGTTTCGCGTCGCAATTTTGCGGTCCCTGGAAGTTAATGGTAGATAACGGGGTGCGGCATGGATTTTCGCGATATGGAAACGGCAACGGACAATCTGGTGTTAGATAATCCCGCCGTCGGAACGGGCGCGGCCGCCCCGGCAGTACCGCTGGCGTCCAATGCGATCGTGGATCGTCGCTTCGACATCGTGACCGATCCGTCGCGCGACGTCCTGCTGACCGAATTCGGCAAGGACACGCTGAACGACCGCTATCTGCTGCCCGGCGAAAGCTATCAGGATCTGTTCGCCCGCGTCGCATCCGCCTATTCCGACGATCAGGCGCATGCCCAGCGAATCTACGGCTATATCTCGCGCCTGTGGTTCATGCCGGCGACGCCCGTGCTGTCCAACGGCGGCACCGGGCGCGGCCTGCCCATCTCCTGCTTCCTCAACCAGGTCGATGACAGCCTTCAGGGCATCGTCAACACCTGGAACGAGAATGTCTGGCTCGCTTCGCGCGGGGGCGGCATCGGCACCTATTGGGGCGCGGTGCGCGGCATCGGCGAGCCGGTCGGCCTTAATGGCAAGACCAGCGGCATCATCCCCTTCGTGCGCGTGATGGATTCGCTGACGCTGGCAATTTCGCAAGGGTCGCTGCGCCGTGGCTCGGCTGCCGTCTATCTCGACATCTCGCATCCCGAGATCGAGGAGTTTCTGGAAATCCGCAAGCCGTCCGGCGACTTCAATCGCAAGGCGCTGAACCTGCATCATGGCGTGCTGATCACCGACGCGTTCATGGAAGCCGTGCGCGACGGCACGGAATTCCACCTCCGCAGCCCCAAGGACCAGAGCATTCGCGCCACGGTCGATGCGCGCAGCCTGTTTCAGCGGATCGTCGAGAACCGTCTCGCCACGGGTGAGCCTTATATCGTCTTCTCCGACACGGTGAACCGCATGATGCCCAAGCATCATCGCGACGTGGGCCTGAAGGTCTCTACCTCCAACCTCTGCTCGGAGATCACGCTGCCGACCGGTCGCGACCATCTCGGCAATGATCGCACCGCCGTCTGCTGCCTCTCCAGCCTCAACGTCGAGACATGGGACGAGTGGAAGGACGACAAGCTGTTCGTCGAGGATGTGATGCGCTTCCTGGACAATGTGTTGCAGGATTATATCGACCGCGCGCCGCCGGAAATGTCCCGCGCGAAATATGCCGCCAGCCGCGAACGCTCCGTGGGCATGGGCATCATGGGCTTCCACAGCTTCCTGCAACAGCGCAACATCCCGTTCGAGAGCGCGCTGGCGAAGTCGTGGAACCTCAAGATCTTCAAGCATATCAATGCCAAGGCGAACGAGGCGTCGATGATGCTGGCGCAGGAGCGTGGCCCCTGCCCCGACGCCGCCGACCAGGGCGTGATGGAGCGTTTCTCCTGCAAGATGGCGATCGCGCCCACCGCGTCGATCAGCATCATCTGCGGCGGCACGTCCGCCTGTATCGAGCCGATCCCGGCGAACATCTATACCCACAAGACGCTGTCGGGCAGCTTCATCGTGAAGAATCCCTATCTGGAGAAGCTTCTCCAGGCCAAGTCCAAGGATTCCACCAACGTCTGGAACAGCATTCTGGAAAAAGGCGGCTCGGTCCAGCATCTCGACTTCCTGAGCCAGGACGAGAAGGACACGTTCAAGACCAGTTTCGAGATCGACCAGCGCTGGCTGCTGGAACTCGCCGCCGATCGCACGCCCTATATCGATCAGGCCCAGTCGCTGAACCTGTTCATCCCGGCCGACGTGGAGAAGTGGGACTTGCTCATGCTGCATTTCCGCGCATGGGAACTGGGCATCAAGTCGCTCTACTATCTCCGCTCCAAATCGATCCAGCGGGCCGGTTTCGCGGGTGGCGTGGAGGCGGACAACACTTCCGAAGCACCCAAGATCGAACTGTCGGCGGAAAGCACCGACTATGACGAGTGTCTCGCCTGTCAGTGAGGGGTGGACGTACTCACGCCATGATCCGATATATTCATATCGTTGCAGGGGCATTGGCTACGCTGTCAGCCATCCCTGCAACCTCCGCTCAGGTGATCGGGACCTATAATGGGATACCCGTAACAGAGACCGTCCCCATTTCGATGGACCGGCTCAAGCAGCTTGGCGCCACGCTTCCCCTGTGGTTTTTCAATCCCTATGCGGCCCAGATTCCGACAGACAAAGAACACCCTAAAACGCCTGCGGATCGAACCGCGAGTATGCAGGTCAACATGGCGTTTCCGGCAGGGTCGCCTCGCGCCTTGTCATGCGAAGTCCTGATGAGCCAATCCGCGCCGTTAATATCCAACCAGTTGTGTCAGAAAATGATAGAGACATATCGGCTGGCCCCCGAACTGGTAAAACCGCGTGCGGCGCAGGCGCATTTCTGGGTGCATGTCTATTCCCCATCCGATGGCGGGCCGCTCGACATTATGCGGACCGAGCCAGTCTTCACGCCTGACAAGGGCTAAGTCATGGCTGTTTTCCACCCCTCAGGAGAAACCCCGGTGGCACGGATGTCCACCGGGGCCGAGCGCGTCGGGCACAAGGGGCCGCGCGCTGCTAGCTCTTCACGCCCGGTCCTGCGCCACCGGGCGCATCCTGAGGCGTGGTATTCAGAACTTCGCCCTTTCACCGCCCGTGCTGCTCGTACCGAACAGAGGGGGGTTCGCCGCAGCGCCCGCATTGGGGTCCACAGCCGCGGAGTAGGTGTCAGGATCGACATGCGGCTGGCCACCGCCGAACGGCTGCTGCGCGCCCGCCTGGGACTGTTGTTCGGCCGCTCGCGCCTGCGGAGCGAAGCCGTCCTTGAGATAGAGGCGATTATCCTCGATGCGATCCACGGCGTCGAAGTCGACATAATGATGCTGGCCATCGCTGCTGTCGCTTCGTGTCAGCTTGATCGTGTCGCCATCGACCTCGTCAACGGTGCCGAGATGCTGGCCGCCCGCGTCGGTGACTTCCATATGTTGCTTGATCCGCAGTTTCTCGAACATGATGCCATTCCTTTCTTGCGTGTCACCCGTACCGCCCCAACGGCAGGGATGACCCGCCCGTTCCGCAGCTCGTCCCATTCGGAGTGCCCCGCATGACAGACCGGGCCTTCATCGCGCCCGACCGCAGCGGGCCGCGCCGCATCGTCACCGGGCTGGATGTGGAGGGGCGCTCCTGCATCCTGATCGACGGCCCCGTGCCGCGCACGGCGACCGGCAACCAGCTCATCTGGCGTGCCGCCAGCCTGCCCGCCGATAACGGTGGCACGGCGGATACCTCCGTCCCTTTCAGCATCGAGCACCTCAAGGATGGCAGCGGCGGTTTTTCCATCGTGGACTTGCCGGTCGGACTGGGCCGTTTCATGCACGCTGCCGACACGCTCGACTATCTCATCATCCTGAAAGGCACGATCAGCCTGGAGATGGAAGTGGGCGAAGTGACGCTCGGCCCCGGCGATTGCGTGGTCCAGCGCGGCACCATGCATGCCTGGCGCAACGACGGGCCGGAGACGGTGACGATGGCCAGCATCACCCTGCCCGCGCTGCCGGTCGGCAATGGCGCGACCATCTGATGCACGTCCCCGCGCGCCTTTCTCCCCTATGCCCGCGGACCGCCCGCAGGCACGCACAGCCTGCCGTGGCGGTCGCCGCATGACCGCGTCCCTCATCCTGTATGGCATGAACAGCCCCAATGTCCGCAAGGTCGCGCTGATGCTGGAGGAACTCGCCCTCCCGCATGAACTGCGCCATGTCGCGGTGTTCAAGGGCGAGCAGTTCACGCCGGAGTTCCTCGCGCTCAATCCGCTGGGCAAGGTGCCGGTGCTGGTCGATCCGGCGCTGGGCATGCCGCTGGCCGAATCCGGCGCGATCCTCCTCTATCTGGCGGAGACGCACGGCCAGTTCCTGCCCACCGGCCAGCCCGCACGGGCGGAGGTGATGCAGTGGATCATGGTGCAGATGGCCAATATCGGCCCGCAACTGGGCCAGCTCAACCATTTTCAGATGCAGGACGGGGAGCAGGCACCGGGCAGCATCGGCCATGCCTATGCGCTGGGCCGTTTCACGGAGGCCGCCCGCCGCCTCTATCGCCTGCTGGACGACAGGCTTGCCGGACGCGAATGGATCGCGGGCGATGCCTATTCCATCGCGGACATTGCCACATGGCCCTGGGCGACATATCTTGAGCAGCATGGACTGGAGCCGCAGGCGCATCCCGCGCTGATCCGCTGGCGTGACCGTATCGCCGCCCGCCCCGCCGTCGGCCGCATGACACAGCGGACGCTGGCCGCCTTCTCCGCTCCCTCGGCCGCTGCGCGCAGGAGCGCGACGACCGACGACCTAGACCTCTTCTTTGGTCGGACGCCCGAAATGCCGGTCGCCGATTATTCCGCAATCTCTCGCTGAAAGGCCCGAAACCATGTCCCTTCTCAAAGCCAGCAAGGTCTACAAGCCTTTTGAATATCCATGGGCCTATGAGTATTGGAAGCGCCAGCAGCAGGTCCACTGGATGCCGGAGGAAGTGCCGCTCGGCGAGGATTGCCGCGACTGGGCGCAGAAACTGTCCGACCATGAGCGCAACCTGCTGACCCAGATCTTCCGCTTCTTCACCCAGGCCGATGTCGAGGTGCAGGACTGCTATCACGACAAATATGGCCGCGTGTTCAAGCCGACCGAAGTCAAGATGATGCTGACCGCGTTCAGCAACATGGAGACGATCCATATCGCCGCCTACTCCCACCTGCTCGACACCATCGGCATGCCGGAGAGCGAGTACAGCATGTTCCTGGAATATCAGGAGATGCGCGACAAGCATGACTATATGCAGCGGTTCGGCGTCGACAGCGACGAGGACATCGCCCGCACCCTGGCCATGTTCGGCGGCTTTACCGAGGGCATGCAGTTGTTCGCCAGTTTCGCCATGCTGATGAACTTCCCGCGCTTCAACAAGATGAAGGGCATGGGCCAGATCGTCACCTGGTCCGTCCGCGACGAGACGCTGCATTGCGAGGGCGTCATCCGCCTCTTCCACGAATTCGTGAAGGAGCGGCAGTGCCTGACCAAGGCGGTCAAGGAAGACATCATCGACTGCTGCCAGAAGACGGTGCGGCTGGAGGATGCCTTCATCGACCTGGCGTTCGAGCAAGGCCCGGTGCCCGGCATGACCGCCAAGGAGATCAAACGCTATATCCGCTTCATCGCCGACTGGCGCCTGGGCCAGCTCGGCCTGCCCGCCATCTATATGATCGAGGACCATCCGCTGCCCTGGCTGACCCCGCTGCTCAACGGTGTGGAGCATGCGAATTTCTTCGAGACGCGCGCGACGGAATATTCAAAGGGCGCGACTCGCGGCTCTTGGAACGATGTGTGGGACAATTTCGACAGTCGCAAGAATGCGCGCGCGAATGACGGCGCGGATGTGGTGAGTGATCCGGGCGAGGATATGTTCAAGCGGGCCGGGATTGCGGCGGAGTGAGATGAATAAGAAGCTTGGCACGTTAACCGGGCTTCTTATTTGAATGGCATATGGGCCGCTTAATGCGCCCAGCAATGGACCATAAGGCCATTTTATCAGATTATCAGAGCATGTGAGGGTTCTACGAAACCCTTACCCATCCCAACCGTTACCCCTTCACCTGCCCCTTAGTGCAGAGAGAGAGGATGCATCATGGACGGAACCACCACGGAAGACCGGCGCAAGGAACTCAAGATTCTTTTGACGCAGATGGAGGCCCAACCCTCCCGCGACTGGACGGCCGAGCGCGAGCGGGTCGCGGTGCTGCAAAAGATCATCGCGGCGGACAGCAGCCAGGCTAGCGTCTGACGGCAATCAAACGCGCCTGTATCACTACGGCCAAGGCCGATCCGTGCCCGCTACATATCGCGATATCGCGCGGGGCGGGCGATTGGGCTGTTGTACAGCGCGTCCTGCTCCCGCCTTCTCTTGAGCGAAGGCGGGCTTATTTGCCCTTGATGACGTTCTCGCTCGCCTGCCCGACCGACGTGATGTCGCGGCCCACACCCTTTACCGTAGCGCAGCCACCAAGGCTCAGCGCAACCAGCACCGCACCGGCCATTGTCATCGCGATGCGCACGGCAATCTTGTCTTTTGTCATCATCCAGTCCCTTGCCAGACCATTCTCGCGGAACCGACTTTAGCCAGCACCGCGAGTGCGAGCAATCCGCCAGAACGGTCCGAAAGCCCTCAGTCGAACAGCGACGACACCGAGCTTTCATCCGCGATGCGCTTCACCGCCTCGCCCAGCAGGGGGGCGATCGGCAGCTGGCGAATCTTGGTCGATCCGGCGACGGCGTCCGTGCCCAGGATCGAGTCGGTGATGACCAGTTCCATCAGCTCGGAGCCATCGACCCGCGCCACCGCGCCGCCCGACAGGACGCCATGCGTGACATAAGCAACCACATCCTCCGCACCCGCAGCCTTTAGCGCAGCCGCTGCGTTGCACAGCGTGCCTGCGGAATCGACGATGTCGTCGATCAGGATGCAGAAGCGGCCCTTTACATCGCCGATGATGTTCATGACTTCCGACTCACCCGCCCGTTCGCGGCGCTTGTCCACGATGGCCAGCGGGGCGTTGTCGAGGCGCTTGGCCAGCGCGCGGGCGCGGACCACGCCGCCCACGTCGGGCGAGACGACCATGATGTTCTTGCCCGTGAACCGCGCCTGGATGTCCGCGGACATGACCGGCGCGCCGAACAGATTGTCGGTTGGAATATCGAAGAAGCCCTGGATCTGCCCGGCGTGCAGGTCCACCGACAACACGCGGTCGGCACCGGCCGTGGTGATGAGGTTGGCGACCAGCTTGGCCGAGATCGGCGTGCGCGGGCCAGGCTTGCGGTCCTGCCGGGCATAGCCGAAATAGGGGATGACCGCAGTGATCCGCTTGGCCGATGCACGCTTGAGCGCGTCGATCATGATGAGCAGTTCCATGAGGTTGTCGTTGCACGGATAGCTGGTCGACTGGATGACGAACACATCCTCGCCGCGCACATTCTCGTGGATTTCGACGAACACTTCCTCATCGGCGAAGCGGCGGACGCTCGCGTCGGTCAGCGGCAGTTCGACATATTGCGCGATGGCCTTTGCCAGCGGCAGATTGCCGTTGCCCGAGATGATCTTCATATCCGCTGTTCCCCGCTTAGTCTGGATTCTACCACTACCCTGCGCCCGAGCCTTTAGCGGCGGAATCGCCATCCGAAAAGGCCCGCAACCACGCCACGGCGTCGAGATGTGCCTAATCCTGCCCAGATGAGGTTGTCGTGCATCAGAGTGTCGCATAGGGGAACGCCATGACAGCCCCCATATCCGCGCCCACGCCCGAGCCGCGCCTCCGCATCGCGCTCGCCCAGACCAACCAGATCATGGGCGACCTGTCCGCCAATGCGGAAGGGATGCTGGCATGGCGGGCACAGGCAGCCGCGGAGGGCGCGGACATCATCGTCTTCCCGGAACTCCAGCTGATCGGCTATCCGCCCGAGGATCTGGTCCTCAAACCCGCACTGGTGGAACGCGCCGAGGCGGAACTGGTACGGCTGGCGGAAGCTACTGCCGATGGCGGCCCCGCCATGCTGGTCGGTACGGTGATCGAGGCGGGCGGCATGTTGTACAACTGTGTCGCCCTGCTCGACGGGGGCACGATCGCGGCGGTGAGCCAGAAGCGCGAACTGCCCAATTACGGCACATTCGACGAAAAGCGCCTCTTCACCCCAGGCCCCCTGCCCGATCCGGTGGAGTTTCGCGGGGTGAAGCTGGGCCTGCCGATCTGCGAGGATATCTGGCTTCCCGCGGTGGCAAGGCATCTCAAGGATCGCGGCGCGGAAATCCTGATCAACATCAACGGCAGTCCTTATGAGGTCGCCAAGGATACTCGCCGCCGCAACGGCGTCTGCGCGGCGCGGGTGCAGGAAACGGGCCTGCCCATCCTCTATCTGAACCGGGTTGGCGGGCAGGATGAGCTGGTGTTCGACGGCGCCAGCTTCGTCATGGATGCGGCGGGTGAGATCGCCTGCCGCCTGCCGGAGTGGGAGGAAGTGCTGCTCGTCACCGAATGGCGCCGTGGTGCCAGCGGCGACTGGCAATGCCAGCCAGCGCCCATCGTGGAGGTGCAGGATCAGCCCGCCGACATTTATTGCGCGATGCTGGTCGGCCTGCGCGACTATGTGGAGCGCAACCATTTTCCCGGCGTGGTATTGGGCCTCTCCGGCGGCATCGACAGCGCCCTGAGCGCCGCCGTGGCAGTCGATGCGCTGGGGCCTGACCGCGTATGGTGCGTGATGATGCCGTCGCGCTTCACCAGCACGGAGAGCCTTGAGGATGCAGCAGAATGTGCGCGGCTGCTGGGCGTGCGGTTCGATACCATCCCTATCGGCCCGGCGGTCGAGGCCTTCGACGCCATGCTCGCCCCGGCCTTCGCGGGACGCTCGCCGGACCTGACCGAGGAAAATATCCAGTCGCGCATCCGGGGACTGACGCTGATGGCCCTGTCCAACAAATATGGCCATATGCTGCTGACCACCGGTAACAAGAGCGAGATGAGCGTAGGCTATGCGACCATTTATGGCGACATGGCGGGCGGCTATTCGGTGCTCAAGGACGCCTATAAGACGACCGTCTTCGACTTGTCCGAATGGCGCAATACCGACCGGCCGTCGTTCGGCCTCGGCCCCGACGGCCTGGTGATGCCGCAGCGGGTCATCACCAAGCCACCCTCGGCTGAACTGCGCGCGGACCAGAAGGACGAGGACAGCCTGCCGCCCTATTCGGTACTGGACCCCATCCTCTATGGCCTGGTCGAGCAGGAGAAGTCGGTGGACGACCTGACCGCCATCGGCTTCGATCGCGAGACGGTGGTGCGGATCGAGCGGCTGCTCTATGTCGCGGAATATAAACGCCGCCAGTCACCGCCGGGCGTGAAGCTGGGGGGGCGCAATTTCGGCCGCGACCGCCGCTATCCGATCAGCAACGCCTTCAGGACTGCCTGACATGCCTCCCGAAACCAACAGCGTCATCACCCGCTTCGCCCCCTCGCCGACGGGGCGCATCCATGTCGGCAATATCCGCGCGGCGCTCCAGAACTGGATGCTGGCGCGCAAGCATGGCGGGCGCTTCCTGCTTCGCATCGACGACACCGATGCCGAGCGCAGCCGGGAAGAATATGTCGACGCCCTGCGCACCGACCTCGACTGGCTGGGGCTGGACGTGGACGGCGGCGCGCGCCAGTCGGAGCGGTTCGATCTGTATGAGACCCATTTTTGCGCGCTGGTTGCGGCAGGGCGCATCTACCCGGCCTATGAGACGGCGCAGGAACTGGACCTCAAGCGCAAGGTGCGGCTGGGGCGCGGCCTGCCGCCGGTCTATGACCGCGCAGCGCTCAGCCTGACGATCGACCAGATCGCGGCTTATGAGGCAGAGGGCCGCAAGGCCCATTGGCGCTTCAGGCTCGATCATGAACAGCCCATCATGTGGCACGACCTTATCCGGGGCGAGCAGCGGTTCGACCCGGCCAATCTCTCCGACCCGGTTATCCGGCGAGAGGATGGGAGCTGGCTTTATATGCTGCCGTCCGCCATCGACGATGTCGACATGGGCGTGACTCACATCGTGCGCGGCGAGGATCATGTGTCCAACACCGCGACACAGGTGCAGATGTTCGGCGCGCTGGGGTCCGAGCCACCGCAATTAGGCCATGCCGCATTGCTGGTGGGCAGCGAGGGCAAGCTGTCGAAGCGGCTTGGCTCGCTGGGCTGCGATGCGTTTCGCGAACAGGGTATCGAGCCCATCGCCATCGCCGCGCTGCTCGCCCGCATCGGCACCAGCGATCCGGTGGAACCAGTGACGGACACGGCGCCCCTGATCGCGAGTTTCGACCTTGCGCGCTTCGGCCGCGCGCCCGCCCGCTTCGACGAGGCGGAACTGGCGGCGCTCAACCAGAAGATCGTGCATCTGCTGCCCTATGGCCAGGTGGCCGATCGCCTGCCCGAGGGGATGGACGCGGCGGCATGGGCTGTGATCCGACCCAATCTGGAGACCGTCGAGCAAGCTGCCGACTGGTGGCAGGTGGTAACGGGAGGCCTGCCCGAGGCCGATCTGGATGCGGACGAGCGCAGCTATTGCGGGCAAGCGGCGGAGGTCGCAGCGACGCTCGACTGGTCCGGGCAGGACATATGGCCTGCCTTGACCGGCGCGCTCAAGGAACTGACCGGGCGCAAGGGCAAGCCGCTGTTCCTGCCGCTGCGCCGTGCTCTGACCGGCCGCGATCATGGGCCGGACATGGCAGCCCTGCTGCCCCTCATCGGGCGGGACCGGGCGCTGGCGCGGCTGAACGGCTGAAGGTCCGCACCCTATCGTCAATGCGCGAATGGCGTGAGCATTGCTCATTTGCGCCGGCCCGAAATGCCTCTATTTACGTTCCATGCTACCCCCCCGGCAGAGGCATGGAACGACGAACGGAGTTGTCATCGCGGTTGCCCGTGACGGGGATCATCGATTCTCCAAGAGCTGCGTCGAACAGATAGAGATAGTGGCGGGACTAGGCGTCGAGGGCGATGCCCATCAGGGCGGCCGCGTTCAGCACCGCTCCCGCGTAGCCGCCAATCCCGACCAGCCCAATTTGCGGCAGGTGCATCTCATCCAGGCCGAACTCTTCGCGGAGTTGCGGACCAAGGGCCATGTCGTCGGGCCGGGCGATCTGGGGGAGAATATCACCACCAGCGGCATCGACCTGCTGGCTTTGCCCACCGGGACGCGGCTCCGCATCGGCGATGGGGTCGTGCTTGAAATGACGGGACTGCGAACCCGTGCGGCCAGATCGAGGCATTTCAACCTGGCCTGCTGGCCGCCGTGCTGGATCGCGGGCCGTCAGGCGCGGTCATCCGCAAGGCTGGCGTCATGACGGTCGTGCAGCAGGGCGGCAGCGTCCGTCCGCAGGATCGCGTGACCGTGGAGCTGCCACCCCTCCCGCATCATCCGCTGGAGAGGGTCTGACCCGCCCCGCCTTATGTCCCTACCTCCCCGAACGCCTTGTCCTTGATCGCGGTGATGATCGCGGAAAAGTCCATGCCGCCATGGCCCGCATCGTTGAACGCACGATAGAGCGCCGCCGCCCGCGTACCCATTGGCGTGGACGCTCCTACGCCCTGTGCCGCATCCATCGCGATGCCCAGATCCTTGAGCATCAGCGCCGCCGCGAAACCACCCTGATACCCATTGTCCGCCGGGCTTTGCGGTCCGACACCGGGAACGGGGCAATAGCTTGTCATCGACCAGCTCTGACCGGTCGCCTTGGACGAAATGTCATAGAAGGTCTGGAGGTCCAGCCCCAGCTTCTCGGCCAGTGCGAAGGTCTCGCACGTCGCGATCATGGTCGAGGCGAGCAGCATGTTGTTGCACATCTTGGCGACCTGCCCGGCGCCGCTGGCGCCCGCATGGATCACCGCCTTGCCCATCGCCTGCAAGATCGGTTCGGCCGCCGCAAAGGCCGCATCCGTGCCACCGACCATGAAGGTCAGGGTGCCGCCATTGGCCGCCGCAATGCCACCGGAGACGGGCGCATCGACAAAAGCATAGCCCGCAGCCTCTGCCGCAGCCGAGACCGTTTTGGTCGCCGCGACGTCGATGGTCGAGCAGTCGATCAGCAGCGCGCCCTTGGGCGCATGGCCGATCACGTCGGCGGTGGCGACACGCTCCACGATCTTGCCATTGGGCAGCATGGTGACGACCGCCTCAACACCCGCGACCGCCGCCCGCACGTCGCGGTGGGGCGTCGCGCCATTCTCCTGCGCCTTGAGGAGCGCCGCCTCGGCAAGGTCGAAGGCGTGGACATCATGGCCAGCCTTGACGAGGTTCGCGGCCATGCCGCCACCCATATTACCGAGGCCGATGATCGCGATTTTCATGGGGCATCCTCTTCTTTTCATTGTGTCTGATTTCTCGACGGTCGCGCATATCGTTCATGACGCAAGCCATCGCCGCCGTAGAATAGCCGGAATGACCGTTTCGGACGGGTCAGGCGCCGAACGGGCGCCATTCCAGCTCCACGGGCAGAGGCGCGAAGATGGCGTCCAGCAAATCCTCCGTCACCCCTTCCGCCGTTGCCGGGTTCCATCGAGGGGCATGATCCTTGTCCACCAGCACCGCGCGTACCCCCTCGGCGAAATCGGGGCGGTTGAGGGCGCGCGACGCGATGCGATATTCGATGACCATATTGTCCGCGAAACTGGCCGCCGCCGCGCCCAGGGCGAGCTGACGAAGCGCCACCTTGCAGGTTTGCGGGCTTTTCGCCTGAAGCGCCGTCAGTGTCGTGTTGGCAAACTCCCCGTCATCGGCGGACAGGGCGGCGATAATATCCTCCAGCCGGTCGGATGCAAACAATCGATCGATGTCGGCCAGATGCGCCGAAACCCTGGCCAGCGGCGGCTCCACGCTCGCCTCGCGGAGGATCGCGTCCGCCTGGGTCGGCGCGGCCACGATGCGCGCCTTTGCATCCCCGAGCGCCGCGCTCGGCAGATAATGGGTGGCAAGGCCTACCGCGAGGCATTCCGCCCCGTCGAGCCGCGCACCGGTCAGGCCCAGATAGCGGCCGAGGCGTCCGGGCAGGCGCGACAGATACCAGCCGCCGCCAACGTCGGGGAACAGGCCGATGCCCGTTTCCGGCATGGCGAAACGGGTATTCTCCGTCGCCACGCGCAGGGAGGCGGGCTGGGAAATGCCGACGCCGCCCCCCATGGTGATGCCGTCCATGAAGGCGACAATGGGCTTGGCATAGGTGAACATCAGATGGTTCAGCTGATATTCGTCGTAGAAGAACTGCCGCCCCGACGCCCCGCCATCGGTCAGCACCGAGGTGCGGACAAGGTTGATGTCGCCACCCGAACAGAAGCCGCGCGACAGTTTCGGGTCGCCAGCGGGATCGACGGCATGGTCGAGCAGGATGATTTCGACCGCAGGGTCGCTCGCCCATGCCACCAGCCCGGCCGTCATGGCCAGCACCATGCCATGCGTCAGCGCATGGATGGTCCGCGGCCTGTTGAGGCTGAGGATGCCCGCCCGGCCCTCAATGCGGAACAATATGTCCTCGCTCACCGGAGCCTCGCTCATTTCAGCAGGTCTCGACCGATGACGAGGCGCATGATCTCGTTCGTGCCCTCCAGAATGCGGTGGACACGCAGGTCGCGCCAGAAACGCTCGATCGGATAGTCGCGCAGATAGCCATAGCCGCCCAGCATCTGGAGAGCCTTGTCCACGATGATCGAGCCATTGTCGGATGCCAGCTTCTTGGCCATGGCGGAAAAGCGCGTCTTGTCGGCTGCGCCTTCCGTCACCTTGGCCGCGGCGAGATAGAGGAGCGCGCGCGACGCCTCCAGATCGGTCGCCATGTCGGCGAGCGTGAACTGGGTATTCTGGAACTCCGCGATGCTCTTGCCGAACTGGCTGCGGTCCTTGACGTACTGGATCGCCTCGTCGAGGCAGCGTTGCGCGCCGCCCAGCGAGCAGGCGCCGATGTTGATGCGGCCGCCGTCGAGGCCAGCCATGGCGAATTTGAAACCGTCTCCCTCATTACCGATGCGGTTCGCGACCGGCACCTTCACATTGTCGAAGATGACCTGCGCGGTGGGCGAGGCGTTCCAGCCCAGCTTCTTTTCCGGCGCGCCGAAGCTGAGGCCCGGCGTGCCTTTTTCCACGATGACGGCGCTGATGCCCTTGGGACCATCGTCGCCGGTGCGGGCCATGACGACATAGACGTCATTATAGCCGCCGCCCGAGATGAACTGCTTGGTGCCGTTCAGGACATAATGGTCGCCCTCCAGCTTCGCGATCGTCCGCAATGCAGCGGCGTCCGACCCCGAACCCGGTTCGGTGAGGCAATAGCTGGCGATCTTATCCATGGTGACGAGGTCGGGGAGGAAACGCTGCTTGATGTCGTCACCCCCAAAGGTGTCGACCATCCAGGCGCACATATTGTGGATGGAGACATAGGCACTGGTCGCGGGGCAGCCATAGGACATGGCCTCCATGATCAGCGCCGCCTCAAGGCGACCAAGGCCGGTGCCACCGCTCTCCTCCGACACATAGATGGCGCCGAAGCCGAGCTGGCCGGCGGCCTTCCACACATCGACGGGATAATGATGCTTTTCGTCCCACTCCGCCGCGAAGGGGGTGATCTGCTCGGCGGTGAACCGGCGGGCCATGTCCTGGATCGCGAGCTGATCCTCGGTGAGTGAAAATTGTCCGGTCATCTTTGCCGCCCTCATCCCTTTTCGACATTATGGTGAGGGGGCGGGAACCATAGTCCCCACCCACCCAAATCACCCCATGGTCGGGATGATGAAGGCGCTGTCGCCTGCGCCGCCATCGGGCCAGCGCTGCGTCACCAGCTTGGTCTTGGTCCAGAAGCGCACGCCCTCCATGCCATATTGGTTATGGTCGCCGAAGCCCGACCGCTTCCAGCCGCCGAAGCTGTGGTAGCTGACCGGAACGGGGATCGGCACGTTGATACCGACCATGCCGACCTGCACGCGGCTGGCGAATTCGCGCGCCGCATGGCCGTTACGGGTGAACAGTGCCACGCCATTGCCATATTGGTGGTTGGTGGGCAGCGCGATGGCGTCCTCGAAGGACTTGGCACGGACGATCTGGAGAACCGGGCCGAAGATTTCCTCCTTGTACGCGCTCATGTCGGTGGTGACATGGTCGAAGAGGCTGGGGCCGACGAAGAAGCCTTCCTCATAGCCCTGCAACGAGAAGCCGCGACCGTCGACGACCAGTTCCGCGCCTTCATCGACGCCGGTCTGGATCCAGTTCTCGATCTTCTGCTTGTGGACCGCCGTCACGACCGGGCCATACTGCGCCTCGGGATCAGTGGAGATGCCGACCTTGAGCTTGTCGATCGCCGCGATCAGCTTGGTGCGCAGGATTTCGGCGGTTTCGTCACCGACGGGAACGACGACGGGGAGCGCCATGCAGCGTTCGCCGGCCGAACCATAGGCAGCGCCCATGATGTCGTTGACGGCCTGATCCATGTCCGCATCGGGCATGACGATGCCATGATTTTTGGCGCCGCCCATGGCCTGCACGCGCTTTCCGGCGCCGACGCCGCGATGATAGACATAGTGGGCGATGTCGGAGGAACCGACGAAGCTGACCGCCGCGATCGCGGGATGGTCGAGGATCGCGTCGACCATTTCCTTGTCGCCATGCACGACCTGCAACACGCCCTCGGGCGCACCAGCCTCAAGAAACAGTTCGGCAAGGCGCATCGGGACCGAAGGATCACGCTCCGAAGGCTTCAAAATGAAGGCATTGCCGACCGAAATGGCGGGTGCCAGCATCCACAGCGGGATCATCGCGGGGAAGTTGAACGGGGTGATGCCAGCGCCGATGCCCAGCGGCTGACGCATCGAATAGACGTCGATGCCCGGCCCTGCGCCATTGGTATATTCGCCCTTCAGCGCATGCGGGATGCCGCAGCAGAATTCGACGACCTCAAGACCGCGCTGGATATCGCCCTTGGCATCGTCCACGACCTTGCCATGCTCGGACGCCAGCATTTCTGCCAGCTGCTGCATGTTCTTCTCGATCAGTTCCTTGAACTTGAACATCACGCGGGCGCGGCGCTGCGGGTTGGTCGCGGCCCACTTGGACTGCGCGGCCTGCGCGGCGGCAACGGCCGCGTCGAGGACAGCCTGGTCGCCCAGCGCCACCTGCGCCTGCACCTGACCGGTGCTGGGGTTGAACACGTCACTGGTGCGCGTAGCGGTGAACGACGCGCCGCCGCTCAGAAAATGGTCGATCTGCCGCATGGGAACCCTCTCGATTGGAATGGCTGTGCCTTTAATCCCTGTGCCGTTGCAGAGAAAGAGGGGATGTTGCATACCCATCTTGCATTTTTGCAGGGTGATGCCGTGATGCAATGGGATGATCTGCGTTTTTTCCTGGCGGTAGAGCGAGCCGGTACGCTGAGCGGGGCAGCGGCGCGGCTGGGGGTTGATGCCACCACGGTGGGGCGCCGCGTGGACCGGCTGTCCCATAATCTCAACGCCGCCTTGTTCGAGGTGGGACCGCAGGGCCACCGGCTGACCGATGTCGGCGAGAAGTTGCTGCATCATGCGGAGGAGGTGGAGCGATCCATCCTTGCGGCCAGCGGCGACCTGACGGGCGATAGCAGCCGCCTGGCGGGCACGGTGCGGATCAGCCTGCCGGAAGGTTTTGCGACCGCGCTGGTCGCCCCGACACTGCCCGCCTTTCACGCCGCCCATCCGGGGATCGCGCTGGAACTGGCGAGTACGCACGGCTTCCTCAACCCGTCCAAGCGTGAGGCGGACATCGCCATCATGCTCAATCGCCCGGCGAGCGGAAGCCTGATCGTCTCCAAGATCGGCGACTATCGGCTGGGTCTCTACGCAAGCCGCAGCTATGTGGAACAGCATGGCATGGTGACTGACCGCGGGGACCTGCGCGATCGCACGCTGATCGGCTATATCCCCGATCTCATCTATTGGGATGCCCTGCGTTATCTGGAGGAAATCGACCCGGCGCTGAGCGCGACCATCACCAGCAGCAGCATCGCGGTACAACATGCGATGACGCATGCGGGCGTCGGGCTGTGCGTGCTACATCATTTCATGGCGCAGGACGATCCGGCGCTGGTGCCGATCCTGCCGGAGATCGTCATCACGCGCACCTACTGGATGGTGGTGCATGCCGACCTGCGCCGCGTGGCGCGGGTCGCAGCGGTGATGGACTGGCTGCGCGGCTTTGCGGGGACCATCTCGCCCCGCGCGGCACCGCGTCTCTAGAACAGGTGCTGCGCGCGGGCGGCTGGAACGACGGCGCCGACCCCGGACATGGGCGCTTCTCCAGGGCCGAGTCGCTCGGGATGCGCGGACGACATATTCGGACGATCGGCATGGTGTTGTGGCCCGGCCCGACATTGTGGAGGCCGCGACCCTGCTCTAGTCCCTTCCCCATAGCGCACCGAGCGGCAGACCAGTCCGGAGACACACATGGCGGATTTGCAGGACTTTGCATTGCATCATGAAGGAACCGACCTGATCGGCACGCTGGCCGTGCCACAAGGACCAGGACCGCATCCCGCCGTGCTGGTCGTCCATGACGCCCATGGCATCGGTCCCTCCATGCATGAGCGTGCCCGGATATTGGCGAGCGAAGGCTATGTCGCGCTGGCGGCGGACATGTATGGCGGCAGCATCTATTATGGCGTGCCGGAGGACGCGGGCGAACCGTTCAGCAGCCTTGTCGGCGCGCCGGGCCGTCTGCGCGCCCGCGTCACCGCCTGGCACGAGGCGCTCAAGGCCCGTCCCGACGTGGATGCCGACCGGGTGACCGCCATCGGCTATTGTTTCGGCGGCATGTGCGTCCTGGAACTGGCGCGCGGCGGCGCGGATGCCAGGGCGATCATCAGCTATCATGGCATATTGAAGACGGCCCAGCCTGCCGAGCCGGGTGCCGTCAAAGGCAGGGTGGCCATCTATGCCGGCGGCAAAGACCCCTATGCCCCGCTCGCCGATGTCGATGCCCTTCGTGCGGAGATGATCGCGGCGGGTGCTGCCTATGACATCACCATCTTCGGCAATGCGCTGCACAGCTTCACCGATCCCAGGGCGGGGGAGATGGGGCGCGAGGGCATCGCCTATGACGAACTGGCCGCCAGAATGTCCTGGGCGGGGACGATGGCGCTGCTGAACGCGGAGGTGTGACGAGGGTGGTGGGGAACCGTCAGCTCCCGCCTGTATCCACCATCCGGGCCAGGGCCATCGCACCCAGCAGCCCCGACCTCTCCCCCAGACCCGGCGGCACGATGGCGTTCGGGTCAAAGCCGGGGAAATAATTCCCGCCCGCCGCCTCCGCCGCGACACGGATGCGGGGGAGCAGTCCGGGCGTCCGGACCACGCCGCCGCCGATGATGATCCGCCCCGGCGCCATCATCGCCTCCAGAGCGATGCAAAGCTGCGCGACATAGCCGGCGATGATGGCATGGCCGGGATGATCCGGCTGCAGGTCGGAAAGCGACACGCCCCAGCGGGCGTGGATCGCCGGACCGCTGGCCAGCCCTTCGAGGCAATCGCCATGAAAGGGGCATATTCCGGCGAACCCGGCATCAGCGGGATCGCGGCGGACCGGGATATGGCCCATCTCCGGGTGGGTGCGGCCATGCAGGGGGCGTCCGTCGATCACCGCCCCGCCGCCTATCCCGGTGCCGAGGGTGAGGTAGACGGCGACCCGCTGGCCCTGCGCCGCGCCCCACAGATATTCCGCCACGGCCGCGCCGGTGACATCGGTGTCGAAGCCGACCGGCAGGCCGAAGGCCCGCGCGAACGGCCCGGCCATATCGCTGTCCCGCCAGCCCGGCTTTGGTGTGGAGGTGATGCGTCCCCAGTCGGCGCGGGTTCGGTCTATACCCGCCGGGCCGAAAGTGGCGATGCCGATGGCGGACAGCATGCCATGGTCCCGCGCCGCGCCGCCGATCCAGTCGATCGCCGTGCCGATGGTCTCATCCGGCAGGGTCGTGGGGATGGTCCGGCTCGCCAGCACGGCGCCCGAGCCGGTGACGATGCCCAGGACGAACTTGGTGCCGCCTGCCTCGACGCAGCCATAGAGGTCAGTCATGGCGCGCCGCCGCCCGCAGTGCCCCGGCCAGCCGCGTGGTCCAGAGCATCTGCCCCGCTGTGTCGGCGATATGATCCTGCCGAATCTCCAGTTCCACATAGGGGCGGCGGGAGGGATAGGCGTGGAGGGGGACGGTGTGGTCCGTGTCGTCCATCTGGTACGGCTCGTTGTCGCCGACTTGCAGGGGTGTCATATCTCGGAGGCGGGCGAGGAGGGCCAAGGCGAAGGCGGGGTCGCCGCCGTCGTGTAGGACTCCAACATCCCACGGCCGCGCCACGCCGCGCATGACCGGGGTGAAGCTGTGCAGCGAGACGAGGATGGTCGCCCGCCCCGCCGCGTCCCGCTCCGCCAGCATTCCGGCGATGGCGGCCTGATAGGGGGCCTGGATGGCATGGAAGCGTTCCGCCTGCGCCGTCGCGTCCAGCGCGGCATTGCCCGGTATCGCGGTCCCGTCGCTGACCGCCGCAAAAGCTTGCCCATGCGCCGCGGGCCGATTGCAGTCGATGACGAGGCGGGAATAATGCTGCTCGATGAAACAGGCGTCCAGCGCGTCCGCCAACAGGCGGCCCAGACCCGCCACGCCGATGTCGCAGGCGATGTGCCGCGCCAGATCCGCCGCGCCCAGCCCCAGCGTGCCGAGCGACTCAGGGATCGCTTTCCCCGCATGATCGCCTATCAGGAGGAACGATGACCCTGCGCCGGGGTTAGTGACGCGGACGGGCGTCGGATCGTTCGGCCCAAGCAGCGAGTGGCTCCGCTCAGCTTCCATGGATGTGGGAACCCCGATGCCGTTTGTGAACCTGACCCATATTACCACCTATAACTACAGCCAGCCCGCCTCCTTTGGCGAGCATCGGCTGATGGTGCGCCCGCGCGAGAGTTTCGACCAGCATCTCTTCTCCTCCGAACTCATCATCGACCCGGAGCCGAGGGAGATACGCTGGCTGCACGATGTGTTCGGCAACTCCGTGGCGATCGCGACGTTCCACAAGCGCGCGCGGCAACTGAGGATCGAGAGCCGGGCGCGGGTGCTGCACAAGCCGTCGGAATTGCAGGACGTGCATATCGAGGATTATGCCCGCGACTATCCCTTCACCTATGCGTCGGAGGAAATGCCGGACCTGTTGCGCTCCATCGAGCGCCAGCATCACGACCCGCACCGCCGGGTCGACGACTGGGCGCGCCGCTTCGTCCGCAGCCGGGGGGAGAATGGCACGCTGGGCATGCTGACCGACATGACCGCCGCGATCCGGCGCGAATTCACCTATGTGCCGCGCCAGCAGAAGGGCACGCAGACGCCACTGGAAACGCTGGACAGGGGCAAGGGCACCTGCCGCGACTATGCCATGCTGATGATCGAGGCGGTCCGGGCGCTGGGCCTGGCCGCGCGATTCGTGTCGGGCTATGTCTATAGTCCCACCGGGCGACGGCGCGCCACGCTGGGCGGGGGCAATACCCATGCCTGGGTGCGGGTCTATCTGCCCGGTTCCGGCTGGGTCGAGTTCGACCCGACCAACGACATCGTCGGCACCAACGGCCTGATCCGGGTCGCCATCGCGCGCGACATTTATCAGGCCGTGCCCATTTCCGGCACATGGGCGGGCTTTCCGGGCAGCTTCAAGGGCATGGACGTGTCGGTGGACATTCATGTGGATCAAGACGCCGAACCGGCAAACCCGGTATCCGCATGAAAGCCGGTTACTGCATGAAAGCCGAGTTCTGTATGAAAGGAGGACGCGCATGTTGATTCGGGCAGGCTATGACATCGGATTCGAGTGCGAAGTGCCCACACCCATGCTGGCGATGCTGAGCGTCCATCCGTCGCGCAACAAGGATCTGGCGACGCCGCACCATATCTTGACGGTGCCGGAGGTGCCGATCTACGACTATCTCGACGCCTATGGCAATGTCTGCTCGCGCTTCACCGTGCCGCAGGGCGGGCTGACCCTCTCCTGCGCCTTCACCATCGCGGACGACGGCCTGCCGGACCCGGCCAGCCCCGGCGCCGTGCAGCATGCCGTCGAGGATCTGCCCGACGAGGCGCTGTTGTATCTGCTGGGCAGCCGCTATTGCGAGACGGACCGATTGTCGGAGACGGCATGGTCGCTGTTCGGCCGTATCGCGTCGGGATGGGAAAAGGTGCAGGCCATCGCCACCTTCACCAATCGCCATATCGAATTCGGCTATCATCATGCCCGGTCCAACCGGACGGCATGGGACACCTATCAGGAACAGCGCGGCGTGTGCCGCGACTTTGCCCATCTGGCCATCGCGCTGTGCCGCTGCATGAACATACCGGCACGCTATTGCACCGGCTATCTGGGCGACATCGGCGTGACGCCGAGCGACGTGCCGATGGATTTTTCGGCCTGGTTCGAGGTGTGGCTGGGCAATGCATGGCATGTGTTCGACGCCCGCCACAGCTTCCCGCGCATCGGCAGGATATTGATGGCGCGCGGGCGCGATGCGACGGACACGGCGCTGACGACCAGCTTTGGCCCGTCCACCCTGACCCGGTTTCAGGTCTATACGGAGGCGGTTGCCGAGGAGTGAGCGGCGGCGCAGTCGCGGCACGACCTCCTTGCCGTGTCGGCCAGCCCACATCCCGGGCATGGCCGAATGCCTCTGTGTCAGGGCGACCTGCCTATCCTTCGATGCTCACCCTTCGATACCTACACACACTCTCTCTATACCAGACTTTTCAGCACCTGCTCGCGCACGTCCCGCGACAGGCCGGCGCTTTCCTCGATCCGGCGCAGTTCCGCCTGCATCAGCGCGGCGCGCGCTGCGTCGAAGCGGCGCCAGCGGCCGAGCGGCGGGACCATGCGCGCCGCGACCTGCGGGTTGATCGCGTCCACCGCCAGGATGAAGTCACCGATCATGCGATAACCCTTGCCGTCCGCCCGGTTGAACGCCCACTGGTTGCCGGAGAAGGCCCCGTACAGCGCGCGTGCCCGATTGGGGTTGGCCAGGGTGAAATCCTTGTGCCGCCCCAGTTGCTCGACCAGTTCCACGGTGCCGGGATGAAAGCCGAACGCCTGCGTCTGGAACCATTTGTCCAGCACCAGCGCATCCTTGCTGTAGCGATTATAGAAGATGTCGAGGGCGGCCTCCCGCTCGTCGCTGGTGCCGTTGGCGAGAGTCGCGAGAGCCGACTGGCGTTCGGTCATATTGTCCGCGCCGTCGAACTGGGCAAAGGCGATGGCGGGACCGTCCTTCGCGCCCGAGGCGACGAGGAAATTGAGCGCCACGTTGCGGAGCCGCCGCGCGGCCTTGGCATCCGGGGAGAGGGAAAAGGTCGGGCGGGCGCTTTTGGCATGCAGGGCGCGCCACTGATCCTCCAGCACCCGGCCGATCTCCGCCTGGAGAGCCTCGCGCGCGTCATGGATGCCGTCCGGGTCGACCACCGGCATCTGGTCGCCCAGATAGGCCTCGCCCGGCAGCTTGACCGCCTCCGCGATGAAGGCGCCGTCCAGCGCCGGGTCGGCCAGCGTGCCCCGGATCGCCCCGATCACCGGCGCGCTGTCCAGCGTGCCGCCCGCGATATGGTCCATCAGCACATTGACCATGAGCTGCTGCATCGCCTCATAGCGGCCGAACGGGTCGTCATCATGCGCCGACAGCAGGGCGAGGTCGGCGTTGCTGCGGTTCGCCTCCACGATCACGGGGGCGGAGAAGCCCCGGTTGATGGAGAGGACGGGCGGTTTCGCATGGCCCGTGCGGCTGACGGTCAGCGTCGGCCGGTCGAGCATGACCAGTTCCTCCGCCGCCGCGCCGGGATTGTCACCGTCGAACAGGGCGACGCGCAACGGGATGGCCATCGGCTGCTTCACCGGCTGGCCGGGGGTGTCGGGCAAGGTCTGCGTCAGGGTGAGGGTGGCGGTGCCGGTCACGGCATCATGGCCCAGCGACGCTGCGACGCGCGGCGTGCCCGACTGGCTGTACCACAGGCGGAACTGGGTCAGGTCGATGCCGCTGGCATCCTCCATCGCCTTGACGAAATCCTCGCAGGTCGCCGCCTCGCCGTCGTGCCGGTCGAAATAAAGGTCGGTGCCCGCGCGGAATTTCTCGCCCCCCAGGATCAGCGCGATCATGCGGATGATCTCGGCACCCTTGTTATAGATGGTCGCGGTGTAGAAGTTGCTGATCTCCATATAGGATTCAGGGCGGATCGGATGGGCCAGCGGCCCGGCATCCTCCGGGAACTGCCCCGCGCGCAGCATGCGGACATCCTCGATGCGTTTCACCGCATGGCTGCCCATGTCGGCGGAGAAGCTCTGGTCGCGATAGACGGTGAAGCCTTCCTTGAGGCTGAGCTGGAACCAGTCGCGGCAGGTCACGCGATTGCCCGACCAGTTGTGGAAATATTCATGGGCGACCACGCCCTCGACACCATCATAGTCGAGATCGGTGGCGGTTTCCGGGTCGGCGAGGATGTAGCGGCTGTTGAAGACGTTCAGCCCCTTATTCTCCATCGCGCCGAAATTGAAATCGGCCACGGCGACGATGTTGAACACGTCCAGGTCATATTCGCGGCCATAGACGCGCTCGTCCCACGCCATGCTGTCCTTCAGCGCCTGCATGGCGTGGGCGGTACGGGGCAGGTCGCTGTCCTTGACCCAGATGCCCAGATCGACCTTGCGGCCCGACAGGGTGGTGAAGCTGTCCGCGTTGCAGGCCAGATCGCCCGCGACCAGCGCGAAGAGATAGCAGGGCTTGGGGAAAGGATCGGTCCAGCGGGCGAAATGGCGGCCATCGCCGAAGGTGCCGCTTTCCACCGGATCACCATTGGCGAGCAGGATCGGATAGGCCTTCTTGTCGGCGCGCAGCAGCACGTCGTAGCGGGAGAGAACGTCCGGCCGGTCCGGGAAGAAGGTGATGCGGCGAAACCCCTCCGCCTCGCACTGGGTGCAGAGCAGGCCGCCGGACGCATATAGCCCCATCAGCTTGCTATTGGTGGCGGGGGAGAGCAGCACCTCTGTCTCCACCACATGCGCGGCGGCGGAGAGGGAGATGACCAGCGCCTCATCCTCCAGCACATAGCCGCCTGACGACAGGGGAACGCCGTCCACCGACACGCGCACCGGGCTGATCCCGTCGCGGTCGAGGCGCAGCGGCCGGTCATGCTCGCCATTGCGGGTGACGGAGAGGCGGGCCACCACCTTCGTCGCGTCGGGATCGAGGTCGAAGGTCAGTGTGATGTCGGGCACCAGCCAGTCCGGCACGCGATAATCCTCGCGGCGGATGACGACGGGCGCGGACGCGGCGGTGGGGGTGTGCATATCGGCCATGCAGGCAAACCTAGGCGAGGGGCGCGGCGGGGACAATGCGCCACGCGGCGCGGCAGTGGTAAAAATGATCGAAGATGGGCAGAATAGGAGGAATGACACATCTCCTTATCTTTGGGCTGGGCTATACGGCGGGCAGGATCGCGGAGCGGCTGCGCGCGGATGGCTGGACGGTGGAGGCGACGGGCAGCGCCGGAACGCTGGACTTTGCCGACGAGGCGGGCGTGCGGGCCGCGATCGGACGGGCGAGCCATATCCTCTCCTCCGTCCCGCCATCCGGGGGCGTCGATTCGGTACTGGTCCGATATGGCGCGGCGCTGGCGGCGGCGCCCGCGCGCTGGAGCGGCTATCTCTCCTCCACCGGCGTCTATGGCGATACCGGCGGTGCGTGGGTGGACGAGAGCATGCCGACCGGGGCCGGGCGGCGACAGGCGCGGACGGAAGCGGATGCGGCATGGCAGGCGCTGCGTCCCGACATGCGCGTGTTCCGGCTGCCGGGCATCTATGGACCGGGCCGCAGCGCGCTCGACCGGGTGGCCGAGGGCAAGGCGCATCGCATCGACCTGCCCGGACAGATTTTCAGCCGGGTGCATGTCGACGACATTGTGTCCGGCATGATTGCCAGCCTTGGCGGGCCGCCGGGCGTCTATAATCTCAGCGACGACTGGCCCTGCCACCAGAATCGGGTGATCGAGGCGGCGGCGGAGCTGCTGGGACGGGAACCGCCGCCGGTCCAGTCGCTGGACGACGCGGGACTGAGCGCCGCGGCCCGCGCCTTTTATGCGGAGAATCGGCGGGTCGCGAATGGCAAGGCGCGGCGGCTGCTGGGCTGGCGGCCCATTCATGCGGACTATCGCTCGGGCCTGCGGGCGTGCAGGACGGCGGTGACGCTACCCGGTGCCCAGCCGGATGATCGACCCAAAGATTGACATCACCGCCGCTTTTCCCTAATCGCGCTCGCCAGACAAGCGGCCGCCTCTGCGCGGCCCTTTTTCGTCTTACCGATTCTGATATTCGAGGAATGACCGATGAAGCGCACCTTTCAGCCGAGCAATCTCGTTCGCAAGCGCCGTCATGGCTTTCGCGCACGTATGGCGACCGTCGGCGGCCGCAATATCCTGCGCGCACGCCGTTCGCGCGGCCGCAAGAACCTGAGCGCCTGAGCGATTCTGTCCTACGCGATTCGGGTCTGAGGGATTTGGACGTGACGCTGGGAAAAATGACCCGGCGCGCTGACTATCTCGCGGCGAATCGCGGGCAGCGCCAGACGACGCCGGGATTCATCCTGCTGGTCCGTGACCGGCGCGATGGCGACCCCGCTTCCCGTCTGGGCATAACCGTGTCGAAAAAAGTGGGCGGCGCTGTCGTGCGGAATCGCATGAAGCGCCGTTTCCGTGTTTTGGGGCGCGAGATTCTGGACGAACTGGCTCTCGCCGGGTCGGACCATGTCCTGATCGGCCGCAAGGAAGGCGTGGAGCGCGATTTCGCGGCACTGCGCGCGGAATTGCAGTCGGCACTGGTGCGCGCCGCGAAGAAGGCGGCAAAGGGACAGGGCGAACGGTCGGAACGACAGCCGGACGGGCACGCAAAGCCACGGGCCGACCGGCGGGGGAATGGGCGCGCAAGGCCTGCTTCGGCATCGCCTGCCCCCGTATCGGCTTCGCCCGAATCGCCGGTTGCACTCGAATCGTCGGCCGACCCTGTGCAGCCCAGCCCTATCGCGTCATGATCGCCCGCCTCCTCATCCTCGTCGCACGGGGCTGGCAATGGGGGCCGAGCCGCATCCTGCCCCCCACCTGCCGCTATGCCCCAAGCTGCTCCGCCTATGCCATAACGGCGTTGGAACGGCATGGTGCGATCAGGGGTGGCTGGCTGGCGGTGAAACGTCTATTGCGCTGCCATCCCTGGGGCGGGTCGGGCTATGACCCGGTGCCCTGAGACGGCTTTTACGACCCAATATTCCCGATAAAAACGGCGGACCGGACAAATTCATGCACGCGGACGACAAGCGTAACATCCTCATCGCGGCTGTGTTCACGATCGCCATCCTGTTCGGATGGCCCATGATCGCGAACCGCTTCTTCCCGCCAGCCGCACCGCCCGCGACGAAGATCGAGGGGGGCAAGACCACCGCCATCACGCAGCCGTCCGCCGACCCGGCGCTCGATTCGGCGACCGCGACCCGCGACCGCGCCACCGTGCTGCGCGCCGCGCCGCGCATCGCTATCGAAACGCCCAAGCTCAAAGGTTCGCTCAGCCTGCTGGGCGCGCGCATCGACGATGTGGTGCTGCCGGTCTACAAGGAGACGGTCGCGAAGAATTCGGAGCCGATCCGCCTCTTCTCGCCCAGCGGCACCGCCGACGCCTATTTCGCGGGTCTGGGCTGGACCGGCGAGGGCGTGAAGGCGCCCGACAGCAACACAGTGTGGACAGCCGAGGGCAATAAGCTGACCCCCGCGACGCCGGTCACGCTGCACTGGGACAATGGCACCGGCCAGCATTTCCTCATCAAGCTGACGGTTGACCAGGACTATATGATCTCCGCCACGCAGAGCGTGCAGAACGGCGGCACCGGCACCGTGGGCGTCAAGCCCTATGCCTATGTCAGCCGCCGCGGCCACTCGGCCGACAAGAGCACGTGGACGATCCACACCGGCCCGATGGGCGTGTTCAACGACGCGGCCAATTATGGCATCGACTTCAAGACGCTCGACAATGAGGGGCCGCAGAAATTCTCCAGCACCGGCGGCTGGGTCGGCTTTACCGATCATTATTGGCTGGCGGCGGTGATCCCCGACCAGAAGACGCCGTTCAACGCCACCTTCCGCAAGGGCGATGGCGAGCAGTATCAGGCCGACTTTGCGGGCGACACCGCGCTGATCGCACCCGGCAAGACGGTCTCCACCACCAGCCGCATCTTCGTCGGCGCCAAAGAAACGCAGCTTCTGGAGAAATATCAGGATGCGGGCGTGCAGAAGTTCGACCGCGCCATCGACTGGGGCTGGTTCTACTGGTTCGAAAAGCCGATCTTCTACCTGCTCGACTGGCTGTTCAAGGCGATCGGCAATTTCGGCGTGGCGATCATCTGCCTCACCTTCATCGTGCGCGGCCTGATGTTCCCCGTGGCGCAGCGCCAGTTCGCCTCCATGGCACAGATGCGCGCGGTGCAGCCCAAGATGAAGGCGATCCAGGAGAAATATAAGGACGACAAGGCCAAGCAGCAGCAGGAGATCATGGAGTTGTACAAGCGGGAGAAGGTCAATCCGCTCGCGGGCTGCCTCCCCATCTTCCTCCAGATCCCGGTCTTCTTCGCTCTGTACAAGGTGCTGACCCTGACCATCGAGATGCGGCACCAGCCGTTCGCGCTGTGGATCAGGGATTTGTCCGCGCCCGACCCGCTGCACATCCTCAACCTGTTCGGCCTGCTGCCCTTCACGCCGCCTGCTTTCCTGGGGATAGGCGTGCTGGCCGTGCTGCTGGGCATCACCATGTTCCTCCAGTTCCGGCTCAACCCGGCGCCGATGGACGCGACGCAGAAGCAGGTGTTCGCGATCATGCCCTGGATGATGATGTTCGTGATGGCGCCCTTCGCCACCGGCCTGCTCATCTACTGGATCACGTCGAACATCCTCACCGTGGCGCAGCAGCAGTTCCTGTATCGCCGCCACCCCGCGCTGAAGGACAAGCCCGCCACCTGATGGCCGGACTTGATCCAGGGGAACCGGGCCGAAGGAGGCCGGGCTATGACTGAAGACCATATCGAAGAGCAGGAGAGCGAGGAAAGCCGGGCAGCGCGGATCGAGGAAGCGCGCAAGATTTTCTCCGGTCCGATCAGCTTCCTGAAATCGGCGCCCGCGCTGAAATTCCTGCCGGACCCGGACGTGCCGGAAATCGCCTTTGCGGGCCGCTCCAACGTGGGCAAGTCATCGCTCATCAACGCGCTGACCAACCGCAACGGGCTGGCCCGCACATCCAATACGCCAGGCCGGACGCAGGAACTGAACTTCTTCGACGTGGCCGGAAACGGCGGCGGGATGGAGGGCGTGCTGCCGCTGTTCCGCATCGTCGACATGCCCGGCTATGGCTATGCCAAGGCGCCCAAGGACATCGTGCGGCAATGGCGCATGCTGGTGAACGACTATCTGCGCGGCCGTGCCGTGCTGAAACGCGCCGTCGTGCTGATCGACAGCCGCCATGGCATCAAGGATGTCGACCGCGATGTGATGGACATGCTGGATGGCGCGGCGGTCAGCTATCGCCTGGTCATGACCAAGGCGGACAAGGTGAAGGCAAGCGAGCTGGCCGCCGTCACCGAGGCCACCGTGCTGGAGGCGCGCAAGCGCCCCGCCGCCCATCCGGAGATCATCATGACCTCCGCCGAAAAGGGCATGGGCATACCGGAACTGCGCGCGGCGGTGATCGAGGCGCTGGTCTGAGCCTGCGGAGTTCAGGCGCGCAATTTGGCGACGCGCGGGACGGTGAGCCAACAGTGCGGCGCAGGGTCGGCACCGTCCCGGCGAAAGGTTCGGGGCAGCGATGGCCCGATCAATGAATGACCTTTGTGCCGACCCCGATCCGGCATGGTCTGGCGCACCCGGTGTGCCGACCCCGATCCGGCATGGTCTGGCGCACCCGGTGGCAGGCTGGTCGCCCGGACTGGACCCGGCTGCTTTGCCCTTTAACGGCTCGCCCCTCAACTAAAGGCAGGCGCCTTGCGGAGGTGCTGATAGGCGGCGATCACCTCCTGCAACGCCTTCTCATGGCTGCGGTCGCCGCCATTATGGTCCGGGTGATAGCGGCGGGCGAGCGCCGTATAGGCCTCGCGCAGCGCCTTGCGGTCAGCGTCGATCGCCAGCCCCAGCAGCTTCAGCGCCTTGCGGTCGTCACCCGATAGCGGCCTGCCGTCGTTGCGCCCCTTCGCCTCCGCCATGCGCTGGCGAAAGCGCGCGCCGATGGCGTCGAGGGGATCGGAAAAATCGCCCCAGCGCGGCGGCGGCGTGCCGGTCGCGCCGGCAGAGGAGAAGGCGCGCGTCTCCCGCTCCCAGCCCGCCATGGGCCGCTGCGCCTCGTTGATCTCCTCGCTGCTCATGCCGCGGAAGAAATTATATTTGGCGTTGAACTCGCGCACATGGTCGAGGCACAGCCAGCGCCATTGCGGCGGACCATCGGCGGCATTGCGGACATCCTCGGGAGGGGCGCGAAATTCGCCTGCGTTGGTGCAGCCCTCCATCAGGCAGGCGCGCATGTCTCCATCGGCCACCCGGCCATGAAAGCGTTCATGCCGCCGCGATTGTCCCTGATCCGTCAAAATAAGTCCCTGCTTCGCGCGAAGCCCCCTATATAGGGGATATGGTTGACCAATCGCTAGGCCCGGTGGGCCAGGAAATCGAAATGCGGGTCCGGGACGCCCTGTCCCCGGAACATCTCGCCGTCATCAACGACAGCGCGCAACATCGCGGCCATATGGGCGACGATGGCACGGGGGAGAGCCATTTCACCGTGGAGGTGGTGGCAAGCGCCTTTGCAGGCCAGTCGCGCGTGGCGCGGCAACGCCTGGTCAACGCGGCGCTGGGCGACCTGATGGCGACCAAGGTGCATGCACTGGCCATCAAGGCCCGCGCGCCGGGCGAATAGCCGCTGCCATGCCCGAAGAGACGATGTCGCCCCAGACTATCATGACGCCCGAGAACAGGGCGCCGGACGCCCGCCCCAAACGCCCGGCCGCGCGCCTGCTGGTGATCGACCCGCAGGACCGGCTGCTGATGTTCCGCTTCACGCCTGCGGACCGCTCCGCCTTCTGGTGTACGCCGGGCGGCGCGGTCGATCCCGGCGAGAGCTATGAGCAGGCGGCGGTCCGCGAATTGTTCGAGGAAACCGGCATGACCTGCCCGATCGGACCGCAGGTCGCGGCGCTTGAGATGGTCTTCACTACCCTCGAAGGGGTGGAGGTGGATGGCGAGGAACGCTATTTCGTCGCCCGGCCGGAAGATTGCGCGGTGCGGATCGACGGCCACACCGCACTGGAGCAGCGCGTGATGCAAAGCCACCGCTGGTTCACGCCGGAGGAACTGGCGGCGCTGGAGGAACGCTATTATCCGGCGACGCTGATCGACCTGTGGCAGGCCGAGATCGGTTAAAGCAGTTCATCCGGATTTATGCTGGATGCCAGCCTGAGCCGGCGCGTGTTTCCATCCACAATGAAAATAGCGACCCGAGCGCCCCTTCCCGCAGTGGTCCGGGCATATTTTCTTATGAGATTGCGAATATAGTTTTTTTGATTGACGGTAAGGGCGCGCGATCCGGCCTTCTCCAGTTGAGAATGCAGTTCGTCATATTTCGCCTCTCCACCCAATTGTATGACGGCAGCGACGATTTTTCGCAGCCAGGTGTCTTCGTCGGTCTGCGGCCTTTCCGGGGGCACAACGCCCGGATCCTCATGAATCCGCCCGAAATCGGGTTTCGCATCGTCCTGGCCCTGCTCGATGATCGAGCGGCGGATGGCCCGTGTCCGCGCAAAAGCCGCGAACAGCGCGTCGCCGTCGCCATAGCGGATCGCCTTCTGCATCGCGTTGAGGTCTTCGGTCAGGCGCTGCATCACTTCCAGCACCGCCTCGCGATTGTTGAGGAACACGTCGCGCCACATGGTCGGGTCGGACGCGGCGATGCGGGTGAAGTCGCGAAAACCGCCCGCCGAATATTTGATGACCTCCGACTGGGTCACGGCCTCCAGGTCGGAGGCGGTGCCGACAATGGTGTAGGCGATCAGGTGCGGCACATGGCTGGTCACGGCCAGCACCAGATCATGATGCTCCGGCGTCATCTCCTCGACATTCGCGCCGAACGCTTCCCAGAAGGTCCGCACGCGCAGGATCGCCACCGCCGGTGTGTCCGCGTCGGGAGTGATGATGCACCAGCGGCCCTTGAACAGGCTGGCAAAGCCCGACTCAGGCCCGCAGAACTCCGTGCCCGCCACCGGATGCCCCGGCACGATGACAGCGTCGGGAAGCGCCTCGCGCAATGCCGCCAGCACGCTGGCCTTAGCGCCGCCCACATCGCTGACGATGGCGTCGGCGGGCAGGTCGTCGGCAATGGCGGCGGCCACCCTGCCCATCGCGCCCACCGGCACGCACAGGATGACGAGGTCGGCGTCGATCACAGATGCCCCCGCCGTGTCCGTCACATCGTCGCACAGGTCGATGCGGCGGGCGATCTCGCGCACCTGCGGGTCGGCATCATGGCCGGTGACGCGCGCGGTGGGCATATAGGCGCGCACCGCCCGGCAGATCGACGATCCGATGAGGCCGAGGCCGATGACGGTGACGCGGGAGAAGGGCAGCACGGCTCAGCCCTCGCTCACGCCGGATTGCCCGGCGACCAGCGTGCGGATGCGCGCGGCGATGTCGCGCACCTGCTCCTCGGTCCCGATGGTGATGCGAAGGCCGTGGGGCAGGCCCTGCCCCGGCAGCCAGCGCGTGGCATAGCCTGCCTCCATCAATGCCTTGTAGACCATCTCCGCGCTGGTCGCGCCCTCGAACAGGATGAGCAGGAAGTTCGCCCCGCTCGGCACAACGCGCACGCCATGATTGCCCAGCGCCGCCATTTCGGTGGCCAGCCAGCCGCGCCAGACGCGGTTATGCTCGCGGCTCTTTTCCACGAAACGCTGGTCCTTCAGCGCGGCGACGCCGGCCGCCTGTGCGCTGCTGGTCAGGCTGAAGGCCCCCGCGATCCGGTGCAGCACGTCGATCACCGCCGCGCTGGCATAGCCCCAGCCGACACGCTCCGCCGCAAGGCCGTAGATTTTGGAGAAGGTGCGCGTGACGAGCACATTGGGCCGCTCCATGGCGAGTTGCAGGCCATGGTCGTCCTCGTCATCGCCCAGATATTCGGCATAGGCCTGATCCAGCACGAAGAGGATGTCGGGCCGCAAGCCATCGAGCAGCCGCGCAATCTCCGCCCGCGATGTGGTCGTGCCGGTGGGATTATTGGGGTTGGCGAGAAAGACGATGCGCGTCCTGTCCGTCACCGCCGCCAGCAGGGCGTCGACATCCGTGCCATAATCCCGGTCGGGCACCACCACGGGGGTCGCGCCCGCGCGCCGCGCCACGATGTCGTAGAGCGAGAAGCCGTAGCGGACATAGAGTATCTCGTCCCCCGGCCCGGCAAAGGCGCCCGCGACCATATGGAGCAGTTCGCCCGACCCAGTGCCATGGATGACCCGCGCGGGGTCGAGTCCATGGACGGCGGCGATCGTCTCGCGCAATTCGGTCGCGCCCGGATCGGGATAGGTGGCAAGGTCCGCCGCCGCGGCTAGCGCCGCCGCCTTGGCCGCCGGGCTGGTGCCGAGTGGATTCTCGTTGGCGGACAGTTTGATGAGGGTGCGTCCGTCATCACTCTTGGCCTTGCCCGGCACATAGGACGCGATGCCCATGATCCAGTCCTTGGCCTTTGGTGCGGTTGCCGCCTCTGGCAGGCTTTTCTGATCGCTCGTCATGCCAGCGCCTTTAGCGGTTGCGCGCGATATTGGCAAAGCGCGTGCAGGCCCTGAAACTTCACTGTCGCTCACGGGTTGTTTCAGGGTGAGTGTCGCCACACCGACCCGCAAGGAAAGGCACGGGTCATGCGAAAACGAATCGGCTCCAGCCCGGCAAGCAGCCCCGCCGATGAGGCGAATGTGCCAATGCCGCATGCCATGCTGGCGCCACCGCGCATGATCACATCAGGACAGCCGGATATGGCGTCCATCAAGCCGATGGAGAGAATAGCATGAGCGATCCGATCATCGTCTCGAAGACCCCCCACAAGACCGATCCAAAAGGGCAGCACAAACCGATGAACCGGGAGGAGAAGCTTGAGGCCGGACTGGAGGAATCCATGGACGCCTCCGACCCGCCGGCAACGACCGCGCCGGGCGACCATGGCGACCCCGTGCCATCCTCCGGTTTTCCGCAGGAATCGCGCGATTTTGCGGAAAAGTCCGCGAAGAAATAGGCAGGATATGGCGACGCGCATCATCCCCCTGCCTGCGCGTCGTCACTGCCTGTCCTCATGGCGTCGCCTCTCTGCGGGGCGTCGTTTTTCATGGGGAAGAAGGCGATTGATGCCAGGCGCAACTATCCGTGCGGCAGTGCCCGCGCATGTCCGGGGGCATAGCGCAGATTTCGACGGGGTGAGGAAAAATTATGTTGCATCGCACAACGGCTATGCAAGACTAAAGTCCAGCATGCGATTAACCGTGCGTAAACCATGTTGGGCGCATGATCATAATCAGTGCAGAGGCCGGTTAACGGAGACAGTGCATGGCTAGTGCGAAACCCACGGACGGTGCAGTTACCTTGTCGGAAATGCGCGAATTTGCGTCTTTTCCCTCAGCGACACAGCGATATATCCGACGTTCCCTCGACATTGCGATGCACCGGCGCGATCCGATGAGTACCTGGAGCCGTGACCTTGTGGAAGAAGCGAGCATCCGGGCACAGGGGCGCATCTACGCCCGGCTCGACGAAATCCGCACGATGGTGCCGGACGACAGCGGTCTCGACCAGGTGGAGCCATTCATGGCGCCGCTGGTGGTCATCTCCGCCTTCGACCTCAGCCAGAACCGACTCGGCAGCTTTTCGGCCTATCGCTTTTTGTATGAGCGGCTGATCGGCGCGGGTTCGCGGCCATGGTTGCCGGGCGCATTCTGCGCGGCGGCCAGCCTGCCCCATCTGCACCCGGAAAAGCGCCGGGAACTGCTCCAGTCGATCAGCGAAGCGGCCGCGACCGCCGCCGGATGGTCGAGCCGGGAGCCGAGCTTCTACCCCGAATGGGTCGAGAAGGTGGATACCAGCGCAGCAGCCAACTGACTGATTCCTGCCTGAAACCAACGCCTGCCTGAGAGGCCGCACCCGAGGTGCGGCCACCAGCCTCTCCTGCCTCCCCTCTCCCCTTCACTCGCGACGCTATCAGCCCCCTGTCAACAGGGCGTGGAAAGGGCTATGCTCGCCTCAGAGCCTGGCGTGAGCCGACCATAGGCCATGACCGAGGTTCAGCAGCGGACGCACGCGGGCATTCTCCTCCGTGCCCCGCAAAGCTGGGAGAGTCGCCATGGTTGCCACTACCTCGCCTGCCGCACCGCGCCCCGCGCAATCGGCCATGCCGCCTGTTGCGCCACCTGTTGCGCCCGCCGCCGCGTCCCGAACCGCCCCGACCATCCGCACCATCGACGCGCACGACCTGCACTGGGCCTTGCGCGAGGGGATGAGGGATTTCCGCGCGATGCGGGGCGACATCATTCTGGCGGGCCTCATCTATCCCACGGTCGCGCTGCTCGCGGCCACCTTTGCGCTCAATGGCGCGATGATCCCCATCATCTTCCCGCTGGCCGCAGCCTTCTCGCTGCTCGGGCCATTGATCGCCATCGGCTTCTACGAACTGGCCCGGCGGCGCGAGTCGGGCATGGACGCGGGGTGGAGCCACTTCCTCGATCCCCTGCGCGGGTCCAACCGGGCGCAGATACTCGGCCTGGCCGCCGCGCTGGTGGTGATCGCGCTGGCATGGCTGTTCATCGCCAACGCCACCTATCAGGGCACGGTAGGCCGACTGCATCCGGCCGGTCTCGGCGCCTTCGTGTCGATGCTCTTCACCACGACGCAGGGATGGCGGATGATCCTGTTCGGCAATATCGCCGGGCTGGCCTTTGCGCTCGTCACGCTGGTCACGATGCTGGTGTCCTTCCCGATGCTGGTCGACAGGAATGTCCATGCGTCGGACGCGCTGGAGACATCATTGCGTGCCAGCGCCCACAACCCGATGATGACGCTGCGCTGGGGCCTGTATGTCGCCGGGCTGCTGGCGCTGGCCTGCGTGCCCCTGTTCCTGGGGCTGGCGGTCGTGCTGCCGGTGCTGGGCTATGCGAGCTGGCACCTCTACACCCGGCTGGTGGAGCGGTGACGGGATAGGCCAACCACGGATCGTCAGGAAAGGGCGGGCCGGCCCTCCAGCAGGTCCGCCCTGCTCATCGCGGCGACGACCGGGATGTGCGGGATGGCCGCGATCCGTGGCTCCCCCTCGCCGCGCCAGATCGCGCAGACGACGCCGATCACCGTGCCGCCCGATGCCTCCACCAGCGTGACCGCATCGGCGACCGCGCCGCCGGTGGTGATGACATCCTCGATCAGGACCACGCGCCTGCCGCGCACCTGCGTGCCCTCCACCGCCTGACAGGTGCCATAGTCCTTCGCCTCCTTGCGGATGAAGGCGGCGGGCAGGCCGGTGGCCAGCGACATGGCCGTGGCGATGGGGACGCCGCCCAGTTCCAGCCCGGCGAGAATCTCCGCCGTCGCGGGCAACAGCGCGATCATCGCCGCCGCCACCCGCCGCAGGAGCGCCGGGTCCGCCTCGAAGCGATATTTATCGAAATATTGGGTCGAGATCTGGCCGGAGCGCAGGCGAAACGCACCGTTCAGGGTCGCGACCGCGCTGACCGCGGCGGGCAGGCTGGAATCTGTCATGGTCATGCTCCTGCCAACACTTGGCACAGGCGAGCGTCCGTGGGCGGGTGGCTCTCGGGGAAAAAAGGGGAAGGGATCAGGCGCCCAGCGTCCGCCGCAAGAAATCGCCATAGATCAGCGCCAGCGCATCGAGGTCCGCGATGGCCACCGCCTCGTCCCGCTTGTGCATGGTGGCGTTGTTGAGGCCGAACTCGACCACCGGGCACAGCCTGCACAGGAAGCGCGCATCGGACGTGCCGCCGCTGGTCGACAGTTCGGGCACGAGACCCGTCACTGCGGTGATCGAGGCCGAGATCGCATCGGACAGCGGGCCGGGCTGGGTCAGGAAAGGCTCGCCGCTGATCTTCGCGGTCAGGCTGCCGCCCTTTTCCCGCTCCACGATGGTGCGGACGATGGTGGTCAGCGACTCGCCCGAATGGCGGTCGTTGAAACGGATCGAGATACGCGCCGTCGCCCGCGCGGGGATGGTGTTGGTGGACGGATTGCCGATATGGATGTCGGTAATCTCGATATTGCTGGGCTGGAACCAGTCGGTCCCCTCGTCCAGGACGATCGCGTCGATCGCCGTCAGGATGCGGAGCAGGCGGGGCGCCGGATTGTCGGCGAGGTGGGGATAGGCGACATGGCCCTGTACCCCCTCCACCGCGATCCACATGTTGACCGAACCGCGCCGCCCGATCTTCACCACATCGCCCAGCCGGTGGGCCGAGGTCGGCTCCCCCACCAGGCACAGGTCGGGCGTGATGCCGCGTGCCGCCATATGCTGCATCAGCACGGGCGTGCCATAGGTCGCCGCGCCCTCCTCGTCCCCGGTGATGATGAGGCTGACCGTGCCGGGCAGCGCGCTTTCCCGCGCCGCCGCCGCGACGAAGGCAGCGATCGCCCCCTTCATGTCCACCGCGCCGCGCCCATAGAGCAAATCGCCCGCGCGCGTCGGCGTGAAGGGATCGTTGGTCCACGCCCCACCCGGCGGCACCACGTCGAGATGCCCGGCAAAGGCGACATGCGGACCCTCGCCATTGGTGCGGATGGCGAGCAGATTCTCGACCGGCCCGTCCGGCGCCACGCCATCGAGGAACCGCTCGACGGCAAAACCCGCCGCCACCAGCGCGGCGTCGAGCACGTCGAACACGCCGCCCGTCGCAGGCGTGACGGAGGGCGCGGCGATCAGTGCCTCGGCAAGGGGCAGGGTCTCGATCTGTGAACTGGCAATAGGCATGGGGAGGCGTTAGCCAATCATCATGCATATGAAAAGGAGCGGCCATGCCAAAGCGCGATCTCCATGCCATGGGGCAGGACAACGCCACCGGCCTTTGCGTACCTCCCATCGACCCCGCACGAAAAAACATGCCGCCCATGTCACATCCGCCGATGCTGCCTCGTCATGTCTGCAAGGCGCGCATGGTGCGTGCAGGAGACATGACATGACCCCTCGTCTGGACAATCCCCACGCCCTGGCGCCCGCCAGCGTCAAGGCGATGTATGCGCTGCACGCCAGCTTTGCGGGCAGCAGCATCGGCCACAACCTGCATGAACTGGTGAACCTTCGCGCGTCGCAGATCAACGGCTGCGCCTTTTGCATCCACATGCACAGCACCGATCTGCGCCAGCGTGGCGAGAGCGAGATGCGCCTCTACATGCTCGGCGCCTGGCGCGAATCGACGCTCTATTCCGCGCGGGAGCGGGCAGCCCTCGGCTGGACCGAGGCACTGACCCGCCTGGCGGAGACGGGCGCACCCGATGCCGATTATGCGGCCCTGAAGGCCGAGTTCAGCGAGGAGGAGCAGGTGCAGCTCAGCTTCATGATCGGCGCGATCAATGTGTGGAACCGGGTGCAGGTCGGCTTTCGCGCCGCGCATCCCGTGGAAGAGCGCGACCTTGCCGCCGCATAACGACCCGACCGCCCTGTTCGAGGCGCAGCGTCCCCGGTTGCTGCGCCTCGCCTACCGCATGCTCGGCTCCTTTGCGGAGGCCGAGGATGTGGCGCAGGATGCATGGCTGCGCTGGCAGCGGATGGCGGCGCAGGATGTGGTGGGACAGGCCATGACTGGACAGGAACGCGAGCCGGTGGACAATCCCGCCGCCTATCTCACCCGCATCGTCACCCGCCTGTGCCTCGACCGCGCCAAGTCCGCACAGGTGCGCCGCGAAACCTATGTCGGGGAATGGCTGCCCGAGCCTTTCTTTGAGCCGGACACAGGGGCGATGCGCGCCGACGAACTGACCATGACCCTGATGCTCGCGCTGGAGCGCCTCTCCCCGCTGGAGCGCGCCGCCTTCCTGTTGCACGATGTGTTCGACGTGCCACTGGCGGAGGTGGCGGAGACGCTGGAGCGCGATCCGGCCGCCGTGCGCCAGCTTGCCTCCCGCGCCCGCCGCCATGTCCGCGAGGCGCGCCCGCGCTACCCCGTCGAGGAGACGGCGGCGGAACGGATCGCCAGCGCCTTCTTCACCGCGTCCCAGCAGGGCGACATGGCGGCATTGCGGGCGATGCTGGCACAGGATGTGGCAATCTATTCGGATGGGGGCGGCCGCGTCATCGCCTTTCGCAACCCGATCCACGGCATCGAGAAGGCGCTGCGCCTGTTCGTCGGCCTCAAGCGCAAATATGGCATCAGCCAGCCGCAGATACAGCATCCGATGCAGATCGACCGCCTGCCCGGCTTTGCCAGCCTGGTGGAGGGTCGCCTGCTCCAGACGACCGCGCTGGAAATCGAGGATGGCCGGATCAGGACCATCTATATCATGCGAAACCCGGAAAAACTGTCCCGCATCGCTGCCGCCATGGGCGCACATGGCACGGTGAATTAGGGCGCGATTTTACTGTGGGATGCAACGGCGGACGGGCAGTCTGCTTGCCCCTGCCCCCTCATCCCGCGAGCCAATCGGCCCGCGGCCAACCCTCACCCCTCCAGTTGGCTCTGCAACGTGCGAATATCCTGGTCGATGTCCGCATTCTCCTTGCGGAGAGCCTCGATGGTGCGGACGGCGTGGATCACGGTCGAATGGTCGCGCCCGCCGAAAATGCGGCCGATCTCCGGCAGGGAGCGCGGGGTCAGCTTCTTGGCGAGATACATGGCGACCTGGCGCGGACGGGCGACGGCGCGCGCCCGGCGGGCGGAGCGCATCTCCGACGTGTCGATGCGGTAATGGGCGGCGCAGGCGCGCTGGATCTCGTCGATGGTGATGCGCCGGGCATTGGCGCGCAGCGAATCGGCCAGCACGGTCTGCGCCATGTCGGCCGTCACCGCGCGGCCCATCAACTGCGAATAGGCGATCAGCTTGTTGAACGCCCCTTCCAGTTCGCGGATGTTGCTGCGGATGGAACGGGCGAGCAGGTCGATCACCTCGTCACCCACCGCCGTCGATCCGGTCGAGGCCCGGCGCGCGCGCAGGATGGCGATGCGCAGTTCCAGCCCGGCAGGCTGGATGTCCGCGACGAGGCCGCCCGCGAGGCGCGAGAGGATGCGCTTGTCCACGCCCTCGATCGCCTGCGGCGCACGGTCGGCGGCAATGGCGATGCGCGCGCCCGAATCGATCAGGTCGTTGATGGTGTGGAGGAACTCCTCCTGCGTCGGCCCCTTGCCCGCGATGAACTGAATATCGTCGATCAGCAGCAGGCGGGCGGCACGCAGCCGCGCCTTGAACGCCATGGTGTCGTTGGCGCGAATCGCGTTGACGAACTCCATCATGAACCGCTCGGCCGACATGTAGAGGACCGACTGGTTCGGGCTATGCCGGGCAAAGGCGCCCGCGATGGCATGCAGGAGATGCGTCTTGCCCTGTCCGGTGCCGCCATGGATGAACAGCGGGTTGAACATGGGCTGGGTGACGGCGGCGAGGCCCTGCGATGCCGAGAAGGCGAGGCGGTTGCTCTCGTCCGCGACGAAGCTGGTGAAGTCATGCCGGGGGCGGAAGCCATCGGCGGGGATGGCGGCGGTCGTGGCGACCACGGGCGTGGTGTCGTCCGCCGCGTCATGGACGCCATCGCCCGATGTGGCGCCCCTGCTTGCCGAGGGCGTGGAGGCGGCCAGCGCCAGCGTCCGCGCGGCGCCGACGCGGCGCACCACGCGCACTTCGGACACACCGGCATTCTGCGTGCGCCAGGCAAGGGCCAGCCGGGCACCATAGTTGCTCGACACGAAATTGGCGGCGAACTCCGACGGGGCGGCCAGTTCCAGCGTGCCGGTCGGCGCGCAGAAAGTGCCCAGCGACAATTGCCGCAGCCACTGGTCGAACAGGCGCGCGCCAATGTCCCGGCGCAGCCCGGTGCGGATCACCTCCCATGTGGAATCCAGCGCGGACGAATCGAGGGCGGCTGCCCCCTCCATGGTTACAACCGGGGCCACCCCCTGCCCCACGGCGTCGCTGCCCGTGCCTACGGTGTCCGTAGCGTGCAACGATGCCTCATTGGCGATCTCGCCAGCCTTGACCATTATACGAACTTCTCCACTCTTCCGGGGATGCGAGCCCCCAACATTCCGGAATCAAAGACATGGCTCACCCGTCCCCCGAATCGTGATTCGCGGCTCAAACCCATGTGTTCGCTGCTGTGATGCTGTCGAGGTGACTCGACTGCCCGAGCGCCGTTTCTCGCACCGCCCCCATGGTCGATCAAGTGTGCTGATGGTCAAAAAACTGAAATAAATGGTTTGACTCAGGGAATCCGGGGACATCTGATCAAGTAATTGAAATCATTCAATATTGATGAAAGTTAACCGTAACGATACGCGCGAATCGTGGAGTTCCATGGCTTTACGCCAAAGGGGGCGGTTTGAGACTTCCGTCTCTATCGCTGTCCGCCGCCGCACTGTCCGACAGGCAGGCGCATAGTCAGCCGACGGACCCCGTCATGAACAGGCGCGCCGACGGGTACGCTGAAAGCAAGGCTGGCAACCAGGCCGGCTGGCAGGGCAATGGCGTGCAGACGCAAAAATACCCGCCAGTTCGCGACTGGCGGGCATACAATCTTCGTCGTAACCCGAAAGGGTCAGGCCAGCGCCTGGACCCGCTTGGTCAGGCGGCCGAACTTCCGCGATGCGGTGTTCTGGTGCAGGACACCGCGTGCGACGCCGCGTGCCAGTTCGGGCTGCACAGCCGACAGGGCGGTCTGGGCGGCGGTCTTGTCGCCGGTTTCCAGCGCGCTCTCGACCTTCTTAACCAGAGTACGGATGCGGCTGACGCGCGCGCCGTTGATCTCGGCCCTGCGAGCGTTGCGGCGAATGCGCTTCTTTGCCTGCGGCGTGTTGGCCATGCTTGTCCTCAAACCTGCGAATAGAAAAATCTAAAGTGGGTGCAGAACCGTTTCCGGTCCACGCGAAACCCGCGAAGAGCGCGCCCTTAATCAGTATAGGCCGAATCGTCAACCGGGATCGCATGAAAAGCGCGTGTGAATGTCAGCCGGTCATCTCTGGCAGGCCGGGCAATAGAAGGTCGAGCGACCACTGTCCACACGCCGCAGAACCGGGGTTCCGCAGGGGCAGGGCAGCCCTTCGCGGCCATAGACGCGCCAGTCCTTGGCGAAATAGCCCAGCTGTCCGTCCGGCCGCACATAGTCGCGCAGCGACGATCCGCCCGCGAGAATGGCGGCGGCCAGCACCTCTCGAATCGCCTCCACCAGTCGCCCGAGTCGCGGCCGGGTGATCGCGCCGGACGGACGGGTAGGCGCGATTCCCGCCATGTTCAGCGCCTCGCACACATAGATATTGCCCAGCCCCGCCACGATCCGCTGGTCGAGCAGCATCGCCTTGATCGGCGCGGCCCGATCCCGCAGCCGGTCCGCGAGATAGGCGGCGGTGAAATCCGGTCCCAATGGCTCCGGTCCCATCGCGGCAAAGGCGGGATAGGTGGCCAGCGCCCCGGTCGGCATCAGGTCCACAAAACCGAATCGCCGGGGATCGCGCAGCGCGAAATGATGCGCCGTCCCGTCCTGCCCACCCTCCGTCTCAAGGATCAGATGGTCGTGGACATTCACCGCGTCCCCGTCGATCACCCAGCGGCCCGACATGCCGAGGTGAAAGATCATGGTGTCGCCCCGGTCCGTGTCGATCAGCCCATATTTGGCGCGGCGGCCCAGGCTGGTGACGCGTGCGCCCGTCAACCGCTGCCGCAGGTCGGCGGGAAAGGGCTTTCGCATGTCCGCGCGGCGCGGCTCGACGCGGGTGAGGCGCTGCCCCTCCAGCGGCCCGCGCAGGCCAGCGACGGTGGTCTCGACTTCTGGTAATTCCGGCATGGCGCGACCCTAGGCCATAGTATCCCCGGATAAAAGTTTCATATCGCAATCATTGTGCGCCACGGGCGGCTGCGGCAAAGGGCATCCCGCGTGCAGATGCCACCAGCAAGGAACCCCCCATGGCCATATCGCTCTATGATGTATCGATACCGCTCTTCATCGACAACCTGACCAATATGCGCGCCTGGCTGGACAAGGCTACCGCGCACAGACTGGAGGCCGAACTGGTCGATGCGCGCCTTGCGCCCGATATGCGGCCGCTGATCGCGCAATATCAGATGGCATCGGACAGCGCGAAGAATTGCGCCGCCCGCCTCGCCGGTGTGGATGCGCCCGCCATGCCGGACACGGAAGAGACATTTGCCGACCTGCGCGCCCGCTGCGACCGCACCATCGCCTATCTCAAGGGCATCGACCGTGACGCGATCGACGGGCAGGAAGCGCGCCCGGTCGAATTGAAATTCCCCAACGGCACGGCCTATCGGTTCGAGGGGCTGGGCTATCTGACCGGATTTGCGCTACCCAATTTCTTTTTCCATGCCACCACCGCCTATGCCATTTTGCGGGCGCAGGGTGTCGCGCTCGGCAAGCCGGACTTCCTGGCCCATCTCGGCGCACCGCAACCCGCGGTCGTCATCTGACCTTTACGCTGGAACCCATGGCCCCGGCCCGCTAGAGCCAGCGCCATGAACGACACAGCGCCAGAGACAGCAAGCGACACCACGTCCTTCGGCTATCGCGAAGTTCCCACGGCGGAGAAGGTCGGCCTCGTCGGTCAGGTCTTCTCCAGCGTCGCCAGCCGCTACGACGTCATGAACGACGCTATGTCGGTCGGCGCCCACCGGTTGTGGAAGGACAAGTTCGTGCGTCGGGTGAAGCCGCGCGGCGGCGAGGCCATCCTCGACATGGCGGGCGGCACCGGGGACATCGCCTTTCGCATGGCATCGTCGGACGCGACGATCACCGTGGCGGACATCAACCCGGACATGCTGGCCGTGGGCAAGGAGCGGGCGGCCAAGCGCGGCATAGAGGGTCTGCTCTGGTCGGAGCAGAATGCCGAGACGCTCAGCTTCGCGGACCGCAGCTTCGACGCCTATACCATCGCCTTTGGCATCCGAAACGTCACCGACATACCGGCGGCGCTGCGCGAGGCGCATCGCGCGCTGAAATATGGCGGACGTTTCTTCTGCCTGGAATTCTCCACGACGCTCTGGCCGGGTTTCGCGGAAGTATATGACGCCTATTCGCATCATATGGTGCCCAAACTGGGCAAACTGCTGGCCAAGGACGAGTACAGCTATCGCTACCTCATCGAATCCATCCGCCGCTTCCCGGACATGCCGACCTTTGCGGGCATGATCCGCGAGGCCGGCTTCACGCAGGTGAAGGCGGAGCCGATTCTGGGCGGGCTGGTCGCGATCCACAGCGGCTGGAAGGCGTGATCTTGGAGCGCCCCGAGACGATGCCCGCGTCGATGGCTGAGTCGCCGGTTGAGTCGCCGGTTGAGTCAATGGCCGCATGACCTCCCACGTCACGCATCTCTGGCGCATCCTCAAATGGGGACGCACCCTGGCACGGCATGGCGCGCTGCGCGGGATCGAGCAGGATCTCAACACGCCCGCCCCGGTCCGCCGCATCGCCCGGCTGGCCCGCTTCGGCGCGCGCGTGCCCAAACAGGCCCGCTATGCCGAGGCGTTCGGCGCCATCGGCCCGGCGGCGATCAAGCTGGGCCAGATGCTGGCGACCCGCCCCGATCTGGTGGGCGAGGAGCCAGCGCGCGACCTGCTCAGCCTTCAGGATTCGCTGCCGCCCGTCCCCTTTGCATCGATCCGCGCCGCGGTGGAGCAGAGCCTGGGCCAGTCCCTGGAAACCCTGTACAGCCGCTTCGACGAGGTGCCCGTCGGCGCCGCCTCCATCGCGCAGGTGCACCGTGCCGTCACGGCAGAGGGGCGCGAAGTCGCCGTCAAAGTGGTGCGCCCCGGCGTGGAGGCACAGTTCGCCCGCGACATCGACACCTATGAATGGGCCGCCGCGCATCTGGAGGCGCTGGGCGGAGAGGCGGCGCGCCTGCGCCCCCGCCTCGTCATCGCCAATCTGAAACGCTGGACCGCGCGCGAACTCGACCTGCGGCGAGAGGCCGCGTCTGCGTCGGAACTGGCGGAGACGATGGCGCCCGTGCATGGCTATGTCATCCCCGGTATCGACTGGGACCGCACCTCCGGCAAGGTGCTGACCCTCGACTGGATCGACGGGATCAAGATCAGCAACCGTGGCGCGCTGATCGCGGCGGGCCATGACCTGCCCGACATCGCCGCACGGCTGGTCAACACCTTCCTGCGGCAGGCGATCGCGGAGGGCTATTTCCACGCGGACATGCATCAGGGCAATTTGTTCGTGAAGGCCAATGGCGACATCGCCGCCATCGACTTCGGCATCATGGGCCGCATCGACCGGCGCGCGCGGCAATGGCTGGCGGAGATTCTCTACGGCCTCATCACCGGCAATTACCGGCGCGTGGCGGAGATTCATTTCGAGGCGCAATATGTGCCCGCCCATCATGACGTGCGCGAATTCGCCACGGCCCTGCGCGCCGTGGGCGAGCCGATGCGCGGCAAGGCAGTGTCCGAACTGTCCGTGGGACAGATGCTCGACGGCCTGTTCGCCATCACCCGCGACTTCGACATGCAGACCCAGCCGCACCTGCTGCTGCTCCAGAAGACCATGGTGATGGTGGAGGGGGTCGCGACCATGCTCGACCCCGCGATCAACATGTGGGACGTGTCCGGCCCCTATGTGAAGGCCTGGCTGCGCGATGAGCTGGGGCCGGAGGCGAAGGCGGCCGATGCGATCCAGGATGGCGTGGCGATGCTCGCGCGGCTCCCCTCCCTGCTCCAGCGCATCGACGAGGCCTTTCCGCAAAAGGGCGGCGCCCCGCCGTTGCCGCCGCTGCCCCCTGTCGATCTGGTGTGGAACAGCCGCGCGGGTGGGCTGAGGACGCTGAGCTATATCGCCGTCGCCCTGGGGTCCGCCGCGATCGGGGCCGTCATCATGTGGGCGCTGGGCCAGGGCCTGCTCTGAGACAGGTGGTCGCGCCTGTCGGATAGTTGGCCAGTCCGAAGGTTGGCTCGCGGACGGCTGGCTGGCGAATGGTCTGGCCGGATCGTCGCTCCGCCCCGACTTCGCCCGCTCCGCCCCGGTTTCGCCTACGCCTCTTCGCTATCGACCGGCGTCGCGGCGAGGATCGCCTCCACCCGGCGGGCGCAATCTTCCAGCCGGGAGACCACGTCCGGCCCCTTCAGCGAAGGCCGCGACCTGGGATCGATCGCGCATAATGTGCCGAAGAAGCTGCCATCGGGCAGCCGGAGCGGAAAGGACGCATAGCTTCTGAAGCCATAGAGCATCGGCGTATGATGGGTGCGCCAATGCTGGTTGCCCGCCACATCGTCGATGACGATCTCCTGGCCGCACGCGCGAATCTCGTCGCAGATAGTGGTCTTGATCTCCAGCTCGGCACCGGGATTGAGGCCGAACTCGATCCGGTCGAGCACCTGCACCGCGATCCAGCGCGTCTCCGTCACCCGCGCGACGGCGGCAAAGCCCATCTCGGTCAGGTCGCACACCTCGCGCAGGATCGCGCGCAGCGCCTCGTCGTTCCCCACATCCGCCATCCGGCGCGCAAATTCATCCTTGCCCGTCACGCTTTCCCCACTCACCCTTATAACACCTTACCCCCC
>DASVMZ010000113.1:0-2041 GCA_036384115.1 Sphingobium sp.
ACCACGCCAGACGGGCGCCCGACCCTCGTCGTGCACCAGCATTGTCATACGGCGATGGATGCCCGGCTCGTCTGCCCCGATTGCGGAGAAGAGGTGGACAGCCGATCGATCCAGCTTTTCCGCGGGCCAGCCTCTCGCGACGCGGCTCTTCCTGCTCTGCCACCCAGCGTAAAATCCGGCTCTCCGGCCATTCAGATCGAGATCGACAAGGTTCGCCGAACGGGCTGATCATCGGGCGGATGGCTTCTTCCTTGAAAGGCCTTCCGTGACGAACAGAACCAGCGCCCCATCGCCCTATCTGGAACAAGCCGTCCGACTGCACGAGCGCCTGATTTCGTTCGATGGTCATCTCGACATTCCGCTCGACTTCGGGTGCCCCGGCTTCGAGCCGGACAGCGACGGGACCGGAAAGTTTGATATCCCAAAGATCCGGCGAGGCAAGCTTTCCGGTGCTGCCGTGACCGTTCACGCGACGGTTCTGCGTCCGACCGCCGAAGGATATGCTGCCGGACGGGCCGAACATAAAACGCGGCTTGCAGCGTTGACGCAAATGGCGCGCGATTTTCCGCAAGACATCGGCATCGCGGCAAGCCCACAGCAGTTTCGTGCCTTGGTCGCGCAAAAGCGGTTCGCCATCGTGTTGGCCTTCCAGAATGCCGCGCCGCTCGATGGGGGATTGGACGATCTGGATGCCTGGGCCGCCCGCGGCATCAGCATCATCGCCTTCACCTTCATCGGGAATAATCGGTGGGCCGATTCAGCCCGCCCCTATCCGTTCATCAATGGAGGTCTGGACTGGAACGGGCTTAGTCCCCTGGGCAGGCAGGCGATCCCACGCCTCAACAATCTAGGTGTGTTGATCGACGTTTCCCAACTGTCTTCGGCCGCCTTCGACGACGTCATCGCCCATAGCCGCGCCCCCGTGTTGGCCAGCCATAGCGGGATCCGGGCGCAAGTCGACGTCGACCGGAACTTCAGCGATGCGCAACTCAAGGCGCTGCAGCATAACGGCGGCCTGATACAGATTGTCGGCTTTGCGCCCTATCTCAAGCCTTTGGATGAGCGGACAATCGCCGACCTGCGATCGACATGGGTGCGCTTTGGCTTGGCCGCGCCCGACAATCCCGCCGACATGCTGTCCGTCAACGATCCCGCAACGGCCGACTGGCCCGAGGATCGCTTCTGGGATTTCCTCCACGAGTTTCATGTCGTTCTGGACCTCGACCGTCCGATCGCCAGCACGACGCATCTGGTCGACGCGATCGACCACGCCGTCAATCTGATCGGCATCGATCATGTCGGCATTTCATCCGATTTCAATCATGGTGGTGGGCTTTCCGACTGGAGGGACGTCGGGGAAAGTATCAACGTCACCGCCGCATTGCTGAGCAGAGGCTATGCTGAGGATGCTATCGCAAAACTGTGGGGCGAGAACTTCCTGCGGACGTGGCAAGCGGCGCTTGATGATCGAGTGATTCCGAAACGATAGAAAATCGGCGGAGCAATTCACGAGGTAAATTATCATATTCGAAGGCGGCCCGAACATCGCAACCCATACCACCGATATTTGCATTCCAATAATTCAATCACTGAGTGTTCCGAGCAGCCGCATGGCGCGATTGCTAAAGTCAAAGCGGCCTGCTTCTAGGTGAGCCGCTCCTGCCGAAACGACGAATACTTCTCCCCCGTCTCCCCAGCGAAACATCCCGAAACCAGTCAAGCGGCCCGCGTGCCAGGACCATTTCCGGTCCAGTCCATCCGCAAGTCTGATTGCTTCGTCGATAGACGCTTGATGTCAGCCAACGGCTAGCATCACAGGTCATGATTCCAGAAATGCCCGTGCCGTTTCTACGAAAGCCTGGTGATGCTGGAAGATACCACCGTGGCCCGCGTCCTCGTAAAGGACGAGTTCGGCATTGGGCAGCCGGCGCGCCAAATCTGCCGAGTTGACGCTCGGTACCATGATGTCGTGATCGCCATTCGCGACCAGAACCGGCTTCTGGATCGAACCCAGATCCTGCGGCGCCTGTAGGCCCCAGGC
>DASVMZ010000114.1:0-6142 GCA_036384115.1 Sphingobium sp.
AATGCGGACATTGCGGTCGAGCAGCATCATGCGCGCATTTAGACCCGCATGGCTCGCCAGCAGCGCGTTGATGACGGGCAGCACATGCAGGCGCCCGAACATTACCGGCGCCGTCACATAAAGCTGCCCGCGCGGCACGGACCGCCCGCCCATGGCTATCTGTTCCGCCTCGCGCAGGTCCGCGAGTATCCGCCGCGCCCGGTCGAGCAGGACCGCCCCCTCGTCCGTCAAGGACACGGCCCGCGTCGAGCGATGGAACAACGTCACGTCCAGATGCCGCTCCAGCGCCGCAACTGCGCGGGTGACTGCGGGCGGCGACATATCCAGCGCCCGCGCCGCTGCAGCGAAGCCGCGCTGATCGGCCACGGCAACGAAGACGGAGAGGCTCTCGAAGCGATCCATTATTCCTCAAAATGAAATAGTGAACGTCAATCATCGCCGATTATCGCAGCAGGAGCAACGCGCTATCTACTCGTACATGGCACAGACATTTCTCCACACTCTCTTCGGTCCCGGCGCCCGCGCCCTGCAAACCGCAGCAGGATCGCGATCCTCCTACGCCCGCATGGAGGCTGGCGCTGGGCCGGTCGACGTGCTGACGGAGCGCGAACTGGATTTCATCGCCGCCCGCGACAGCTTTTACATGGCGAGCGTGTCCGAGGATGGCTGGCCCTATGTCCAGCATCGCGGCGGGCCGGCCGGGTTCCTCCGTCCTGTCGGGGGCAATTGCATCGGGTTCGCAGATTATCGCGGCAACCGGCAATATCTCTCCACCGCGCATCTCGCCGCCGATGACCGTGTCGCGCTGTTCCTGATGGATTATCCAAACCGCCGCCGCCTCAAGATCATCGGCCATGCCCATGCGAGCGAAGACCCGGCAGTCATCGCCGCGCTCATGCCGCCCGACTATGCCGCCGAGCCGGAGCGTGGCTTTCTGATCGATGTCATCGGATTCGACTGGAACTGCCCGCAGCACATCACGCCGCGCTTCACCGAGGCGGAGGTGCGGCGCGCCTCCCAACCCCTCATCGACGAGATCGCGGCGCTGCGTGCCCGCATCGCCCAACTGGAAGGACCAGCATCATGACCGGCAAGTTCACTCAAGGCGTCCATCATATCGGCCTCACCGTGCCCGACCTCGATCAGGCGCAGGCTTTCTTCTGTGGCACGTTGGGTTTCGCGGAGGTGGGCGGTGTCCCCGACTATCCCTCCATCTTCGTATCGGACGGATCGATCCTGCTGACATTGTGGCGCGCGGCGGACCCGCTGACGGCACGGGCCTTCGACCGGCGTGCCAACATCGGCCTCCATCATCTCTCGCTGTCGGTCGCCGACGACGCTGCGCTTGAGGCGGCGTGGGAGGCGGTGACGGCGCATCCGGAGGTGATGGTCGATGCAGCGCCCGGCCCCATCCGTCCGGGGTCGTCGACGCGCCACTTCCTCATCTTCATTCCCGGTGGCATTCGTCTGGAATTCGCCACGCCCTTTGCCTGAAAGGCCCTGTCCGATGTCGCGACCGCCCCTCCCTCCCTTCACCCATGAAACCGCGTTGCAAAAGGTCCGCGCTGCCGAGGATGGCTGGAACGGCCGCGATCCCGCACGTGTGGCGCTTGCCTACACCGAGGACAGCCTGTGGCGGAACCGGTCCGAGTTCCTTCAGGGGCGGGATGCCATCATCGCCTTCCTGACCGCGAAGTGGAGCCGTGAGCGGGAGTATCGGCTGATCAAGGGGCTGTGGGCCCATGATGGCAACCGGATCGCGGTGCGCTTCGCCTATGAATGGCATGATGATGCGGGCGCCTGGCATCGCTCCTATGGCAATGAGAATTGGGAGTTCGCGGCCGATGGCCTGATGGCGCGCCGGATCGCGAGCATCAACGACCTGCCGATCTCCGAGGGAGAGCGCCTGTTCCGCTGGCCGATCGGGCGACGACCGGAGGATCATCCAGGACTGGAGGAACTGGGGCTGTAGATTTCGCGCAACTTTGCGGCGTCTGTCGGTCGCGGCAGCGGCGACCTGGGCGCGGAGGCTGGCGGCGAGAGCGACAACCGAACCGACAAAGTCCCTGCGATTCACAACCGCTCTCCCCCTGGAATTCTCCTATGGCCAGCCTGATGGCAAGAAAGTCGCTTCGGACATAATATGGAATTTTCATAGCGGCATAGCGTTGACCTATACATGGCTGCGTTCAGAGGCGAGATTGTCGTTCTCGGCTGTGGACCTAATACCTCCGAAGCAACCCTGAATTGTTCCGGTGGACTAATGATGCTTTCCGCATGATTTTCGACTATGCTGCGTTGAAACGGTTGTTTCCTGTGCGGCGACTCGTGACAGGCCGAATGATATGGCCGGGACCGCCCCACTTTGGAGGGGAGAGCCCATGCCTGTCGCGATCATTATCGCCGCGCTCGTGCTTGGCTCGATTGCCTTCCATGTCTTCAGCCCATGGTGGCAGACGCCTCTCGCCTCCAATTGGGGTTCCATCGATTCCGCGCTCCACATCACCTTGTGGATTTGCGCCGCCGCATTCGTGTCGCTCAATCTTTTCCTCGCCTATGTGGTGATGCGCTATCGGCATCGGCCCGGCAATCGGGCGCATTATGAGCCGGAAAATCCCCGCCTTGAAAAGCGCCTGATCGTCTGGACGGCCATTGGCATTGCCGGGATGCTGGCGCCCGGCCTTGCTGCCTGGAGCAAATATGTGACGGTGCCCAAAAGCGCGGGCATCGTGGAGGCTGTGGGACAGCAGTGGCAATGGACGTTCCGCCTGCCCGGCCCGGACGGCGTGCTCGGCACGGCTGCCGTCAAATATATGACGCCCGACAACCCCCTCGGCATCAATCCCAGCGACCCCTTCGGGCGTGACGACCTGCTGGTGGAGAGCAGCGAACTACACCTGCCGGTGGGCAAGCCGGTCAAGATGATGCTGCGATCCAAGGACGTGCTGCACGATTTCTATGTGCCTGAATTCCGGGCCAAGATGGATCTCGTTCCGGGGATATCCACCTATTTCTGGCTGACCCCGACGACGCCCGGCCGGTATGAAATACTCTGCGCAGAACTGTGCGGCACGGGTCATCATGCGATGCGCGGCACGGTCATCGTCGAGGGGGCGAAAGCCTACCACCAATGGCTGGCCCAGCAGACGAGCTTCACGCAGCGGCTGGCGCTGATGGGACCGGCTTCGCTGTCCACGCTGCTGGCCAGCGCCAATGCCTGCACTGTCCCCACCAGCCGAGGGAGCCTCTGATGGCCACGACGATCGCTGACGATCTTCGGCCGATGCACCATCCCCGATCGTGGATCGGCAAATATGTCTGGAGTCAGGATCACAAGGTCATCGCCATTCAATATGGCCTGACGGCCATCAGCATCGGCCTGGTTGCACTGGTCCTGTCGGTCCTGATGCGGCTGCAACTCGGTTTTCCCGGCGCGGTCCCGGCGATCCAGCCGGATAATTACCTCCAGTTCGTCTCGATGCACGGGATGATCATGGTCGTCTATCTGCTGACCGCGCTGCTGCTCGGCGGATTCGGCAACTACCTCATCCCGCTGATGATCGGCGCGCGGGACATGGTGTTCCCGTTCGTCAACATGCTGAGCTACTGGTTCTATCTGCTGTCCGTCCTCATCCTGGTCACGGGCTTCTTCGTGCCCGGCGGTCCCACGGGCGCGGGCTGGACGCTCTATCCGCCGCAGGCGATCAGCGAGGGCACGCCCGGCCACCAGTGGGGCATCGTCACCATGTTGGTGAGCCTCGCCGTCTTTGTCGTCGCCTTTACCATGGGCGGCCTCAACTATGTCACGACGGTCCTGCAGGCCCGCACGAAAGGCATGACGCTGATGCGGATGCCGCTGTCGGTCTGGGGCATATTCATCGCGTCGATCATGGGCCTGCTCGCCTTTCCGGCGCTGTTCGTGGCGGCGATCATGATGTTGCTGGATCATCTGGCCGGCACCAGCTTCTTCATGCCCGCCATGCAGTCGATGGGACAGACGACCGCGACCGTGGGGGGCAGTCCGATCCTGTTCCAGCATCTGTTCTGGTTCTTCGGCCATCCGGAGGTCTATATCGTCGCGCTGCCCGCCTTCGGCATCGTGTCCGACCTCATCAGCGTCCATGCGCGGCGCAACATCTTCGGCTACAGAATGATGGTCTGGGCGATCATCATCATTGGCGGCCTCAGTTTCGTGGTCTGGGCGCATCATATGTATGTCAGCGGGATGAACCCCTATTTCGGGTTCTTCTTCGCCGTTTCGACACTGGTCATCGCCATACCGACGGCGATCAAGGTCTATAACTGGCTGCTGACCCTGTGGCGCGGGGACATTCACCTGCGCGTGCCCATGCTGTTCGCCATCGGCTTCATCTTCACCTTCATCCATGGCGGCCTGACCGGACTGTTCCTCGGCAATGTCAGCGTGGATGTCCCGCTCTCCGACACGTTTTTCGTCGTGGCCCATTTCCACATGGTGATGGGCGTGTCCCCGATCCTGGTCATCTTCGGTGCGATCTATCACTGGTATCCCAAGATCACTGGCCGGATGTGGAACGACATGCTGGGCAAGATGCACTTCTGGATCACGTTCCTGGGCGTCTACGCCATTTTCCTTCCCATGCACTATCTGGGGATATTGGGCGTACCGCGCCGCTATTTCGCGCTGGGCGAAACCGCCTTCATCCCGCTGATCTGGCCCCCATTTCACCGGACACCTTCAAGGTGTTGCGAAAAACTCAGCTCTGAACTCGCGGGGCGAGCGCATTTTGAGGCCTGAGTGGGGGTGGTTTTCATTGTAGTCATCGAACCAGGTGTCGATCAAGCGCAAGGCCTGGTTGGCGTTAGGTAGCGGCGATACACGGACATAATCGCGCTTCAGAGTGTTCACGAAGGCCTCTGAAATTCCGTTGCTTTGCGGACTTTTGATCGGTGTGAAGCAGGGCTTGAGGCCGATCTGTCTGGCGAAGATACGGGTTTCCTTTGCGGTGTAGGGTGAACCATTGTCCGTCAGCATTTCGACCTGGCTCGGAGCCTGGCAGGCATTGAAGCGCTTTTCGACTGCCTCCAGCATCATGTCACGCACATCGGAGCCGCTGATGCCGGCATTCACGACAGCTCTCCAACTGATGATCTCGCGATCATGAGCGTCGATGATGAAAGCGCCGCGGACAACCTCGCCATTCCAGCAATGAAATTCGAAGCCATCCGAGCACCAGCGCAGGTTCGAGCGCATGGTCACGACCTTGCCTTCATGGCCATAGTCGGGGCGGATCTCATATTTGCGGGCCAGAAGGAGCGCGTTGGCACGCATGATCCTGTACACCCGCTTGTGATTGACAGGCGCTACGCCATCAGCCCGTAACTGCCGGTTGAGGATCGCGGTAATGCGCCGATAGCCATAGGTCGGCCGTGCCGAGACCAGAGCCGTGATCATCGGCAGCACAGTTGCATCATCCGCCTTGAAATAGCTGCCGCGCGCTTTGCTGCTGCCCTTGAGCCTGTCATGCAATGCTGATCGCGAGACGCCGAGTGTGGTTGCAATCGCCTTCACAGCGTATCGTCCTCCAAGGGCGAGCGCATAAGCAAGGTCGGTTTTTTTGGGCGTGCCTTATCCAACGCCTCCCTAAGGATCTCCGCCTCGAGCGTCTTGCGTCCCAGATGACGCTCGAGCTCGCGGATGCGCTGCTCCATCTGGCGAACCAGCTTGTTGCTCGTCACATCATCGTCGCCACTCACCGCGACGCTCCCTCCTTCCAGCATCAGACGTCGCCAACGATAAAGCAGATTGGGCGCCACGCCATTGCGCCGTGCCACCACTGAAATGCTGGCCCGATCGTCAAGCGTCTCCTCGACAATCCGTAGCTTCTCCGACGCCGACCAATGACGCCGACGGCCGCCATCGCTGATAATCTCATATCCAGACATAAGCATATACTCAGGGCATAGCCCTAAGCCTCCATCTTAGGCCTGAAGGTGTCCGGTCAAAACGGGGGCCAGATCAGATTGCGGGCGCGTTGGGAGCGGAACTCGACCTCATCGCCTATCTGGTAGCGCGTTATGTTCCAGCCAGGCGGTTCGGAACGGTCTTCGGATGGATTTATGCCGGAATGCTATTGGCGGGCGCGGCCGGACCGATTTTGCT
>DASVMZ010000115.1:0-11043 GCA_036384115.1 Sphingobium sp.
GAGCGTAGTCGAGAAGCCAGCGCGAGACTTCTCGACTACGCTCGAAGCGAACGGAACGGGGTAATGTTCACCTGATTTTCTAACCTAGCGCGACAACACCGCATACAGCGACAACCCCACCGGAAACGGCACCTTGCCCAGCACATGCCGCTCCGCCGCGAAGATCGCCTGCAGGATGCCGTTGACCATCGGTGAGGGCCGCGCGTCCAGCGCCGTCTTGGATTTCAGCATCTGATGCGCCAGCCGCTGCGCGACCGCGACCGGGAACAACAGGCTGTTGAAGTAACCCGCCGCCTGCACGGTCAGCCCCGCCTGCTCCGCCACCGCGCAGAACCCCGCGCGCGTATAGCGCCGCTTGTGGTGATGCAGTTCGTCATGCTCGGACCACAGCCAGGGCGCGGCCGGCACCGTCACCAACAGCCGCCCGTCATCCTTCAGCCGTCCGCCCAGCGCGCCCAGCGACGCCGCATCTTCGTCCACATGCTCCAGCACGTCGAGCAACGCGATCAGGTCGTAGCGCGTATCGCCAAAACCGATGCCATCGGGCAGCGCGCCCGCCGCGATCGTCCCGATGCCCAGCGCGTCGGCCTGCGACTGCGCCAGTCCCCGCGCCTCGCCATCATATTCGAACGCATCCAGCGTCCCATGACCCGCCAGCAACCCCAGATTGCCGCCGGTGCCGCATCCCGCCTCCAGCACGCGCGCGCCTTCCTTCAAAGGCACATTGCTGCGGATCAGCTCGTCGATGATCATGCGCCGGGCGACGAACCACCAATGGTCCGCCTCCTGCGCACTCATGCTCGCATACGCGGATCGATCCATTCTATCTCTCTCTCGTCGTCCGGGGCCTGACCGATCTGCCGGTCGACCACATAGATGGGCCTGCTTCTCACCTCATGGGCCACGCGGCCCAGATATTCCCCCATAATGCCAAGGCTCAGCAGGTTGAGCCCGCCCAGCATCAGCGTCACGACCATGATCGAGGCATAGCCGGGCGTCGTGTTGCCAGTGAAGATCGTCAGCCCGACCAGGAAGAAGGCATAGGCAAAGGCGCACATCGCAATGGCCCCGCCGATATAGGACCAGATGCGCAGCGGCATGGTGGTCGAGGAGGTGATCCCGTCGATCGCCAGCGCCCACAGCTTGCGCAGCCGCCACTTGGTCTGGCCCGCGCCGCGCGTCGCCCGCTCATAATCGACCGTCGCCACGCGAAAACCGATCCAGGAAAACAGTCCCTTGGTGAAGCGAGACTGCTCGCCCAGCTGCTTGATGACATCCACTGCCTGCCGGTCCAGCAGGCGAAAGTCGCCGACATTCTCTGGGATGGGAAAATCGGAAAGCCGGTTGATGACGCGGTAGAAGGCATGGGCGCTCCACCGCTTGAACCATCCGTCGCTCGATCGGTCGGAACGGCGGGCATTGACGACCTGCGCGCCCGCCAGCCACTCCCGGACCAGCGAGACAATGACAGCGGGCGGGTCCTGCAAGTCCACGTCGATCGGGATGACGGCGTCGCCGGTGGCATGGTCGATGCCGGCGGCGAGCGCTGCCTCCTTGCCGAAATTGCGCGAGAGCGAAATATGGCGGACATCCGGATTGAGCCGCGCCAGCACGGCGAGAATGTCGCTCGTCCGGTCGCTGCTGCCATCGTCGACGAACAGATATTCCGCCCGCGCGCCCGGCCCCATCAGCGCCAGCGCCTGGCTGACGGCAGGCCGCGCATGGTCGAGGAACAGGGAGATCGACTCCTGCTCGTTGAACACGGGAATCACGATCGACAGCGATGTGCGTTCCGGCATGCGCGGTTTCACCTTGGGTTCCTGCCCGGGATGCGTCCGGGTTGCGGGTAATCTATCGGTCAGAATGGTTAACGATCGGTAAAAAGCCGCACCGGCTTTGCGGCCCCGCGCGCCCAATATTTACCGCCCGTTTACCTTTTTTTCGCATGACGCGTGGGCCGGGCCACAAGACCGGCTTCGGGGCCGGGGGACTAAGGCACATGATGAACCGTGGGGTCATCCCCCAATATGGCCTGCTGGCGCTCATCGCGCTGCTGGTAATGCTGCCCAGCTTCCTGCTCGGTCCCGGCGCCACGCATTCGGTCAGCTTCAACTATATCTGGACCAGCCAGTTCGCCGCCGCCATGCAGCATGGCGATCTCTATCCGCGCTGGCTCCCCGGCAGTTTTGAAGGATTGGGCAGCCCTACCTTCTATTTCTACCCGCCCATGACCTATTGGTTGACCGGCGGGCTCGACGCCCTTGGCCTGTCCACGCTGCAGGCGATCAATATGGGCGCGCTGCTGCTGCTCTTCGTCTCGGGCGTCACCATGCATATGTGGCTCTCGCACCGGGGGACGCACCCGCTGGCGGGCGCGATCCTTTACATGCTGCTTCCCTATCATCAGCTCGACTTCTGGATGCGCGGCGCACTGGCTGAATTCGCCGCCTTCATCTGGCTACCGCTGATCGCACTCGCCATCGACCGCCTGCCACACCGGCGCGGTGTCCTCCTGCTGGCATTGAGCTATGCCGGGCTGCTCATCACCCACATGCCCACGGCCATGCTGTCGGCCTTCTTCCTCATCGCCCCGCTGATCGGCGTGCGCGCATGGGCCGACCGCCGGGTGATCCTGCCCGCCCTGATCGCAGGCGGCATCGCCGTCGGGCTTGCCGGCTTCTACCTGGTCCCCGCCCTCACCCTTCAGGACGCCATCTTCTCGCAGATGCTCTGGACGCCCGGCTATCAGCCGGCGGCTTGGACCGTCTGGACGCTCAATTTCGGCCTGATGCCCTGCACGGCGCTCGGCCTCGCCTTTCTCGCCTGGCCCTCGCGCTCGGTCTGGACCGTCATCGTCGTGGTCGGGGGCCTCGCCGCCCTCAATCTCATCCCCTTCCTGTGGAACATTCCGCCGCTCAGCCGCGCGCAATTCCCCTGGCGCCTGCTCGGCATCGTTGAATTCGCGGCGGTCACTGCAGTCATGGCGCGTCGCCCCAGCTTCGTAAGCGGCGGGATTGCCATCGCCTTTTTCACCCAGCCATATGTGCGCCTGTTCGTTGTGGCTGCTGTAACCATGGGCCATCCGGTCGACTATGCGAAGATGGCGCGGCAGATGCCAGACGCGGTCGAATATCTGCCCGCCGGGTTCGACATCGGCCTGATCGGAGAGGGCCGCATCGCCAATCTGAAGGGTTATCGGAACCTGCCTGAAGGCATGGAGATCGACGTGAAACGCGCGGGGACCGTATCGCTGCATCACGCCGCTTTCCCCATCTGGCGCGTGACGCGTGATGGCCGGGAAGTCCCCTCCACCGGCCCGCTCATCACCTTCCAGGCAAAACCAGGCCATTATCGCATCGAGCGGGTGACCATCTGGCAGGAGGTCGCGGGATCGCTCTGCACCCTTATGGCCGCCCTTCTCATTCTGATGCTGTACCTCGGCCTGCTGCCCGGACTTGCCCTGCGCCGCCGCCCTGCGCTGAGGCCACTGGCCGCCTGACATGCCTTCCCCCCGTGCCCTTCATCCCTATGCCATACTGGCGCTGGTCGCTACGTTCGTCATGCTGCCCAGCGTCCTGTTCGGTCCGGGCGAGACCCATTCGGCCAGCTATAATTTCGTCTGGATCAGCCAGTTCGGCGAGGCGATGGCGCAGGGAAATCTCTATCCGCGCTGGCTCCCCGGCAGCTTCGAGGGCCTCGGAAGCCCCACATTCTATTTCTATCCGCCGCTCGTCTACTGGATCGCCGGCGGCATCCATGCGCTGGGGGCTACGACGCTTCAGGCGATCAACCTTGCCGGACTGCTGCTGATCTTCCTGTCCGGCGTCGCCATGCACATCTGGCTCGCCGCGCGCGGCTCCCGGGCCATGCTCGGCGCGGTGCTCTACATGGTCCTTCCCTATCACCTGCTCGATTTCTACACGCGCGGCGCATTGGCGGAACTCGGTGCGTTCATCTGGTTACCGCTGATCGCGCTGGGCATTCAGCGTCTGCCGAAAAGGCGCGGGATGATCCTGCTGGCCCTGTCCTATGGCGGCCTCAGCATAACCCACCTGCCCGTCGCGATGCTGACCGGCCTGTTCCTCATCGCGCCGCTGGTCGCACATCGTTTCTGGCAGGATCGCACGATATTCTGGCCGGCGGTGGCGGGAGGCGCGCTCGCCCTCATGCTCGCAGCCTTCTACCTGCTGCCGGCCCTGACGCTTCAGGATCGCATCTCGTCCGCCCTGCTGTGGGGCGGCCGCTATCGCCCTTCCGCCTGGACGATCGGCACCATGTATTTCGCGATCGTCCCCTGCATTGCGATGGCGATGGCGGTGCTGTCCTTCGCCACCCGGTCGATCTGGACGGCGATCACCTTGCTGGCCTGCATCGCGGGCCTCAACTTCATCCCCCATCTCTGGGACCTGCCACCCCTCGACAAGGCGCAATTCCCCTGGCGCCTCATGTGCATCGCGGAGTTCGCGGCCATCACCTCCTTCGCCTCGGCGCAACCCAGGCTCTGGATCGCGGGCATCGGCGCGGCCCTTCTGATGCCGCCCTATATCTATGCGGGGGCCATGGCCGGGGTCTATATGACCCGCGATGTCGATTATCGCGCCATGGCGCGCGAATTGCCCGACGCCGTCGAATATCTTCCCGCCGGTTTCCCCATGTCCGCCGTGCGGGAAAAGGATCGGCTCGCCGACCTGCGGCCCTACCGCAGTCTCCCCGGCGGAACGGATATAGATGTGACAAAGGCCGGACCTGCATCCTTCCGCCGCTTCCTCTTCCCGATCTGGCGGGTGACGCGCGACGGCCGTGAAGTGCCCGTCACCGGCCCGGTCATCACCGTTGACGCACAGCCGGGCCGCTATCGCCTTGAACGGGTCATGATCTGGCAGGAAGTCGCCGGAATGGCGATCAGCCTGGCGGCAGCGCTGATGCTGGCGAGTCTTTCCCTGCGCCGCCGGATCGCAGCAACAACCCGCATGACCCGCCCCCGCCGCATTAGCCTTTTGTCAAAGTTTAAAGGCTATTCACCTTTTTCAGCCATCACTTGTTGGCACCCAGAGCCCGAACATATCGGCGGAGACCTATGAGCGCTTTCGGACGGAAAAACGGACCCAGCGGTATTCGACCCGCTTTCGGCGTCGCGCGGCCCATGCAGGGTCCCGGGGGCAGCCGCGAGACCGAATCGCGCGGCGGCGAGCAGTTCCCGCCCATCGAACCGGCGGCCCTTCCGGCTGCGGCGGCACCTGTCAGCAGCGACCCGTTGTCGGCGCCGACGGCCGCCATGCAGCGCAATGCCGACGCCATGGCGCGCCTCACCGATCGCGCCAATACCGACCATAGCGCGTCGAGCGCGCCCGAAGGGTTCGAGGCGTCGGTCCACAAGATCAAGGAGCAGGTGCTTCCCCGCCTGCTCGAACGCGTCGATCCGGAAGCCGCCGCGACCCTCACCAAGGATGAACTGGCGGAGGAATTCCGCCCGATCATCATGGAAGTGCTGGCCGAGCTGAAACTGACCCTCAACCGCCGCGAGCAGTTCGCGCTGGAAAAGGTGCTGGTCGACGAGCTTCTGGGTCTTGGCCCCCTGGAGGAGCTGCTGAACGATCCGGATATCTCCGATATCATGGTCAACGGCCCGGAACAGACCTACATCGAAAAGAAGGGCAAGCTGGTCATCGCCCCGATCCAGTTCCGCGACGAGGAGCATCTGTTCCAGATCGCGCAGCGGATCGTGAACAAGGTCGGCCGCCGCGTCGATCAGACCACGCCGCTCGCCGACGCCCGCCTGCCTGACGGTTCACGCGTCAACGTCATCGTGCCGCCGCTCTCGCTGCGCGGCACCGCCATCTCGATTCGTAAATTCTCCGCCAAGCCGATCACCATCGACATGCTGGCCAGCTGGGGCGCGATGAACACGAAGATGGCGACGGCGCTCAAGATCGCCGGGGCCTGCCGCTTCAACATCGTCATCTCGGGCGGCACCGGCTCGGGCAAGACCACCATGCTCAACGCTCTGTCGAAGATGATCGACCCGGGCGAGCGCGTGCTGACCATCGAGGACGCGGCCGAACTCCGCCTGCAGCAGCCGCACTGGCTGCCGCTCGAAACCCGCCCGGCAAACCTGGAAGGGCAAGGCGCTATCACCATCGGCGATCTCGTCAAGAACGCCCTGCGTATGCGTCCTGACCGCATCATCCTGGGCGAAATTCGTGGCGCTGAGTGTTTCGACCTTCTGGCCGCGATGAACACGGGCCATGACGGCTCCATGTGTACGCTTCACTCCAACTCCCCACGCGAATGCCTCGGCCGTATGGAGAATATGATCCTGATGGGCGACATCAAGATCCCTAAGGAGGCCATCTCCAAGCAGATCGCCGACTCGGTCGACCTCATCATCCAGATCAAGCGCCTGCGCGACGGCTCACGCCGCGTGACGAACATCACGGAAGTGATCGGCATGGAAGGCGACGTCATCGTCACCCAGGAACTGTTCAAGTTCGAATATCTGGAGGAAGATGCGGACGGCAAGATCATCGGCGAATATCGCGCGATGGGCCTGCGCCCCTACACGCTGGACAAGGCGCGCCAGTACGGCTTCGACCAGCCCTTCCTTGAGGCGTGCCTGTAATAAGGCTAAGGCACAACGATCCAGCTTTCCGCCCCCGCCCCGATGGCGATAATGGGGTGGATTACGGACACTGCCTACCGCAATAGCTGCCGTCATCCCGGACTTGATCCGGGATTCATGAGCCTCAATCTTTGCCTGGAACCTCTACACTCAAGCCAATGGACGCCGCTTCAAGCCCGGCATGACGGCAAAAGCGGGAAATCCGCAAAGGGTGGGAAGCGGGAGGTCTGCTTTTAGCCCTCTCCCGTTTACGGGAGAGGGAGGGGCCCGTCGCGAAGCGATGGGAGGGTGAGGGTCTGCGATCCTTTGGATCGCGCGGGCCACAGGCCCGCATCCAACTCCAGCTCGCGCGAGCGGAGAAGGTTAGAACGTCCAAATGGCCAAATCGCATGATTAGAGCGAACGGAACAATGGCAGAATATGGTCACGAGTAAGAGGAGCGAGCGGTAGCTCCATCGCCTCGGAATGGTGAACCCAAACCGCTTCCTCGATTTCCGATTGCGTTTGAGGGATGTGCTGGACGCGGACATGGAATATCTCGGCCTCAACAATATGCTCCGGCTCATTGGCGGCGGATGCGGAAAATCGACCGAGATGGCGGAACTCGTCATCGGCCAACAGCAGGCCGATCTCCTCCTTCAATTCCCGGCGAAGCGCAGATCGCGCATCTTCGCTATCCTCAATCTTCCCTCCGGCTTGCATGAACCACTTGGTTCCAGCTTTCCGAACGAGGAGCAGCCGCCCTGCTCCGTCATCTATGAGAGCTGCGGCGATACGGATTGTGTGGAGGGAGCGTTGCTTCATCCAATTATCTTATCCAGCCTCCGCGCCAGTTCAACGACCGCTTTTGGCGAAGGGACAACGCAGCCCAACGGTCTTGAAATGCTCATTCAAGCCGCTTGAATTCTCGCGAAAGCGGGAACTCATCTCCCTCCTACGCCCTGCATGCCCAAGGCGTAGGAGGAGAGACGAAATGGAGTGGATGACGGACTGTCGGCTCTTAATCCTCCCCTGTAAGGGGAGGTGGCATTCCGCAGGGATGACGGAGGGGTGTCACCCTATCGTGAGGGCAACACCCCTCCACCGGCTACGCCGGTCCCCCCTCCCCTTGCAGGGGAGGATTTCATGTCCGATATTGATCGTGTCGTGACGGGCGGTTTTCCGGCGAGAAGGGGTGGCTTTCCGCCACTCCCCCCTCGTCATGCTGAACTTGTTTCAGCATCCATTGTGCCCATCAACCAAGGCTCAATCCGGAGAAATGGATCCTGAAACAAGTTCAGGATGACGGCGAAAGGGACCGTCCACTGATGGTCAAAAGACGACACTGTTCTTCGTCATCCCAGCGAAGGCTGGGATCTCGTGAGGCTTGGTTCGGCCACAGCGGCCCAAGACCCAAGCCTGCGCTGGGGCGACGAGAAGGGGTGGATAGGCGACTGACTGCTTCTCTTCTGAAGGCATGGTAAGCTGCCACTTCCCTTGCACTTGGTCGAGACGAGATTAGGCTTGGGGAATGAAGCTGGATTATTTGCACCTGCCGCCCGACCATCCTCCGCCTTCCGTAACGGCGCGGCCCTACCGGGCAGTTTTGATTGCTGAACAAGCTGTAAGTGAAGGCTGGCGGAATGATGTGGCGTCCTGGCTCGTAGAGACAGGATGCCTCTACTTTATTGCTTGGGGTGTTGCCTGCGAGGCTTGGCATGATGCCGTAGATTGGGCCAATTTAAACGTTTTTGACTTCGGGGATATACCGGATGACAGGTTCATCATGACGACATGGCATGACAAAGAACCTCTTTCAGAGGCTCTTTGGTTCGCCGGAAATTGCGCATCGCACCCGAGCGTCGAATTTACAGACACAGTGATTGTGCATGTCGCACAAGACGAGAGGCGCGCCGCCACATTGGAACTTTACGGCGAGAGCCAAGAGATGACGGACGATACCTGAGCAAACTTCCGGTTCGGAAGCTAAGAAACTAGGCGTAGACGGCAATAAATTCCTCGAAAGACGACACTGTTCTTCGTCATCCCGGCGAAAGCCGGGACCCATCTCGCCTTCGGCAGGTGCCGGGCATGGGGAAATAGGGGTCCCGGCTTTCGTCGGGATGACAGACGAAGATAAAGTTGAGCTTCCCCTTCTGGCCGTTTTCCAGGCGCCTACCTCTTGCGATAGACCCGCATGATGTTGTTGGCCGGCATCTCGACCAGCCCGGTGGGCTCGAAGCCTTGAGCCGTCGCCTCATGATCGACCTCTTCCAGATGGCGTAGGCCCCATTCGGGATTGCGAGAGCGCAGGTCGATGTCAAAGGCCAGATTGCTGGGCGCCGTCTCAACGGCATCGCGGAAATAGGGTCCGTAAAGGATCAGCGGCGCGCCCGGTTGCAGCACGTCCACGCCGCCCCGAAACAGCCCAATAGTCGCAGCCCAAGGCGAAATATGCACCATGTTGATGCACAACACTGCATCCGCATCCGTCACCGGCCATCCGCCGCTCGCCGCATCGATCCGCATGGGCGGCCGCACATTGGCCAGTCCCGCCTCCCCGCTCCACGCCGCGATGGACGCGATCGCCGCCGGATCGGGATCGCTCGGCTGCCAGTCCAGCGCCGGAAAGCTGCGCGCGAAATGCACCACATGCTCGCCGCTGCCGCTGGCGATCTCCAGCACCAGGCCGCGCTCCGGCAACACCGTCCGCAAGACATCGACAATGGCGTCCCGGTTGCGCAGCGTCGCCGGGGCATGGCGCTTGTCCGTCTCACCCCCTGCCCCGCCCGGCGTCCAGGGTTCAGGCGCCCGGTCGTCGGCGCTCACTCTGCCGCTTCCGCCAGCGCCTCCTCGGTCCACACCAGCACCGGCTTGCGCGCCGCCAGCGTCTCGTCCAGCCGCCGCCGGGGCGCATGGTATGGCGCGCCCTTCAGCGCCTCGTCACCCGCCTTGGCCCGCTCGGCCAGCGAGCGCAGCGCCAGGATGAACTGGTCCAGCGCCGCCTTGCTCTCGGTCTCGGTCGGCTCGATCAGCATCGCGCCATGTACCACCAGCGGGAAATACATGGTCATCGGGTGGAAGCCCTCGTCGATCAGGCCCTTGGCAATGTCGAGCGTCGTGAAGCCCTCGGCCAGCCCCTTGTCGCTGAACAGCGCCTCATGCATGCACGGCCCGCTGCCCCCGAACGGCGCGTCCAGCACGCCGTCCAGGCTGCGCAGGATATAGTTGGCGTTCAGCACGGCGTCGCCCGACACCTGCCGCAGGCCATCCGCGCCATGACTGAGGATATACGTCAGCGCGCGGGTGAACATGCCCATCTGCCCGTGAAAGGCGACCATGCGGCCGAAACTCCCGGCATGATGCTCGTCCGCCGTCTCCTCCTCGACCAGCGCAAAACTCCCGTCCGCCAGCTTCTCGACGAAGGGCAGCGGCGCATAAGGGGCCAGCGCCTGCGACAGCACGACCGGCCCGGAGCCCGGCCCGCCGCCGCCATGCGGGGTGGAGAAGGTCTTGTGCAGATTGATGTGCATCGCATCGACGCCCAGGTCGCCGGGCCGCACCCGGCCGACAATGGCGTTGAAGTTCGCGCCGTCGCAATAGACCAGCGCGCCCGCCGCATGCACTGCGTCCGAAATCGCCTTCATCTCGCGCTCGAACAGGCCGCAGGTGTTGGGGTTGGTGATCATCACTGCCGCGACGTCAGGCCCCAGGCGCGCCTTGAGCGCCTCCAGATCGACCCGCCCTTCGGCCGTCGCCGGAATATCCTCGACCTGATAGCCGCAGAAGGCGGCCGTCGCCGGATTGGTGCCATGTGCGCTCTCCGGCACCAGCACCACGGACCGGGCATCGCCGCGTGCCTCCAGCGCCGCACGGATCGCCAGCAGGCCGCACAGTTCGCCATGCGCGCCCGCCTTCGGGCTCATCGCCACCGCCGCCATGCCGGTCAAGGTCTTGAGCCATTCGGCCAGTTCATGGATCACCGCCAGCGCGCCCTGCACCGTCGCCACCGGCGCGAGCGGGTGGATGTCGGCGAAACCGGGCATCCGCGCGACCTTCTCATTGAGGCGCGGATTATGCTTCATCGTGCACGATCCAAGCGGGAACAGGCCGAGGTCGATGGCGTAGTTCTGACGCGACAGGCGTGTGTAATGGCGCACCGTTTCCTGTTCCGACAGGCCGGGCAGACCGATGCTGTCGGTGCGGGCGAGGGCGCCGAGGCGGCTTTCGACTTTCGGGGCTGCGGCGAAATCGACGCCGGTGGTGTCGGTCGAGCCGATCTCGAAGATCAGCGCCTCTTCCAGCATCAGCGCGCGGTTACCGGTGGCGGTTTGCGGAGCCATATGGGCTTCCTTGACGGGAACGGGGGTGGTCGGGCGACCTTCCTTCAGCATGCTCATGCCAGTTCCTCCTCAAGCGCGGCGGCAAGACTTTCGATATCCTCC
>DASVMZ010000116.1:0-73286 GCA_036384115.1 Sphingobium sp.
GATCGTCCTGCCCGGCTCCCGCGCGGGCCTGTTGCTGGCGACGACCGCGCCCGATCCGTCGGGCTGGCGTGTCAATCTGGCGCTGCCGACCGGCACCGCCGTCGATTCCATCGTCCGCACGGCGCAGATCGCCATCGCGCTCGCCATGCTGATGATCGTCGGGCTGGCGTGGGTGCTGCGCGAACGGTCCCGCCGCCGCCGCGAGCGGACGATGGCGCTGGAGGCGGCCGTCGTCGAGCGCACCGCCAACCTCAGTCGCGAGATAGAGGAGCGCGCCGCCGCGGAGGCCCGTGCCGCCGACCTGCGCGAGGGGCTGCGCCAGGCGAACCGGCTCGCCACGCTGGGCCAGGTGACGGCCAGCGTGGCGCATGAGACGGCGCAGCCGGTCGCCGCGATACGGACCTATGCCGCGTCGGCGGAGCAATTGCTCGACCGGGGGGCGCATGCGGAGGTGCGCAGCAACCTCAAGGCCATCGCCCGACTGACCGAGCGGATCGGCGCGGTGACGGCGGAACTGCGGAGCTTTGCGCGCAAGGGTAGCGGCACGATCGGGCCGATCCGGCTGGTGGAGATCATCGAGGGTGCGCTGCTGATCCTCAAGGAGCCGCTGTCGCGCATCACGCTGGACATGGCGACCATCCCGCCCGCGCTGCGCGTGCTGGGCGGGCGGGTGCGGCTGGAACAGGTGCTGGTCAACCTGCTGCAAAATGCGCTCGACGCGCTGGCGGAGCATGGGGCGGAGCATGGGGCGGAGCAGGGCGACGCGCGGATCATCCTGTCGCTGGACGTGGGGGAGGAGGAGGAGGTGCGTCTGGCGATTGCGGACAATGGGCCGGGCATCGCGCCCGAGGTGGCCGACCGGCTGTTCACGCCCTTTACCACCAGCCGGGTGACGGGGCTGGGCCTGGGGCTGGTCATCGCGCAGGACATTATGAACGATCTGGGCGGCACCTTGCGGCTCGCCCCTGCCACCAACGGAGCCTGTTTCGAGATGATCCTGAAGCGTGTGCCATGAGCGAGGATGCCCGGCGGGTCGCGCTGGTCGAGGATGACGAGGATCTGCGTGCATCGACCGCGCAATTGCTGACCCTTGCGGATTTCGCGGTGGATTGCTTTGCCGCCGCCGAACCTGCGCTGGCGGCGATAGACGAGAGCTATCCCGGCGTTGTCGTCACCGATGTCCGTATGCCGCACATGTCCGGCATCGAGCTGTTCCGCATCCTCCACGCGCGTGATGCGGACCTGCCCGTCGTGCTGGTGACGGGGCATGGCGACTTGCCGATGGCGGTGGATACGCTGAAGGCCGGGGCATGGGACTTCATGGCCAAGCCGTTCGACCCCGCGATGCTGGTGGCCGCCGTGAGCCGCGCCTCGACCGCGCGGGCGCTGGTGCTGGACAATCGCCGGTTGCGGCGTCTGGCGGAGAGCGACGAGGGGGCGGGGCTGGTGGGCCGGTCGCCCGCGATCCGGCGCCTGCGCGAGATGATCCCGGTGCTGGCCGATGCCGACATCGACCTGTTCATCGAGGGGGAGACGGGGACCGGCAAGGAATTGCTGGCGCGGCTGATCCACCGGGCGGGCAAGCGGGCGCGGCATCGCTTCCTGCCCGTCGCCTGCGGCGCGGTGCCGGAAGCGGTGATCGAAACCGGGCTGTTCGCCAGCGTGGGAGAGGGGAGCATCGCCGGGTCGAGCCGGGGCACCCTGTTCCTCGACGACATCGACCAGTCGTCGCGAACGCTGCAATCGCGGCTGGTGCCGTTGATCGAGCAGAGGGTGCTCCAGCCATCCGGGGGGCGGGCGCCGGTGCCGCTGGACCTGCGGGTGATCGCGACGGCGGGGGACGCGGGCGAGGAGGGGCCGGGGAGCATCCTGCCTGCGCTCTTCTATCGCCTTGCCACCCTGCGCCTGCGGATGCCGCCGCTGCGCGAACGGCGCGAGGACGTGCCGTTGCTGTTCGTCCATCTCGCGGGGGTTTCGGCGGCGCGCCTGCGCCGGGCGATGCCGCCGGTCACGGCCGGGGTCAGGGACTATCTGGCGCAGCATGACTGGCCGGGCAATGTCCGGGAACTGGCGAATTTCGCGGACAGGTTCGTGCTGGGGCTTGGCGGGCATGGGGTGGAGCGTGGCGGGGATGATGGTGAGGGCGCGCCGCTGCCAGACCGGGTGGATGCGTTCGAGCGTGACGCCATCGTCCAGGCGGTGGTCGCGGCGCGGGGCGACATCGGCCGGGCGATCGAGCGGCTTGGAGTGCCCCGCAAGACATTCTATTACAAGGTCAACAAGCATGGCATCGACCTGCGGACATTGCGGGGGCGGTGAGGGGACTTTGATTCGGGGGTATGGTGCAGCCGGACATGGCGTCTGGACACATAGCGCCCCATAATGCGTTAGCCAGCGTCCGATCCGAGGGAGCGACAATGATCATAGATACCGTCCCCCGCACGCGTCAGGTCATGGCGGAAGTGTGGAAGCCGCTGGCATTGCTGTTCGTGTGGGACTGTCTGGTGACGGTATTTTATTATGTGCTGCCGTTCAGCGCGCCTGCGCTGCCGCTGACCATCTTTGGCTCCGCGCTGGCGCTGTTCCTGGGTTTTCGCAGCAATTCAGCCTATCAACGCTGGTGGGAGGGGCGGATATTATGGGGCGCGATGATCAACAGTTCGCGCAGCCTGAGCCGTGCCGTGCGAAACTTCCTGCCCGACCCGGAGGGTACGGACCTCAAGCGGACCATCGTCCACCGCCAGATCGCCTATGTAAACGCCATGCGATGCCAGTTGCGGCGGCAGGTGCTGGACGCAGATGTCTATCGCTTTCTGGTTGACGGGACGGATGATCCGGCATTCCGGCGGCTCAACCCCGCCAACGGGCTGGTCGACGGGACGGGGCGGCGGATAGCCGATGCCCGGCGCGCGGGCTGGATCGACAGCATCCAGCAGATGCAGGTGGAAAAGACGCTGGTGGATATCACCAACGCGCAAGGGGGCATGGAGCGGCTGCGCAATACGCCATTGCCCCACCAGTTCCGCTTCCTGCCGATCCTGTTCGCCCATCTGTTCTGCCTGCTGCTGCCCATCGGACTGGTCGAGACGCTGGGCCTCGCCACGCCGCTGGGGTCGACGCTGGCCGGGCTGATGTTCCTTGCCGTGTTGCGCGTCGGGGATGATCTGGTCGATCCCTTTTCCAACACCGTCCATGACGTGCCCCTGACCGCGATGTGCCGGACCGTGGAGATCGACCTGCTCCAGGCGATCGGCGATAAGGCCCCCGAGCCTGCATCGCCGGTCAGGGGCGTGCTCTGGTGAGAGCGAATCTGTCCGATTTATGAACAGGGGCTGTCAAAAGCATGCATCCCAAAGCCGTTCCCCGCGTTACGCTCCTCAACCCGGAACAAGTGGATCATGTGTGCGGACGGACGAAGAGAATGACTTGCACCGCGAGCAGCGTCGTCTGCGTGCGCTCCATGCCTATGACATGCTGGATACCCCGCGAGAGGCGGTGTTCGACGAGATAGCGCAGCTGGCGGCCGACTTGTGCGGCGTGCCGATCGCGATCGTCAACCTGATCGGTGAAAACAGGCAGTTTTTCAAGGCGGAGGTCGGGCTGGGGGTTCGCGAGACGCCGCTGGAAACCTCCTTCTGTGCGCGGGCGATATTGGAGGAGAATTTCCTGCTGGTGCCGGACGCGACGGAGGATACGCGTTTTGCCAGCAACCCGCTGGTGACGGGCGAGCCGAACCTGCGCTTCTATGCGGGCGCGCTGCTCAAGACCGAAGAGGGGTTGCCCATCGGGACGCTGTGCGTGCTGGACTATGCGCCGCGCGCATTGACGGACCTGCAACAGCGATCGCTGGCGATACTGGCCCGGCAAGTGATGGCGCAGCTCGACCTGCGGCTTGCGCTCAGGGAAAGTGAGGAGAAGGACCAGCGGTATCGCACATTGTTCGAGGCGATGGACGAGGGGTTTTGCATCATCGAATTCGTCGACGGGCCGGATGGGCCGTCGAGCGACTATGTCCATGTCGAGGCCAATGCCGCCTACACGGTGAACGCCGGCATTCCCGATGTCGTCGGCAAGAAGGTGCGCGAGATGGTGCCGGACGAGGCGGACGACTGGGTCGAGCGTTATGGCCATGTATTGGAGACGGGCCAGAGCATCCGGTTCGAGCGCGAACTGGAGGCGACAGGGCGTTTCCTTTCGCTGTCCGCCTTTCGCGTCGAGCCGCCTGAGCAGCGTCAGGTCGCCGTGCTGTTTCAGGACATAACCGCCCGGCGTCAGGCGGAACTGGCCCTGATCGAGATGAACGAGACGCTGGAGGCGCGGGTCGCAGAGACGCTGGCGGAGCGGCGCATATTGGCGGACATAATGGAGGGCACCAACGCCTTTGTGCAGGTGATCGGCAGCGACTGGCGCTGGCTGGCGATCAATGGTTCGGCGGCGGTGGAGTTCGCGCGGATATTCGGCGTAGTGCCGAAAGTGGGCGACATATTGACCGACCTGCTGGCCGACCAGCCCGAGAAGCTGGCGCTGGTAAAGTCGCTCTGGTCGCGCGCGCTGGCGGGCGAGGAATATGTCGAGGTCCAGCAATTCAGCGAACATGTCGGCGAGGAAGGGCGCTTCTACGAAATACGCTTCAATGCTCTTCATGACAGCCACGGGCGGCTGATCGGGGCCTATCAGTTCGCCTATGACGTGACCGAGCGTCTGATGGAGCAGCAGCGTCTGGTCGAGGCCGAGGATGCTTTGCGGCAGGCGCAGAAGATGGAGGCGGTCGGCCAGCTGACGGGGGGTCTGGCGCATGACTTCAACAATCTGCTGGCGGGGATTTCCGGCGCATTCGAGTTGGTCGGTATCCGGCTGGCGCAGGGACGCAGCGCCGATGTCGACAAATATCTGTCTGCCGGGCAGGGCGCGACCCGGCGCGCGGCGGCGCTGACCCACCGCCTCCTCGCCTTCTCGCGCAGGCAGACGCTGTCGCCCAAGCCGATCATCATCAACCGGCTGCTGACCGAGCTGGTCGAGCTGGTCCAGCGCACGGTGGGACCGGCGATCCCGGTGGAGACGGTGGCGGCCGGGGGCCTGTGGCCGACGCTGGTCGATGCCAACCAGCTTGAAAACGCGATCCTCAACCTGTGCATCAATGCGCGCGATGCGATGCCGGACGGCGGCCGGATCACCATCGAGACCGGCAATAAATGGCTGGACAAGCGGGCCGCGAACGAACGGGGACTGGAGCCGGGCCAATATGTGACGGTGTGCGTCAGCGATACCGGCACCGGTATCGACAAGGCGACCCTTGAACGGGTGTTCGACCCCTTCTTCACCACCAAGCCGATCGGGGAGGGAACGGGTCTGGGCCTTTCCATGGTCTATGGCTTCGCGCGCCAGTCCCATGGCCATGTCCGTATCTATTCGGAGGTCGGGCAGGGGACGATGGTCTGTGTCTACCTGCCCCGCCATCTGGGTGACGAGGAGGCGGAGGTCATGGAGGAGCGGGCGCTGTCCACCTTTATCCATGCCGGGGAGACGGTGCTGGTGATCGACGACGAACCGACGGTGCGGATGCTGATCGTGGATAGTTTGCAGGAGCGCGGCTATGTCTGCCTGGAGGCCGCAGACGGTCCGGCGGGGTTGAAGATATTGCAATCCGACGCGCGGGTCGATTTGCTGATCAGCGACGTGGGACTGCCCGGCGGCCTCAATGGCCGTCAGGTCGCTGACGCCGCGCGGGAGCTGCGCCCCGCCCTGAAGATACTCTTCATCACCGGCTATGCGGAGAATGCGGTATTGAACCATGGCCATATCGCCCGGGGTATGGAGGTGCTGACCAAGCCATTCGCCATCGACGATCTTGCGAGCCGGGTCGAGCGGCTGCTCCTGAATTAGGGGCTTGTTATCCGACTGCGTCGGATAGGCCGCTCTTATTTCCGGCTTTGCGCGATTTCCGGGTCATCGGATGATTCCGTCCGATGAGTATCGCTCTGGAGCCGGACGGATGCGCCTGTATGCAATCCTGGGTGAGAGGCTCACGGCGAATTTATCCGAAGGCTGTCGGGGCCATGGGAGTCGTCCTGCGCGATGGGAACCAAGGGCGGGCCAAAAATGGCGGGGCGGGGCCGCCGGCCATCGGCCAGCGACCACGCCCGGAACCATCAGGGCATCAACACCGTATCGACGACATGGATGACGCCATTCGACTGGACCACGTTGGCGATCGTGATCTTTGCCTTGCCGCCCTTGGCATCGGTCAGCCACCAGGCACCGGCCTTGTCCTTCCACGCGGTCAGCGTCTCACCCTGCACGGTGGTGAAGGTCGCCTTGCCGCCATTGGCTTTTGCCTTGGCGGCGATGTCCGCCGCCAGCAGGCGGCCGGGGACGACATGATAGGTCAGTATCTTGGTCAGGGTGGCCTTGTTCTCGGGCATCACCAGCGTCTCGACAGTGCCTGCGGGCAATTTGGCAAAGGCGGCGTTGGTGGGCGCAAAGACGGTGAAGGGACCGGGGCCTTTCAGCGTCTCGACCAGCCCGGCTGCCTTGACCGCGGCGACCAGCGTGGTGTGGTCTTTGGAGTTCACCGCATTGTCGACGATGTCCCTGGTCGGATACATGGCGGCGCCGCCGACCATCGGGTTCTTGGCCTGTACCGACACGGCGCCGGTGAACAGCAGGGTCGTTGCGAGGGCCATGGCGAATTTGCGGTTATGGGCTTTCATCACGAGCATCCTTTATCTGGCACCCCGTCCTGTGGAATGCACAGGAGATACGAGAGCCGTCGACGACTGGATGCAGGCAGGATCAGATGATCGTGATTTTTCCGGTCAGGATCGGCGTTGTGCTGGGCGCCTTGTGCGGGGCGGTGGCCGCATCCTCCAGGGTGATGGCCAGCGTCACCCCGCCCTTGAGGAAGGGACGCAGGCCCGGATCGACCGCCAGTTCGCGTCCGTCGGCGCGGATGATGCCGAGGGAGCGGGGCACACCGTCGCCGGGGATGACCCATAGTTCCGGGCTTTTGCGCGCATCGTCCAGCGCGGTCGGGCTGAGGCGCAGCACGCCCTTTTGCGGATCATAGGCGATGGCCATCGTGGCAGCGCCGGTCGTGCTGGCAAGCTGGGACACCGCGACGGGGCCTGGGGCTTGCAGGGCAGCCGGGCGCAGGGTGATGAACAGCGCGAGGCTGGCGGCGAGCGCGCCCGAGAGCAGGGCGGAACCGCGCCACAGCCGCAGGCTGCGGACAACCGATGCGCCCTGCGCTCCGCCGATCCGCGCCTCGACCGCCTTCCACACATGGGGGGAAGGGGCGATGGCCGGAATGGCGCCGAGCAGGGGAGAGAGGCGGAGGCTCCATGCCTCGACCTCCGCCGCAAAGCCGGGATCGGACAGGCAAAGCCGCAATGCCTCCGCCCGGTCGATACCGTCGAGCAACCCGAGCGCCAGTTCGGCAGCCAGCGCATCGCGGTCCGGCGAAGAGGACGGTGGCAGTGGGGGCTGGTCAACCATCGCCCAGACACTCCTTTAACTTCTGCATGCCGCGCCTGATCCAGCTCTTGATGGTGCCGAGCGGCGTATGGGTCTGGTCCGAAAGCTGCTGATAGGTCAGCCCGTCCAGGAAGGCGCGGCGAATGGCGCTGGACTGGGCGGGGTCCAGCCCCTCCAGGCAGGACAGCAATTGGCGATGTTCCTGATCCCGTTCGAGCACCGCGTCGGCAAGGAGCGCATCGTCGGCGACGGCGTCCATCTGTTCCCCGGGCTGCACGGCATGGCGATGCTGCCCGCGCCGCCAGTCGATGGCGGCATTATGGGCGATGGTCGCCAGCCAGCTGATGGGGCTGGCGCGCCGGTCGTCGAACGTCGCGACGCGCCGCCAGACCTTTACATAGACGTCCTGCAAGATGTCCTCCGCCGCCTGCCTGTCGCCAGAGATACGGAGGCAGATGCCAAATAGTTTCGCGGATGTGAGGCTGTAGACGAGGCGAAGGCCGGACGGATCGCCTGACGCTGCGAGATGAAGCGCGGATACGAGCCTCTCCCTGTCATCCTCTGCTTTACCCCGGCGGATATGTTCCATGGGCCTTTCTTGCCCGTTCGGCGCCGCCAGATCAACTCAGGGCATATTCCGTCCCATATCGCCCTGAGGTTCCAATGTATTTTTGCCGTCATTCGCATAATGCCCGGTGCGCCCGGAAGCGTTTTCATGGGCTGGAAAGGGGAAACCCCGAGGAATTCAGCCATTTTCCGGCGATTTTTCGTTTCGGCAAGTCACGCCGGAATGGACCTTTGAAGATTTTCCATTCATTAACAATGTGATATTATCATTTTGCTCTTGGGAGGAGCGTTCGTGCGGTGTCCTGACGTCATTGAAGATGAGGCCCAACGACTGGTGATGCTCGGCGAATATGGCCTGAGCAGCGAGATGGGTCTGCCCAGCCTCGACCCCATCGTGGACATCGCGGTGCGGTTGTTTCAGGTTCCAGCGGCGGCGGTGAACATGATCGGCAGCGACCATGTCTTCTTTGCCGCCAGTTCCGGCATCGGCGAATGCGACATGGGACGGGACATCTCCTTTTGCGCGCATGCGATCACCCAGGGTGAGGTGATGGTCGTCGAGGATGCGCGGCTCGATCCGCGTTTTCATGACAATCCGCTCGTTCTGGATGGTTTCATCCGTTTCTACGCCGGGGTGCCGCTGCTGGCGCCGTCCGGCCATGCGCTGGGCGCATTGTGCATCGTGGATAGCGAACCGCGTGCCGGATTCGGTACAGATGACCGCGCCCGGCTCAAGGATCTTGCGCGTCTGGCCGCCGACAAGCTGGAACTCCGCAGGCTCGAACGCTCCGCCGAATTGGGCGCTTCGCGGTTCGAGGCCAGTGCGCTGACATCGCCGAACGCCGTGATCTGCTTTGACGCAGGGGCCAGGATTTCCGCATGGAATGCCGCGGCGGAAAAGATGTTCGGCTATCGGGGTGAGGATGTGCTGGGCCAGCCGGTCGACCGGCTCGTCATCGCGGCGGAACGGCACAAGGTGCTGGCCGGTATCGCCTGCGCGCTGGCGGGTGAATGTGCCAATGACCTGCCGACGCAGTTGACGGGTCGACGACAGGATGGGACCGATATCCTCATCGAGTTCAGCTGGTCGCGCTGGCAAGAGGCCGGGCAGATGCATTTCGGCACGATCGTACGGGACATAACCGACCAGCGCCGGGAGCAGGAAATACTCTTTAAGCTGGCCAATTATGATGCGCTGACGGGACTGCCCAACCGCAACTTCCTGCACCAGCGCGCGGCCGAGGCGCTGGAACAGGGCGCGGCGGCGCTCATCATCGCCGACCTGGACGGTTTCAAGGACATCAACGACACGCTGGGGCACAGCATCGGCGATGCGGTCCTTCAGGTGGTGGGCGAACGGTTGAACGGGATCGTGGCCCAGCCCGATCTGGTTGCAAGGATAGGCGGCGACGAATTCGCCACGCTGTTGCTGGACTGTAGCGACCCGCGCACGCTCGGCGCGATGACCCAGGCCATCCTCGACGCCATTGCGGAGCCGATCGTCGTTGATGGTCAGGAAATCCGTATCTCCGGCAGTTGCGGCCTCACTCTCGCGCAGGGCCATGGCGACACGGTCGATGCATTTATGAGCAGCGCGGATCTGGCCTTGTTTCAGGCGAAGACGACAGGCGGACGAGGGCGCTCCTTCCTTTTCACGCCCGCCCTGCGCGCAGAGGCGTCGGCGCGGCGAATGTATGATGTGGAATTGCACAACGCGGTGGAGCAGGGCGAGTTCGAGCTGTTCTATCAGCCCCAGCTGCGGCTGAGCGATGGCGCGCTGACCGGCGCGGAAGCGCTGATCCGCTGGCGCCATCCGGTGCGCGACCTGCTGGCACCATCCGCCTTCCTGCCTGCGGTGGAGGCAGGGGCGCTCGCAGCGACCATCGGAACCTGGGTGCTCGGGACCGCCTGCAAACAAGCCGCGAAATGGCGGCGGGTGCAGCCGGATTTCCGCATGAGCGTCAACCTGTTCGCCGCGCAGTTCCGGGCAAACGATCTGGCATCCACCGTCGCCGCGGCGCTCGCCAGCGCCGGTCTCCCGCCCGAGGCGCTGGAACTGGAGATCACCGAGAATATCATCCTCGACCAGGAGGAGCGGGTATTGCACCAGCTACAGGCCGTGCGGGAATTGGGCGTCGATCTGTCGTTCGATGATTTCGGGACGGGCTATGCCTCGCTCAACCTGCTCAAGGCCTATCCTGTATCGTTCATCAAGATCGACAAGAGCTTCACCCAGGCGATCGGCCTGTCGGAACAGGACAGGGCGATCGTTCGATCCCTGCTCGACCTGGCGCATCGGCTCGGTCTGGAGGTGGTTGCCGAGGGAATAGAGGAAGAGCCGCAGCATCGTTTCCTGAGAGAGCATGGCTGCGAGAAAGGGCAGGGGTATCTTTTCGGAAAGCCTGTTTCCGCAGACCTTTTCTGGGACCAGTTCTGGCCAAGCGACACAATGGGCCAAAAGGGATGAGGGAGAGACGGCAGTGATGCTTTTCCATAGCGCTCCCGTACAGGCGCGCGCATCGTGAGATTGGCGACCATCACCAACTGGGCCTATGGCGTGACTGTCGCGTTGACGCTGTTGTCCGGGGCCACCATGTTGCTGGCGTCCAGCGCGCAGGAGCGTGAACGGGAAGCGGTGTCGCAACGCTATCGGCTGGACCGCGCCACCGACAATCTGGAACGGGACATCAGCGGACTCACCGATCATGCCCGCCAGTATCTCAACTCCGGGGATGCGACCTATTTGATCCTGTATCGGCGCGATGCGGCCAATCTTCGTTCCGTGGAGGAGCGGGTCAGTCATATCCGGGATGCAGGCGCGCAACCGGACGAACTACAGGCATTGAAGGAGGCCATGCGCTGGGCCGACAGCTTGCGGGACGAACAGCGCGCGGGACTTGCCGCCTATCAGGCCGGTGACATCGACCGCGCCCGCCAGATAGTGTTCGGCGCGGAATATGAGCGGGAACTGGATCGCGCCATGTCGATGGTGGAGCGTTTCCAATATCAGCTCGACCAGCGTACCGATGCCGGAATTGCCGGTGCCACCCGTGTGTCGCGCCTCTGGCGGACAACGTCCGAGGCGGTGTTGAGCATTACCGGCCTGCTGTTCCTGTGCGTCCTCTATTTCGTGGTGAAGCGGCGGGTGTTGCGGCCGGTCGTGCGGCTGAGCGATGTGGTGAGCCGCCTCGCCGCGCAGGACTATGATGTCGAGCCGCCCAGCCATGACGAGGTGGACGAGATCGGCGACATGACGCAGGCGATCCGTATCTTCCGCGAGAACGGCATCGAGCGGCAAAGGCTGGAGCGGGAGCGTGACGCCGACCTTGCCATGCGTGACCTGCTGTCCCGGATGACGCAACGCATGCAGGGGTGCGATACGCTGCTCGACCTCAAGGAGGTGGTGGGGCGTTTCCTGCCCGAGATCGTGCCCGAACTGGCGGGGAGCCTCTATCTCCTCGACCAGGAGCGCAATGCCGTGGTGGAGGCCTGTAGCTGGCTCGACCCCATCCACTCCCGCGCGGAATTCTCGCCCATCGCCTGTTGGGCCTTGCGGCGCGGGCTGGCGCATCGACCGGCGGGTACGGTGGTCGACGTGCCGTGCGATCATCTCGTGCGGACGGGGGAGGGACACCCCGACACGCTCTGCCTGCCCCTGACGGCGCAGCGCGCCACTCTGGGCCTGCTATATTTCGAGCCGCGTCATGGCGCTGGTGGCAAGGAGACGCCGGAAATCTATCTGAACATGCTGGCCGAGAATATCGCGCTGGCCCTCGCCAACCTGCGCCTGCGCGAGGCATTGCGCGAGATGGCGATGGTCGACCCGCTCACCGGCCTTGCGAACCGTCGCCATCTGGAGGAGGTGTTCGCGATCCAGGTTGCGGAAGCCGAGCGGCTGGGTCAGCCGGTAAGCTGCCTGATGATCGACGTGGATCACTTCAAGCGGTTCAACGATGGCTTTGGCCATGAAGCGGGCGATGCCGTCCTGCGCGAAGTGGGGCATCTCCTGAAGACTATGGTGCGCGAGGACGGCAAGGCCTTTCGCTATGGCGGAGAGGAGTTTCTGCTGCTGGTGCCAGGCTGCGATCCCGGGCGGATAGTGGACCGCGCGGAAGGCATCCGCGCGCGGATCGAGGCGTTGCGGATCGAGCATGCCGGGCGGGAACTGGACCGGATCACCATATCCATCGGTGTCGCCAGCGTGCCAGGCCATTGCACCGCCGACCGACTGATAAGGACCGCCGATGCCGCATTGTACCGGGCGAAGGCGACGGGCCGCAACCGGGTGGTCATGGCGACTTCGCGCATCGGCAGCGTGGCCGGCTGAGCAGGGCGCTCAGGCAAAGCTGCGCTGGATCATCCAATAGGTGCCGATGGCAACCAGCCCGGCGGCGCAGACATCCACGACGATGGGCCGGGGCAGCGCCAGCTTCGCCCGCGTCAGCAGCGCCGCCGCGCCAGCGAACAGCAGGACGATGCTGAGCTGGCCAAGCTCTACCCCCAGATTGAAGCCCACCAATATCTCGGCCAGCTTCTGGGCGGGCAGGCGGCTTTCCAGCAGGTCGGCGGCAAAGCCGAAGCCATGGATCAGACCGAACACCAATGTGACGAGCAGCCTGATCCGCCCCGCATCGCGGATATGGCCGGACAGCATCAGATAGCTGGCGGAGAAGATCGCGGCCCCGATCAGGAGGAGCGGCGGCAGCAGGCCGACGCCCGCGAGCCGCAATGCCGCCATCAGCGCCAGCACGCCGCCGGTCGCCAGCGCCAGTGCGGCCGGACGGCGCGATGCCACCGCCACATTCTCGACGCCGACCAGCGCGATGGTCAGCGCGACGAGGGCGTCGATGAACTCGCCATGGGGCCGGATTACGCCGGTCACGGCCAGCGCCAGCGTCAGGCTGTGGCCGATGGTGAAGCCGGTGACGACGAAGACCAGATCCTTCAACCGGCGGGAGATCAGCACCAGCCCGATGAGAAAGGCGATATGATCGACGCCGGTCAGGATATGACCGATGCCCATCTCGATGAACTTCCAGAAGCTGGCATTGTCCAGCCCGTTGCCGCCCGCCTCGTTCAGGTCGAGAATCTGCTGGTCGCTGCTGAGCAATTGCTCCACAAATTCGCCGTCCGGCCGCTGGATCTGGGCGAAGTGGATATGGGTCGGGACCAGCTCGAAAAAGGCATGGGAGAAAAGCTGCATGTCCTGCGCCGTGGGGCAGGCATATTGGAATTCGGCGCGCAGGAAGCCGGTCGCGGCGGCGACCAGTCGCGACGGGGCGGTCATCGGGCAGGTCTTGCCCGACGCGGAAACGCCGACCCGTGGTGCGAGATAGGCGATAAACGCCTTGCCGGACGGCACGGAGCCGTTGCGGGTGATGCGCTGCGCCTCGATAGCGGCGACGCTGAAACTCATATGGACGAGCCGTCCGTCGAGCGTCCAGGCGCTGTGCGATTCACTACGGGTATGGGCCTGTGCAGTGCCGGTTGCTGCCAGTGCGGCCAGCAATAGCAGCAGTGGCAGGAGAAAGCGGGCGGATGAGCGGGTGGAGAGCCTGCGCAGGTGCAGGTGCAGGTGCGGGCGCTGGGCCGCAATCATTCAAACCCCTTCTGAACGACAATGTCCGCCCGCTTGCGCAAAAAGGTCTCGTTGCCCGCGGTCAGCAGCTTCGCCTGATTGCTTATATAGTCGCCCAGCACCTGTTGGCGCACTTCGGTGAAGGCGCGGGGCTGGGGCAGGCTGTTGCGCTGGACATGGAGGATATGAAGGCCGTCGGCGGTCTGGATGGGGTCGGACAATTGCCCTGCCCTGAGCTTGCGCGCCGTCGCGAACAGCCGGTCGCCGATGTGGATGCGGGCGGCGAAATAATATTCCTCGCCATCGTTCATCCTGCCGGTGGCGCGCAGGCCGAGGCGGGCGGCCAGTGCCGGGGTGACGCCCTGCGCGCGCAGGGTCGCGGCCGCCGCCTGTGCCTTGTTCCCGTCGGTCCTGGCCAGGACATAATCGGTGAGTTGGATGACCCCCTCATCGGCATAGTCGCTGCCATGGGCGGCATAATAGGCCTTGAGCTGGGCCTCGTCCGGCTGAGCCATGGTCGCGTCGGCCGCTGCCTGCGCCTCGACCGAACTGACCAGCGCCTGCCGCACCTCGATGGTGTCCGCCTGCATGCCCAGTTCGATGCCGCGCTGGACATAAAGCTCCTCGCGGATCATGTCCTTGAGCACCTGCGCGCGCTGGGCCGGGGTCGCTTTGGCGAGCGGCACGTCATAGAGGGCGCGGACCTGCTGCACATAGTCGCTCATCAGGATCGGCACCTGATTGACCATGGCGACATCCTCTGCCGGGACGGCGGATGTGCGCGTGCCCTTGGCAGTGAAGAGGCCGAAGCCCGCAACGGTGAGGCCCAATATCGCCCCCGCCGCACAGAACAGCAGAGAGCGGCGTCCGCTGGCCTGGGAGAAGTCCCAGATGGCGGCGGTGGCGGGTTCGTCACTAGGCGCCATGATCGCGTCCATTTCCTACAATATGGCTGAGCGAGGCAACATAGGCGGCGACTGCCCGTACCTCGACAGGTGTCAGTTTACGCGCGAAGGCCGGCATCCGGCCGGATCGGCCATGGGAGACCGACTGCGCGATGGCTGCGGCCGATCCGTCGCCATAAAGCCAGACATCATCGACCAGATCGGGCGCGCCGATGGCCGGATCGCCGCCCGCATCGCCGCCATGGCAATCCCAGCAGCCACCCTTGCCACCATAGATGGCCGCGCCCCGTGCGACCGCCGTAGGGTCAAGCCCCGCGCGGTCGTGCAAGGAGCGGATGAAGAGGCTGACGTCGCGGACCTCGGCGGGGCGCAGGGGCGCGATAGCCTCCCGCCCATAGGGTCTGGCGCGGGCATAGGCAGGCATATAGGCCAGGTTCCAGCCGCGCATATTGCCGGACCGGATGCCGTAGAGGATGGTCTGTTCGATCTCCGCCACCATACCCTGCCCATAGAGCCAGTCCCCGTCCGACAGGTCGGGAATGCCGCGCCCGTCGCCGCGCCCCTGCACGCCATGGCAGCTCGCGCAATTATCCGCGAAGATGGCGCCGCCCATGGACCGGGCCGTCTGGCGAAGGGTGGCGTCGGTCAGGATCGTCTCGGGATCGGCGCTGATGAGCGCCTCGCCCTCGCGACGTGTGGCCGAGGCATGGATGGCCAGCGCGATCGCCAGCAGCGCCAGAAACAGCAGTGCAAGGGCGATGAGGCGGGGACGGCGGCTTACTACCATGACGGGCAGGTCCGTCGCAGGCCAAAGCATCGTGCAAGGAGGGGGAGGGACTGGTCTGTCATAACGGGTGCGGCCTGCATGTGACAGAGATAGGCCATGCTTGTCCTATGAGATTCTGCAAATAGCAGGAAACAGTTGGCGATATTTTCTGATGGCTGGCAGCGGGTGCGTCCGGTCGGGATGCCTCCCCGGATCAGCTGCCCCGACAGGTGAGTAGCAGAAGGGGTAGACGAGCAGCGGGACATGATGATGGCCGTCCTCCGCCACGCCGAAGTCGATCGAGACCTTGTCGAGGAAGGCGGATCGGTAAGCGCGGTGCCCCGGCCCCGGAAACAGGGCGGCGACGGCGAAGGTGAGGTGATAGGAGCCGGCGGGGCGATTCGCCGCCCAATATGTCCGGGCAGCGGCTATCGGTATTGATGACGCCCTGAAATGAGGAGGATTCTGCTCTCGATTTGCAGATCGGCCATGGCATGTGCCAGAGGCGATGGATGTTTACGTCGAAACTCCCGAACAGTGCGGCGCTACCTTCGCCACGCTTCACGCCTTCGGGGCCTGTCAGGCGCTGGACGAGTGGGTGCGCGTCAATGATCCTGTCAGTCCTGCCCTGCGCGTTTCGCCCGTACCGCGGCGACGATCTGCGCGGCGGGATGATAAAATTGCTCTGTATTGCGGGCCTGAGCAGGGGGCCGCAAATCATCTTCCGAGCGTATGGCGCCGCCATCAGCCTCTCCCTGATCGGCGAGCGTGGCAGCGACGAGCAATTCATCGTCATGGCCACCATGTTCGCATCTTCGCTGGAAATCGCATGACCCTGTTCGGTATCACCTTCGATCGCTTCCTGGGCGCGCTGCTCGCGGCGATTATCGCGGCCATCATCGCGCCTTCGCTGGGCATGACGGGTGGCATTCTGCATGTCGATTTCATCGCGCAATATGGCGTGGGGCTGGTCTTCTTCCTCTATGGCCTCACCCTCGATCCCGCGCGCATGCGGGCGGGACTGGGCCATTATCGGCTGCATATCATCGTGCAGTCATCGACCTTCCTGCTGTTTCCGCTGATCGTGCTGGCCCTGCATGCCCTCATCAATCCCGTCCTGACCGAGGAGGCGTGGACCGGCTTCTTCTTCGTGGCGGCCCTGCCCAGCACGGTGTCCTCATCGGTCGCCATGGTCTCGCTGGCGCGGGGCAATGTGCCCGCTGCCATCTTCAACGCTACCCTGTCCAGCCTGATCGGCGTGCTGGTCACACCCGCGCTCATGGCCTGGTATCTCTCCCGGTCCAGCATGCCGCTCGACCTCTCCAGCGTCATCGTCAAGGTTCTGGCGCTGGTGTTGCTGCCGATCGTGCTGGGCTATGGCGCGCGGCATTGGCTGGCGGCCTGGGCAGCCCGCCGCAAGCCGATCATCCAGCTTGCGGATCGCGGGGTGATCGTCGCCATCGTCTACAACAGCTTCTGCGATTCCATCCACAAGGGCGTCTGGAGCGCCAGCAATGCCGACCTCATCATCGGCATCATCATCGGCGCCATCGCCCTGTTCGCGCTCGTCTACCTGCTCATCACCCTGCTGTGCAACGCGCTGGGCTTTTCAGTTGAGGACAGGATCGCCTGCACCTTCTGCGCCTCCAAGAAATCGCTCGCAACGGGCGCGCCGATGGGGGCGATGATGTTTGGCGGGCAGGCCGCGTTCGGCATATTGATCGCGCCGATCATTCTCTATCATTTCTGCCAGCTGGTCATCACCAGCGTCATCGCGTCCCATTTCGCACGGTCGGCAAAGGCCCGCGACGCGCACGCGCACGGCGAAAGGGCCTGACATGCATGACCTCCTTCCAGATGACACGGATTCTTCTCTGGATACAGGCACGTCCGGCTTTCCGGCGCTGCGGATCTATCAGACGGGCGAGGCCAGCCGGGGACGGATGGCGCAGCTCGATCCCGCCCTGATAGAGGCATTCTCCCAACGGCTGGACGAGCCAACGGCAAAACATGCGATGGCGGCGCTGGGGATCAGCATCAGGACATGGGACAAGCTCAAGCGGGGCGAGCCGGTGCGTGCGTCCCTTGCCGAACGAGTCGTCCAGCGTCTGGCGCGGGAGGGCTAGACCGTTCGCCCGTGGCCCTGCACCTGTCTGCCGCGCCTGAGCGGGCATGCTATCCCTCGGCCAGTATCGCCATCACCTCGTCGAGGTTTCCCTGCACGACGACATAATTGCCCTTCTCGAAATTCACCGCGCTGGCGGCGTTTCCGCCCCTGTACCGCCGCACGAAACTCACGCGATCCGCGTTGACCGCGACCGGATCGCCTTCCGGCGTCTCGAACTGTACATATCCGTTCATGAAATTCCTCGTCTGTAAAAGGGGTGGATGGGGCTATCGGCCGAATTTGGGGCTTTGCGTCGCCATTTTCTCGGCCTCCTCGTCGGCGCGCCGTTCGGCGGCGGCGTTGACGAACAGCATGACGATCTGGAGACCATTTCCCTTGCTGAGTATCTGCATCATCAGCTTGGGCGGGCGCATCTCGCGGGTCAGGGCGATCCATTCGCGCACCTCCGCCGGTAGCCACGCTATCTTGTCCTTGGAGTCCGCCGTGCCAATCGCTGGCGGGACGGGGTCTCCCACGCTGATCGAGAGCGGCGGGAAGGATCGGGATGGCCGTGCATAGCGCACCACGCCGTCCTTGATGAGGAGGAGCGCGCACATCGCCTGCGCCAGATCGACATAGCGGCTCGCGGCGGCCTCCAGCGTGACATCATAGGCAGCGGCGATGGTGGGCAGATGGGCGACGGCGGGCTTGCCCAGCGCCTCCACGAACGGCGCGAACAGGGGCTTGGGCATCAGCAGGCCAGCGGCGAAGCGGTTCGCTTGCATCTCCTCCTTGCGACGGGCCGTGTCGCGCCGGTTCTCGCCCAGATCGCGGTTGGTGCATTGCCTGTCGCCGCGCTGGGCCTTGATGAGGAAATGGCCCAGTTGATGCGCGATGGCAAAGCGCCGCCGCCGGGCAGTCAATGTCGCCGAACAGAGGATGACGCCCTTGCCCTTGTCGATGTCTGCCATCAACGCGCTTGTCGCGCCTTCACCGTCCGATGTGCGAAACTCGACGATACCTGCACTGCGCGCGATCGCCTCGACCTGTACCGGAGCCTGCAAGTCGGGATGATGCTTCAATATTGCGGCAAGGAGTGTCTCGGGAGAGATGCAATCCGCCAGATCCTTCAATAATGCGTCATTCTGCATAGGCGCGCTCCTATAGCAAAGCGGGGCCGGGAGCGACGACAACATCGGCTTCATCGGCGCTTCATCGGGTGGGGCGCATCCTGGAATTCGGGAAAAAGATTCTCGATGACGGCCTGCAGGTCGCTGGGACCGGGGAGCAGGCCGAAATGGTCAAGCAACCCCTTCACCAGTCGCGCCCGGTGCGGACCGATGCCGGTCATGCTCTCCAGTCCGGGAAAGTCCGGGTCGGCCAGCCTGTCCGCGAGATCGCCAAGCGTCCGGTAGCCCGAGGCGGTCAGGCGCTGGCGCAGGCCGGACGGCAGGACCGTCTGGCTCACCGGCAGGTCGCGATCCGTCGCATCCGCCTTTTTGGAACGCAGCCGTGTCTGCGCGGCCTTCGCCCGCTTCAGGGTGCGGCGGATATGGCTGAGCTGGCTGGAGGTCAGGCCCAGTGCGCGGCCTATCTCCCGATAGCTGCTGCCCGACGCTCGCAGGTCGCGCGCCTGTTCCAGGTTCAGGGTCGCCTGTTCGGGCTGGCTCAGCATCCTTCGGGCGATACGGGCAGGGCGGGCGCAGGACAAGGGTCATGGCGTGCTCGTCCCGCCCAGCCATCCCACCATCGCGGTCACAGTCGCATCCAATGCGACAAAGCGTCGGCACCGGCGGAACCGGACGCGCGCCGGAGCGTCCTTATGGCCGAGGCGCGCGATTGCTGCCCCACACAATAAGCGCCTTGCCCCGTCCGGCTCCGCCCGGACGGGGCCTTCCCACACAGTCCTGCAGGATGCTGCCGCTATCCGCTGCGTCAGTCCCGTTTTACAGGCCAGCTTCACAGGAACATCGCCCATGCATATCGAAACCGCCCAGGGTCATTCCATCCACGTCAAGGACATGGGGCAGGGCAAGCCCGTCATCCTCATCCATGGCTGGCCCCTGACCGGGGACATGTGGGAATATCAGACGCTGGCGCTGATCGAGGCGGGCTATCGCGTCATCACTTATGACCGGCGCGGTTTCGGCCAGTCAGGCCACCCGGCCGACGGCTACAATTATGATGTCTTCGCCGACGATCTGGCGGCGGTGATAGATCAGCTGGATGTGCCCAAGGTCTCGCTGGTCGGCTTCTCGATGGGCGGGGGCGAGATTGCCCGCTATCTCGGGCGCCATGGCTCCGCCAAGGTGGACAGGGCGGTGCTGGTCTCCTCCGTCGTGCCCTATCTGCTCAAAGACGACAGCAACCCGGACGGCGTCGACGGGTCGGTCTTTGCCGAGATGCAGCAGCAAATCCGCGAGGACCGCTTCGCCTTCCTCCAGAGCTTCGCCAAGGCGTTTTACGGCGTCGGGCTGGTGTCCAGGCCAGTGAGCGGCGCATTGCTGGACTGGACTTTCGCCCTGGCGATCATGGCCAGCCCCAAGGCGACCGTCGATTGCGTCACCGCCTTTGGCCACACCGATTTCCGGCCCGATTTGAAGGCATTCGACATTCCGACGCTCGTTATCCACGGCACCAGCGACAAGACGGTGCCTATCGACCCATCGGGTCGGGCGGCGGCGGCGGGCATCGCGGGCGCGCAGTTCATCGAATATGACGGGGAACCGCATGGCCTTTTCGCTACAGCGCCGGACCGCCTCAACGCGGATATCCTATCCTTCCTGAGCCGGTAACGGTTCGTCGCATTCGATGGGACCAAAGCGCGTTTAGTGCGTTTCCTCCAGTGCATTTAATCACCACTTGATTGTCAGGAGAGTGAATATGGGTGAAATCAGCGACAAGATTTCGGGCCATGCCAACGAGGCCATCGGCAAGGCCAAGCGCGCCGTCGGCGAGGCGCTGGATCGGCCCGATATCGTGGCGGAAGGCGATGCGCAGGAAGCAAAGGGCGATTTGCAGAAGGCCAAGGGTGCCGTGAAGGGCACCATCAAGGATGTCGTCGACAAGGGCTGACACCAACAATCTATCGGCAAGAGGCCCGGCGGATGATTTCGCCGGGCCTTTTTCATGGGATCAGGCCAGGGCGTCGAGGCGATGGCCGGGAAATGGCCGAGAAAGAAGCGCGCCATCTCACGCGAGGCATCCGGTTTCTGGGATCGGTGTAGGAGCCTTTGTCCTGCCGCCACCTTGTTTGCCCGTTCCGCTCTGCCCCGTTCCGTTCCGCATGGTCATCGGGGCGTCGGATGTGGCTGTGGCGGCGATGTCCTGGCTGTTGGCGTCGTTCACCGTTGCGTCGCGGTCGCCGTGAAAGGTGATGGTGGGAACGAACCTGTGGGCAGTGCGGGAGGCGCACGCGTGGCCTCCCCGGTTCTTCGCCGATAAGGCGTTGGGCAAGTCGTTTGCCGCGCCGCATGTTGAAGTACCCGAACGCATCCCTTGTCCATTGCGCGGCGAAAGCCGAGATGCGCGCCGCAAAAAAATGACCCGGTCGCGGCGGGGTAAAGCGCGACCGGGTCTCAGGGGCTGTTGCTATGGGGTAAACGTCGTATCAGCCAAGTGGTTCCCTGGCATTGCAATCAATTTTCGCCGATGGAGCGATTATTCTGCGGTGGCAACGGTGACGGACTGGCTGTTCATGACCGCCACGCCATAGGCGGTCAGAAATGCGACATCTGCGGCGTCGCGGCCAATTCCGATCTTCGCCATGGCAGCCTCCTGCGCCATGCCGGTCGCATCGACCAGATGCCATTCCCCACCGAGGAACACCTCAGCCACCGCATGGAAATCCTGCGGCTCCACGCCAAGCGCATAGACGCTGGCGATGCGCGCGGGAATGCCGGCTGCCCGGACGAGAGTTATCATGACATGGGCATAATCGCGGCAGACACCCTGTCGCCGGATGAAAGTATCGGCGGCGGTGGTCTCAGAGGAACTCACGCCGGGCACATAGCTGAAATGGCTTTGCACCCAGTCACGGATCGCGATCACTTTCTCGCCACCGGCAAGCGCGGAGAACTGAGCATCGACGAAGGACTGGAACTGGTCCGAAGGACAGTAGCGCGATGGCAGCAGATATTGGACGGTTTCGCCCGGCAGCAGTTGCGGCGGCACGGCGTCGAGTGTCAGGCAATCGGTAAGAATGCGGTTGATCGTGACGGTCGCCTGATAATCGACGGTGAACCGGCCCTGCGCGTGCAGCCATATCCGTTCGCCCACATGGTCCTGCGCCGGAACACGGGCGAAATGGGTGTTCTCCGATATGGCGATATGGGCGGTCTCTATGGCCTGTTCGGGGATCGCCGCAGCCTCCACCTGGAGCAATATGGCGGTGGGGTGTTTGAACTGATAGTCGAGTTGGGCGTGGATGCTGATCTTCATGGCATGGGAACGCGCGACGAGCCGATCGGAGCCATCAGCATTTTGCACTCGATCAGAAGGCCATTTCCCCGGCCTTATGGAGGAAGGCCATCTCCATCGCCCTGCGAAGATCGCGGACGAGCCTGCCACGCTCTATCACCCGCGCCTGTTCGTCGGGCAGGCGTAACAGATAGCTGGGATGGACCGTCGCCAGCAACTGGCCACCCTGCCATGGCACTATTTCACCACGCACCGGGGCGAGCGCCTGCTTGCGACCGGACAGCGCATGCAGCGCCGTCGCGCCCAGCGCCACGACAAGGACAGGTCTGACCAGCCGTACTTCTTCGGCGAGCCACCAGCGATAATGTTTGATGTCGCCTGCATTGGGAGTTGCATGCAGCCGCATCTTGCCGCGCGGGGTGAATTTGAACCGCTTGACCGCATTGGTGAGGAATATGTCTCCCCGGTCGATGCCCGCCTGCGCCAGGCAGGCGTCGAGCAACTGTCCCGCCGGGCCGACAAAGGGGCGACCGGTCCTGTCCTCCTGATCGCCGGGCTGCTCCCCCACGAACATCAGCCGCGCGGATAGCGGGCCTTCGCCGTCCACGACATGGTCGGAGAAGCCATCCGACGGCGGCTGGTCTTCCTTGCGCAGCGCCGCATAGAGTGCCTGCAAATTCTCGAACCGGCGCTCCGGGGGCGGGGCGTCTGCTGCCAGGGTGGAGAACATGTCGCTATCTCTCACGCCTGTTTCCACCATCGCATCGACCCGCGTACCCGCCTCCCGTATCAGGCTGGAAATCAGTGCGCTCTCGGGAAGGTTTCGCCAATAGCGCATCGGCATCTCGCGCTTCATCGCGGCGATCTTGACCCGTGCGGGGTTGAAGATGCTGGCATAATAGGCGCACCATTCGGCCTCCACCGCATCGGTATCGGGCACGTCGGCCGGACTGCCTCCCGGCCCTTCGCGCAGTGTCTCGCCGTCCCAGCCGATGCACACTTCCGGCGTGACGATCAGCCAGTCCATGCCAGCGAACCGATCGCGGAAGAAGCCGGCCACTGCCCGGCCGATATGATGGTCCGGCTCGAACCAGGCGGCAAAACATTCCCGCCCCTCCACCTGGCCCGTTTTGCGGAAGCGGACGAAGGCATGCATCTTGTGAATGTCCCGCCGCACGGCCTTCGCCAATGCGCCGAGGCGGATCATGTCCCGGTCCGCCGGGTCGCGATGCAGCCATGGCTCAAGGCGCAGACGCCACAGGATGCGATAGGCGAGGGCAAAGCGATCCGATGCACTGTGCAGCAGCGCGTGCCGGATGACGCCCAGCAAGGCGCGCGGTACATTGACGCTCGCGCCGCCACCCCGGGACGCGGGCGATCCCACATCCATGCCAAACAGGTCCGGCACGTCTGCGCCCGCCACCGTCCAGTGAATATGCTCGGGCGGGATATTCGCCGCCAGAAGGCCACGGGCGGCATCGCGCCAGCCCGCAAAATCATCCTCCGCCGACAGTGCGACATGCCGCACCACCGGCGCGAACCGGGCGTTCATATCCCGAACAGTGACAATTGCGCGGGCTTCCTGGCAGGCATGATCCGCGCCTTCAGGTCATCCCGGTCCAGCAGCCCGACCGGCCGCCAGTCCGCCGCCTCGATAAACGGCCGTATCTTGCGGAGCGACTGACACAGGCGCCCGACATCCTCCAGCCGCAACCGCCGGTGCCGCCGGGCGGCGATCAGTTTATCGACCACCCGCGTGCCGAGGCCGGGCACGCGCAACATCGTCTCGCGCGGCGCGCGATTGACGTCGACCGGGAACATCTCCCGCCGTTCGATTGCCCAGGCCAGCTTGGGGTCCATGTCGAGGGCGAGCAGACCGTCCTGCATGGTCGAGGAAATCTCCTGCACCGAAAAGCCATAGAAGCGCAGGAGCCAGTCCGCCTGATAGAGCCGATGCTCACGCATCAGCGGCGGCGCCTTGGCGGGGAGGGCACGGCTCGCGTCCGGGATGGGCGAGAAGGCGGAAAAATAGACACGGCGCAGGGCATAGCGATCATAGAGTGTCGTGCTGGTCTGGAGCAATCGCGCATCGTCCGAACTGTCGGCACCCACGATCATCTGCGTGCTTTGCCCGGCGGGCGCAAAGACCGGCGCCTTGCGCGATGTCCGGCGCTCCTCCCGCGCCTGTCCGATGCGGCTGCTCATCTGGGCCATGGTCTTGCGGATATGCTGGCCATCCTTTTCCGGCGCCAGCGCGGCAATCCCCTCATCGCTGGGCAGTTCGAGGTTGATCGACAGCCGGTCGGCATAGCGCCCCGCCTGCGCCATCAACTCAGGGTCGCCCTCCGGTATGGTCTTGAGGTGGATATAGCCCCTGAAGCCATGCTCCTCTCGCAGGCGGCGGGCCACCTCCACGATCTGCTCCATCGTATAGTCCGGGCTGCGTACTATACCCGACGAGAGGAACAGCCCCTCGATATAATTGCGCTTGTAGAAATCGAGGGTGAGGTCGACCACCTCCTGCACGGTGAAGGCGGCACGGCGGACGTTTGAGGAGGAGCGATTGATGCAATAATGACACTCGAACATGCACATATTGGTCATCAATATCTTCAGCAGCGAGATGCACCGCCCGTCCGGGGCATAGCTGTGGCAGATGCCCATTCCGGTCGTCGACCCGATGCCGCCGCTTTCGCGCGAGTTACGCTTGGCGGCGCCACTGGATGCACAGGATGCGTCATATTTCGCCGCGTCGGCGAGTATTTCGAGCTTTTCGAGACGGGATAATTTGGCCATATGTTCTGTATATGTTCACCCCTTGCCCGCCATTGCAATGCTCTTGCGACGAGCGGTTGGGAAGTGCCTTGGTAGCCGGGCTTTAGAGCCGGGAGAGCAGCTCCTGTTTCTTGGCGTCGAACTCAGTCTGGGAGAGGATGCCTTTCTGGAGCAGTCCATGCAGGCTCTCGATCTTCCGAACGATGGCATCGGAATCCGGTTCTTCCTCTTCCCTGCCCACGACCGCCGCCGCCAATGGCTTATTGTCGGCCTCTACGGGATCGGGCGTCGGCTTCCGATTGTCGGGCGCTGTGACGAGCGGCAGGTCGCTCGCGTCGATACTACCCAGCTGGCTGGAGAAGCGCAGCGACTGTGTGCCCGACTGCTGCTGGCCAACCCCGGAGATGATATGCTCGCCGGTGTCATGGATGGACAGCTTGCCGTCCTGTTCGATGGCGAGCCGATGGGCCTGCGGAAAGACGGCATAATGCATGCCATTCTGCGAGCCGGTGGAGGAGGGCGCACCCAGTTCCCTGGGCCATCGCCCGGATGGAGAGGACAGCCAGGGCGCATCCGGCGCTGCCGCGCTGTCGGCGTCGTCAACCGGTGGTGGGGGCAGTGCGGCGAGGTCAGCGAACAGGGCGGCGACCCTTGCCTTCAGCCCATTGTTGAACATGTCGCCGATCATCAGCATCCCGCCCGACGACCATTGGCCAAGGCCGCCAAGATCCGGGTGATTGAACTGGGCCTGCCGCCCATGTCCGGCGCGCAGGGCGGTCAGGGCCGCGTTCGCCGCATCCTCGCTGACGCCATGCTGTGTGGCGATCTGGCTGAGGGCGTCGTTTTCGGTTGGCTGAGCGGGCATGGATATTTCTCCTGTATCATGGGGGAAGGCGCCGGGACGGGCGACGATCACCGCATCCTGTCGCTTTTCCGGGCGGATATAGATGGATGTCAGTTCCGGGATGGCGGCCTTGAGCTGCGCCTCGATCATCTCGATCAAAGTCTCGCCCTCACCCATGGTCAGGGCGTCGTCGAAGTCGGCGCTGATCGCGACGAAGATGGCGTCGGGCGCGGTGTGGATGGTGCGGACATGGTTGACATGGGTGATCTGCGGGCGGCCATCGACCGCTGCCCAGACCCGGTCGATCAGGGCGGGGTCGGCGCTTTCCCCGATCAACAGGCCCTTGGCCTCCCGCGCCAGCGCCACCGCGACCACGGCCAGCACCAGCCCGATGGCGATGGACGCAAAGCCGTCGAGCCGGGGGTCGCCGAATTGGTGGCTCGTCCATACTCCGATGGCGGCGAAGGCGAGACCGATCAGCGCGGCACTATCCTCGAACAGCACGATGAAGCCCGCCGGGTCTTTCGACCGCCGCACCGACTTCCACCAGCCGACCGATCCGCGCGTCGCATCGAATGCCCGGATCGCCAGAAACCAGCTGCTTCCCTCCAGCGCAAAGGCGATGCCCAGCACGACATAATTGATCGTCGGATCGCGCAGCGGCTCCGGCGCCACGATATGCGCCCACCCCTCATAGATGGAGACGCCCGCGCCCACCGCGAAGATCAGGATGGCGACGACGAATGCCCAGAAATACAGCTCCCGGCCATAGCCGAAAGGATGGGCGCGGTCGGCGGGTCGCTGCGCGCGATGCTGGCCATAGAGGAGCAGCAACTGGTTGCCACTGTCCACCAGCGAATGGACGCCCTCCGTCAACATGGAGGAAGAGCCGCTGATGGCGGCCGCGATGAACTTGGCGATGGCGATGCCGAGATTGGCGGCCAGCGCGCCATAGAGGACGAGGTTTGCCTTGATATGTGCCATGCGCCCGCCACCGTCGGAAGAGGTCTTGCCGGACCGGTTTTCAGTCACCTGATCGCTCATTCTCCCGGACCAGGCTGCCTGTCGCCCCTGTCGCGATCACCATCGTCCTGCTCATTCTTGCTAGGTTTGAGCGGCGCCAATATCCACAGGGTGAAGAGGACAAAGCCGGTCAGCACGATGGCCACATCATAGCTGCCGAGGCCGGAGGCAACGCCGATCGCGCCCGTCACCCACAGGCTGGCGGCGGTGGCCGTGCCCCTGACCGAATTTTTGTGCTGGAGAATGGCGCCGCCACCCAGGAATCCGACGCCCGCGATCACGCCCTCCAGCACCCGAGCGATAGCCGCCGGATCGTGCCCCATCATTGTCTCGACCGCCTGCACGAACCCGCAACTGGCGACCGCGACCAGCGGAAAGGTCCGCAGGCCCGCGCTGCGTTCCTCCTGCTCCCGGTTCCAGCCGATGGGCAGGGCCAGACCATAGGCGATGGCCAGCGCCGCGACGTGGGGGAGGATCGAAAAGGCGTCGGTCATGAGAGACTGAACGCGCAGGCGCTCCATCGGATGCGAAATGATCCGGGCTACTCGTAATTCTCGGTGACAGGCCTCATCGCCTTCTTGCCGCCGATCCTGTCAAAGCGGCAACGTCACACGCACGACAAGGCAGGCCGCACGCTGGCAAGGCCCAGCCCGATGCCGCCCGTGTCATGGTTCGGCGAGCGCTCTCCGCGCAAAAACGGATCGAAGGCTCGCTCCAGATCTCCAGCTGTCTGCCGGGCGTGGTCGCCGGCGTGGTCCGCGTACCCGAGGATACGCCTGCGCTCCATCCGCGTGGCGATGACCCTGAGGTGATGGGCAAGGCGATGGTGATGCCCGTCATCATCGACGGGAACCGGACATGCGATACGGTCTGAAGACATGGGCTTGGCTCCCCGGTTGCGGACCGCATGCTTTTGTAGTGCGGCCGTCATCCCTGTGCCAAATATCACGCCCACTCGTTTCTGCGAGATGTCAGCCGTCTTGCAGAATGGAAGTCTGCATCGGCGTGGTCGGAAATATTCGCCCTATTTCACCACCACCCGCACCCGACCGAGATTCTGGATGCGGGCGAAGGGTGTCCTGGCATCCCCCTGTCGTTGCGAGATGCCGCGCAGCGCCGGGAAATAGGTGCCCGGCCTGACAAAACTGTGCGAGATGTTGACCGTCACGATGCGCTGGCCCGTGCGGACCGGGGAGCGGTCAGGGAATGTCCCCGCGCCGTCGAAGTCCCATTCCGCAGCGATCACAGATCCCGCACCGGGCGGCACCGTGATGGTGCCCGTGAAGCGGACTGGCTGGCCAACTGCCACGTCGGCCCGCTCTCCACCATTGGCGGTCAATGTCACGACCGGCTGGATGCCCTTGCGCTCCGCCGCCGTTGCGGGAACCACGACCTGGCTATCGTCGATACGGTAGCCAGTGGTCTCCGGCGGAGCGATACCCTTCTCCACCCATGCCGACAGGTCGCGCAGCGCCTGCTGAAGAACGCCCAGATAGCTGACGGTGCGTGTCGCATCATCCTGCTTCATATCGTCGCCGTGCAGCGCATGGTCGGTGTACCAGAGGCGAAAATGGCTGTCGGCCTGCGCGCCCAGATGCGCCTGCACCTTTTGCCGATACCAGTCGCCCTGCCAGGGCATCGCTTCACGGTCCCAGAGCGATTCCACCAGGATCATCTTGCCCTCGAACTTGCCCTCGGGCAGCGATCCGGCCGTCGCCTTGGTAAAAAGCGGGCCAAGGATCATCGGACGCTGGGGATAGAGGGGGCTGCCGTCAGCGCCGCGAAACTGGTCCCATATCTTATATTCGGGACCGGGCACCTGATGGCGGTGATAGGTTTGCGCCGCGAGGAAATTGCTGTTGTCGACCCGCACGGTGTCGCCGGGGGCCAGCGTCGGTGCCGCACCCAACGGTCCGGGTACGCCCAGCACCACCACGTCGCCCAAAATGCGCGAGAGCGTAGCCGACCTGCCCTTGGCCGGGCCGCTTTGTATGACGAGATCGCCACCCAGGAAATCGACGGGCGGCGGTGTGCCGGTGAGGCGGTAGGCGACGATCTGCTTGCCCTCTTCCCCCTGAAGTGCGGCAAAGGCATTGTCCACGCCGCCATTTTTCTGGCCGTTGACGATAGCGGTGTCGAGATGCTGCCGCGCCGCTTCCAGCGCGGTAATGGGCGCGGCGATGGTGGATATATACTGGATGCGGGCGCCCGTGAAACTCTCGGGATGATCGTGGCCAAGATAGCCCGGCTTCGTCCAGAAATCGGTGAAGTAGCCGGGGTCGGCCATGACGATACCCGGATACAGGGCGGCAAACCCATGCACGCCCATCGTCCGGTAGCCGAACCAGCTTGGTGTCGGAAATCCCATGCGGGTGACTTCATGCAGAGCCGATGCCTGTTCCGCGTTCAACCCTGCATAGGGGTCGCCGCTGCCGCCCGGCTCCACCGCATCCACTATCTGCGGAAACTTGTCCTTGAGGATACGCATGGCATGCATACGGATCGAGAACATGTTGGGAATGGCCATGCTCGACCCCAGCACATAGGGCACGACGCCGTCCCACACGCCCTTGGTATTCTCGAAGGAACCAACGGTGCGATAAGCGCCACCGGAACCGCCGAAGGCGTAGCCGAAGGGACGCTTGCCGCTATAGATGCTTTGTGCCACCACGCGTGAATAGCGGGCGGCAGCAGCGTTGGCGCGATAGGCGCCGATGGTTGCGTCGCCCTTGGAGCCAAAGCCCGCCACGCTCTTGCCGCCGCCATTTGTTTCCACGAAATAGGCGCCGCTGGCGATGGAAAAACCGATCTTATTCTCCTCGCCGGTCGATACTTTCTGGGCGTTATTCTCATTGTCCGGCACGGGCGTGATATGCTGGAAGAAGCGGCCCTGATAGTGCGCCCTGTCCGGGAAGTAGAAGGAGAAGCGTGTTTCCGTGCCCTTGAACCCGCCATGGATATAGCGATGCCGTACCGGCGCGTCGCGCCACTCATCCACATCCACATAGGGCTGGGCGAAGAATGGATCAGCGGCTGCATCGGTGGCGGGCTGGGCCGGGCTGACGACGGCGTGACGGTGCGAGGTCTGCGCTATGCCCGCAGTGACAGCCGAACCTGCCAGAAGCAATGCACTGGCCAAAAGCGGCTTTTGCAGGGTCTTCGTGGTCAGGCTCATGGCATAGTTTCTTTCGGAACAGAAGGTTATGGCAAAAGGGCAATCGCGAACATGGCCCACGACGCGCCCTCTCAGAGGGGTAGTAGCCGTCGGGCGCGGGCGCAGCGGTCGCCCTAGTGCCTCAACCAAGTGTATGGCCAATAAAGGCAGCGGCCGGTGCAGCAAAGCCACGGGCGTCATTGACTACCGTGTCATGGGCCGGTGGGCTATAATATTCTTCGTCGAAAAACTATGGGCAAGGTTGGAGCCTGACCCGCTCATCAGGGTACGACCCGATATGCTGTGGGCAGGCCGTTCATGCGCAGTTGAACCGTTACGCTTCAATGGCGTTTGATGATGCTGAGAGAGCCGAGGGGCAGTAATGACGTTTGAAGCAGTGCGGCGGCCAGTGCCCATGTATCGGCGCAGTGGCGCCAGAGGCATGGTCCGGTATGGAAGGCCCGGACGGATCATGGCATGTTCCTGCGTCTTTGCCTTGTTCGTGACCGGGGCGGTGGCAGGCGCACCGGCGGCGATGGCGGAGACCTATTATCTCGATTCCGCGCGCGGCGTGGATAGTAATGATGGTCAGTCGGCCGGGCTGGCATGGCGCTCACTGGCCCGGCTGCGCGATGCCCCGTTGAAGGGGGGCGATACCGTCCTGCTCGTCGCGGGTTCGACATGGAGGGAACCGCTTATCCTTACCCGCTCGGGCCGCAAGGGTGCGCCGATCACCGTGGGCAGGACCGGCACGGGCGCGCGTCCCCGCATCGACGTGGGCGGTATCGCGCAACAGGGCGTGGGCATATTGAACGCCGAATATGTCTCGGTCAGCGGGCTGGAAGTCACCAATGACGGCCCGCCAGCGGGGGTGCGCTTCGGCGTGCTGGTCGCGGCAGAGAATTTCGGCGTGACACGCGGCATCGCGATCCGGGACATGTATGTGCATGACGTACGCGGCACCAACGATCGCAAGGATAATGGCGGTATCGTCTTTCGCGCCATGGGTGAGCGCCTGCCGACCCGGTTTGAAGGGATCAGCATCGAGCGCAACATCATCTGGCGGGTGGACCGCTCCGGGATCGCCGGGATCAGTGACCAGGTGACGACCGCGCGCTGGTTTCCCAGTCGGCAGGTCGTGATCCGCGATAATTATCTGGAGGATATAGGCGGTGACGGCATCGTGCCGCGCGCGACGGATGCGGCGCTGATCGAGCATAATATCGTGCGGTACGCGGCCAGTCGCGCGCCTGGCTATAATGTCGCGATCTGGCAATGGAGCACGGACAATACGGTGATCCAGCTTAACGAAGCGGCCTTCACGCGTGGGCGCTTCGACGGGCAGGGCTTCGATTCCGACTATAACAGCCGCCGCACGACCATCGCCTATAACTATAGTCACGACAATGCGGGCGGATTCGTCCTGATCTGCGCACCGGGGCGGCGTGCGACGGACAATCTGGGCAATCGGGGCACGGTCGTGCGCTCCAATGTCAGCCGTAACGATGGCGCGCGCATCTTCCAGCTATCCGGCGGCATATCGGACGTGCGGATCGAACGGAACGTCATCTGGGTGCCCAAGGGGCAGGACGTGCAGATGGTGGCGGCAACGGAATGGCAAGGCTGGGCCAGCGATGTCAGGTTTCGGGACAATGTCTTCGCGGTCGCCGGCACCGCCCGCTATGGCCGGGAGACTGGACGCAACGGCCCGGATTATGTGATCGCCGCCGGTTTCCCGCCCGCCGAGCATATCGGGTTCGATGGCAATCGCTTCCTGGGTCGCCATGTCGATCCGCCGGAGGACAAGGATGGCGAATGGAAGCCGGATTATAAGGAGCCGGTACGGGATTGGGCGATACCGACGTTCGACCCTGCGAAGCCCGATGGCTTTGGGGACTATTTGGGCCGCCACCGCGAATGGATGCTCGGCATGCTGGCCCGGGAACTGGAGAAGCCGGTCGCGCTGATGCGGCCCAATCCCACCTCGTCAATCGACACCCGGCGGTAGGGGCGCTCCCGTGTGGGAACGCCCTTCCTTTGTTTACATCTTGACCCGTGCGGTCAGGCCCATGGTCCGGGGATTGCCCGGATAGCCCTGCACCACGCCCGTTCCGCGGGTCAGTCCGAGGAGGTTGGCGTAATAGGCCTTGTCGAACAGGTTCTCGACCCAGAATTGCACGTCATATTTGCCATGGTCGAGTTGCATGCCCACGCGCAGGCTGGCCAGCGCATAGCCCTTGGCTTCCGCCGTGGGGTCGAGAATGATCGTATAATTTTGCTTCGAGCGCCAGTTCACGTCGAACAGGCCATAGACGTCGGCCGTCTCGCTGATCGGATGGGTATAGTCGACGGTGACATCGGCCGTCCATTTGGGCGCCCATGCCACCTGACGACCCGTCAGGTTGCAGGTCAGGTTGACGGTGTCCGTGGCCGGACAGGCGGAGTTGGGGAAGTAGGAATAATAGGCATGATTATAGCCTATGAAGCCCTTGGTATGCAGTCCCCTGGCCAGCCATGTCTCCAGTTCCGCCTCGACGCCGTCCGATGTGAGCGAGCCGACATTGGCGAGGAAGCGCAGCGCGGTGCTGCCCTGGCCCACGGCCTGGTTCGCCTGGTAATTCTGGACCACCGTGTGGAAGCCGGTCAGGTTGAACTGGACCTTGCGATCCCAGAAGCTGGACTTGATGCCGACCTCGAAGCTGTCCGCCTTTTCGCCCGCGACGGTCTGCTTCGCGCCCAGCGCGATGGCCGAGTTGACGCCGCTGTCCGGGTTGGAACTGTTGTAGGGCAGCAGGTTGAAGCCAGCCGACTTGTTACCCCGCGCATATTTCGCATAGAGGAAGATGTCCGGCGTGACCTTGTAGTTCACGCCCGCTTCGCCGGAGAGGGCCTTGTCGGCCAGTCGCTCGTTGACAGTGCCAAGTTGTGCGTTGGCGCCGCTGGACGACAGGGCGCGCAACTGTGCCACGGACAGGTTGCCCGGATTGGATTCCACCCAGCCGTCATAAAATTGCGAGCGCCGTTCCCAGGTGTAGCGAAGGCCCAGGTCGATCGACAGGCGGCGTTCCGCGTCCGGCCGGATACTGACATTGCCGAATAACGCGTCAGTGTTGGTGCGGAAGGTCGCGACACTGCGGAAACCAGTGCCGGTCAACTGGCTGGCATAGGCGCCCTGCACCCATGTCCGTCCACCAAGTGTCGGGAAGGCGGTTGCCGAAGGGTTGGCGGCAAAGATATTATATTGCGAGCCGAACTGGATACGGGAGTCGACCTTGAGGCGCTGGCGGCTCAGGAAGCCACCGAGGGTTGCCTCTATCATCTCCCCACGTTTGGATGACCAGCGGACTTCCTGAGACCATTGGTCCTCGCGGTTGCACGAGCCATAGTCGCGTACCGCGTCCAATTGGGTGAAGTCGTTGTCGTTGTTGGTGAAACAGGACCAATATTGATAAGCGGTCAGCGATGTCAGCGTGCCAGCCGATCCAAGGTCGAGATTGATCTCGGCGCTGCCATTGTCCATTTCCGTCTGCGCGTTCAGCGGACTGTTGATGTTGAGCAGCCGGTCCTCGGCATTGCTGACGTTCAGCGTGTAGCCCGCGTCCGCCATGCGCTTCTGTAGGGCCGCCGGATTGTAGATGGAGATCGCCACCGGCGAGATGGTGTTGAATTCCTGCCGGGCATGGGTGCCGATCAGGCGGATGGAAAGATTGTCGGTCGGTGTCGCCAGTATCTGGGCGCGAAGACCGCTGCCCTGACGCGCATTCTGCCGGCCGCCATTGTAGAGATTATAATAAGTGCCGTCGCGGTCCGAGTAGAAGCCGGAGAGGCGGAAGGCCAGCTTGTCCTTGATGATCGGGCCGGTGATGCTGCCCTTGAACTCGTGGAAGTGGAAGTTTCCGATGCTGGTTTCGCCGGAAAGGCCCCACTCGTTGGCCGGCTTCAGCGTGTTGATGATGACGGCGCCCGCCGTGGTGTTCTTGCCGAACAGCGTGCCCTGCGGACCGCGCAGCAATTCCACGTCGGCAATGTCGTTGAAATCGTTCGATACCATGCCCTGTCGGCCGGTGTAGACGCCGTCCACGAAGACGCCGACCGATCCGTCGATGCCATCGGTGTTGAAGCCGTTGTTGCCAATGCCGCGAATGCCCAGGTTAAGCTGCTTCGGGTTGGTCAGATAGACCGAGAAAGCGGGGAATTTCGCCTGGAAATTGGTGAAGTTGGTCAGGTTCTGCCGTGTCAGTTCACTCGCCGTGATGACGGTGATGGGGATCGGAACCTGTTGGGGATTTTCCGCCTGCTTGCGCGCCACCACGGTGATGGCGTTTCCTGCATCGCCCTCGTCCGCCGGGGCGGTCGCTCCTGTGTCTTTTGCCACGGGCACCTGTGCGCTGGCGGCAGTGGCGATGGACAGGAGACTGGCAGACAGCAGCATGTAGCCGCCATTCTTCTTGAATGACAGCCGGTCGAGAACAGAATTCATTATAGCTTCCCCGAAAATTGCGCGCAGACGCAGAAACCATCCACAATTCATGGATGGAATCAGGCGAATGATATTTTGTTTTTTGACTTATTTTGGTACGATGCAGACCCGTTAGGCAGGAATTATTGCCTTAATGTGACAAGTATTTCCAAAATATCTCAATGGCTGTTTCATACTGTCTCGACATGAAGCCCCGGTAGCCCTGCTTCCAGCGAAAAGCGGGCGATGTCGGCGATCGCGCTATCTTCGCGCAGGGCGTTGCTCAGCCCGCGGAAGACCATTGCTCCGCCCTTGTCCGTGAGGTCAAGGCGCCCATAACCACGCACCTCGTTTTCGACGAAGGCGAGGCCATTGCGCGCCGCAAGTTGCTTGAAACCGGGATCATGCCCCAGTGAGGAGATGGAGCCGCCCACGAACTCCGCCGCGATCGGCGCACCATCGGGTCTGTCCGGGTGCTGAATGTCGGCGGCGGCAAATGCGTGAATGTCCCCGCCCAGCGCGAGAGGGTTGGATGTGCCAGCCTGCGCCCAGCGCCGGAAGATCCTGTCTCGGGCGGCGGGATAGCCCGACCAGCTGTCGGCGGAATATTGGGGATTGGTGATGGGATCGGTGGTTGGATTGGCAGGATCGAGCCTGGCATTCTGCCGCATCAATGTTTGCTGCGTGAGGATATTCCATTGTGCCCGGCTGGTATCCAGCCGGTCGTTCAGCCATGACTCCTGTGTGGCGCCCAGCATCGACCGGGCAGGGTCGTTGAGATCGGGGCACGCGTCGATCAGGCTGCGATAGGGTTTGTGCGCGGCGATCAGGCCGGGCGGCTGGCAGGCATGCGGTCCGCGATATTGCCGGTCGTCGATGATTTGGAACTGCGCCAGCGCGCCCCAGTCCAGCGTGCGGTACAGCCGCATGTCCGCTCCACGCGGCGGGCGGATCCTCAGCGGCTGATGCTCGTAATAGGCCTGATAGGCGGCGGCACGGCGTCGCAGGAAGGCGACGGGATCGCCATTGCCCTGGTCGAGCGCGTTCGCATAATCATTTGCGACCTCATGATCGTCCCATGTCAGCGCCCATGGCGCGGCGTGGTGAGCGGCCTGCAACAGGGGGTCGAGCTTGTAGGTGGCATAGCGAACGCGATAGCCGCCCAGATCGAACGGCTCGGGATTGCGATGCAGGCGCACCGCATCCTTTGCATTGGGTGCCCCCTCATAGATATAGTCGCCAAGGAAAAGGATCAGGTCGGGGTCGTCCGCGACCATATGCCGCCATGCAGCATAATAGCCCGCCTCATATTTCTGGCAGGAGGAAAAGCACAGGCGCAGCCGGTCGACCAGCGCGCCCGCCGCAGGGGCAGTCCGCGTCCGGCCAATGGGGCTTGTCTCCCCGGATGCGATGAAGCGGTAGAAATAGGGGCGGCCGGGCGAGAGACCGGCCACATCGACATGCACGCTGTGGCCCCAGCGCGGCTCGGCCCTGGCGAGGCCGGAACGGACAGGACGCGTGAAGCGCTCATCCTCCGCCACTTCCCAGCGCACCGGCACGGCGATGGGTGGCACGCCCCCGTCACTTTCCATCGGATCAGGTGCGAGCCGCGTCCACAGGATCACTCCATCCGGCAGAGGATCGCCCGAGGCGACACCGAGGGTGAACGGGTTCCGACTCAGCCCGGCCGCACCGCGCGCGCCGACGGACAGGATCGCGGCAGATGCCGCCGCACCTGTCAGCATCGCGCGGCGGTTTATCCGAAGGGACGGCCCGACGTTTGAAATCTCTGCTGACTTGAGACTGGTCATGATTGCCCTTGCAATGGTTGCCCGGCGCTATTGTCTTCTAATGTTGCGAATCCATGACAGGGGGGCAGCGGCGAAAGGGGGTGGGGCTGCATGGATCATTTTGTGCGAACGGCTGGCTCCGGCTATGATCGTGTCTCCGCTCGCCGTCCCTTCGCCGAAAGCCGTGCCATGACCTCACCTGCCGATCTCGCCATCCGTTTGCAACGTGCCGCTTTCAACCGCGCACTGGCCGATGCGGACCTGAGCGCCATCGGACCGATCCTCGCCCCCGGCACCATCATGATGACCGGCACGGACAGCGCTATCCTCTCCGGCCGCAAGGCACAGCTGACGGCATGGAAGCGCGAATTCGCGGCGCCCGAGCGCACCGTCTACACCCGCACGCCAGACACTATCCAGACCTCGCCAGTGGAGCCGATCGCCCTTGAGCATGGCCACTGGCAGGGGATCGCCGCTTCGACCGGTCAGCCTCTCGCCTCCGGCACCTATACCGCCAAGTGGCGCAAGATCGGCGCGGACTGGGTGATCGAGGCGGAAATCTATCTCACTCTCGCCTGAATCCAACAGGATATGAGTCGGGACAGGGTCTTTCCTTGCCAGCCGTGCCAAAACATGACCATGACGGTGCCAGATCAGCGAGAGACGAAAGCCGCCCCGGCCAAAACCGCGACTGATTTTCAACCAGACAGGATAGACATGGGCAAGCTGCGTACCCAGAACAAGCGCCACAAGCGCGCCCTCAGCCAGGCCGTCGAAGCACGCCGCCGTGCAGCTGTCGCTGTTGTCGAAGCTCCCGTACCCGCCAAGGGCGACCTCTAAGTCGCGACCTTCCCGCCCATGCAGAGCACGCTGAGCGATGTCGCCCCGGATCCCATCATACTCGTCGATGTTGCCGATATTCCCGGCGGGGGGCAGTTGCAGCTTTTGCGCTGTGGTGATGCCTTTTCGATCCACTTCGGTTCCGACGAACTGATGGGTAGCATGGTACGCGATTCCGAACAGGCGCTGGCGACGCTGGTGTGTGAACGGTTGCTGGCATGCGATGCGCGGGGCGATGGTCCTGCCGCCGTGCTGATTGGTGGCCTGGGTATGGGCTTCACGCTGGGCGCGGCGCTGGGTGCCCTGCCGTCGACTGCGACGGTGGTGGTGGCTGAACTGGTGCCGAAGGTGGAGACATGGGCGCGTGGCCCCCTGGCGCATATCTTCGGCGACCATCTCTCCGATCAGCGCCTGTCGCTGGAGATACGGGACGTTCATGATGTCATCGACGACGCCAGCGCGCGTTTCGATGCGATCATGCTGGACGTCGACAATGGTCCCGATGGGCTTATCCATATCCCCAACGAGCGCCTTTATTGCAATTGGGGGCTGAGAGCGGCGCACAGCGCGCTCAAGCCGCATGGCGTGCTGGCTATCTGGTCCGCCTATACTGATGCCGCATTTGTCGAACGGCTGGAGAAGGCCGGCTTCGATGTCGAGGAAGTCAGCATGCAGGCCAATCCGGGCGATGACGACCGGCAGAATATCATCTGGTTGGCTTCCAGGCGCGGCTGAACCTGCCAGGATCGCAGCGCCAGATAGCCTGCAACCGCTCCCGTACCGACGTTTTCCCGGCCGATTGAGTGAGGCCGCGCTGATTGACCATCCATGGCAACAGCGTCTTCACGCAGGCAGGGGTTCGGGGGAGCATGGCCCGGCTGCTGTCCGAGCGGAGTGGGGTCAATATATCCATCATGCTGGTCCTGGCGCTGGCCTACGCGGAATCCAAAGAGGTGGCGATGCGGGTGTCGCGCGAGCGGATATTGGCGCCGCTGCCGAATGGCCGGGCGCGGCGGACGCGATGGAGCGGGCGATGAACATGTTCTCGCGGAACGGCTTTGTCATCCAGATGCAGGGGCTGCGGTTGGAGGCAATTCCGGCGGCGTCTCTGCGATGGCCGGCGGATGCGTGGCAGCGGATCGTGGACGCCGGATAGCGGATCAGATCATTGTGCGATGGCGGGCGTTGCCGGGGGCGTGTTTGGAGCCAGAACGGGGGCCGGTGCCGGAATAGGCACGGCAGAGGGTGCGGGCACGGCTTGGGGGGCCGGGATGCCTGATGCTTCGGGCGTTGCCGGGGTGACGGGCCGGTTATGCAGGCCGTCGATGATGTCCTGACGATGCTTCAGATAGTCCGTGCGGGTGGCCGCATAGGGATCGGCGCTCCCTTCGTGCAGCACCTCCAGCTTCTCGTCGAACTCCGCGCGCTGGTCGAGCGAACTGAAGGCGCCGACGGCTGTCGCATAGACAGGCTTGCTGAACGGCCTGCCCACCACCACCGGCAGGAAGAGCCGGTCAAGCCCGTCGCCGATGAAATCGCGCAGGGTGGTCGGGCCGATCAGCGGCAGGAAAAGGAAGGGACCGGATTTCACGCCATAATAGCCCAGTGTATAGGCAAAGCCGTTGATCCGGCGGGGCAGGTGGAAAGGACGGCGCTTTGCAATGTCGAACAGTCCCACGACACCGATGCTGCTGTTGACGACGAAGCGCGCGGCGGTCTCCAGCGCCTTGCCCGGCTTGAACTGGAGCAGGAAGTTGAGGAAGGCGACCGGCTCGCGCAGATTGTTGAGGACGTTGCGAAAGCCGCTGCGCACCGGGTCGGGCAGGATCCGCTGGTAGGTCTTGGCCAGCGGACGGACCAGCGCGCGATCGACGGCTTGCGTGACCTCGAAGGATTTGGTGTTGATCGCCTCCAGCGGATCGCCGGGGTCATGGCGGCGTGCGGTGACGGTGATGGCATTTTGATCGGAGGGTTCAGCCTCGGTCGCTGCTGCGCCGGGGAGCGATGGGGGAGCATCTGTCCCTGCGACCAGTTGCAGGGCGGGGGTGGACGCCGGGAGGGGCGCTGCCGGTGCTGGCATCGGGACAGGTGCCTGGATGGGCGTGGTGATCGGTTCCACTATCGTCGGGGATGTGACGGTTGCAGAAGGTGCCGGTGCCCCCGCCAGCAACAGGGCGGCCGTCAATGTCGGAATGCTCAAACGGCTAGTCCCTTTTGTCGGGTTTGTGCGGGGAGACGGCTGTCGCGGGTCCGGTCGGCACTGCGGTCAGCATAGGGCGGCACGGCGATGGGGCAGGACGAACAGCGGCGCCATCATGATCAGGATCGCGTGCGCGGCAAGCGTCAGGAGCGCGACGCCCGCGATCACGGGTACGATCTGCTCGTTCGGGCCGAGGAAGATCGCGACGAAGCCGGCGAAGGCGATGTCCTTGTTGGGCACGATGGGCAGGCGCGAGACGACCATCCGCCCGGTCAGCAGCAGCAGCCAGGACATCAGGGGAACGCTGGGCAGCGCGCAATGCCATGTAAGAGCGAGCAGGACGTTGGCCGCGATGGTCCGCAGGCCGAGGAAGGCGAGGATGGTGGGGAGGCCCGCTCCCGGCAGCTTCTTGTAGCGCACGCCGATCAGGACCAGCGGCACCGCGACCAGCGCCGCCGCCGCCGTCATCGTCCAGCCGTTGATCTGTGCGCCTGCCAGCGACCGGATCGGGCTCCACATCAGGTCGAGCATCACCACGGCGGCGATATTGTTCACCAGCGCCGAGACGATGGTCATGTCGCACACCATGCCGAAGGCGGCGCGCGCGTTGCCGATACGCTTTTGCAGCCAGGCCAGGAAATAGGTGTCCCCGGCATAGCCGAACAGCACGGCGTTGAGCGACTGCTTGCGGATGAGCGGGGGCAGTGTCTCCGCCCCGGTGCCGAGCAGGCGGCGCAGGATGGCATAGTCGGACAATGGCTCGACCAGCAGGCTGGCGGCGAAGGCCACCCAGAAGGCGGCGCCGCTGGTGGCGAGTAGCAGGAGGGGCGTCAACTCGCGGTGCCATAGCTCATGGACGACGAGGGCCAGCGCGACCAGCGTGCCCGCCACGCCCAGCACCATGGCGGCAGCCGGTTGCAGATGCTGAAGGCTGGCCAGCATGCGCGGGCCACGGGGACGTTCCGGCACGTCCTCTATCATTGTTTCCTGCCCGTTCATCCGTCCTGGTCCTGCGTCCCTCTCCTCCACAGACCGCGCTGCCGACGGCAATCCGCACTCCCGCCCAAAATTATTTCCGATTTTTTTACCAAGGGCAGTGCGGGTCGGCGCCTGCGGCAGCGTCTCTGGGCTGGTAGGTGGGGATTTGAGCATGCTGCTGGATCAAGGCGATTTCATAACCGGGGACACGGGCGAGGCGGCGAGCGAGCGGGGCTATCGCGCCGCCGTGCCGCGCTGGACGGTGGTCCTGCCATTTCACAATGAGCGGGATTTCCTGCCGATCAGCATCCGGAGCCTGGCGGTGCAGTCCGTCCCGTTCCGGCTGATCCTGGTGGACAATGGATCGACCGATGGCAGCGGTGAGATTGCCATGGACCTGTGTCGACATATCGGGCTGTCAGCGACGCTGCTGCTCGACCGCAGGCCCGGCAAGGTGTCCGCGTTGCAAGCCGGGGTGGGGGAGGTTGCGACCGAACTGGTGGCAACCTGCGACGCGGACACCATCTACCCGCATGACTATCTGGCGCGCGCGGCGGCTCTCCTCGACGAGGGCGATGCCGTGGCCGCCATCGCCGCCACCGCCGCGCCCGAAGCCACGGCCTTCGATCGCCGAATGGCAGGGCTGCATATCGCGATAGCCGCGCGCCTGTTGCCCCAGCAATGCCTGAACGGCGGGGCCGGGCAGGTCTTTCGCACCCGCGCGCTGCGGGCTGCGGGCGGTTTCGACCCGGCGCTGTGGAACTGGGTGCTGGAGGATCATGAGATCATGGCCCGGATCGAGCAGCGGGGACGGATCGCCTATCATCGCGATTTCCTGTGCATGCCGATCACGCGGCCACGGTCGGTCAGCACGGTGGGCTGGAATAATGTGGAGCGTCTGCGCTATCATGTCACGACGCCGTCGGGCCGCATGGCCTTCTTCCACAATTTTCTGGGGCCGCGCCTGCGTAAAAGGGCGCTAACGAGTGACCGTCTGAGAAGAGATGCCGGATATTCCAAGGAACCCCAGGAGCTTGCCAGCCTACACCCTGTGCGCGGATGACTTTGCGCTGTCGGCGCCGATCAGCGAGACGATTGCGGAGCTGGCGGAGAGACGCTGCATCAATGCGATCAGTTGCATGGCGTCGCTGCCCGGCTGGCAGCGCGACGCACGGCTGATCGCGCCTCTCGCCGGGAGGGGTGGGGATGGCGTGCAGGTGGGCCTGCATCTTGTGCTGGGAGGGGAGCAGCCGCTGACCGTCATGCGACGGCAGGGGCCGGATGGGCGATTGCCGAGCGCGGACCGGACGATGCTGCTCGCCTATGCGCGCCGACTGGACCTGACCGAACTTACGCGGGAGATAGACGCGCAGTTTGTGGCCTTTGCGAAAGCGATGGGGCGTGTTCCCGATTTTGTCGATGCGCATCAGCATGTCCATGTCTTCCCCGGCATTCGCGAATGCGTGATCGCCGCGACCCTGCGTCATGCGCCGGATGCCTGGATGCGGAACCCGGCCGACAGCATGAAGGCGGCGCTGCAACGGCCCTTCGCAGGCAAGGCGATAGGGTCAAGCCTGCATGCCTGGGGCCTTGGCGCGGCATTCGCCCGGCAGGGGATTGCCTCCAACGACAGCTTTGCGGGTCATTATGACTATCGTGGAGATTTCGCAGCCCTGTTGCCGCAATTCTTCAAGGCGGCGGGCAAACATCATCTCATCATGTGCCATCCGGGCAGCGGGCATCTGGCGGAGGACGGCATAGCAGTCGCACGTCCGGTGGAGGCAGCGGTGCTGGGACAGATACCGCTTGCCGAGCGGATCGCTGGGCTCCGGTCCGGCGGGAACAGATGACAGCGGGTGAGGCGCAATCCGGGCTGGTCGCCTGTTTCCTGGACTTGCGCCCGGCGCTGATCCGCCTGCTGACCGCCCGGCTGGGCAATGCCGACGAGGCGGAGGATGTCGTGCAGGAAATGTGGTTCCGGCTGGACCGTTCGCCCTCCGGTCCGGTGGCGGATCCCGGTGCCTATCTGTTCCGCATGGCGACCAATCTGGCGACCGACCGCCGCCTCTCGGCAACGCGCCGGGAAAGGCGGGAGGATGCATGGATGGAGATGCTGCCCGAAAGCGGGGAATATCCCGATGCGGAGCGGCAACTGGCAGCATCCCAGGAACTGCGCCGCGTCGAGGCGATATTGAAGGAGATGCCCGAGCGGATGCGCCGCGCCCTCATCCTGTTCCGCGTCGAGGAACGGCCGCAGCGCCAGATCGCGGAGGATTTCGGCATCACGGTCAGCGGGGTGGAGAAGCTGCTGCGACGGGGCTATCGCCATCTTGTCGATAGATTGTCCCAAACAGGTGCGGGAATGGAGACCCAGTGTCGTCTGGAAGATGAAGGGAACGTACCGGATGACTGACAACAGCCCCGATCCGCTGCCAGATCCACAGGATGCAGCCGTCGAATGGCATATCGCCATGCCGTCCATGGACGAGGGGCGCTGGCTGGCGTTCACCGCATGGCTGGAAGCCGACCCGGCGCATGGCGCGGCCTATGACGCCGTCGCGCTCGCCGACCGGCAGCTTGCCGAAGTGTGCCGCAGCCCGCTGCGCGCGGCGTGGGCCGACCCTGTGCCGGTGCGTGGCCCGACATTTTTTACCCGTTTCACCAGAAAGCCGGTCTGGATCGGGGCGGCCTGTGCTGCGTCGCTGGTGGCGTTGCTGGTCGTCGGGACCATGCAGGCTGGCCGCCGGGACACCGGCTATGGCGTCGCAACCCGGGCCGGTACGTCGCGGACCGTCGCCATGGGGGATGGCAGCGCGGTTGTGCTGAACGGCGCGACGCGCATGGCATTCGACCGGGCCAATCACCGCATTGCGCGGCTGGAGCAGGGCGAGGCGCTGTTCTCCGTTCGGCATGATGCCGACAAGCCGTTCATCGTGACGGTGGGCCGCTTTCGGGTCGAGGATCTGGGCACGGTCTTCAATATCGTGCGGGACGGAGGCCATATCTCCGTCGCCGTGGCGCAAGGGCGCGTGCTGTTCGACCCGGACGGGGTACGGCTGACGCTGGGCGCGGGCGATGCCATCATGGTGGACGAGGGAGAGAATAGCGTGACGCGCAGCAAGGCCGTGAAGGTCGGCGGATGGCAGCGCGACGACATGGAGTTCACCGATACGCCGCTGGCCGAGGTCGCATCGGCCATCCATCGTCGTACCGGAACCGAAATCAGCTTTTCGCCCCCCTTGTCGCAGGCGCCATTTACCGGCAACATAAAGCTCTCGGGGACAGCAGGCGCAGATGCCCGCCATCTGGCGAACCTTGTTGGGGCGGATCTGCATCGTGACGGCGAAAAATGGGTGTTATCGTCGGAGCGCGATCCTCACTAGCCTGGCGCTGGTGATGCTGCCGGATGCGGGCGCGGCGCGAACGCAGCCGCCCGCCTCCATCATTGCATTGCCGGGTGGCACATTGGCCGAGGCGTTGCGGCTGGTCGCGGTGCGGACGGGCAGCGAGATCATCAGCCTGGAGCCGGGATTGTCGCGCGTGGTCGTGCCGTTCCAGCGCCTGAGCGGGGATACGGGCACGATGCTCGACAGGCTGGTGCGCGGCACGGCGTTCCGCGTGGTTCGCCTCACCGCCAACAGCTTCCGGGTCGAGCGCGGGCCGCGGGACATGCGTCCGCAGCGCCGGGCCGCATCCGCCGACGCCCGCCCGGTCGATATCATCGTGACGGCCAGCAAATTCCCCGTGCCTCTCCAGCACTATCCCGGCAGCGTCATGCAGATGATGGCCGCAGACGAGGATTATCCCGCCGCGCGGATCGGCTCCATGGATACATTGGCCAGCAACCTGCCCGTCCTGCAACGCACCGAACTGGGCGAGGGGCGTAACAAGACGTTCATCCGCGGCATCGCCGACAGCAGCTTCAATGGCGCGACCCAGCCGACGGCGAGCATCTATTTCGGCGATGCATTGCTGGGTTTCGGCAGCCCCAGTCCCAGCCTCAAACTCTACGACATCGCCAATGTCGAGGTGCTGGAGGGGCCGCAGGGCACGCTGTACGGATCGGGGTCGATGGGCGGCGTCATCCATATCTCGCCCAACCCGGTCGATTTCGACCGCCTCTCCGGCTCGTCCGCGCTGGGTGCGAGCGCGACGGTGGGCGCACGGCCCGGATGGGATGCGAGCGGCATGCTCAATGTCCCGCTGGTGGAGTCCCGCGTCGGCATGCGCTTGGTCGGCTATCATGAGCATGAGGGCGGCTATATCGACAATGCGGCGGCAGGCCCGGACAGCAATGACGTGCGGGTTAACGGCGGACGCATCGCGCTGGCCGCGCATGTCGGCGACACGATCCGGCTGGATGCGGGCCTGCTCTATCAGGCGACCAATGCCGACGATGCGCCCTATGTCCGTGCGGGCGACAGCGCGCTGGGGCGGCGAGTGCGCTTGGCGGAACCATATGCCAGCAAGCTGCTGCTCGGCTATCTGGGGTTGGAGAAGCAATGGTCCAGCGGTGTGAAGCTCATCAGCGTCACCAGCCTGGGGACACGCTCCTCCTTCGATGTCTTCGATTCCACGCCGACACCGACCAGCGCCCCGCTGGCCTATCAGATCGACAGGGCGTCCAGCATGTTCGCGCATGAGACCCGCCTGTCCCGCCGCCATGATGGCGGTTTGTCCTGGGTGGCGGGCATGACCTATCAGATGGTGCGCGACGGGCTGACGCGATCGCTGGGCGTGCCCGACCAGCCGAACGAACTGGATGAAGTCACCAACACCACCTATGCCGCTTCGCTCTTTGGGCAGGCCAGCGTGGCGCTGGGCAAATCCTTCGACGCGACGTTCGGCCTGCGCTGGACGACCGCCCGCACGGACAGCGAGCCGTCCCGCGACCGCAGCCCGCTCATTCGCGGGGTAGGCGCGCAGCGCACCGATCCCACGATCGCGCTGGCCTGGCGGGTTACCCCCCGCATGATGCTCTACACCCGCGTCCAGACCGGATATCGCAACGGCGGCATGGCCGTGGAGCGCGGCGTGGGCCGGGTGGCGAATTTTGCGTCCGACGGGGTCATCATGGGCGAAGTGGGCGCGCGGCGGCTGCGTTCCGGGCCGCTCGGCCTGTCCGTCTCGGCTGCGATCTCCTACACCGGCTGGAGCGATATTCAGGCGGACCTCATCACCCGGCGCGGGCTGCCCTACACCGCCAATATCGGGGATGGGCAGGTGCTGGCGATGGAGGGAACGGCGGACTGGATACCCATGGCCGGGCTGACGCTCGGCGGGTCGGTGCTGTATACGGACAGCCATGTGTCTGGCGCACTGGCGGAACAATCGCCGCCGCGCGACCGGCGCCTGCCCGACACGCCGTCCTGGTCAGGCATGCTCAGGGGCAATTATGCCTGGGGTGCAGAGGACGGCTTTCGTCCCCGGCTGGGTGGCACGCTACGCTATGTCGGCCGGTCGATATTGGGACCGGGGATGCTGAGCGCCGCAAGCCAGGGCGATTATGCGCTGGCCGATGTCTATGGCGGCATCCGTCGTGGCCGGATCGATTTCTCGCTGTCGGTCGAGAATCTGTTCAATGCCAAGGCCAGCCGCTTCTCGTTCGGCAACCCCATCAGCTTTGCGGCGCGCGGGCAGAGTGTACCGCTGCGCCCGCTGACGATACGCGCCGGGATAGGGATCAACTGGTGAGCCTGTCCGGGCAGGTCGCCCCGACGCTGAACCGCTCTATTCCAGCATCCTGCGTCCCTTGTCCGACAGGCTGCGAAAAGTGATTGACCAGCGCGGTGCCGCCATCGGCGCGATGCTATGTTCCCACAGATGGCGGGCGTCGCCGGTCAGATGATAGATGGACCGGGGTGGCAGTGGCAGGCTGCACCGCTGGAAGCCGCTCCCGACCCGGCGACGCAGCCGCAGGGTCGCGGGGGCGCCGAGGGACAGCCCCACGACATGCCCGAAGATGGGCCGGTCGCGATGCCAGCCTATGCCCGCGCCGGGATCATAGCGGATGAGGAGGGCCTGGACGAGATGCTGTTCCGGGACAGAGGAGAAGTTCGCTGCCGTGCGGCGCGCGCCGAGAAGCCAGTCGGGCATCGGCGGAGCGGCAGCGACCTCGCCCCGGTCGAAATCATATGACCAGCCGAAACTATGGGTCAGCCGCTTTCCCAGCCAGCCCTGAAAGCGGAAAGGGGCCAGCGGCAGGCTGTCGATAGCCGCGATCAGCGCGGTCTCCACCATCGGCTCCAGCACGTCGTCCCGAAAGGACAGGCCGTCCGGCAGCGGGGGTGGCAGCGGTTGCGGGGAGGGGGATATGTCGAAAAGATCGGCCTGCATGATCGACCATATGGGTATGGAAGGCACCGCGTGCGAGATCGCCTGCGATAGCTGGGTGCAGGCATCGCCTTTCTGGCCCTGAATTTCGGGCCCGGCAAGCGCAGCTAGCGGGAGGTCGAAGCTAGCGGGAGGGCCGGGTCAGGCGGCAATCCGCGTCCGGCGCTCCACAATCAGGTCGCGCGTTGCCCTGATGCAATTGCCGAGGTTTGATCCGGCAAGATCGAAGATCGCGCCATCGTCGAGAATGACACGCAGTTCCCACAATATGTCTTCCGCGATGCAGATGTCGCTGTCCTGCGCGGTAAGGAACATCGGGGCATTGCCGATACGCTCGCGATGGGCGAGATGCTGTTGCACGCTCATGCGGAATTCATGGTGCGCATTATGCTGGACCTTGAAGACGGAAACATTGTCGATAAGCCAGTCCAGCATCATTACATTCCCCGTTTCATAACCGCATGGCGCGTCACACGACTGAACCCCTCGTCCGCCATCCGGTTTCATTAATTATAGGGTATTTAATATAGATTAATCATAATATTATCTTTGCATGGCGATATGGATCGGCCTGCCTGAAAACAGTTCTGCGACCCGGATTGTTCGGGTGCGATCCTCGATCCGGGTATCGCCCCACCAGGATGGATCGACGTGGGCGCCGTCACCACCGAACAACGCCTGCCCCATATGGAGTGCGGCAGCGCACAACAGCGTTTCACCAGCATAGGACCGTGTGAAGGCGATGACATGGGCAGCGCGCGGGCCGCTCACCTGCATGGGGCGATAGTCTCCGTCGGCAAAAAGCCGGGGACGAGCCTGACGGAGCACAAGCAGTTCCGCAATCAGCGCCAGCTTGGCGATCGATGGCTCGCCGGGTCGGATGTGGGTTTCGTCGGATGACAGGGCGCCAAGCATCTTCCGACGCGTCCCATGGTCGACCGGCTGACGATTGCCGGGATCGACCGTACTGTAATCGGGCAGTTCGCATCCCTGATACAGGTCCGGGACGCCGGGAACGCTATAGTGCAACAGGGTCTGGAGGAGGCTGTTCGCCGCTGCGGCCGGAGTGAGAGCATCCATGAAATCCCGGAAATCCGCGCGGAATGCGGCGTGTGGTGCGAGCAGCCTGTCGGCCACGGCCCTATATCGCTCCTCATAGGCTTCGTCGGGCGCTTCCCAGGAGGAGCGCAGCTTGGCCTCGCGCAGCATCTTGTCCTGCCAGCCATGGATATGGGTGAGGAGGGCATCCCCGGGCAGCCCCCATGCGCCGACCAGAGCCTGGAACAATTGGTAGAGATCGGCGGGGTCGATGCCCTGAGCGTCCGGGGTGACGAGGGCCGTCCAGTGGCGGACGCGGGCTTCCCATAGGTCTGCGATGCCGCTCAGGACCGCCAGCCGCGCCCGTGCATCCTCGCCGCGCTTATGGTCATGGGTGGCGGTGGCCAGCATGGCATGGGGATGATCGGTCGCCCGTGCGATCATCGCTGCATGAAAGGCCGCGATCGGCAGGGCGAACCGTGCGGGGTCGAAACCGACGTCATTGGCGGAGAGCAGGACGGCATGGCGATAGAAAGCGGTGTCCTCCACCCCCTTTGCGGCGACAGGGGCGGAGAGTTGCTGGAAGCGGCGTACCGCCTCGGCAGCCAGAGTTGGCGAGCCATCGCCCTTGCCCACCAGCCGGTCGAGGATGAAGGCGATGACGCCCTCCTCCCCCGGGGCCGCCAAGGGTGCGGCGGCTGCCCGTGCTTTCTCCCGCACCGTTTTATCGCCGGGTGGGGCAAAGGCGCCGGTGCCATAGGTGCGATAGACCGGAAAGACCCACAGTAGTCGCTGGATCGCCCGGCGCAGCATTCCTGCGGTCAGCCAGTCCTGTCCGGCGGACCGCGCCAGCGCCAGGAAGCTGTCGATACAGGCGACCAACTGTCCCTCGAACTGCCAGGCGAGCAGGTCGCGGCGTGCCGCCAGCGCCTCCGGCTCGAAGTCCGGCGAACGTCCGCTGATGTCCGCCCATAATGCGCGTAGCGGCGCCTCGCCCGCCGGGTCGTGCAACAGGCCGGAAACCTCCCGCATGAAGTCATAGCCGCTGGTTCCGTCCACGCCCCAGTCCCGCGCGAGCGGTTCGTCGGCGGCCAATATCTTCTCGATGACGATATAGGCGTGCCGGTCGGGCGCGACCGCCTCGAACCCGGCGCGAAGCGCGCGGCAATAGGAGGCGGGATCGGCGAGGCCATCCACATGATCGACGCGGACACCGTCGATCAGCCCCTCAAGATAGAGATGGAAGAAAAGGCGGTGGGTCGTCGCGAACACGCGGGGGTCTTCGACGCGTACCCCGGCAAGCGTGTTGATCGAGAAGAAGCGCCGCCAGTTCAGCCGGTCGTTCGCGCCGCGCCAGTAGATGAGGCGATAATGCTGGCGGGCGAGCAGCTCTTGCAGGGCGATGGATCCGCCCTCCCTATCCGGGTTGTAGCGGGTGAGGGCGGCTGCCCGGTCTTCCTCCAGCAGCGCGTCGTCGGGCCTGATCGGGTAGATAGGGCCATCATGGACCTGTATGCCCAGACCGGTGTCCTTTGCGACCAGACGCACATCGCCCGCCGCGATCGCATCGGGCAGGGGGGAGCCGAGCACGGGCAACACGATCGGCTCGCCCCAGTCAATGTCGAAGACGATGGCATGGGGGCTGTCCCGTCCCTTCTCCAGCACGTCCATCCACCAGCGGTTTTCGTCTCCGGCGACGCCCATATGATTGGGCACGATGTCGATGATAAGGCCCATGTCCCGCGCCTTCAGCGCCGCGACGAACGCGAGTAGTCCCGCTTCCCCGCCCAGTTCCGGGTTGATCCGCGTCGGGTCGATGACGTCATAGCCATGGGTGGAGCCTGCCGCCGCCATGGTGATCGGCGAGGCATAGACATGGCTGATGCCGAGATCGGCGAGATAGGGCACGATCGCTTCGGCATCGGCAAAGGTGAAGCCCGCATGGAGTTGCAGGCGATAGGTGGCGCGGGGCGTCATGGCAGGTCCAGCCATGCGGCGAAGCTGCCCGCCCTGCCGGGTTCCCCCTCGGCATGCAGAGGGGGGTCGGGGAGGAGCGGGAAAGCCACCGGATCGTCGCCAAGGTTGATCGCGATGGTCAGCGTGGAGCCGTCGCTCGTCCGCCACGCCGCGCTCACCGCCTTGTCACCCAGCACGGTGGCGCCCGTTGCCCTCGCGCCGGGGAGGAGGGGGACGATATGCAAGGCCCGGAGCGCCAGCAACTGACGGTAGAGTGCTTCCCAGCCTGCCGCGTCCGGTCCGGGTACGGGGCGGGAGGCAGCGAACGTGCTGTGCGCATTGGGGTCCGGGATGTGCGCGCGGGCGCTTTCGTCGCCGAAGGCATCGAACTTGGCGAACTCGCGCCGCCGCCCTTCGCGCACCACATCGGCCAGTTCGTCATGGAAATCGGTGAAGAAGAGGAAAGCCGATTCCGATCCGCTCTCATCGCCCATGAACAACAGGGGTATCTGCGGACCGAGCAGGAGCAAGGCCGTGGCGGCCCGGAGGCGCGCCCGGTCGGTGAGCAAGGTCAGCCGTTCCCCCATGGCACGATTGCCGATCTGGTCGTGATTGTGCAGGAAGGCGACGAAGGCGGTCGTGGGTAGGTAGCCGCTGGGCTGGCCGCGGGGCCTGCCGTCCTGATTGGGTGAAGGCTCGCCCTGATAGATGAAACCCTCCGACAGGCAGCGCACCAGCCGGTCGGCAGGCCGTTCCGCAAAGTCGGCATAATAGGCGCTCGTCTCGCCAGTCAGCAGCACGTGCAGGACATTGTGGAAATCATCGTTCCACTGGGCATCATACAGGCCGGGCGCGAGCCGGTTGGCGTCATTATGCTCATTTTCAAGGATCAGGTGAATGGGGCGATCCGGGCCGATGCGGGCGCGGATGGTGCGGGCCAGCCCATCAAGGAAAGCCGAATTGCCAATGGCATGCACGGCGTCGAAGCGCAGGCCGTCGAAGCGATACTCCTCCAGCCACATCAGCGCATTTTCGAGGAAATAAGCGGCGACCGGCGGCTGGTCGACCGCCACCGCGCCACCCCATGGCGTCATCGCGTCCGCATGGAAGAAGTCCGGGGCGTAGTTGCCGAGATAATTGCCGTCGGGACCGAAGTGATTATAGACCACGTCGAGCAACACCATAAGCCCGAGGCGATGCGCGGCATCGACCAGCGCGCGGAGATCGGCGGGCGAGCCATAGCTTTCGGCCGGGGCAAAGGGCAGGACACCGTCATAGCCCCAGTTGCGCGTGCCACCGAACGCATTGACCGGCATCAATTCGATGGCGGTGATGCCGATGTCCGCGATGCGCGGCAGGTCCGCCATGAGGCCAAGGAAGCCGCCATAGGCGCCGACATGCACTTCCTGGATCACGGCCTCCTCCCATGGGCGACCCGCCCAGTCCGTTGCCTGCCAGTCATGCTCCGGCGTCGTCACGATGCTCCAGCCATGCACGCCGCCGCGTTGTGCGCGGGACGCGGGATCCGGCACGACCGTGCCATCGTCGAGCAGGAAGCGATAGGCGGTGCCGGGGCGCGCTTCGGCCTCGGCATGGAACCAGCCATCGGCGCCTGCTGTCATTGGCAGCGGCTCCCGATGCTCGATGGCGAGCAGGGGCCGCGTCTGTGCAGGCGCCCATAGCGGGAACCGACATGTCCCTGCCCCGGTCGCCACTGGCCCCCAGGACGCCATCAGACCGCCAGATCCCAGAGCGAACGGATCAGCACGGCGCTGTGCGGGGCCAGTTCATATTGGTCCTCCACAGGCACGTCGAGCAGTTCGGGCCGGGCGCTGTCGACCAGCAGGCTGCGCTCGTCGAATGGGCCGGGCAGGGTGAATGTGATGGAGTCGTCGCTGGCGTTGAGCAACAGGTTGATCGCCTCGACCCGCCCGTCCTCCAGCGCGACCGCGCGGCGCATGGAGAGAGCGCGGCCATCGGGATTGCCCCAGTCCTCCTCGGACAATTGCTGCCCGCGCTCGTCCCACCACTCGATGTCGCCGACACCATGGCCGGGGGAGTCCTGCCCATAGAGGAACACCGGCGCGCGCAGCACCGCAAATTGTTTGCGCAGCGCGATGATCCGGGCGGTGAAGGCGTTGAGAGCAGCACCGCTCTCCCTCTCCAGCAGCGTCCAGTCGAGCCAGCTGATCCCATTGTCCTGGCAATAGGCATTGTTGTTGCCGCCCTGCGTCCGGCCAAATTCGTCGCCCGCGACGAGCATGGGCGTGCCCAGCGAGGCGAAGAGGGTCAGGAGCAGGGAGCGTTGGACCCGCGCGCGGGTCTCGATGATGCCCTTATCGTCGGTCTCCCCCTCCGCGCCCCAGTTGCGCGACAGATTATTGTCATGCCCGTCGCGATTTTCCTCGCCATTGGCCTCATTATGGCGCTCCTCATAGGCGACGAGATCGGCAAGGGTGTAGCCGTCGTGGCTGGTGAGGAAATTGACACTCGCCCATGGCCGTCGGGCGCGCCGGTCGAACAGGTCGCCGGAGCCGGAGAGGCGGGCGGCAAGATCCCCGCGCTGGCCCGGATCGCCGCGCCAGTATTTCCGCACGGTATCGCGATATTTATCGTTCCATTCCGCAAAACCGGGCGGGAAATTGCCGAGCTGATAGCCGCCCATGCCCACGTCCCAGGGTTCGCTGATGAGTTTTAAGCGTCCAAGGATCGGGTCTTGCCGCAACACGTCGAAGAAGCCGGCGTTGGGATCGAAGCCCTGCGGCGTGCGGCCCAGCGTGAGGCCAAGGTCGAAACGGAACCCGTCGATGCCGAAGGATGTCGCCCAGTAGCGCAGCGAGTCCGCCACCATCTGGATGACGCGGGCATGGTTGAGGTTGAAGGTGTTGCCGGTTCCGGTCTCGTTCAGGCAATAGCGACGGTCGTCGGGCAGCAGGCTGTAGTAGGTCGCATTGTCGAGGCCGCGCCAGCACAGGGTCGTGCCCAGTTCGCTACCCTCGCAGCTATGGTTATAGACCACGTCGAGGATCACCTCGATCCCGGCGGCGTGCAGGCGGCGGACCGCCACGCGCAGCTCATCCTGCGTATCGCCCGCGAAATAACTGGGTTCCGGCGCGAAGAAGTTGAGGCTGTTATAGCCCCAGTAATTGCGCAGGCCGCGTTCCTGGAGGAAGCGATCCTGGGTGAAGCTGTGGATCGGCATCAGTTCCAGTGCGGTGATGCCCAGCCCGCGCAGATGGTCGATGACCCTGGGGTGGGCGAGGCCGGCAAAGGTGCCGCGTTCCTGCGGCGGCACATCCTCCAGCAGCTTGGTCAGGCCCTTGGCATGAGCCTCATAGATGACCGTCTCGGACCAGGGCGTGTTGGGCCTGACGTCGCGGGACCAGTCGAAACTGTCATGCGTGACCACGCATTTGGGCATGGCGGGCGCGCTGTCCCGCTTGTCGAAGCCAAGGTCCGCCTTGCGCCCGTGCACGGGATAGCCGTGGAGGGCATCGGTCCATTTCAGCGTGCCGGACAGCTTGCGGGCATAGGGGTCGAGCAGCAACTTGTTGGGGTTGAAGCGGTGCCCCTCTTCCGGCGCATAGGGACCATGGGCGCGATAACCATAGAGCAATCCGGGTCGCGCATGGGGCAGGAAACCATGCCACACCTCGTCCGTGCATTCGGGGAGGTCGAACCGGGCAATTTCGTTGCGGCCGCTCGGGTCGAACAGGCACAGCTCGATGCGTTCGGCATTGGCGGAGAAGATGGCGAAATTGACGCCAAGCCCGTCGAAGGACACGCCGAGAGGGTAGGGGCTGCCGCCGTCGAGGCGCGCGGGCAGATGGCTCATAGGCGATCCTTTGCTTTTTGGGAGGGGCGGGGAGGCTGGCGCGGGGCTAGCCCATGGAGCGCGCGATGGCCTGGTCCATAAGTGCGTCAATGGGATGGAGGGTGGCGATCTCCGGCCGGTCGGTCACGATCATTCTCCCTTGCGCTGCAATATGAGGCTCAGGGGGAGAATGCGCGCGGCCGCAATTGGATGCAGGCGAGGCGGTGCGGAGAAAAATTTCTGTGAAGGGTGCGCTGCGATATGGCGACGACAGGAGTTAGCGCATGTCACGAGGCAGATGACGCCATCTGTATTGAAAATGCTCTAGCCCTGCCGCCTCAGCCGCCGGAAAAGCCCCTTGCGGGTCATCGCCTCAAACATTTCCGACGGGCTTTCGGGATCCAGAACCTCATTGTCGGCAAGCCATTTTTCGACATCCGTCAGTTCGGGAACCTCATAGGGGCGCAGCGACCGGCCGGGTCCGCGCAGCGCCTCTATCGCCGCGATGATCGAGCCGCGCTGTTCGATCTCCCGCACAACCGTTTCGATGGGTACGCCCAGATGCTCGGCGATCAGCCCGTCGCGGATGGCGAGGACAGCATCTCGGCCTTCGCTGCCCGCATCGACGATGACATCGCATTCCGTGTCCAGCCCCATGGACCGGTTGTTCATATTGGCCGATCCGATCCGCAGCATTTCGCCGTCCACGATCATCACCTTGGCATGGACATAGATGGCCACGCCCTGCGCCGTGAAAGGGTGGTAAAGACGCAGGCGATGGCCGGGGTCGCGCTGCTTGAGGGCGGTAAAGAGCCGCGCGCGCGCCGTGTCCATCGCTATCGGTTCCAGCCAGCCATTAGCGGTCGGCGGGTTGACGATGACGATCTCCGGGCAATCCGTTTCGGTCAGCCGTTCCGCTATGGCTTCGGCAATCCTGCGCGAGGCGAAATATTGGCTTTCGGCATAGATGCTGTGCCGGGCCTGCCTGATCTGAGCGACGAAGAGATTTTCGATCTCCCGCACCTCGGGGCATTCCGGCATCTCCGGCCGGGTCCGTGCGATACCGACCTTTATATCCTCGAAATCCGGCCGCAGATTCTCCGGCCAGCAGTCGGAGACGCCGGGGACGGCTTCCAGGGTCTTGCCCCCTGCGCGATGCCAGCGGTCCCGGCACAGTTCGCCCAGCGTCGCGGCGACATCGCCCTGCAACGCCGTGGTCGCGTCATGCCATGGGTCGTAGGGCTTGCCGTTCGGCTTGACCCGTCGCCCGTCGCCGTCCTGATGCTCGCGCGTGTCCCAGCGGTCGCTGGTCATGTCGATGCCGCCGCAAAAGGCCAGGCAGTCATCGATCACAACGATCTTCTGGTGATGCGATGCGCCATGGGGGTGGTAGCTGTCCAGCCGGGTATGGATGCGCGGGTGCCGCATCCATTTGGCGAGGGTCAGGATATTGGTGCCGCGCAGCAACGTCTTTAACGCCCCCACGTCCCACCGCAGCAGATGGACCTCCAGCGTCGGCGTGCGCTGCACCAGCCAGTAGATGAACTCGCCGACCGTCTCCGGCTCGCCCGGGCCGACACCGTCCGGCACCAGCCGGATGCGGGCGTCGAAATCCCAGCCGACGAGCATGATCCGGCGGCGCGCCTGCAACATCGCGCTGCGGGCATGGCGAAAATAATCCTCCGCATCGACGATGACGCTCATCTGCCGGGCCGTCGCAACGCGCCAGAATTCGGCTTCATTCAATGGCATCGAGCACCTCTGGCTGTCCGAAATCTTATGGAAATGGGGGATGAGCGGAGGCGTTGTGGGGGCAAGGTAGCGTCGGCGTCAACTCAGCCGGCGCCATGGATGGTAGCCCCGTCCTCGATAATTTCCCGTATCCGGGCGGCAAGAGTTTCCATGGCGAAGGGTTTGGTGATCATCGCCATGCCCGGCTCCAGAAATCCCGAGGCCAGCGCCGCATTCTCCGCATAACCGGTCATGAACAATATCCGGAGGTCGGGCCGTTTGACGCGGCCGCCGTCCGCCACCTGCCGTCCGTTCAGTTCAGGCAGCCCGATGTCGGTTACGAGCAGGTCGATCCGCTGGTCGGACTGCAATATCTCCAATCCCCGCGCGCCATCGCTGGCCTCGATCGCGCAATAGCCCAGTTCGCCCAGCAGATCGACGATCAGGCCGCGCACGACGGCTTCATCCTCGACGACCAGAACGACCTCGCCCGCCTCGGAAGCCGGTGCTTGGACGAAGGTCGGCAGGGCCTCCGGCGGCTCGTCCTCCCCCCGAAAGCGCGGCAGGTAGAGCTTGACGGTCGTGCCTTTACCGACCTCGCTGTAAATGCGGGCATAGCCTTCCGACTGGCGGGTGAAGCCATAGATCATCGACAGGCCCAGACCCGTACCCTGCCCGGTCGGCTTGGTGGTGAAAAAGGGTTCAAAGGCTCGCTCGATGACGTCCTTCGCCATGCCCACGCCCGTGTCGGTGACGCTGATGCAGATATATTGGCCCGGTTTTATGTCGCGCTGGCGAGCGGCGTAGGTGCTGTCGAGATGGGCGTTGGTGGTCTCGATGATGAGTTTGCCGCCGCCCGGCATGGCGTCGCGCGCGTTGATCGCCAGGTTCAGGATCGCGCTTTCGAGCTGATGGGCGTCGCATTTGGTGAGCCACAGGCCGCCCGCCGTGACCAGTTCAAGCTGTATCCTTTCGCCCAGCGTCCGGCGGAGCAACTCCTCCATGGACGACACCAGCGGATTGGCGCGCAAGGGCCGGGGGTCCAGCGGTTGCCTGCGCGAGAAGGCCAGCAGCCGGTGGGTCAGCGCCGCGGCCCGCAAGGCGGAACTTTTCGCGCCGGCCAGCCACCGGCCCAGTTCCTGTGACCGGCCCTGCGCCAGCCGGCCTTCCATGATCTCCAAACTGCCGGTGATGCCTTGCAGCAGGTTGTTGAAGTCATGGGCTATGCCGCCCGTCAACTGCCCGACAGCCTCCATCTTCTGGCTCTGCCGCAGGGCTTCTTCGGTTTCCCGCTGTTCCGTTATGTCCCGTCCGACGCCATGGATGCGCCGCCCGTCTGGCACGGCGGTCCAGTCGAGGAGGCGATAGCCGCCGTCCTTGCAACTGTAGCGATTCTCGAAATGGAGCGTGGCGATGCCCCCTGCGATTTTGCCCACTTCCGCCAGCGTCTGGGGCAGGTCGTCGGGATGGACGAAATCGGTGATGTGCCTGCCCACCATATCGTTCTGGGACCAGCCCAGCATGCGTTCGGCGGATGGATTGATCGCGGTGATGACACCTTCATAATCGCACACCAGCAATATGTCCTGGCTGATCGACCACAGCCGGTCGCGCTCGGCTATGCTCGCGACCTCCAGCATCTTTTGCTCATGAATGTCGGTGTTCGTCCCGATCCACGACTGCACCGATCCCTGGGCATCCTTCAGGGCAACCGCGCGGGTCAGGAACCAGCGATATTCTCCTCTGGCGTTACGCAGCCTGAATTCGGTTTCATAGATCGCACCGCTTGCCAGTGATGCCTGCCAATGCCCTAGGGTATTTTCCACATCGTCGGCGTGGATGATCCGTGCCCAGCCCTCGCCATCCAGCATGCCCGCAGAAGCGCCACAATAGCTGTAGACCTGTGCGTTGAACCAGTCGAGCCAGCCATCCGCGCGCGCCGTCCACACCTGATTGGGCATGAACTGGGCCAGCGCGCTGAACCCGGCCTCGCTCTTTTCCAGCGCGAGCTGGATGCGGCGGCGCTCGGTCGTGTCCTGCACGGCGCCGACCAGACGGACGATGACGCCCGCCTCGTCCCGTTCATATTCGCCCTTGCGCGCGATGATCCGTTCTTCCCCGGTATCCGCGCGACGGATGCGATATTCGACGTCAAGCAGCGCATTCCCGGCGCGGCGGCGCGCCACATTGGAGATGATCCCGGCATCTTCCGGTGCGATCAGCCGCTCGACATCCTGCGCCGGGATAGTGCCGCAGACTTCGAGACCGAAGATGCGGCAAAATTCCGGCGTGCAGGAGATGATGTTGGTGGCGACGTCGATGGAGAACAGGCCGACCGCACCCGCCTGTTGCGAGCGACGAAGCTGCGCCGCATTATTGACCAGTTCCCGTTCGCTGCGAACCCGCTCGACATGCGCCCAGCTCCGTTCCGTGACTTCGCGGATGATCGACAGGTCATAGTCGGACCAGCGGCGCGGCACATGGTCATGAATCGCCATGAGCGCGGTCAGCCGCCCTTCCTTCACGAGCGGGATGCAGATGGTCGCCGCGACGCCGATCTGTTGAAAGGCCTCGGCCTCATGCGGGGCGAGTTCGCGCAGATTGTCGTTTACGATCAGCGGGCGACCGGCGCCCAGTTCCTGCACGGCCAGCCTGCCAAAGTCGCCCAGCCGGTAATGACCGACGATCGAGGGCGAGGTCTGGGCATGCCAGTCCCCCCGGATGGTAAAGCCGTCCTCATCGGCGTCCATGTCGGCATAGGCGCAATTCGACAGGCCCAGATGGGCGGCCGTCATGCGCGTGGTGATCTCCAATATCTCGTCGGCATCGCGGCTGGCCGCCACGGCCCGGCCCAACTCGTCCAGGAAGCGCAGGCGAGACTCGCTCTCTTCCAGCGCGATCAGGTTATGTTGGGCATCCGTCGTCTCGACCACGATGGCTATGACGCCCGCAGGCTCGCCATCCTCGTCCAGCACGGGCGAATAATCCAGGTCCATGAAAACCTGTTCGGGCTGACCATCACGGGATAAGGTAAGTTCATGATTTTTATAGCATAGTGTCTGACCGGACAGGCCGATGTGCATCACATTTTCGTTGAATTCCGCGACCTCATCCCATCCATCGCGCACCTTCGATCCCAAAAGCCGGGAATCCCGGCCGCCTGCAAAGCGGGAATAGCCGTCATTATAGATCATCACCCCGTCCATGCCCCACAGCAGGACCATGGGAACGTCGCTCCGCACCATCAGCCCGACGGTATGGCGCAGGCTGGAGGACCATGATTCGAGCGGGCCAATCGAGGTGGCTGACCAGTCGAAATGCGCGATGCGTTCACCCATGTGCCCGCCCCCGGAAAGAAATGGGCTGATGAACGGCTTATTTTCTGACGGCATCGGCACTGCTTTCTACCGGCGATGGCCGGATACCCCCGAGATTCCCCAAGATCGCGATGCAGTGGTCGGGCGTCCCCGCTTTTTGGCATGCGCGGGGATAACGCCGTAAATCGCGCAGCGTTCCCAACAATAGAGACGGGACGGAAACGACTTTCCGGCGGCGGCGTTAAGGCAATTGCTCGTCCACAATTCCCTGTTCACGGGCAGACCCCACGGCATATCCCCTTGCAAAAGCCTTGAAGCATCGCTCCCCGCGCACGACATGCGTTCCATTGACAGCCCACCCCTTGCCGCAGTGAGTTTCGATGACCGATACCAGCCCGCTTCTTGCTCTCAATCCGTTGCTCGCCCTCAACCCGCTACTCGACAGCGCCGCACTCCCCGACTTCATGGCCATTCGCCCGGAGCATGTGGTGCCCGCCACGGAGCAGGCGATTGCGTCGCACCGCGCCGTTATCGCGCAGGTCAGCGAAGGCACGGCCGATGATTTCGACACGGTCGTGCTGGCATCGGAACGGGCGGATTTCGACCTGTCGCGGATATGGTCACCGGTCGAGCATCTCTCGTCCGTCGCCGACACGCCTGAATTGCGGGAGGCCCATGCGGCCGGGCAGGCGCTGCTGACCGCCTATCTGATGGAGGCGGGGCAGAACAGTGCCCATTATGCGGCGCTGGGCCGGGTCGCTGCGCGGCTGGATTTCAGGACATTGCCGGTGGCCCAACAACGCGCTGTCGATCTGGCGCTGCGCGGCTTCCGCCTGGCCGGTGTGGCGCTGGAAGGCGAGGCGCGTCAGCGGTTCCTGGACATAGGCATAGAACTTAGTGAGTTGACGACAGGCTTTGCCAATGCCGTGATGGACGCGACCGAGGTATGGACCGAGCATCTGACGGATGAGGCCGCACTGGCGGGCGTGCCGGACAGCGACCGGGCGATCCTGGCCTCCTATGCGCGCGAAAAGGATCTGCCCGGCTGGCTCGTCACCCTGCGCCAGCCCAGCGTTCAGGCGATATTGCTCCACGCAACCGACCGATCGCTCCGGGAGCGGGTCTATCGCGCCAATGCCACACGGGCATCGGGCGAGGCGGAGGACAAGAGCTTCGACAACAGCGCCCGGATCGAAAAGATCATGGCGTTGCGGCATGAGGCGGCACAAATTCTGGGTTTCAGCGATGCGGCCGCACGCTCGCTGGAGACCAAGATGGCAACCGACGCGGCGGAGGCACTGTCTTTCCTCGGCGATCTGGCGCTCCGTGCCCGGCCGATGGCGGACAGGGAACTGGCCGAAGCCCGGAGCTTTGCACGAGAGCATCTGGGCCTTGAGGAACTGGCGTCATGGGACTTGTCCTATGTCGCGGAGGCAATGCGCCGGACCCTGCATGGCGTGGATCAGGAGGCGCTGAAGGCCTATTTCCCACTGCCCGGCGTGCTGGCGGGTACGGAGGCGTTGTTCGAGCGATTGTTCGGTGTGCGCCTCGTCCCGCGCGGGGACGTGGCGGTGTGGCATGAGGATGTCATCTTCTACGATCTGCTGGATAATAATGACTGCGTGATCGCAGGCGTTTATCTCGACCTGTTCGCACGTGCCGGAAAGCGTGGAGGTGCATGGATGGACGTGTGCCGTGCGCGTTTCCGGGACGGCAACCAGTTCCATCTGCCGGTCGCCTATCTCACCACCAACTTCGCGCCGGCCGCCGGGGACAGGCCTTCGCTACTGACGCATAATGACGTGGTGACGCTGTTCCATGAGTTCGGCCATGTGCTGCATCATCTGCTGAGTGAGGTGGACCTGCCATCCGTCGGTGGCATTTCTGGTGTTGAGTGGGACGCGGTGGAACTGCCCAGCCAGTTCATGGAGAATTTCGCCTGGGAGCGGGACACGCTGATCGGCCTGTCCGGGCATGTCGAGACGGGCGAGCCTCTGCCCGACGAAATGTTCGACCGGTTGCTGGCGGCGCGCCAGTTTCAGGCGGGGCTGGCGCTGCTCCGCCAGATCGAGTTCGCGACCTTCGACCTGCAACTGCACCGGGGCTATGATCCGGTGGCGGGCGCGCGGGTGGATGCAACGCTGGACCAAGTACGGAAAGAGGTGGCAATCTTGCAACCGCCCCCGTGGAACTGCTTTGCCCATGCGTTCACCCATATATTCGCAGGCGGCTATGCAGCGGGCTATTACAGTTACCTATGGGCGGAACTTCTCTCCGCCGATGCATTCGCGCTATATGCCCATAAGGATGGTTCGGGCGGCGGAGGCACGGCCTTCCGCCGGGAGATCCTCGCGGTGGGGGCGAGCCGTACGGCGGCGGACAGCTTCCGTGCGTTTGCAGGGCGTGCACCCGAGATTGACGCATTGTTGAAAACGCGGGGTCTGGCAGCCTGATGATCGAGGGATTTGGCCTGATGGAGGACGAGGATATTGAACTCGACCTCGCCGCACTGGCCCTGAGCGAACTGGACCATGAGGGTATCGACCTGATCCCCTATCGCGCCCTGTTGCAGGACATAGGTGCCCGATTGGCAGTTGCCGGGGCCTCTGCCCGGACCGGCGCGGATCAGGCGGCGGCGCTCGCCACGGTGTTGGCGGGCGAGTTCGGCTTTGCGGGCGATGTCGCCAGCTATGACGCGCCGCTCAACGCCGATCTCATCCGGGTGCTCGACCGGCGGCGGGGTCTGCCGGTCAGTCTGGCCATCCTTTACGTCGCGGCCGCGCGCCGCATGGGCTGGGCCGCCGACGCCCTCAATACTCCGGGCCATGTGCTGGTACGGATCGGGGAGGAAGCGCCGGTCATCATCGACCCGTTCAATGGCGGTGGGCAGGTGCCACCAGATCGGCTGATGGCGCTCCTGTCCCGCGCCACGGGGACGGAGACGCTGCGGCCCGAGCATGTCATGGCGATGGCCAACCGCACGGTGCTGGTGCGCCTGCTGCTCAACCAGGCGTCGCGGGCAGAGCAATCCAGCGACACGGGCCGGGCGATCACGGTCTATGAACGGATGACGGTGGTGGCGCCCGACCATGTGGATGGCTGGTGGGATCTGGCACGATTGCAACTGGGTACTGGATCGCTGGACGGCGCCCGGCATAGCCTGAGTGCGATGCTGGAGGTGACGCGCGACCCGAAGCGCAGGGAACTGGCGGCGGCAGCGCTGGAATCCATCTCGCCGCGATAAGGCGTTCAGCTTTTCCCGAGGCGCAGGACTTTCACCCTGTCGCCGGGCCGGGCGGGAGGGGCGCCAAGGGGGCGTTCGATCAATGCATTGGATGCGGCGAGCGCGCGAAGGCCCGCGCTGTCCCGACTGGTGACGCCCGTCACCGTCCCATCCCTCACGATTGCGCGCAGATATTCCGCCCTTATCCCGCCCTGCGGCAGGGCGACGGCGGTCGGCAGTTCCTCCCAGCGCGGCAGCGGGGCCGGCGAACCGCCGAGCAGGCGGACCAGCGGCAGGAGGAAGAGGGTGGCGCCCACGAAGGCGGATACCGGATTTCCCGGCAGGCCGATAATGAAGGCGTCGCCAAGACGCCCCGCCATGAGCGGTTTGCCCGGCCGCATGGCGATCCGCCAGAAGTCCAGCGTGCCGCCAGCCGCGAGGATGGCGGGCGCGACGAGATCATGATCGCCCACCGAAGCCCCCCCGGTAGACAGGATGATGTCCGCCGTCGTCGCAGCGCGAAAAGCAGCGGTGATGCTCCCCAGGTCGTCCGGGAACAGCCCGAGGTCGATGACGTCCACGCCTGCCTCCGTCAGCAGGGCGGCCAGCATGATGTTGTTGGAGGCGGGAATTTGCCCCGGCCCGAGGGGCTGGCCGATGGGCATGAGTTCATCGCCGGTGCCGATGATCGCCACGCGGGGCCTGCGCCGGACGGGCAGGGTGGCATGGCCCGCCATGGCGGCGAGCGCGATCTGGGCGGGGCCGATCCGGCTGCCTGCCTCTAATAACGGCATGCCGATGGCGAAGTCGGAGGCGCGCGGCCTGATATTGCGGCCCGGAGTGTCGGGGCCTTCTCCGGAGAGACGGACTTGCGCCCCGTCCGCCGTCGCTTCCTCCTGCACCAGGACGGAGTCGGCACCCTGCGGCATCGGCGCGCCGGTGAAAATCCGCATGACCTCACCGGATGCGAGCGGCGTGGTGGGCGGGCTGCCGCCAGCGCGGGATTCGCCGATCAGGCGCCATGGACCGGGCAGGTCGGCGTGGCGAATGGCGTAACCGTCCATCGCGGAGAGATCTGCCCAAGGCTGGTCACGCAGTGCCGCGAGTGGCTCCGCCAGCAGGCGCCCGTGTGCGGACAGGAAATCCGCCTGCTCGATGGCGAGTGGCGTTGCCAGCGCGAGTAGCCGGGCCTGCGCCTCCTCGACCGGCAACAGGTTGTCCGGTGCTGGAGTCATGCCCGTGCGATGCTCATGGCGCGCTCCAGTCCCCGGACTTGCCGCCGCGCTTCTCCGTCACGCGAATTTGGCCGATGACCATCATCTTATCGATGGCCTTCAACATGTCGTATAATGTGAGGAGTGCCGCAGAAGCCGCTGTTAACGCTTCCATTTCCACACCTGTCTGGGCGGCGGTGCGGGCGGTGGCGCTGACCTCGATACCGGTTGCGTCGGGGACGATCTCCACGTTGACCGCCGCCAGAGGGAGGGGGTGACAGAGGGGGATGAGGTCGGCGGTGCGCTTGGCGGCCATGATGCCCGCGATCCGCGCGGTGGCGATGACGTCACCCTTGGCGATGCTGCCCTGTGCGATCGCGGTCAGCGCCGCCGCATTGACGCTGATCCGGCCGCGTGCGGTGGCACTGCGGACTGTCGCCGGCTTGGCGGAGACATCGACCATATGCGCCGCCCCGGCTTCGGTCACATGGCTCAGCCGGTCGGTCATCGGCCCAGCATCGCGCGGGTCGCCGCCGCTACGTCCGGCTGGCGCATCAGCGCCTCGCCGATCAGGAAGCAATTGACGCCATGCTCCGCCATGGCGGCAAGGTCCGCATGGGCGGTCAGGCCGCTTTCCGCGACGAAGGTACAGCCAGCAGGCGCACGGCCGACCAGTTCATAGGTTCTGGCAAAATCGACCGAGAAGTCCCTCAGATCGCGGTTGTTGACGCCGATCAACCGGGACCTGAGCGCCATGGCGCGATCCAGTTCCGCCGCATCATGCACCTCGACCAACACGTCCATCTCATGGGCGATGGCGGCTTGTTCAATGTCCTGCATCCGGGCATCGTCAAGCGCGGCGACGATGATGAGGATCGCGTCCGCGCCGATCGCACGGGCCTCCGTCACCTGCCATGGGTCGACCATGAAATCCTTGCGGATCACCGGCAGAGTGCAGGCGGCGCGCGCGGCGACCAGATAATCCTCATGCCCCTGAAAATAGGGTGCGTCGGTAAGAACGGAGAGGCACGCGGCGCCGCCCTCCTGATAGGCGCGCGCATGGGCGGGCGGATCGAAGTCGGCGCGGATCAGGCCCTTGGACGGGCTGGCCTTCTTGATCTCCGCGATCAGGCCATAGCCGCCCGCCGCAACCTTGCCGTCCAATGCCCTACGGAAACCGCGTGGGGGCGACTGGGCGGCGATGAGCGCGTCCAGCGCCGCACCGCTGGTAGTGGCCTTGCGGATCGCGACTTCGCCATATTTGGTGTCGCAGATTTCGATCAGCTTGTTGGTCATGTGTAAGCGATCCAGCAATTGAGGAGCGTGTTGGCAAGCCCCTTGTCGATGGCCTCCGCCGCTTCCTCGACACCGCTGCGAAGATCGGTGGCGACGCCAGCGACGATCAGGGCGGCACCCGCGTTGAACAATACGGCGTCGCGATAGGCGCCGGTCTCACCGATCAACAGCCGGCGCAAGGCGGCGGCGTTATAGGTCGCGTCCCCACCGAGGATGGCTTCCGCCGGATAGCCGGGCAGGCCCGCATCGGCGCCGCTCAGCGGATAGGCGGTGATGACGTCATCGGCAAGGTCGGTCACGCGGTTGGCGGCGCTGAGCGACAATTCGTCCATGCCGTCCTCGCCCGACACGATCATCGCCCGGGTCATGCCGATCCGCTGCATCGCTTCGGCATAAAGCGGGGCATAGTCCACCCGCGCGATGCCGACCAGTTGGCGGGTCACATTGGCCGGGTTGGCAAGCGGGCCGAGGAGGTTGAAGATGGTGCGCCGCCCTACGGCCTTGCGGATCGGGCCGATGCGGGCGAGCGCGGGATGATGGGTCTGGGCAAAGAGGAAGCAGATGCCGAGATCGCCCAGCGTCGCCTCCGCCGTGCGGGCCGCCGTGTCGAGGTCGAGGCCCAGAGCCTCCAGCGTGTCCGCCCCGCCCGCCAGCGAGGTAGCGGCGCGATTGCCATGTTTTGCGACGGGAACCTCGCACGCGGCGACAACCAGTGCGACCGCCGTGGAGACGTTGAGCGTATGGAGACCGTCACCGCCGGTGCCGCACACGTCGATGGCGTTGGCAGGAGCCTTGATCGCGATCATGCGGTCGCGCATCGCCTGCGCGGCAGCGGCGATCTCGATGGCGGTCTCGCCCCGGTCGCTGAGCGCCACGAGGAAATCCGCGATCTCCGCATCCGTGGGCGTGCCGTCGAGCAGGGTGGCGAAGGCAGCGCTGGCGGCGCCTTCGTCCAGCGGGGCGGAGGGGTCGGGCAGCAGGCTCATGAGCGCGGGGCGGGTGTCAGCCCCGCAATACTGAGGAAATTGGCGAGCATGGCATGACCATGTTCGGTCGCGATGCTCTCCGGGTGGAACTGCACGCTGTGGATGGGCAGGGTGGCATGGCGAAAGCCCATGACCGATCCATCCTGCGCCGTCGCATTGACGATCAGCGAGGCGGGAATATCCTCCACGACCAACGAATGATAACGGGTCGCGGTGAAGGGCGAGGGGAGGCCGGTGAACAGGCCGGTGCCATCATGGCTGACCGGTGATGTCTTGCCGTGCATCAGGCCACCCCGCACGACATGGCCGCCGAAATACTGGCCGATCGACTGGTGGCCGAGGCACACCCCCAGCAGGGGCCGTCCGGCATCCGCGCAGGCGCCGACGAGGTCGAGGCTGATGCCCGCCTCATTAGGGGTACAGGGGCCGGGGGAAAGCAGGAAGGCGCTTGCCCCGGTGGACAGCGCCTGCCCTGCGGACATGGCGTCGTTGCGGACGACCTTCACCTCCGCGCCAAGCTCCATCAGATAATGGACGAGGTTCCAGGTGAAGCTGTCATAATTGTCGATTACGAGGATCATGCGCGCCGTATAGCAGCCGCACGGGCCGGGCCAAGAGGAAAGGGGCCGGAACCGCTGCCGCCGCCTTTAGCGCATCGTGGCGACGGCCGCCTGCATCGGGGCCTGCGATACCGTCACCAGTCCGCTCCACGGTCGGTCAAGGTCGAGGATCAATGTGATCGCCAGCGAGAGCAGGGCGAAGAGCAGGCTGGTCACAAGGGCATGACGCCGCCCCTGTCCGCCCAGCACATAGCCGACGATACCCGCGGAAATCAGGGCGGAAATCACCACTATGTCGACGACGAACGCGGGAATGCGCGCCTCCCGTTCCTAGCGGCGGCGGCTGGCGGCATCGAACATCTCCGTCGTGGCGGTGACGAGAGTGGCGGCAATCGGCTGTGACAGGGTCGGGAGGACGGCGCGGGTGCGGACCCAGAGGCGGCTCTGCACGGTGACGGACATATCCTCTATCGCGCCCGTGTTCTCGGCATCGGGCAGCCTGAGGCGAATCGCGCCATAGCTCCGCAGGTCGCGGCGCAGGGCATCGGCCGCCGGGCCCTCGGCCAGTCCCGCGCGAAGCCATGTGGTGCCGATGGCGTTGGCCTCCGCCACCAGCATGTCGCGCCGCGTATCATAGCGGTTGAGCGCCATGGAGAAGGTAAAGCCGATGAGCAGGCCGAGCAATGCCAGCGCGGCGGAGAGAAGATAGCCCTCGCTGGCGTCGTCATGCGGGTCGGGGCGCAGGCGCGCGCGCAGGATGCTGCCGGTCAGAGCGAAGAGGGCGAGCCCACCGAAGAGCAGCGGCAGGAGCAGCCACAGGGGCGCGTCGCCGAAAAAACCGCCGTCCATCATGCCATGTCACCCCCGTCCGGCGGTCAGCCATGCCGGAGGAGATTTACTGCCCGAAGCCCGGTGCGCGTGCAATCGCAATGGCTTCGCGCGCGGCGGCGATGAGCGCGCCGGACTTGGCTTCGCACTCGCGCTCCTCATAGGCGGGGTCGCTGTCCGCGACGATGCCCGCGCCTGCCTGCACATGCAGCACGCCATCCTTGAGCAGGCCGGTGCGGAGTACGATGCAACTGTCCATATTACCGTCGGGCGAGAAATAGCCGACGCCGCCCGCATAAGGGCCGCGCGTCTCCGCCTCCAACTCAGCGATAATCTCGCACGCCCGGATTTTTGGAGCACCGCTGACCGTGCCTGCCGGGAAGCCAGCGAACAGGGCGTCGAGCGCATCCTTGTCGGGTGAGAGCTGTCCCACGACGTTGGAGACGATGTGCATCACATGGCTGTAGAATTCGACGGTATAGCTGTCGGTCACGGTCACGCTGCCCGCCGTCGAGACCCGGCCCACATCGTTGCGGCCAAGGTCGAGGAGCATGAGATGCTCGGCGCGCTCCTTGGGGTCGGCGAGCAGGCTGTCGCGGTTATGCGCGTCCTCTGCCGCCGTGGCGCCGCGCGGGCGGGTGCCTGCGATGGGGCGGATGGTGACTTCGCCATCGCGGGCGCGCACCAATATCTCCGGGCTGGAGCCGACCAGCGCAAAGCCGGGCAAGTCGAGCAGATAGAGGAAGGGCGAGGGGTTGATGCGGCGCAGCGCCCGATAGAGCGCCAGCGGCGGCAGCGCGAACGGCATGGTATAGCGTTGCGCCAGCACGACCTGAAAGATGTCGCCCGCGACGATATAATCCTTGGCCGCCAGCACCATCTCGGCATAGCGTCCGGGCGGCAGGATCGCGGTGGGACTGGCGTCCTCCAGCGCATCGTCGGCCAGATCGGGCCGGTCCGTGGCAGGCACGGGCGCGGCAAGGCGCGCGGCGGCTGCCTCCACCCGCTCGCGCGCGGCGGCGATGGCCTTGTACGGGTCGAGACCATCCTCGGTCCAGATGGGCGCAACCAGGAACAGCGCGTCGGCCAGCCGATCGAACAGCAGCAGCAGGGTTGGCCGCACGAAGATCATGTCCGGCGTGCCGAGACCATTGTCGGTCGCCCTTGGCAGGGTCTCGACAAGGCCAATGGTCTCATAGGCGAAATAGCCGACGAGGCAGGACAGGGCAGGCGGCAGGGCGGGATCGCTGTCCGCCCGGCACTGCGCGACGAGGGTCCGCAGGGCGCCCAGCGGCTGTTCGGCCAGCGGCTCGAATGCGGTGCGGTCGGCGGTCCAGCGCCGGTTGATCTCCGCCTGCGTCCCCTTGGCCCGAAAGACGAGGTCCGGCGCGAGGCCGATGATCGAGTGGCGGCCACGCACTGCGCCGCCCTCCACCGATTCGAGCAGGAAGTCGCCGCGTTCCGGCTCCATCAGCTTGAGCGCCGCGGATATCGGCGTGTCCGTATCCGCGACCTGCCGATGCCAGTAGAGCGCCGAACGCCCCGCGCGCAGGGACGATGCGATCGCCTCGACATCAACCTGCCGGGGAGCCTGCATCCGGGTCACTGTGCCGTGCCGCTCTTGCGCAGGTCGGTGTCGATCCGTGCCAGTGCGGTATCGTTGCGCTTGACGCCGACGTTCGCGCGGATCGCGCCGCTGAACTGCTGTGCATATTCGCTGCTCAGCACGCCGCGCAGGCCCTGCCCGGTGGCGCCCAGAAGCTGGGCGTTGCCGCCCGCGTCGCCGGGCTGGATGCTGTCGAGGTGCAGCACCATATAGCCTTGCCCGCCGGGCAGCGGCAGGAGGCGGGTGCTGCCGATCTTCATCGAGAAGAGCGTCACCATCGCCTCGGGCACGCGCGCGCCCTGCTGGCCGAGTTGGGAGCGTTGCGCGCCAACCCTCTGCGCCGGGGGCAGGGGCACGCCGACACCGGCAAGGGCCGCCGGGATGGCGGTGCCGCCCGCGATCTTCTTCAACACCGCATCGGCCGCCGCCTTGGCCTTTACCGCGCCGGCCGAGAGGGCGACGGCGCGCTCCACATCGGCATGGATGGCGGCGAGCGGCGGCGGACCGGCAGGCACGATCTGTGCCAGTGCGACAAGCGCGATGCGCTGGTCCGCGACCAGCGGCACGATCTGCGGATCGTCATCCTGCTCCATCGCAAAGCCCGCCGTGACGACGGGCAGGAGGGCCGTATCCGGCTGAGCCTGAGGTGCTGAAACGTCCCGGCCCTGCGCCGTCAGCGCCGGTGTCTCGACGGTGGTCAGGCCATTGGCCTTGACGATCTGGTCGAAGGTGGAGCCGCCGCCGATCTGGTCGTCGATGCTGTTGGACAGGTCGGCCAGCGCCTGCTTGGTCTTCGTGCCCGTCAGCGCGGTGACGATTTGCGGCCGCGCCGAATCGAGCGTGCGTGCCGGAATCGCCTGAACATTCTCGACATGGAACAGCGCCCAGCCAAGGCCGGTCTTCACCGGGCCGACCAGCGCGCCCCGCGCCGCGCCGAATACCTGGGTCGCGGCGGCTGCGGTCGTCTGCCCGGCGAAAGCAGGCTGGGTCAGGGGTTCCAGAACGGTCGTGGCGAGACCTGCGGCGGACGCGGCCTTCTCCAGCGTCAGGGCGGGGCCGACCTTCGCAGCGACAGTTTTTGCCGCGCTTTCCGTGGGCAGGATGAGCTGGCGCACCACCCGCTTTTCGCTGGCGGCATATTGGGCGGTGTTCGCCTTGTAATATTGGACGATTTCCGCTTCGCTGGGCGCCGTCTTGCCCGCAAAGCGCGTGGCGTCGATGACGGCATAGCGCATGCGCCGCTGCTCGGGCAGGGCGAAGCGGTCGCTATTGGCGGCGTAGAAACGCTTGATCGCGGCTTCATCCGGCCTGGTGGGGGAGACGAAGGCGGCTGATGGCAGGATCGCCACCGTGCCCGCCCGCTTTTCCAGCAGCATGGAGGCATAGGGCAGCATCATGCCCTGCGGCGTCTGTGCGCCCGCGCCGGAGGGGCTGAGCAACTGGCGCTCGATGATCTGTCGGGAAATATCCTCGCGCAGGGCGGCTTCCGAAATCTTCTGGCGAGCGAGCAGTTCGGTGAACATGCGCTGGCTGAACTTGCCGGTCGCATCCTGAAAGGCCGGGATGCCGGCAATCTCCGCATCGACCAGCTTCTTGCTGACCTGCATGCCATTGGCCTGCGCGAACTCGCCCAGCGCCAGGCCGTTGACCATCTGGCCGACGATCTCTGTCACGGCGCCTGCATCCAGGAACTGGCCGATGGTCAGCGTGGGCGTGTCCTGCCGGTTGCCGTCGAATACGCGCTGGACGCGGCTCTCAACCTCGGTGGTGGCCAGTTTGGCGCCGCCGACCTCGGCCGCCGTGTCGCCGCTCTTGCCCAGACCCCCGGTCGTGAACTTCTCGATGTCGCCCGCCGCGAAGGACAGTGCGATGGCGCCGAGAAAGAACAGGCCCAGCACGGCCCCGTACCGGGAGTGAATGACCCGCCTGAAGAAACCCATCATTGACTTAGAAACTCCCGCGCCTGGGCCATAAGGTCGCCGCTTTAGGGCGAGCGGGCGCAGGCATCAAGAGCGGGCTGGCCTGATCGCATCGAAGTCGGGCGATGCGCGCCCAAGATGGCGGCGAGTATGGCCAAGAGATGCTTGAGGGCTGGACAGGCTCGCCGGTTCGCGCCATCGGCATGCATCAGTTCCAACGATTTCGAGCGAGGATACAGGCGCATGGCGACACGGCGACCCCTGATTGCAGGCAACTGGAAGATGAACGGCCTCAAGGCCAGCCTGGGCGAGATCAGCGCTATCGCTGCGGAAGCCGCCGCCAGCCCCTCGGTCGATGTCGCCCTGTTCGTCCCCGCGACCCTGATCGCACCCGCCACCGAAGCCGCATCCGGCGTCCTCATCGGCGGACAGGATGTGCATGAAAATGCGTCCGGCGCCCACACCGGCTGCGTCTCCGCCGCGATGCTGGTCGAGGCAGGCGCAAAGGGCGTGCTGGTCGGCCATAGCGAGCGCCGCACGGACCAGCATGAGACCGACGACACCATCGCCGCCAAGGCAAGCCGTGCGAAGGGCGAGGGGCTTTCGGTCATCCTGTGTGTGGGTGAGAGCCTGATGGTGCGCGACGCGGGCAATGCGGAGGATGTGGTGAGCGCGCAGCTCGTCGCATCCCTGCCGCAGGAGGCCTCGTCCGACTGGCTCTCCATCGCCTATGAGCCGATCTGGGCGATCGGCACGGGCAGGGTTGCCACGGTCGATGCGATCGACGCAATGCACCGTGCGCTGCGCGGCGCCCTGCGCGGGGTGATCGGTGAGGATGCGGACAAGATGCGGATTCTCTACGGCGGTTCGGTCAATGGCGAGAATGCGACGGAGATATTCGCCGTGCCGGACGTAGACGGCGGTCTGGTCGGCGGCGCGAGCCTGACGGCGGGCAAATTCATCCCGATCATTACGGCCGCGCGCGACGCCTGACGGCAGGTTTTCGGGGACAGGATGATGTTCGATCGACCCGTCATGCGGCGGTGGGTCGTCAAGCCTATTCCCTTTTCAGGTCATATTGGTTAGGGGCACCGCGACGGTTCGCCCCCAGGGATATTCTGCATGATTTTCACCTTCATCCTCGTCGTCCAGGCGATTGTCGCCGCGGCACTCGTGACCGTGATTCTCATGCAGCGGTCCGAGGGCGGCGGCCTTGGCATGGGTGGCAGCCCTTCGGGCTTCATGTCCGCGCGCGGTGCCGCAGACTTTCTGACGCGCGCCACCACGGTGCTGGCGACGATCTTCGTGGGGCTGAGCATCGTGCTGGCCTTCATCGCGGCGACCCGCCATGCTGGTTCCAGCGTGGATACCTCGCTGGTCGGAAAGACTGCCCCGCTTTCCCAGGGCGCGCCGGTGCAACCGACAGGCGAAGACGGCCTGGGCGGTGCGGCCACCGCGGCGGGCAATGGCGCGGCCACCAGCAATGGCGCGGTTCCTCTCGCCCGCTAAACTTCGCTATCAGTAGAAATATTTCGACGGGCGGCACCTGTGCCGCCTTGCGCTTTTGCTCATGTAAGGTTTAAACCTCCACTCCCATGGCGCGGTTCATTTTCATCACCGGCGGCGTGGTCTCCTCCCTTGGCAAAGGCCTCATGGCTGCCAGCCTCGCCGCGCTCCTTCAGGCGCGCGGCTACAGGGTGCGGATCCGCAAATTCGATCCTTATCTCAATGTCGATCCGGGCACGATGTCGCCCTATCAGCATGGCGAGGTCTATGTGACCGATGACGGGGGCGAGACCGATCTCGACCTTGGTCATTATGAACGATTCACGGGCGTTCCGACTCGCCGGTCCGACAATGTCACGCAGGGCCGCGTCTATCAGACGATCATCCAGCGCGAGCGGCGCGGGGATTATCTGGGCGCCACGGTGCAGGTCATCCCGCACGTCACCGACGAGATTAAATCTTTCGCGCTGGCGGAAACCGACGATGTCGATTTCGTGCTGTGCGAGATTGGCGGTACAGTGGGCGATATCGAGAGCCTGCCGTTCATGGAGGCGATCCGCCAGCTTCATAACGAGTTGGGCGACCGCCAGTCGATCTTCGTACATGTCACGCTGGTGCCCTATATCGCGGCGGCCGGCGAGCTGAAGACCAAGCCCACCCAGCATAGTGTGCGCGAACTGACATCACTGGGCATCCAGCCTCATATCCTGCTATGCCGGTGCGAGCATCCGCTGCCCGACAGCGACCGCGCCAAGATCGCGCTCTTCTGCAACGTTCGCAAGGAGGCCGTCATCCCGGCGCTCGACGCGGCGAGCATCTATGGCGTTCCCGCCCAATATCATGCCGAGGGACTGGACGAGGAAGTCCTGCGCGCCTTTGGCATCGAGGGCGCACCCCAGCCGGCCCTGGGCCGCTGGGACGACATCATGGATCGCCATGCGAACTATGAGGGCGAAGTGACCATCGGCGTGGTCGGCAAATATGTCGGCCTGCCGGATGCCTATAAATCCCTGCACGAGGCGCTGATGCACGGCGGCCTGGCCAATCGGGTCAAGGTCAAGGTGCAGTGGCTCGACGCGGAGCTGTTTGAATCCGAGGACGAGAGCAATATCGCGGCGCAACTGGAGCCGATGCACGGCATCCTCGTACCCGGCGGCTTTGGCGTGCGCGGTTCGGAAGGCAAGATCGCCAGTGTCCGATTCGCCCGTGAGCGCGACGTGCCTTTTTTCGGCATCTGCCTCGGTATGCAGATGGCCTGCATCGAGGGTGCGCGCAATACGGCGGGGATCGCGGAAGCCTCCACCACCGAATTCGGGGCGACCAGCGAGCCGGTCGTCGGCCTCATCACCGAATGGATGACCTCCGAGGGGCTTCAGACCCGCAAGGCGGGCGGCGACCTGGGCGGCACGATGCGGCTCGGTGCCTATCCGGCCAAGCTGACCGGCAACAGCGTCGTGGGCAGCATCTATGGCGAGGAAGCGATCAGCGAGCGGCATCGCCATCGCTATGAAGTGAATGTCAAATATCGCGACGCGCTGGAAAAGGGCGGCCTGATCTTCTCCGGCCTGTCGCCGGACGGCACCCTGCCGGAAATCGTGGAGCGGCCCGACCATAGCTGGTTCATCGGCGTGCAGTTCCACCCGGAACTGAAATCCAAGCCGTTCGACCCGCATCCGCTGTTCGCCAGCTTCATTTCGGCCGCGCTCAAGCAGAGCCGGCTGGTCTGATCGCACCGGACGGGTGAGGGGCGTCAGCCTTTTGCCAGAACGGCAAGGACGAATGCGGCCCGTTCAGCAATGCTTGTCTTTGGCAGGAGACGGACCTCGTAACCCAGGCGCGGATAGGCGGCGGCCAGCCGTTCATATTCGGCGATGCCTTCCGGTGGATTCTAACTGGAAGTGCGAAATTGCTGGATTTTGTAGGGTTAGAGCCCTCTCGGAAAGGAGCATGTCCCATGGGTTGTTACGTCCATCTGCGATTTGATGAGCGCCGTGTGATCTACGAGATGCTGGAAGCTGGCAGATCGGTGCTGGAAATCTCTGATCGGCTTCAGCGCCATCCATCGACCATTTATCGCGAGG
>DASVMZ010000117.1:0-23628 GCA_036384115.1 Sphingobium sp.
GCATCCTTGGCGTCCAGCCGGTCGCGCAGCGCGTCGCACTCCCCCGCCGCGACCGGCAGCGGTCCGGCTGCCAGCGCATCCACCAGATCGGGCAGCGTGAAGTCGATGGTGATGCCGGTGACACCGGCATGCTGGAGCGCCTCGATCGCCATGTTCACGATCTCGACCGCCGCCGCGACACTGTCCGACCCAACCAGTTCGGCGCCAAGCTGCGTGCGCTCCCGCTCCGGGTGGAGCTGGTCGGCGCGCAGGCGCATGACCGGCCCGCCATAGCACAGGCGCAAGGGGCGCGGCGCACTGGCGAGCCGGGTGGCCGCGATGCGCCCGACCTGCGCCGTCATGTCCGGCCGCAACGCCAGCGTGCGCTGGGAAATGGGATCGACGACGCGCAGCAAATCCTCCGCCCCCGCCGATTCGAGCCGCCGGGTCAGCGTCTCCTCGAATTCGGCCAGCGGCGGCGCCACACGGCCATAGCCATGCGCGGCCACGGTATCGAGCACATCGCGCGTCAGCCGCGCCGATGCCTCCGCCACGGGCGGCAGCCGGTCGGAAAGGCCTTCGGGCAGCAGGCCGGGAGGGACAGTCTTGGTCATGCTTCCCCCTCCCCCTCGGGGGGGAGGGTCGGGGAGAGGGGGGAAGCGCGAAGCGCGTCATGGATACGCATCAACACGGCCTCGATATTCCCTACAACATCTGGATTGCCAAAACGGATCACGTGATAACCCATCGATTCAAGAAACATTGTCCGTAGGGCGTCATAGCGATCTTCAGCGGAATGTGTATCCCCGTCTATCTCGATGACCAGTTTCGCGGCCTTTGACGCAAAGTCCACGATATAGGGGGCGATCACGGTCTGGCGGGTGAATTGCCGACCCTCGAAGCGGTTTGCCCGGAGGGCCAGCCAGAGTTTCTGCTCAGCCGGAGTGGGATTCGCACGCATTTCGCGTGCGCGTTGCTTCAAGGTCAGATCAAGCCGCACCGTTGCCCCCTCTCCCAACCCTCTCCCCAACGGGGAGAGGGCCAGAGCTACTGGTTCAGGCGAACTTGAGCAGCTTCACATCCTTCACGCCGTCGAGGCGGCAGACTTCCCACAACAGGGCTTCCTGCACCGTGCCATCGACGGACAGCAGCAGCACCGCCTCACCGCCGACGTTGCGGCGGCCGAGGTGGAAGGTGCCGATGTTGATGTCCGACGCGCCCAGCGTGGTGCCGACGCGGCCGATGAAGCCCGGCTTGTCCTGATTGACGATGTACAGCATCTGGCCGCCCAGATCGGCTTCCATGTTGATGCCGTTCAGTTCGACGAGGCGCGGCTGGGCATGGCCGAACAGCGTGCCTGCGACCGAACGCTCGCCCTCGGCGGTCTTGACCGTGACGCGCACCAGCGTCTGATAGTCGCCCTCGCGGTCATGACGGACCTCACGCACGTCCAGGCCGCGCTCCTTGGCCAGCACCGGCGCGTTGACCATGTTCACCGTGTCCGAATAGACGCGCATCAGGCCTGCCAGCACGGCGGCGACGATGGGCTTCTGGTTCAGTTCGGCGGCATGGCCCTCAGTCTCGACGGAAACGCCCTGGATCTTGTCGCCGTTGAGCTGGCCCGCAAGGCTACCCAGACGTTCGGCCAGCGCCATATACGGCTTGAGCTTGGGCGCATCCTCGGCGCTCAGGCTGGGCATGTTGAGCGCATTGGTGACACCGCCGGTCATCAGATAATCCGACAACTGCTCGGCCACCTGAAGCGCGACATTGACCTGTGCTTCGTTCGTGGACGCACCAAGGTGCGGCGTCGAGATGAAGTTGGGTGTGCCGAACAGCGGCGATGCCTTCGCAGGCTCGGTCACGAACACGTCGAGGGCAGCGCCCGCGATATGGCCGGAATCGAGACCTTCCTTCAGCGCGACCTCGTCGATCAGGCCGCCACGCGCGCAATTGACGATGCGGACGCCCTTCTTGGTCTTGGCCAGATTCTCGGCGGACAGGATATTGCGCGTCTGGTCGGTCAGCGGCGTGTGCAGCGTGATGAAGTCGGCGCGGGCGAGCAGTTCGTCCAGCGTCACCTTCTCCACGCCCATGTCCACGGCGCGCTCCGGCGTCAGGAAGGGGTCGAAGGCGGCGACCTTCATCTTGAGGCCCAGCGCGCGGTCGGCGACGATGGAACCGATGTTGCCGGCACCGATCAGGCCCAGCGTCTTGCCGGTCACTTCGACGCCCATGAAGCGGTTCTTCTCCCACTTGCCGGCCTGGGTCGACAGATCGGCCTCGGGAAGCTGGCGGGCGAGCGCGAAGATCAGCGCGATGGCATGTTCGGCGGTGGTGATGGAGTTGCCGAAGGGGGTGTTCATGACGACGACGCCCTTGGCCGATGCCGCCGGGATGTCCACGTTATCGACGCCGATACCGGCGCGGCCGATGACCTTCAGGTTGGTCGCGGCTTCGAGGATTTCCTTCGTGACCTTGGTCGAGCTGCGGATGGCCAGGCCGTCATACTGGCCGATGATCGCCTTCAGCTCTTCGGGGGTCTTGCCGGTGATGACATCGACTTCGACACCGCGGTCGCGGAAAATCTGGGCGGCCTGCGGGTCCATCGAATCGGAAATAAGTACCTTGGGCATGATGAATTGCCTTTCATTGCAATTCGTCATCCTGACGAAGGTCAGGATCTCAGGCCTTCAGGGCGAACCTGGAGGAAGGAGAAACCAGCCTTCGCTAGGATAACGTAAATCAGGGGAGAGTCAGGCAGCGACCTTCGCGGACGCATAGGCCCAGTCGAGCCATGGCCCGAGCGCCTCGATGTCGGCGACATCGACGGTCGCGCCGCACCAGATGCGCAGGCCGGCAGGGGCGTCGCGGTATCCGGCGACGTCATAGGCCGCATGCTCGGCTTCCAGCAGGGACGCCATCTTCTTGATAAGGCCCTCGTCGGCGCCCTCGACCGTCAGGCAGACGCTGGTCCGCGACCGCGAAGCCTCCTCGACGGCGAGATGGCCGAGCCACGAACGCTCTTCCACGATCTTGCCCAGCGCGGCGGCATTGGCGTCGGAACGCGCCTGCAAACCGGCGGCACCGCCGATGGACTTGCCCCATTCCAGCGCGAAGATCGCGTCCTCGACGGCCAGCATCGACGGGGTGTTGATCGTCTCGCCCTTGAACACGCCCTCGGCGAGCTTGCCCTTGGAGACGAGGCGGAACACCTTGGGCAGCGGCCAGGCGGGCGTGTAGGTCTCAAGACGCTCGACGGCGCGCGGGCCGAGGATCAGCACGCCATGGCCACCCTCGCCGCCCAGCACCTTCTGCCAGGAGAAGGTGGCAACGTCGATCTTGTCCCACGGCAGGTCATAGGCGAACACGGCCGAGGTGGAGTCGGCGAACGACAGGCCCTCGCGATCCGCCGGGATCCAGTCGCCATTGGGCACGCGCACGCCCGACGTGGTGCCGTTCCAGGTGAACAGCACATCGTTCGACCAGTCGACCGCGTTCAGATCGGGAAGCTGGCCATAGTCGGCCTTGATGACGGTGGGGTCCAGCTTGAGCTGCTTGACCGCGTCCGTGACCCAACCTTCGCCAAAGCTCTCCCATGCGAGCGTCGTGACGGGGCGGGCGCCGAGCATGGTCCACATCGCCATCTCGAATGCGCCGGTGTCGGAACCGGGGACGATGCCGATCCGGTGCGTGTCGGGCAGGTTCAGCAACTCGCGCATCAGGTCGATGCTATACTGGAGGCGCGCCTTGCCCAGCTTCGACCGATGCGAACGGCCGAGCACTGCGGTGGCGAGTTTTGCGGGATCATATCCGGGCGGCTTGGCGCACGGGCCGGACGAGAAATGGGGACGCACGGGCAAAGTCGTCGGTTTGGCCGTATGCGCAAGCACATCCGCGCCGAAGCCCGGCTTGGTAACATCAGTCATTTAATGCTTCTCCTCACAGAGAGCACGCGCGGCGTTGGGACCGCGTGGCCCGCCGCTGCCCCTACAGGCCATGGTCCCAATGTCAAATGAAATGGCGGGAGGCCGACAAGGAACGCTCTTGCACCGACAGCGTTCGCCCGGCCCCTGCGCTGACTCGGTCCATCGCATAATCAAGCGCCGTTAACCTTATTTTAACCATGTTTACATAAGGGTTAACGGATGTGGAGCGGGACCGGAGAGCGGGTGACGACGAAACTCATTGCCATCGTGACGATGACGGCAATGACGGCGGCCTGCGTGGGCGGCGGCGGCGAAGTGCGGCGGCCGGTGCGCACGTCGTCGGCCTCGCGGCCGCGCCCTGCCCCACCCAACGACGCCGCCTTTCGCCAGTGCACCGCCAATCTGACGGCGCTCGCCGTCCAGTTCCAGCCCCTGCCCAATCAGACGAAGGGCGCTGGCTGCGCGCTGATCGGCACGATCAAGCTGCTCGACTATGGCACGCCGACCACCAACCTCGGTCCCATGACCTGCCCCATCGCGACTCGCTTTACCGCATGGGTCCGCAATGGCGTCCACCCGGCCGCCCGCCTCTATCTCGGCGCGGACGTCGCGACGGTCGAGACATTCGGCACCTATGCCTGCCGCGACATCGTCGGCAATCCCAACATGGCGGGCAAGCGGTCCGAACATGCCCATGCCAACGCCATCGACATCTCCGCCTTCACCCTGACCGACGGACGGCGGATCAGCGTGGAGAAGAACTGGCGGAGCGACGGGCCGGAAGCCCAGTTCCTGCGCCGCATCCACGACAGCGCCTGCAAGCGATTCCCGACCGTCCTCAGCCCGGACTATAACGCCGCCCATTATAATCATTTCCATTTCGACATGGGCGGCAAGGGCGGTTTCTGCCGCTAGCCCTTTCCCGCACCGCTCCAAATAGGCTAGCGGACCCGCCATGACGAAAAAGACAAAGGCGGCGGGAGAGTCGCAGAGCATCGCGGGCAGCAAGTTCCGCCCCGCACGGCAGGAGGCACGGGACGCCGAACGCGCCGTCGAGACTCCCCAGACCCAGAGCAGGGCCTATCGCCTGGCCTTTCAGGACAGTGAATTCCTGCTGCGCGAAGACCTGCGCCCTGTCCGCTTTCAGCTCGAACTGCTGAAACCCGACCTGTTGCTGGACGAGGCGCGCATCCGCTCGACCTTCGTCTTCTATGGCTCCGCACGCATCCCCCGGCCGGAATCGGCGGATGATTTCGTCGATGCCGCCACCACGCCCGCCGACCGCAAGGTGGCGGAACGACTCGCGGCCAAGGCGAAATATTATGACGAGGCGCGCAAGCTGGCCGGGATCGCGGCGCGCGTGCCGGTGGACGAGGCCGGATGCCGTAACTTCGTCGTCTGTTCCGGCGGCGGCCCCTCCATCATGGAAGCGGCGAATCGCGGCGCGGCGGAGGCAGGGGCACCCACCATCGGCCTCAACATCGTGCTGCCGCATGAGCAGGCGCCCAATATTTGGGTCACGCCCGAACTCTCCTTCCAGTTCCATTATTTCGCGCTCCGCAAGATGCACTTCCTGCTGCGCGCGCGGGCGCTGGCCGTGTTCCCCGGCGGGTTCGGCACGTTCGACGAGTTTTTCGAGCTGCTGACGCTGGTGCAGACCGGCAAGATGAAGCCCATCCCCATCCTGCTGTTCGGCAGGGATTTCTGGACGCGCGTCGTGAATTTCGATGCCCTGGCGGAGGAAGGCGTCATCAGCCCCCGCGACCTGGACCTCATCACCTGGGTCGAGACTGCCGAGGAGGCATGGGCCGCGGTCGAGGCCTTTTACGCGGACAGCCCCCTGCCCGGCTGTGCCTGAAAAAGTTGCATTTAAAACCTTTCACCGGATGATCCGCCCATGGCAGACCCCCTCCCCATGGCTTCCGGCCGCATCGACCCCCGCCGCCTGTGCGACGCGCAGGACGGCCCCGTCACCATCTTCCTGATCGGCATGCGGATCAACCGCCTGACCCGTCCCGACAAATGGATGCCGGTCGCGCGGGCGATGCCCCGGATGCTGAAGGAACTGGGGGAGCGGCCCGATCTTGGCCTGCTCGGCTGGCAACCGCTGTTCGCCCCCTTTCGCACCCTGATGACCCTGCAATATTGGCGGGATTTCGAGGCGCTCCACGCCTATGCCCACGCCAGCGAGAAGGAACATCTGCCCGCATGGCGCGCCTTCAACCGCGCGTCCAAGGGCAATGACGCGGTCGGCATCTTCCACGAAACCTACGTAGTTCAGCCCGGCGCGCATGAGGGCATCTATGTCGCCATGCCCCCCTTCGGCCTCGGCAAGGCGGCGGGCCTGCGCGAAGCCAGCGGCAGGCGTCAGGGCGCGCGGGAGCGGATGGGCATGGAGGAACAGGCCTGATTCGGCGGACTGCGAATCGTCCATGGCCAGACCTTCCCATGTTCCAGCGACAGCAGGAACCGGGACTGTCTGGCATCACCGCGCCCCGGCCTCATGTTCGCAAGGCAGGGCACATCGCCACCCACGCCGCCAAACGTGCAATATCACGGCCGCCGCCCCGCCCACACCAGCCTTGACGGCATGATGATTCCAGTCTGGATCGTCATTAAAGCGCAGCGAGGAAATGAAAGGAACGACGGGAATGACCGGGTGGACTGCCTCGATGCCACCGCATGCCTAGACCGCAAACGTCCGCTCGATCCCGACGGCCTCCAGAAAGGCCGCATCATGGCTGACCACCATCAGCGCACCGTCATAGTCGAGCAGCGCCCGTTCCAGAATTCCCACTGAGTCCATGTCGAGATGATTCGTCGGCTCGTCGAGCAGGAGCAGCCATGGCGGCGCCTCCCCGGCCAGCACGCAGGCGAGACCGGCGCGGAGCCGTTCGCCGCCGGACAGGCTGCCCGCCGACTGGAGCGCGTCGCGGTTGCGAAAGGCAAAGCGCGCACAGGCCGCATGCGCCGCCTGTTCGTCCAGCGACGGATTGAGGCGGCGGAAGTTGGCGAGAATGCTCTCCTCCGGCTCAAGTATCGCGACATGCTGGTCGAGCAGCGCGATTCGGCCCTCCGCCCGGCGTATGTTGCCTTCTGACGGAACGAGAGCGCCGGTGGCGACCCGGAGCAGGCTGGTCTTGCCCGCGCCATTGGGACCGGCGATGGCGACCCGTTCCGGCCCACGCAGGCGCAGCGTCCAGGGACCGAGCAGCCGCTCCCCCGCTGCCACGGTCACGCCGTCCAGCGCCAGCAGGTCGGCATGGGAGGGCAGGCCGCTGGGTGGCAGGACGATCGTCAACGGAGTCAGTATCTCGACATGGGCGCGCGCCTCCTCCGCCTTTGATGCGGCGTCGGCGACCAGTCGCTCCGATATTTTCCGGGCGCGACCGCCGCTGTTCTCCGCCCGCTGCGCCTGTGCGCCGAGCAGGATCTTCGGCGCCGATCCGCTCGCGGCAAAGCTGCGTCCGGCCTTGTCCCGCCGCGCCTTCACCTCGCGCTGCTGCTGCATCGCGCGCCGGGTGGAGCGCAGGTCGGCGTCGCTGCGTTCCAGCTGCGTCTGGGCAAGGCCGCGCTCCGCCTCGCGCGCCTCGGCAAAGGCCGACCAATTGCCGCCGAATATGCGCACGCCGACCGGGGTCAGTTCCACGATTCGGTCCATCTGGTCCAACAGCGCCCGGTCATGGCTGGCGACCAGCATCCCACCCCGCCAGTCGCGGACCATCGCCGATATGGCGGCGCGCCCATCCGCGTCGAGATTGTTGGTCGGCTCGTCGAGGAGGAGCAGGTCGGGCGCTTCGATGAGCAGCCGGGCCATGCCGATTCGCATGCGCTCCCCGCCGCTGAGCGACCCCATGGGCCGGTCGAGGGAGAGGGCAGGCAGGCCGACCTGCGCCAACGCGCCGGCGATTCGGTCCTCCAGCGTCCAGTCGGCCGCGGCGAAATCCAACACCCCGCCCTCCCCCGCCACGATCCGCTCGATCGACGCCATCCCCTCGGCCACGCCCAGCGCCTGAGATATGACAACCGTGACATCCCAATCCTGCGCCAGCATTCCAATCGTCCCGCCCCGCACGACGCTACCCGCAACCGGCTCCATCCCGCCCATGATGATGTGGAACAGTGTGGACTTGCCCGCACCATTGCGACCGACCAACCCGACGCGCTCCGCACCGACGGTGAAAGTCAGATTGTCGAAAAGCCGCCGCCGGTCAGGCGTTACGGCGGACAGCGAATCCAATGTGAGAAAGGCAGGCATGGGCACCTGTGAAAACAGCGGCAACAAGGCGGTCGGCGATGTTCATCCAATGATTCACGGCAGGACACTCCCAGTGCTGAGCGCAGACTCTAGGGCAGGCAAAACCCTTTCCGCAAGGGGCCGACACCGGACAGGATCAGGCGCCCTGCCATCTTCGGCATGCAGGGTGAGCAGGCGGCACCAAAGGTTGCACAAGGCAAAAGTCCAGATGTGGCTCAAGCGAACCGCAAGCCATCCAGCGCGACCCGAAAGATCATGCGGAGGCAACGGGTAGCGGGGCGAATGCGCCCCGCGCCCGATCTTACTTCTTTTCGGCAGGCGCCGCTGCGTTAACAGCCGAGGCGGCGTTTTCAGGCGCTGCTGCTGCGTTACCCGCTGCATTGCCAGCAGCGGCAGGTGCTGCTGCTTCCACGGCCGGAAACGGCAGGTTGGAACCCTGCGCGTTAATATAGGCCAGGACATTGGCGCGATCGACTGGATTGCCGAGACCAGCAAAGGTCATCTTGGTGCCGGGTGCGAATTCGCGCGGGCTTTTCAGCCACTTGTCCATCTGCTCGAAAGTCCAGTTGCCACCGACCTTCTTGATCGCGTCGGAGAAGGCGAAGCCGCCCTTGCCCTGACCAACCGGCTCCCCAAGCGTAGCGTAGAGATTCGGGCCGATGCCATTGGCTCCGCCGGACGTGATGGTGTGGCATGCGGCGCATTTGCCGAATATCTTCTCACCAGCCGCGACATCAGCCTTGGCCAGCAGGACAGGCAACGGCGGACCAGAATCCGCTGCACCCGCGCCCTCGGCTTCGACGCCTTCGATCGCATAGCCCATTTCTTCCGGGCGTTCTTCATGGAACATCTTGCTGCTGACGATACCGCCCCCAAGCGCAATGATGCCAGCGAAGAGGGCCCAGCCAGCCGCAGTATTGAAACGGTCGCCCATGCGCTTGTCTTTCTCCAACCCCAGAAGCAGGTCGCGCCGCTTTTGAGGCCCCGACCGATTGCGCGACCCCCTTAATGGCTGGAGATTGGCTGTGCAAGCCATGCTTGCACGATCATGCCCGCTCCCCTAATCGCGCATCACATCATGGACAATTTTCCTCTCCCTGCCCGCCGTCTCGTCACGGACATGACGGCCGCCGCGGCCGCCGAACCTGCCCGCGCCCTTTCTTTTCAGGGCGCGCCGGGCGCAAACAGCCATTTGGCGGCGGTTCGCTATGATCCGCAGTCGCTGCCGCTTCCCTGTTTTTCGTTCGAGGACGCCATCGACGCCGTCCAAAACGGCCTCGCGGCGCGCGCGATCATCCCCATCGAAAATTCGCTGCACGGCCGTGTTGCGGACATGCATTTCCTGCTGCCCGAATCCGGACTGTCCATCGTCGACGAATATTTTCAGTCGATTCACCACAGCCTGATGGCGGTGGATGCGGACACGCCGATCACCTCCGCCGTCAGCCATGTGCAGGCGCTGGGCCAGTGCCGCCATTATCTGCGCGACAGGGGCATTACGCCGGTCAACTATGCGGATACAGCAGGTGCCGCCGCGCTCGTCGCCGAAACGCGAGAACCTGGCGCCGCCGCCATCGCGCCGACCCTCGCCGCAGAACTCTATGGCCTGGTCCTGCGCGACGAGAATATCGAGGACAGCCACGATAATATGACGCGCTTCGTCGTGCTGTCGCGCAAGCCGGTAACGCCGGACAACTCCGGCCCGGTCATGACCAGTTTCCTGTTCGCGGTGAAAAATGTGCCCGCCGCACTGTATAAGGCGCTGGGCGGCTTTGCGACCAACGGGGTCAATATGACCAAACTGGAAAGTTATCAGAGCGGCGCATCCTTCTCCGCCACGGAATTTTACACGGACATCGAAGGAATGCCCGGCGATCCGGCCTTCGACCGTGCGCTGGAGGAACTGTGCTTCCACAGCAAATGGGTCCGCAAGCTCGGCTCCTACCGGCAGGCACGGGCACGTACCGCGCAAGACTGATGTCTGATGCCTCAGCAGGCTGGGCGGCACGAGCGCGTCACCCTGGTGCCGCGTATCATTACCGCTTCTAGCAGTGCTCAGGCTTTCGGACCCAGAAAAAACAAGCATAGCCGGTTGCCGTCGGGATCATGGACATAACCGGCATAAAAGCCCTGATCACCCTCTTCACCGCGCACAGCGGGAGTACCTGCATCCTCTGCGCCCAGTGCCAAGGCGCGCGCATGCAGTTTATCGACATGCGCCCGGCTGGCCTGCACCATCGCCACCATGGTGCCATGCCCTGGCGTCGCGGACACGCCATCGCTCGTCAGGCCGACGGCGAACAGAGGTTGCTCCCATGTCCTGCCCCAAGCCACCATTTCCGCCGTATCGATCAGCCGCTTCTCACCCACCTGCGCCAACAGAGCGTCGTAAAAGTCCGCCGCACGCACCAGATCATTGGTGCCAACCATCACATAGCCAATCATCCTGCCCCCTATCAATGCGATCTCCTGATGGCAGTTCAACCGGCGGGCAGGATGTTCGATCCCAAGGTCATACCCGCGCGGGGCACAAAGAGCGGACACGCCAGCATCTCTTCGTCCTTAAGAGCAATGCCGGAGGTATCGGCCATGGTCATGCGATAGCTACCACATCTCAATGCCGGAAGAGCATGTCTGCGGTTGATGACTCGCCCAAGGCCCCCGATCCACTTTTGTTCCTGCCCCGGTTGCCGCATCCAACAGCATTGCCCATATTGCCTGCATGGCGATCCAGATCCGTACCACCCTCGACGAGCCGCAAACCGGCGAGAATTTTGTCCCTCACCGTCCCCAGCGGCCAGCAAAGATCGAAGCGGCCAGGGCGTTCAAGCTGGTCAGCGAATATTCGCCAGCTGGCGACCAGCCCACCGCCATCGCGGAACTGGTGGAGCAGGTGAACGGCGGCGAGCGGGACCAGGTGCTGCTGGGCGTCACCGGCTCCGGCAAGACCTTCACCATGGCCAAGGTGATCGAGGCGGTGCAGCGCCCCGCCCTCATCCTTGCGCCCAACAAGATTCTGGCTGCGCAACTTTATGGCGAGTTCAAGTCATTCTTCCCCGAAAATGCAGTCGAATATTTCGTCAGCTACTATGATTATTACCAGCCTGAAGCCTATGTCCCCCGCTCCGACACCTATATCGAAAAGGAGTCCAGCGTTAACGAGGGCATCGACCGGATGCGTCATTCGGCCACCCGTTCGCTGCTGGAACGGGACGATGTGATCATCGTCGCATCCGTCTCCTGCCTGTACGGCATCGGGTCGGTCGAGACCTATTCGGCGATGATCTTCGACCTGAAGAAGGGCGATACCGTCGACCAGCGGGAGATCATCCGCAAGTTGGTCGCTCTCCAGTATAAGCGTAACGACGCGGCTTTCTCCCGCGGTACATTCCGCGTGCGTGGCGACAATCTGGAGATTTTCCCGAGCCATTATGAGGATATGGCATGGCGGGTCAGCTTCTTTGGCGACGATATAGAGGAGATCGCCGAGTTCGATCCGCTGACCGGCAAGACTGGCGCGAAGCTTCCCCATGTCCGCGTCTTCGCCAACAGCCATTATGTGACGCCCGGCCCCACGATGAAGCAGGCCGCCGACGCCATCAAGCATGAGCTGACCGAGCGGCTGAAGGAACTGGTCGCGGAGGGCAAGCTGCTGGAGGCGCAGCGACTGGAGCAGCGCACCCATTTCGACCTGGAGATGATCCATGCGACGGGCGCGTGCAACGGCATCGAGAATTACAGCCGCTTCCTGACCGGTCGCCTGCCCGGCGAGCCGCCACCAACATTGTTCGAGTATCTCCCGGAGAACGCCCTGCTGTTCGTGGACGAGAGCCACCAGACCGTGCCGCAGATCGGCGCGATGGCCAAGGGCGATCACCGCCGCAAGATCACGCTGGCGGAATATGGCTTTCGCCTGCCGTCGTGCATCGACAACCGGCCGCTGCGCTTCAACGAATGGGATGCGATGCGCCCGCAGACGGTCAGCGTCTCCGCGACGCCGGGCACATGGGAGATGGAACAGACCGGCGGCGTCTTTGCCGAACAGGTCATCCGCCCCACCGGCCTGATCGACCCGCCAGTCGAGATCAAACCGGTCGAGGATCAGGTCGACGACCTGATCCATGAAGCGCGGCTGACGGCGGCGGCGGGATACCGCACCCTCGTCACCACGCTGACCAAGCGCATGGCGGAAGACCTGACCGAATATATGCATGAGGCGGGGCTGAAGGTGCGTTACATGCACAGTGATGTCGAGACGCTGGAACGTATCGAGTTGATCCGCGACCTGCGGCTGGGCGTCTATGATGTGCTGATCGGCATCAACCTGCTGCGCGAGGGTCTCGACATTCCCGAGTGCGGGCTGGTCGCGATATTGGATGCGGACAAGGAGGGCTTTCTGCGCTCCGAAACCTCGTTGATCCAGACCATCGGCCGCGCGGCGCGCAACGTGGATGGGCGGGTGATCCTCTACGCCGACCGTATCACCGGCAGCATGGAACGGGCGCTGAACGAAACCAACCGGAGACGGGAGAAACAGGAGGAGTATAACACCCTGCACGGCATCACACCCACCACGATCCGGCGCAACATCGGCGACATCATCGCCCATGTGTCGAACAAGGATCAGGTGACGATCGACACGGGGATCGAAGATGCCCCGCACATGGTCGGCCATAATCTGCGCGGCTATATCGAGGATCTGGAGAAGAAGATGCGCGCCGCCGCGGCGGACCTGGAGTTCGAGGAAGCCGGACGGATTCGCGACGAAATTCGCAAGCTGGAAGCGGAGGAGCTTGGATTGCCTGCGGACCAGCGTGTTACGGAGAGCGCCGCGCGGTACAAGGGGCGGGCCACGGAGGGGAAACCGGGGACGCGGAAGCTGCGCTATGGGAAGACGCAGCGGAAGGCGGGGCGGTAGTGATCGAATAAATTACAATTGTAATTTTGGCCTTTGACGCCGGAGTTTCCAGAATATTCATAGAGGGCTGCACCAAAGAGGAAGCAGCCATGAATCCGTTCGAAATTCTTTCGATCACACTCGGTATTGTTACCGTCGCACTGCTAGACTTTCAGTCGGGGCGAGCGAAATAAATGCCCTACCCCCGCTTCCGATACCGAAAATACCAGACCTCATGCCCCTGCCGCCGTGCTTTCGCCTCATAACGCGTCTCAGGCCAGCCGCCCGGCCGGGTGAGAAAATCCTCCGCGTCGTCACACAGCCACTCGAAATCCTTCCGGTCCCGCATCTGCATCAGCGCCCAGCGCAGATAGATCGGGTGGTCCGTGCCGAAGCGGAACTCGCCGCCCGATTTCAGCTTGGCCGAGATCATGTCGATCGGGCCTTTGTTCATCATGCGGCGCTTCGCGTGGCGCGCCTTGGGCCAAGGGTCGGGGTGCAGCAGATAGGCAAAGCTCAGCGCGCCGTCGGGAATGCGCGACAGTACCTCCAGCGCATTGCCCATATGCACGCGAATATTTGGCAGATGCTGGTCGCGGATATGGCCCAGCGCGGTGACGACACCATTCAAGAACGGCTCGCAGCCGATGAAACCATGATCGGGCAGCATGTCGGCGCGCGCGGCCATATGCTCCCCGCCACCAAAGCCGATCTCGAAATGCAGGGGCTTGTCCATGCCGAACAGCCGTTCGGCGGTAATCGGCCCTTCCTCCGGCACACTGATCGCGGGCAGGAGCGTATCGACAAGTTCCTGCTGCCCATGGCGCAGCTTGTGCCCGGACTGGCGACCATAGAGCCGGTTGAGCGTGGTGGGATCGCCTGATTTATACGCCGTCATGCCGCGCGGACTAAAGCGATTTGCGCCGCAATCAAAGAGCTATTCGCAGTAATTTCTGGAAGGCGGGAGAAACCGGCGAGGCCACCGGAACTTGGACGGCGTGTCGATCTCCAATACGCGGCGCCGGTAACATCGGTGCAGTGAAGACTTATTTCCGGGCGGTGACGGGCGCACAGGCACCTATGCGGCGGCCCTCCAGATCGAGCGCGAAGGGTGCGCCATCGGCAACGCCCTGCGAGTCGATCTGAACCAGACGCGGCGTCTCCACCCGCACGACGGTCAGGCCGTGGCCGGTGCCGGGGCAGCTATAACTGACGGAAGCGCGATCCGCCGAATCCTCGACCAGAAAACGACGGCAGGCCTGCCCCTGATGGCGCAGTTGCAACAGGCTCTGGGGATCGCGCACGCAGATGCGGAGCGGCGGCTCGCCCGGATCGCGCGAGCGCAGATCCCATAGCCCCGGCTCCAGCCCGGCCAATGCGGCAGGCGACCCAGCCGGCGAGAGTGCATGACTCACGTCTGCGCCAAGCGCGCCTGCCAGAACGGCAGGCAAAATCGTCAAGGCGCTCATCCAGCGCATCAATTTATGCCTAGCCCCACCCTTGCCCGACCCATCGCCGGTTCCATCTGCGATATAGCGATCAATCATGGCGAAAAAAGGAGCGCCAACATCATATCGCGTAATAATGTCGGCCTGCCGCATACCGGCGCCTGACATCCTTCAAGAACAGGCGCTTAAGACGAGAGGTCCGTCAAGGGAATCGCGAATTTCCGCGAACAAAAGGCGCAATCCACAACGATATTCCCAGCCTCATCGGCCATCTCCCCCCGCTGATCCTCGGGGAAACTCGCCAGCACGCGGGCATAATGACCGCTGTCGCAGCGGCAGCCCTTGGCCAGCGCCGCACTCTCCATCACACGGATTTCGCCTTCTTCATGGAACAGGCGCCAGATCATATCACTCAGCGAAAGATCGCGGTCAGTGAGTTCCATATCCTTGAGCGTGCCTGCCATCGCCATGGCATGTTCCCAGTCGGGATGGTCGTGACGCACATGCAGGCGTTCGCGCCCCACTTCGCCCTCGGGGATATGCTGGAGAACCATGCCCGCAGCAACGCAGCCGCCCCGGCCGCCGTTCGCGCCAGCATCATGACTGACCGCGATCTGCACGATGCTGGGGATCTGCTCCGACTGGGCAAAATACATCTCCGCCGCCTGCGCGAGCGAGTCCCCCTCCAGCGGCACTATGCCCTGATAGCGTTCCTTCGTCGTCGCCATGTCAAAGGTCAGTGCGAGAAAGCCCTTGCCGAACAGGCCGAACAAGGTCGGCCTGTCCCCCAGTTCGACGAGTTTGTCGGGGTCGAACTGGGCATAGCCGCGCACCGCCCCGCCCTTATAGTCAGCGACCAGCAGCGACACCGCGCCATGATCCGTCTGCGCCTGAAGCGTGAGTTGTCCGGCGTCATCCTTCAGCATGGTGCCCAACAGGCCCGCGAGCACCAGTGCCTCTGCCACCAGCCGTTCGACCACTGGCGGATAGGCATGGGCCGACAAGACATCGTTCAGCACCGAGTCGAGGCGCACGAGGCGACCACGCAGCGACCGCCCCGGAATGATGAAGCCCAGCGCGGTGTCCAGATCGCGGCCGGACTCAGCGGAAGGGCCTTCGGGCGCGGCCTCGCTCATCCCAGCAGACCGAAGGCCCAGAGCAGGACGGATTTCTGCGCGTGCAGGCGATTCTCCGCCTCGTCCCAGATCAGCGACTGCGGCCCGTCGATGACGGCGCCCACCACTTCCTCTTCGCGGTGGGCGGGGAGGCAGTGCAGGAACTTCGCGCCGGGCTTGGCCTGCGCCATCAGCGCCTGCGTCACCTGATAGGGCATCATCGCCGCCAGCTTCTTCTCGGCATGCGCCTGACCCATGGAGATCCATGTATCGGTGACGACAACATCGGCGCCGCTGGCGACCGCCGCCGCATCGCGGCTGATCGTGATATGCGCGCCCGCCCGCTCGGCCTCCGCGATGAAGGCCCCATCCGGGTCATAGCCTTCCGGGCAGCCGACGCGGACGTCGAACTTCATCAGGCCCGCCGCCTCGATGATCGAGTGCAGGACATTATTGCCATCGCCCAGCCATGCCCACTGGCTGCCGGGCAGGGCAACGCCATGCTCGATCACGGTCAGCAGGTCGGCCATGATCTGGCAAGGGTGCGAAAGGTCGGTCAGGCCGTTGATGACGGGAACGGTGGCGTGGCGCGCCATCTCCTCGATCTTGGCATGGTCGTCGGTACGGATCATGATCGCGTCACACATGCGCGACAGGACGCGGGCGGTATCCGCCACCGTCTCGCCCCGGCCGATCTGGCTGGTGCCGCCTTCGAGGATGATCGCATTGCCGCCGAGTTGGCGGATCGCCATGTCGAAGGACACGCGGGTGCGCGTGCTGTTCTTCTCAAAGATCATCGCGAGCGTCCGGCCGGCGAGCGGCGCGTCGCGGTCCACCGCCCCCTTGGGAAGGCCCAGCCTCGCCCCCTTCCGGTCGATGGCATCCGCGATCATTGCCGCGATGGCGTCCCCGCCTGCATCCGACAGGTTGAGGAAGTGCCGGATCGTCACGCCGCGACCGGGAGCTTGTAGCTCGCCGCCCCTGCCGAGAGTTTTTCGATAAACTCCGCGATATGACTTTCCTCGACCACCAGCGGCGGCAGGATACGCACGATATTGTCGCCGCCCGAGACGGTGAGCAGGCCGTGGTTATCGCGCAGATGCGCCACGAAATCGCGCGGCTCGACCTTGAGCCGCAGGCCGATCATCAGGCCAAGGCCGCGCACCGAATCGAACAGTTCGTCATGGTTGGGGATGAGTTGCTCCAGGCTGGCGCGGATACGCTCGCCCATCGCGTTGACATGATCGAGGAAGCCCTCGCCCTGCACCACGTCCAGCACCGCGCTACCCACCGCCATGGCGAGCGGGTTGCCGCCATAGGTGGAGCCATGCGTGCCGAACACCATGCCCTTGGCCGCTTCGGCCGTGGCGAGGCAGGCACCCATGGGGAAGCCGCCGCCGATACCCTTGGCGGTCGCCATGATGTCCGGCGTGACGCCATAATGTTCATGCGCGTACATCTTGCCGGTGCGTGCGAAGCCCGATTGCACCTCGTCAAGGACGAGAAGCAGACCGTGCTTGTCGGCGAAGTCGCGCAGCCCCTTGAGGAACTCGGGCGTCGCGGGCAGCAGGCCACCCTCACCCTGCACCGGCTCCAGCATGAAGCCGGCGGTGTTGAGGTCGACCTGGCTCAGCGCCGCGTCCAGATCGTTGAACGGCGCATAGCGGAAGCCGGGCAGCAGTGGCTCGAACCCGTCGCGCATCTTGGGCTGATTAGTCGCCGAGATGGTGCCCAGCGTCCGCCCATGGAAGGCGTTGTTGAAGGTGATGAGCGTGCCCCGCTCCGGGTTGCCATTGGCATAGTGATAGCGGCGCGCGGTCTTGATCGCGCACTCCACCGCCTCCGCGCCGGAGTTGGTGAAGAACACCGTGTCGGCGAAGGTCGCGTCCACCAGCCGCTGGGCATAGGCTTCGCCCTGTGGGCTGCCATAAAGGTTGGAGATGTGCATCAGCGTCGCCGCCTGCTCGGAAATCGCCTTGATCAGTGCCGGATGGCCATGGCCCAGCGCGTTCACCGCAATGCCGCTCGCAAAGTCCAGATAGCGTTCACCCCGCTCCCCGATCAGGTAACAGCCTTCGCCTCGCACCGGACGCACGTCGCACCGGGGGTAGACTGGCATCAGGGGGGATATGGGCTTGTCGGACATGGGGGCGGCTTCCTTTCAGTGAGCCGTGGATGGATCAGGCCCACAACGGAAAAAGGCGGCCAGCAAGGGCCGCCCATATCCGGTGGGAACAGCGCCTATACGCATTTTGGCCCAACGGATCAATGCGCGGGATTGGAGAGGGGGCGAGGAGGCATGGGACCGGGACACCTCAAGGGGAACATGATGCAGGCGGTGGCAAAATATCGCCGCGCCAGCCATAGACCCCAATCATGCCATACGCCCTGCTCGTCGTCTTGCTGGCCCTCCTTAACCTGTGGACGATCCTGTGTTTCCGTCAGGACAAAGTCCACGCCAGAACGGGGGCCAGAACGGGGAAACGACGTATCCCGGAACGTGACCTGCTGACCCTCGCCCTGATCGGAGGCAGTCCCGGAGCGTTCCTCGCGCGGCGCATCTTCCGGCATAAGACGCGCAAGGAACCCTTCTCCACCTATCTGAAGCTCATCGCCTGCGTTCAGGCCGGAGTGCTGATCGGCTGGTATGCGCTTTAGATAAGCGGATGACCCGCGATCCTGAATCCCATCGCCTCAGCAACGCTTGCGGCGGTTGGTCGCCAGTTCATGACCCGCCAGGCCGCCCGCAGCCGCGCCGAGCAAGGTGCCGCCCGTGCCACCGACGATGACATTGCCGAGAACACCGCCGCCGACCGCGCCCGCAACCGCACCCGTGGTCTTGTTGAAGCGCAGGCAGTTGCCATGGTCGTCCCGCTTGCTGACCTGCGTGCTGTGATGCCGCTTCTTCCGTGCGTCCGCCGGTGCCGACATGACCAGTCCGGTCGCCAGCAAGGCTGTGATCGCGGCGCGCATATATGTCTGTTTCATGGCTTTTCCTCCAATGCCGCCGAATGCGGCCGATGTCGAAGGACACTACGCTTGGAGGGGGCAATTTGTTTCGCCCCCGGCCCCGTTCAGGTCACAGGTGACGTCGCACCACCAAGGGGGTAGAAGCGGGACCATGCCATTGCCTGCCGATGCCCGCCCCCTCCTGCCGCATAACGAGATGCTGGCCCCATGGCGCCAGCATCTCGCACTCGACCGGCGGCGGTCGGTGCATACCGTGCGCGCCTATGTGGCGACGGCGGAGCGGTTGCTCGACTGGATGGCGGAGACGGGCGGCGCGCCCGACCGGGCGACACTGACCGCGCTCACCCCGTCGGACCTGCGCACCTATGTCGCCGCACGCCGGGCGGAGGGGATCGGCAACAGTTCCACCGCGCGCGAACTATCGGCGGTGCGCGCCTTTCTGCGGTTTACCGGGGGGGGGGATGCCAGTATCCCCGCCCTGCGCGGCCCCCGCATCAAGCCGGGCATTCCCCGCCCGATCAGTCCTGACGATGTCATCGCACTGGCGGAGGATGTTACTGACGAAGCCCGTGAACCCTGGATCGCCGCGCGCGACTGGGCAATCCTTTTGCTGCTCTATGGCGCGGGCCTGCGGATCGGGGAGGCACTGTCGCTGACCGGCGCGATGTTGCCGCCCGGCGAGGTTCTGCGTATCACGGGCAAGCGAGGCAAGACCCGCCTCGTCCCCCTGCTGCCGCAAGTACGCGAGGCGATTGCCGACTATGCACGGCTCTGTCCTCATGGCGTGACAAGAGACGTGCCGCTCTTCCGTGGCGCGCGCGGTGGCACCCTCGATCCCGGCATCATACGGCGCGCGGTACGCGGGGCGAGGGTGCGGCTGGGTCTGTCCGATCGCACGACACCCCATGCGCTGCGCCACAGTTTCGCGACGCATCTGCTGGGACGCGGCGCTGACCTGCGCGCGTTGCAGGAGCTATTGGGTCATGCCAGCCTGTCCTCCACCCAAATCTATACGCAGGTCGATGCCGCCCACCTTCTGGACGTCTATCGCAACGCGCATCCCCGGGCGTCATAGTTCATGGTTCAGGACGCTGAATAGGGCTTCCACGTCAGGTAGCGCCATGCATAGCCGACCACCGCCAGCACGACGATACCCGTACTGATCGGGCCGAGATAGGAGTCGATCCGCGTGATCCGGCTGCCCAGCCACCAGCCGCCACCCGCAAGGATGATGTTCCAGATCAACGTGCCGGCCCCCGTCCACAACAGGAAGCATGGTTGACCGATACGGTTAACACCGACTTGTAGAGCACATTTGCCGTCACGGCGGTGATGGCATACACCTCACTGTGCTGTTTAGTTCGGAGGGTACATGAAGCGGGCCGTTTTAATCGTTATCCTATTGGCCGCTTGCAAGCCTACGCCAAGCCTCAAAGAGCAATATGCGGGACATTGGTACGAACCGACTGCCGAAGTAGCAGCGACGCTCTTACAAAATCACGTTCAAGGATGTGGTGAATTTTACCAGAAGGTTAGCAGCTATTCTCAAGGCGAGTTTGCTGTTGCTTGCACTCGTGATGGTGCAAACTGGGACGGATATCTCGTTTGGCCCCGTATTGGAAAGATCATAGGCCCTGACCTTACAATGGTATGGAATATTGGCGGTCCACCCTATGCTCCAACGAAGGACGGCAAACCTGGGAAATTCAATAGAAGATGATTGGTGTAATCTAATTTTTTAGGGTGGACCAAATATCCCGTCGTTTTCATATATTCATCAAAAGCTGAAGGGATGCCCATTATTGCTCCATCTGCCGTCCCGGGCATAGCCTAAGCAGGCGATTTTACCCGTTCAGCATATGGCTTCCAAGTCAGGAAGCGATACACGTACCCAACAATAGCCAGCACGATAATCGCCCACGTCACCGGTCCAAGGTACTTGTCTATCTCGGTAATCCGCTTGCCTAGATAATATCCACCCCCGGCCAAAATGATATTCCAGATCAGCGCACCCGCAGCGGTCCACAGCAAAAAACGCCCCTGTTGCGCGATTTCTGCCCGCCAGCCCGACCGCACGCAGCTTGATGCTTGCAAAAGCACATGCCCCATGCGGAACAGCCCGGCGGGAAGCGACACCATGGTGCGAAATGCCGGCATGAAGCGGAAGACGAAGACGATGCCTGGCCCATATTTGCGGAACATCAGGTTGATCTTGCGGACATCGCGCCATTCCAGCGTCAGCACCCGCCCCCAGCGATCGACCAGTGGCCGCAGGCGGTGGAAGCCCAGCGCGCGGCCGAACAGATACCAGACATAATTGCCCAGCGTACTGCCCAGCGTCGCGACGACCAGCAGCGGCACCAGGTCCATGCGCCCCTGACCGACGCGAATTCCGCCGATTCCCATGATGAGTTCCGACGGGATCGGCGGAAACACATTTTCGATGACCATCAGCAACGCAATGCCCCAATAGCCGCCCGAATCGATCAGATTGACGATCCAGTCAGTCATGGGGCCAGTCAGTCATAGGGACTAGTCGATCATGTCAATGCGCCAACCGGGGATCAGGCCGCCGACCGCGCCGCGAGCCGCGCGTCGATAGCGTCCCAGATCAGGGCGCCTGTATCGCTGCCGTTGAAGGCGTCAATGGCGACGATGCCGGTGGGGGAGGTCACGTTGATCTCGGTCAGCCACTTGCCGCCGATCACGTCGATACCGACGAACAACAGGCCGCGCGCTTTCAGTTCAGGGCCGAGGATGGCGCAGATTTCCTGCTCCTCCGCCGTCAGTTCGGTCTTGGCCGCCTTGCCACCGACCGCGAGGTTGGAGCGGATCTCGCCATCGCCGGGAATGCGGTTGACCGCGCCTGTGACCTCGCCGTCGACCAGCACGATACGCTTGTCGCCCGACGCCACGTCACGGATGAAGGCCTGCACCATGAAAGGCTCAACCCACCGTTCGCGAAAGAGTTCGACAAGGCTGGCGAGATTTTTGCCGTCGGAGCCGATGTGGAACACCGCGACACCGCCATTGCCATACAGCGGCTTGACCACGATCTCGCCATGCTGCGCGAGAAAGGCACGCGTCTCCTCCAGGCTGCGCGTGATCATCGTCGGCGGCATGAAGCGGGCATAGTCCAGCACGAACAGCTTTTCCGGCGCATTGCGGACGGAGCCGGGATTGTTGACGACCAATGTCTGGTCCTCGATCCGCTCCAGCAGATGCGTGGCCGTGGTGTAGCTGAGGTCGAAGGGCGGATCCTGCCGCATCCAGACCACATCAACGTCTCTACCCAGGTCGAGGCGGACGGGGGCGCCGAAGGTGAAATGGTCGCCGGCGACCTTCTGCACCGTCACCGGTCGCGCCTGCGCGATCAGGCGTTCGCCCGTCCAGCTCAGGTCGTCGGGGCGATAATGATAGAGGCTGTGCCCCCGCGCCTGCGCCGACAGCATGATGTGGAAGGTCGAATCGCCACCGATATTGATCCCCTCCATCGGGTCCATCTGCATCGCGACTTTCAGGGTCATAGTCTCTCTCTTCCGTTCGCCCGGCCGGGCAGCCAATATCATGGCGATACGGCTGTCCGTTCACGCCTGTACGCTTCCGTCATGCCGAAACAGGTTCGGGATGACGCCGTGTGAGACGGACGATGCATCATCCCCCGTGCCAGACGTTCGCCAGATGGCGTGGCGGACGCCCCGGCGCAAGGAGCATCACGTCGATCCGCATGTCGTCGCCGGGCGCGCAATAGAGGTGGGCCACGCTCTCGGCCGCGCGTGCGACCCGCGACAGCCGCCGTTCGTCGATGGCAAGATCGAGGTCGGCATCGCTCTTGCGCGCCTTCACCTCCACGAATGCGACCATCGTCCCGCGCCGCGCGATCAGGTCGATCTCCCCCGCCGGGGTCCGCACCCGCCGGTCGAGGATCGACCAGCCCTTGAGCCGCAGCCACCAGCCGCAAAGCCGCTCTGCCTGCCGTCCGCGCTTTTCCGCCGTCACGCGCCGAGGTGCGGGCGCTTTCACGCGCCCTTCAAGCCCATCGCCCGGTCGTAGAGCGCCCGCCGCTCCAGCCCATAGCGTTTCGCCACCTCACCCGCCGCCTTGGAGACAGGCAGGCGCGTCATCGCGTCGCGCAATGCGGCATCCACATCCTCCTCCGCTGCCTCGACAGGTGCGTCGGACGGCGGGCCGACGACGATGACGATCTCGCCCCTCGGTGCATGTTCGGCATAGCGGTCCGCGAGTTCCGAAAGGGTGCCGGTCGCCACCTCCTCGAAGGTCTTGCTGATCTCCCGCGCCACCGCCGCCTCCCGGTCGCCCAGCACGGCGGCCATGGCGGCGAGGCTCTTTGCGGTGCGCGGCCCGCTTTCATAAAAGACCAGGGTGGCGCGCAGGCCCACGACCTCCGCCAGCACATCGCCGCGCGCCTTTTCCTTGTTGGGCAGGAAGCCGAGAAATAGGAAACGGTCGGTGGGCAGGCCGGACAGGGTGAGCGCCGCGATCATCGCGCAGGGTCCGGGCGCGGTCGTCACCGCTCGCCCTGCCGCACGGGCGTCTCGCACCAGCTTGTATCCGGGATCGGAGATCAGCGGCGTTCCGGCATCGGAGAGCAGCGCCACCGACTCTCCGGCCATGCGGTCGACCAACCGGCTGCGTACCCGCTCATCGCTATGGTCATGATAGGGAATCATGGGCCTGTCGGACCCTGCGTGGCGCAATAATTTAGCGGAAACACGCGTATCCTCCACCGCCACGACATCGGCCAGACGCAGGATTTCGGCGGCTCGCGGCGTCAGGTCTGACAAGTTGCCGATCGGACCTGCAACAATGTATAGGCCGGGCGCCAGCGGAGTGGATGCTTCCGATGATGTTTCTAAGGACATGGGACCGAGCAATGACAGACACGGGTAGCAAGCCGCAAGCGGCCTTTTGGAAGCGCGGCGCGTCACGCCTGATGGCCCCCGCCGCGATGCGGCTTACTGGGATCACCGCGATGCGGCTTACTGGGATCACCGCGATGCGGCTTACTGGG
>DASVMZ010000118.1:0-55460 GCA_036384115.1 Sphingobium sp.
GGGCACGCTCGACTGGATGTTCCCGTCCCGTCCACCGACGCTGCTGGCGAAGGGCAGCGGTGCGGCGCGGCCACGGTCGGCGGCGACCGTTGCCAGCACCCTGCCGATCGCACCGGCCAGAGAGCAGGAGACAGGCATCAGCGGCGGCGGATGGTCGACAGCAACGGCGGACAGCATCTTGGGCGCGCAGCTCGCCTTTGCCCGTGCGCCGCGCCAGTCGCTTGCCCTCGCCGGATTCGCGCCGGGCGCGGGCCTGTCCCCCCGCGAGGCAGGCGTGCCACTGTCCCCGCACGCGCCGGGTCGCTGGTCGGGCGCGGCGTGGATGCTCTGGCGCGATGACGAGGGCGGCCCGGCCTATGCCCGTGCTCCCCGGCTTGGCGGATCGCAGGCGGGGGTGCGGGTCGATTATGCACTGGCGCCCGCATCGTCGCTGCGCCCCGCGCTCTACACCCGAATCAGCAGCGCGGTGCAGGGGCAGGCCGCCGCCGAAATCGCTGGGGGAATCGCCGTTCGCCCGTCCCTCCCACTGCCCGTCACGCTCGCCATCGAACGGCGCGAGGGGCTGTCGCCGGGCGGACGCCATGCCTTTTCACTGCTTGCCGCCGGTGGCCTGCCACCTGTCGATATTGGCCATGGCTTCCGGCTGGACGGCTATGCACAGGCGGGCATGGTGGGATTACGCACGCACGATGGATTCGCGGACGGGCGGCTGACCGTCGAGCGGCCCATGGCGGGCATGATCGCCGTGGGCGCAGGGGTCTGGGGCGGGGTTCAGCCCGGCGCAGCGCGGCTCGACATAGGACCACAGGCCAGCGTCCGCCTGCGCCTCGCCGGGGCGACGATCCGGTTGGGGGCGGAGTGGCGCGAACGCATCGCGGGCAATGCCGCGCCCGCATCCGGCCCCGCCCTGTCCATCGGCACGGATTTTTGATCGCGGCAGGCGCGGCACGCCTTTAAGTTGCCCTGCTTTGCGGCTACCCCCATGCACAGCCATGGATCTTTACCTGCCGATCGCGAACCTGTCGGTGAACGCGCTGCTCATCATCGGGCTGGGCGGGATCGTCGGCCTGCTGTCCGGCATGTTCGGGGTGGGCGGCGGATTCCTGACCACGCCGCTGCTGATCTTCTACGGCATTCCGCCGATGGTCGCGGCGGCATCGTCCGCGACGCAGTTGACCGGCGCCAGCGTGTCCGGCGTGGTGTCGCACCTGCAACGCGGCACCGTCGACATCCGCATGGGCAGCGTGATGGTGGCGGGCGGCTTCCTCGGCACGTTGCTCGGCGCGGCGATCTTTTCGCTCCTGCAAAAGCTCGGCCAGATCGATACCGTCATCGCCATCCTCTATGTCGTCATGCTCGGCTCCATCGGCATCATGATGGCGAAGGAAGCGATCGGATCGCTCGTCGCGATGAAACGAGGCGACGCGCCCCCGGCCCGCAAGCGCCGCCACCACCCGCTCGTCGCCGCCCTGCCGCTGCGCTGGCGATTCTATGCGTCGGGCCTCTATATCTCGCCGCTGGCGCCCTTCCTGCTCGGCATCTTTTCCGGCACCCTCACCATGCTGCTGGGCATTGGCGGTGGTTTCGTGCTGGTGCCCGCGATGCTCTATATCCTCGGCATGCAGACGCAGGTGGTGATCGGCACCTCGCTGTTCCAGATATTGTTCGTCACCATGGCGACGACTATGGTCCACAGCCTGACGACCAAGGCGGTCGATCTGGTGCTGGCCTTCCTCCTCCTGCTCGGCAGCGTCGTCGGCGCGCAGATCGGCACGCGCCTGTCGATGAAGGTGCGGCCGGAATATCTGCGCGTCGTCCTGGCCTTCATCGTGCTGGTGGTGGCGATCCGCATGGCGCTGGGCCTCGGCTGGAAGCCGGACGAAATCTACACGCTGGACATCCTGTGAGGATGGGCGCGCGCCTCCTCCTCGCCCTGTTCGCGCTCGGCCTGCTGGGCGCCGGACAACCGCAGCCGAAACTGGTGCCCGACGTGTCCCAGCGCGAGGTGGAGATCCGTTACAGCTTCACTGGCGCGCAACTGCTGCTGTTCGGCGCGATCCTCTATCCCGGCGGCAAGGTGCCCGACGATCCGGCCGACATCATCGTCGTCCTGCGCGGTCCCAGCCAGCAACTGGTGATGCGTGAGAAGCGGCAGGTCGCGGGCATATGGCTCAACACCGCCAGCGCGGAGTTCCGCACCGCGCCCAGCTTCTATGCCGTCGCCTCCTCCCGCCCGATCAGGGACATGGTGGACGAGAGGACCGCCGCCATCTACGAACTGGGCCTGGACAAGCTGCAACTGTCGCCCTCCTCGCTCAACAGCGGGGCGGAGATCGACCGTTTCGCGCGCGGCCTCACCGACCTGCGCGTCCGCAACGGCCTGTTCGTGGAAAAGCCCGGTTCCGTCAGCATCACCGACGGCGTCCTCTATCAGGCGACGCTGCCGCTGTCGGCCCGTGTCGTCGTTGGCACCTATACGGCGGAGACGTTCCTGGTCCGCGACGGCCGGGTGCTGGCCGCCGCCGTGCGGGAGATAGAGGTGCGCAAATCGGGGTTCGAGCGGCTGATGGGCGTCTTCGCCGACCGGCAGCCCTTCCTCTATGGCCTGTGCGCCGTCGCCATGGCGCTCTCGCTCGGCCTGCTCGCGGGCTATCTGGCCATGCGGATCTAGTCGGTGGGCCTGTTGGAGGCGTGCCGGACTCTAAGTCAATCTTTACCACCCATCGCTATGCCTTGTCGGATGTATCGACGGCATGGGATGGCGGACAGATGAATTTCATATCTGGCTTCGGCACCGACAAGGGGGGACGCCCCGTTGCCGCGGGCTTCCGCAACCTTGGCCAGACGCCTGTCCAATATCAGCCGCTGGGCGTCGTATCGGACATTTCCGGCGGTTCCGCGCGCATCCTGATCGACATACAGGCGATGGAGGCGCTGTCGCAGGACGATGACCCCGCCATCGCCTCCGCCGGTCATGTCGGCAGCCAGATCAAGATGCGAATCGGCCGGCACTGGGTCGTCGCCAATATCCGCACGCTGGCCATCGACCCGCGCTCCGCCGCCCATATCGCCGCCGACATCGACTTTCTGGGCGAGGGCGAGCAGGAGATGCTCACCGGCCGGCTCGCCAGATTCCGGCGCGGCGTCACCCGCTTTCCGGTGCCGGGCACGGACGTCTTCCCCATGTCGGACGCGGACCTCAACGCCATCTACACCGGGCATGACCTGGCCTGCGTGGAGGTCGGCACCGTCTATCCCACCACCACCACCCGCGCCTCCCTGCTGGTCGACAGCTTTCTGGGCCGTCATTTCGCGCTGCTGGGGTCCACCGGCACCGGCAAGTCCACCGCCGCCGCCCTGATCCTGCACCGCATCTGCGACCTGTCGCCCGAAGGCCATGTGGTGATGATCGACCCGCATGGCGAATATGGCGCGGCCTTCGCCGAGAACGGCAAATGCTTCGACGCGAGCAGCCTCGAACTGCCCTATTGGCTGATGAATTTCGAGGAGCATTGCGAGGTCTTCATCACCAGCCATGGTGCGGAGCGCGCGCAGGACATGGATGTGCTGGGCCGCTGCATCCTCGCCGCGCGCAGCCGCAACCGGCTCGCCGAATCCATCGGCAGGATGACCGTGGACGCGCCCGTGCCCTATATGCTGTCCGACCTGTCCACCATCCTCCAGAACGAGATGGGCAAGCTCGACAAGGGCACGGATTCGCTCCCCTACCTCCGCCTGAAAAACCGGCTGGACGAGATCAGGGCCGATCCGCGCTACAGCTTCATGTTCTCCGGCATGCTGGTCGCCGATACGCTGGCCAAATTCCTCTCCCGCATCTTTCGCCTGCCTGCCGAGGGGCGGCCCATCTCCGTCATCGACGTGTCGGGCGTGCCGTCGGAGATCACCCATGTCGTGGTGTCCGTGCTGGCCCGCCTCGTCTTCGACTTCGCCATCTGGGCGCGGGGCGAGGAGCAGCGGCCCATCCTGCTGGTGTGCGAGGAGGCCCATCGCTACATTCCCGCCACCACCACCGGCGCTGGCCAGTCGGTCCGCAAGATATTGGAGCGGATCGCCAAGGAGGGCCGTAAATATGGTGTCTCGCTGGGCCTCATCACCCAGCGCCCCTCCGATCTGGCGGAGGGCGTGCTGTCCCAGTGTGGCACCATCGTCGCGATGCGCCTCAACAACGACCGGGATCAGGCGTTCGTGAAGGCCGCCATGCCGGAGGGATCGCGCGGCTTCCTCGACAGCATCCCGGCGCTCCGCAACCGCGAGTGCATCATCTGCGGCGAGGGTGTCGCCATCCCGATCCGCGTCACGCTGGACGATCTGGAGGAAAAGCGCCGCCCGGCCTCCGCCGATCCGAAGTTCACGACGCTGTGGCGCGAAAGCGGCGGGGAAGAGGCGATGCTGACCCGCACCATCACCCGCTGGCGGGGCGGCGGGCGCTAGAGCATTTTAGAAGCAGATGGCATCATCTGCTGGCTCGGAAAATGCGGAAAACACAAGACAAGTAGAGCATGGGCCGTGATCCAGTGAGATTGGATCATGCTCTGGGCCTTCTCCCCCATGTCTCCCCGGCCTTCGCCGGGATGACGATGGGAGAGGAGGCGCGCGCGCCGATCATTACCCCAATCGCGCGATCGCCGCCGCCAGCCGCTCCGCATCCGCCGATTTCTCGGCATGGTCGGCGCGGGCCTTGTCCACCGCTTCCGGCTTTGCCTTCTCCACGAACGCCGGATTGCCAAGCCGCCCCGCGAGCGCCTTGGCCTCCTTGGTGGTGGCTTCCAGAGCCTTGGTCAGACGCGCCTTTTCGGCGGCGATGTCGATGATGCCACCCAGTTGCAGCGTATAGGTCGCCTCGTCCACGATCACTTGCGCCTCACCGCTGCCAGCCTCGACACGCTCGATCCGCGCGAGGCGGGTCACGCGGTCGGTGTGGATGCCCAGCCGTGCGAGCGTGGTCTCCGACGCGCCTTCCACGACGAAGGGCACGCGCGCACCCGGCGGCACGTTCAACTCGTTACGCGCGGTCCGCACTTCGCCCACCAGCTTGATAAGCCACTCGACCTCCGCCTTCGCGTCGGCATCGACCGCGGCACCCGGCGCAGGCCATTGCGCCACGATCAGCGGCTTCTGCCGTGCGCCAAGTGCTTCCCACAATTCCTCCGTGATGAAGGGCATGAAGGGATGCAGCATGACGAGGATCTGGTCGAGCACCCAGCCCGCGACCGCCCGGGTCTCATCGTCGATGGACCCGCGCTCCTCGCCCATGGAGACGGGCTTGATAAGCTCCAGATACCAGTCGCAAAACTGGTCCCACACGAAATGATAGATGGCGTTGGCTGCGGCGTCGAAGCGCAGGTCCGCCAGCGCCTTGTCCAGCGCGGCGACGGTTTCCACCACCGCGCCCACGATCCACTTGTTGACGGCAGAGGTGGCGATGGGCGCGGCGACGCCGCTGCTGGCGCCAATGCCGTTGGACATGGCAAAGCGGGTCGCATTCCACAGCTTGGTCGCGAAGTTGCGATATCCCTCGACCCGCTTCTCGTCCATCTTCACGTCGCGGCCCTGGCTCTCCATCGCGGCCATGAAGAAGCGCAGCGCATCCGCGCCATATTTGTCGATCAGGAGCAGCGGATCGACCACATTGCCCTTGGACTTGGACATTTTCTGGCCATCGGTCGCGCGGACGAGGCCATGGAGGTACATGCGCTTCCACGGGACGGCCTCCGCCAGCGGCTTCGCGCCATTCTCACCCATGAAGTGGATGCCCTGCATCGCCATGCGGGCGTTCCAGAAGAAGAGGATGTCGAAGCCCGAGACGAGCAGGTCGTTGGGATAATGGCGCTCCACCAGCGGCGCGTTGGTGTCCGGCCAGCCCAGCGTGGCAAAGGGCCAGAGGGCGGAGGAGAACCAGGTGTCGAGCACGTCCTCGTCACGCGCCAGCTTGCGGTTGCCCGCCTGTGCCTGTGCCCCCTCCTCCGTCTCCGCGACGAAGATATTGCCATCTTCGTCGAACCAAGCCGGAATCCGGTGCCCCCACCATAATTGCCGGGACACGCACCATGGCTGGATATTCTCCATCCAGTTGAAGTAGGTTTTCTCCCACGTCTTCGGCACGATCTCGATGGTGCCGGAGCGAACGGCCTCGATGGCGGGTTTCGCCAGCGTCGCCGCGTCCACATACCATTGGTCGGTCAGCCAGGGTTCGATGACGACGCCCGAACGATCCCCATAGGGGGTCTGGATCACCCGATCCTCGATCTTTTCCTGCTTGCGGATGGAGACGGTGCCCTCGTCCTCATTCTCCTCCTCGACCAGCGCATAGTCGAGGAGGTCGAGCGCCCGCAGCGCCTCGACCACTTTCTCGCGCGCGCCGTCCACGCCATCGGTGCGAAAACGATGCAGGCCCAGATATTCGGCAGGGATCAGCCCGTCCGTCACCTGCACCACATTCGCATCGGCATCGAACATATTATACATGTCGCCCGCCGCGATCCCGGCGCGCTTGCCGACCTCGAAATCGTTGAAGTCATGGCCCGGCGTGATCTTGACCGCGCCCGAACCCAGTTCCGGGTCGGCATGGTCGTCCGCGACGATGGGGATCAGGCGGCCGGTGATCGGCAACTTCACGAACTTGCCGATAACCGATTTATACCGCTCGTCCGCAGCGTTCACCGCCACGGCCATGTCGGCCAGCATCGTTTCCGGCCGGGTGGTCGCAACCACGATATAGTCGCGGCCCTCAAGTCCGGGGGCATCAAGCCGAACGCCATCCGCCAGCGGATAGCGGAAGTGCCAGAACTTGCCCTTGATCTCGCGCGTCTCCACTTCAAGGTCTGAGATGGCGGTTTTCAGGCCCGGATCCCAGTTGACCAGCCGCTTGTCGCGATAGATCAGCCCTTGCCTGTGGAGGTCCACGAACACCTTCACCACCGCGCGGGTGAAGTGGGGGTCCATGGTGAACTGCTCCCGGCTCCAGTCCATGGAGCAGCCGAGGCGGCGCAGCTGGCCGGTGATGGTGCCGCCGCTCTCCGCCTTCCACGCCCAGACCTTCTCGATGAAGCCTTCGCGGGTGTAGTTAGTGCGCTTGTCCTGGCCCAGCGCCATCTGCCGCTCGACCACCATCTGCGTGGCGATGCCCGCATGGTCGGTGCCGACCACCCACAGCGCATCCTTGCCCTTCAACCGCTCGTGCCGGATCACGATGTCCTGCAAGCTGTTGTCCAGCGCATGGCCGATATGCAGCGATCCCGTCACGTTCGGCGGCGGGTTGACGATGGTGAAGGGGGTGGCGTCTGGCCGTTCCGGGCGGAACAGGCCGTTCCGCTCCCAATGGGCATACCATTTCGCCTCGATGGCGGCGGGGTCGAAGGTTTTGGCCAGCTCTGTCAATGGAATCTCGGTCATGGGGGTCTCTTTTGCTGGGCTGGGCCATGACGCATCCCGCCGCACAGGTCAATTTCCTCGGGAAATTCGGCCCGCCGGGTCATCCCGCGGCCAACGATTTGCGCGGGCCGCCGCCGGGCAAAAGCGCCCCATAGGGTTCAGATGCGGTCGAGGTGCGTTGCAACAAAATCTATTTCATTGTAAATTGCCGGTCAGGTCAGCCCGAAAAAACAATAGAAAATATGCGCGAACATCGCTCTTCCATTGGGAAGATAGGGGACCGAGTAAATGCCGCCTGCGCCGCAGATAGAAATTATCGAAGTTTTACAAAGTCTTGAGAAATCATGGCCAAGTTTCGAGTCAGTGACTTGGGCAGCGCGCGCCGGGACTGCCTTTGATGAAGAACTGGTGAAACGCTACCTTGCCGCCTTGCAATGGCTGACGGACATGGGACTGATCACCTTTGAGGCCATGTCGATCGGACCGTCGAGCCTGTCTGTCCGGCAGGCTGCACTGACGTCGCGGGGGCGTGACTATGTCCACAGCAGCCTGCCCTCTATGGTCGATCCAAAAAACTGAGCAGCCGGTCGGCGACGATGTTCAGCATGTCCATGTCGCGAACAATAAAAATGCGGTCGGCGCGGAACAGTGCGCCGATATGGCTCAGATGACGGTGGCGTGTCTTGCCCAGCGGAACCAGCAGGGAGGAACGGATGCCCAGCCCGCCTGAAGCGCAGGCATGAACATCGGTCAGCGAATCGGCAAAATGCAACTTGTAGGTCTGTCGTCGTAACTCGACGATCATGTAGCGTACTTCATCGACGACCGGACCCGGATCGATCAGCAGATAATCGGCGTCGAGTCCTTGGGTAAGCGAAGGACCGATCTTTTGCCATTCCTCAGGGAATATCGGAAAATACCCTCGGCTTCTCTCGATCAGGCTGTGCGTCATCTTATATGTCGCGCTCATCGTTGTCCGCTCATCTTGATCCACAGTTGTTGTAAATGCAACTGTGCTAATAGGTTCGAGATGACCGCCGTGGGCAGGTCGGTGGGGACGCTGACCGCGGCGCTCGATCGCAGCCCGTCCGTGCGGGTCCGGCCCGGCGCCGGGCGGCGGTTCTTCGCCGTTCAGCCGCGCGAAAGCCATGACCGGGCAGCAGGGGCACCATGCCTATGCAGCGGGCCGATCTGCCTCTATATTGCGTTCGACGTCGCTCTTGCCCTGAAAGCCGCCCCCAGCCCCATGTCCCCCAAAGCCATGCCCTCCCAGTCCGCATCCGGGCGCTCTTCCCTGTTTCGCCATCCGCTGTTCCTGCGCTCGCTGGCGGTTGCGGGCGCGATCGCGCTCGTCCCCGCGACGACCGCCGCCATCGCGGAGGGGGAGAGCACGACCTACAAGCAGCTCGACCTGTTCATGGACGTGTTCCAGCGGGTCCGGGCCAGCTATGTGGACAAGGTCGACGACGAGAAGCTGATCAAGGGCGCGATCGACGGCATGCTGGCCAGCCTCGATCCGCACAGCAGCTATCTGGACACGCGCGATTTCGCGCAGCTGCGCACCCAGACCGACGGCAATTATGGCGGCATCGGCCTGTCCGTCACCATGGAGGAGGGTGCGGTCAAGGTCATCGCGCCGACCGAGGATACGCCGGCATGGAAGGCCGGGATCAAGGCGGGCGACTATATCACCCATATCGACGGCGCGCTGGTCTATGGCGGCACGCTGGACGAGGCGGTGGACAAGATGCGCGGCGCCCCCAACACGCCGGTCAAGCTGACCATCGCGCGGCAGGGGCGTGACGAGCCGTTCGACGTGACCGTCACCCGTGCCGTGATCGAGGTGAAGCCGATCAAGTGGAAGGTGAAGGACGACATCGGCGTCATCAAGATCGTCAGCTTCTCCGCCCATACCGGCGCCGACCTGCGCTCCGCCTTCCGCAGCGTGGAGAAGTCGCTGGGCCACCGGCCGCTCGGCTATATCCTCGACATGCGCTCCAACCCCGGCGGCCTGCTGGACGAGGCGGTGTCGGTGTCCGACAGCTTCCTGGAAAAAGGCGTGATCGTGTCCCAGCGGGGCCGCAGCCGCGAGGATACGCAGACCTATTTCGCACGGCCGGGCGACGATACCGGCGGCTTGCCGGTCATCGTGCTGGTCGACGCCGGGTCGGCCTCCGCGTCGGAGATCGTCGCGGGCGCGCTCCAGGACCAGCATCGCGCGCTGGTGATGGGCGAGCGCAGCTTCGGCAAGGGCAGCGTGCAGACATTGCTGCCCATGTCGGCCAACAGCGCCCTTCGCCTCACCACGGCGCGCTATTTCACGCCATCGGGCCGGTCGGTGCAGGAAGGTGGGATCGAGCCGGACATCATCGTGCCGCAGATCTCCGACCCCGACTATGCCAAGCGCCCCCGCTATCGGGAGAGCGACCTGCGCCGCCACCTGATCGGCGAGGCCAAGCTGACCAACAAGGAGCTGGAGAAGGACGCGAAGGAAGATCCTCGCTTCGCCATGACGCCCGATGAGTTGAAGAAGCAGGGCATCGACGACTTCCAGCTCCATTATGCGCTCCAGACCATCCGGCGCACCGGGGCTGGCGCGCTGGCCGCGGGCAGGCCTGTCGCCGTGCCCACCGGCAATCCCGCCGCCGCGACCGCAAAGCGCGACTGATGCGCTCCCCCGGTATGACGCCGGTCAGGGCGCTGGCGGATCGCTGCCTGTCGCATGCGCGGCTGATCGCGATCCTTGCACCCAATGCGCTGCTGGGCGGGGCCATCGCCTTTCAGTATCTCGGCGGCCTCAGCCCCTGCCAGATGTGCTATTGGCAGCGGTGGCCGCACCTCGTCGCCATCGCGCTGGCGCTGGGGGCGATCCTGCTGCGCGCCAACCGGGGGCTGAGCGCGATGCTGACCGCGCTGGCCGCCTTCGCCATCCTGACCAGCGGCCTGATCGGCGGCTTTCATGCGGGCGTCGAATATGGCTGGTGGCAAGGGCTGACGACCTGCGCGACCGGCCTGTCGGCGGGTGGCGGGCAATCGGCGCTGGATGCGATCATGCACGCACCGCTGGTCCGCTGCGACGTCGCTGCCTGGAGCCTCTTCGGCATCTCGATGGCGGGCTATAATTTCCTGCTCTCGACCCTCGCCGCCTTTGGCATATTGTCGTTCATCAGCCGGTGGAAGGGCGCGGCATGAGCACCAACATGAAGCCTGCAACCTCCGCCGCCCGCCGTCCCGGCCAGAGGCCAGCGGACAGCGCGGCGATGCTGCGCGTCGATCAGGCGGGCGAATATGGTGCCACGCGCATCTATGCCGGGCAGCTGGCGGTGCTGGGCGACCGGCATCCGGCGGGCCGCCTGATCGCGGGCATGGCCGCGCAGGAGGAGCGCCACCGCGCCACCTTCGACGCGATGCTGGCGCGGCGCGGCGGACGGCCGACCCTGCTCCAGCCTGTCTGGCATATGGCGGGCTTTGCGCTGGGCGCGGCGACGGCGCTGCTGGGACCGGAGGCCGCCATGGCCTGCACCAGCGCGATCGAGACCGAGATCGAGCGCCATTATGGCCATCAGCTCGACGCGCTGGGGACAAGCGACCCGGAACTTTCGGAGGCCATCGCGGATTTTCAGGCGGAGGAGGTGGAGCATCGCGAGACCGCCATCGCGCAGGGAGCGGAGCGCGCGCCCGGCTATCCCCTGCTCTCCGGCCTCATCCGCGCAGGGTGCCGCGCCGCCATCGCGCTGTCCCGGCGTATATAGGTTTGGCGCTGTTGGCGCATCTTTTCCGCGCGCGTCCCAGCGCGTTCGATTTCCGACCGGAGGCATAACGTCATGACATTCCTCGCCGCCAAGTCGCTCCCCGTCAGGGCCTTCCTGACCAGTCTCTCGCTGCCCGCCTTCCTCGCCGCCGCCGCTCACGCACAGGCTCCGGCTTCCGCTCCGGCGCCCGAGACGGAGAAGGTGCAGCAGGTCATCGTCTATGGCGACGATCCCTGCCCGACCAGTGGCGGCGATGCGATCACCGTCTGCGCGCGCATGCCGGGCAAGGACCGTTACCGCATTCCGCCGGAACTGCGGACCGACCCCAATGACCCCAAGGTACAGAGCTGGCTCAACCGGGCCGAAGCCATTGAATATGTCGGCAAATCCGGCACCGACAGCTGTTCGCCCGTCGGCGGCGGCGGCTTTACCGGCTGCTTCCAGCAGATCGCCCGCAATGCCAAGGCGGAGCGCAAGGCGTTGATGGGCAGCGCAAGCTGGGCCGATCTCGTCTCCGCCGAGCGCGAAAAGCGCCTGTCAGTCATCGATGCAGACTCGGACAAGATCGAGGCACGGGTGAAGGCGGAGGAAGCCGCCACCGGTCAGGCACAGGGCGGCACGAAACCCGCCAACTGAGACAGGCCATCAATTAACCGCCAACCACCCCGAGCGGCAAAGACGGTGACACACATGCCAGGGGCGGCCCTTTATCGGGGCCGCCCCTGGCATATCCACGCTACGGCATCGGCGGGATCGCAATTCCCGTCATCCAGACCGCACGCCGACACTAGCTGTATCAGTCCTTCCTGGGCGCCGCACGGTCGGCCGCATCGCTGATCGCGCTGCCTGCATCGCGTGCGGCGTCACCGACCGATGTCGCCGCGCCGATCACCGCATCGGACTGGCGCTGCTCGCGATTGTCCCTGGCGAACAGGAAGAAGGCGATGGCGGCGATCAATGCGATGATGACGATCATGCCGACCATCAATCCGCCGCCGCCCGATCGCTTTTCGATGATCGTGGTGCGCTGTACCCCGTCCTCGGTCGTGATGCGGTCTGCCATCATATCCTCCTGTGGTCCCCGTGGCTGATTCAACCCGGAACGAGGAGCAGGGTTCCGCTTTGCCTGAAAGCAAGGGCTTGGCCGGTCGGGGCAGAGCCGCAAAACCGACCGGGCCTCAATCCGTGCGGAACGGGAAGGGGGAGAGGCCGCGCTCCCGGTCGCTGAGGTCGAGGGTGACACCGCGCGGCGGTGCGCTGCGTTGCGCGCAGTCCGGGATGCCGCACGCCGGGCAGCCAAGCCCGATCGGCGTCGCCTCGCTGGCGCGCTCCTCGCCGCGCAGCGCCATGCCCCGCGCATAGGCCAGGGATGCGGCCAGATCGGCGCGCAGGCCCAGGATGACGCCGAAGATCGCGCTGTCGTCCAATGCCGTGGCCAGCCCTGGCCGCTCCACCGTGCGGGCGAGGGTGAACCAGCGTTCGCCGCCGCCATCGGTCCGCCCCGCCCCGTCCGCCAGTGCGACGAGGTGCGTGCGGATTTCGCCCGGCCGCTCGAACACGCGATGCACCTGCCACAGCGGACAGCGCCCCTCCGCCTCCACCAGCGGCGCGCCGCTGGCGCCGGCATAGCGTTTGGACACCTGCCCCGCCCGGTCGATCCGCAGCATGAAGAAGGGCAGGCCGCGCGCGCCGACCCGTTGCAGGGTGGTCAGCCGGTGCGCGACCTGCTCGAACCCCGCGCCGAACCGGCGTTGCAGCAGCAATATGTCATAGCCCGACTGTTCGCAGGCTCTCAGGAAGCGGGCGTAGGGCATCATCATCGCGGCGGCGAAATAGGCGTTGAGGTGGCGGCGATAGAGGCGCTCGGCGGTGCGGTCGCCAAAGGCGGCGCCCGCCACCAGCGCGTCTATCTCCTTGCCCGCCTCATATTGCGCGAGGATCGACGCGATCTGGAAGGTGCGCGCCGCCGGGTCCAGCATTTCGGAGAGCTGCACCTGCCGGGCATGCAGGTCCAGCCGTCGCAGCCGGTCGGGCATGATGTCGGCGGGCAGGATGCGGATGGCGAGCTGATGCTTGACGCGCAGCCGCTCGGCCATCGCGCCATACAGGTCGCCGGTCCCCAGCCGCAGTTCGTCCGCCAGCGACTCGGCGGCGGCGTCGAGGTCCGCGAAATGGTTGCGCCACCGTTCGATTTCCTGCCGGGCGGCCTGCACCGGGGCGGACTGGATGCTGGCGCCGCTTTCGCCGCCACCGCCCCCCTCGCGCATCCGGTCGAAGGCGCGGGCAAAGGCCTCCACCCCGCCCGGCGCGGCGGCCAGCCATTCGGCCATCTCCGTCCGGTCGAGTTGCAGATCGGCGAACATCGGATCGGCCAGGCGACGGCGCAGCCCCTCGATCCCGCCCGCCGGTTCCTCCGCGCCCAGCCTGCGCGGGTCGATGTCGAACCGCTCGGCCAGGCGCAGCAGCAGGGCAGCGGTCAGTGGCCGCTGGTTGCGCTCGATCAGGTTGAGATAGCTGGGCGAGATGTCGACCGCCTCGGCAAAGGCGACCTGGGTCATGGCCTGCCCACGGCGGAGGCGGCGGACGGCATGGCCCGCGAACAGCTTGGTATCGGACATGCTCGGCGTCCCTGCTTGACGACCTCATTGCTCCTGGCCGTGTAAATATATTGACAATATTACAAGATTGTTCCGGTATTTTCAAACCTATTCACACGGAATATTTACAAAAACTATCGCCGAGATGTGATGCCCATGTCATCCCATCCTCAACAGACACCTTTCATCGGATCGGACAGCATATGACCTATCAGGACAAGATCGCAACCAACGCCCGCCTCATCCAGAGCTTCAACGGCACATGGGACGGCATCGACGCGGAATCCGCCGCGCGGATGCAGATCCAGAACCGTTTCAAGACCGGCCTCGACATCGCGAAATATACCGCGAAGATCATGCGCGCCGACATGGCCGCCTATGACGCCGACACCGCCGATTATACCCAGTCGCTTGGTTGCTGGCACGGCTTCATCGGCCAGCAGAAGCTCATCAGCATCAAGAAGCATTTCGGCACGACCAAGCGCCGCTACCTCTACCTCTCCGGCTGGATGGTCGCCGCGCTGCGTTCCGACTTCGGCCCGCTGCCCGACCAGTCGATGCACGAGAAGACCAGCGTCCCCGCGCTGATCGAGGAACTCTACACCTTCCTGCAACAGGCTGACCAGCGCGAGCTGGGCATGATGTTCCGCGAGATCGACGCCGCCCGCGAGGCTGGCAACGAGGTCGAGGCGCAACGCCTGCTCCAGGCCGTCGATAATTACGAGACGCATGTCGTTCCCATCATCGCGGACATCGACGCAGGATTCGGCAATGCAGAGGCGACCTATCTGCTCGCCAAGAAGATGATCGCGGCCGGTGCCTGCGCGCTCCAGATCGAGAATCAGGTTTCGGACGAGAAGCAGTGCGGCCATCAGGACGGCAAGGTCACTGTGCCGCATGAGGATTTTCTGGCGAAGATCCGGGCTTGCCGCTATGCCTTTCTGGAGATGGGCGTCGACGACGGCATCATCGTCAGCCGCACCGATTCGCTGGGTGCTGGCCTGACCAAGCAGATCGCCTTCTCCAAGGAGCCGGGCGACATTGGCGACCAGTATAACAGCTTCCTCGACTGCGACGAGATAGACCTCACCCAGGTCGGCAATGGCGATGTCGTCATCAGCCGCGACGGCAAGCTGCTGCGTCCCAAGCGCCTGCCCTCGAACCTCTACCAGTTCCGCTCCGGCACGGGTGAGGACCGCTGTGTCCTCGACTGCATCAACTCGCTCCAGAATGGCGCCGACCTGTTGTGGATCGAAACGGAGAAGCCGCATATCGAGCAGATCGCAGGCATGGTCGACCGTGTCCGCGAGGTCATTCCCAACGCCAAGCTGGTCTATAACAACTCGCCGTCGTTCAACTGGACGCTGAACTTCCGCCAGCAGGTCTATGACGCATGGGTCGAGGCCGGCAAGGATGTCTCCGCCTATGATCGTGCCCGCCTGATGAGCGTGGACTATGACATGACCGATCTGGCGGCCGAAGCCGATGAGCGCATCCGCACCTTCCAGCGGGATTCCTCGGCGCGGGCGGGTATTTTCCACCACCTCATCACCCTGCCGACCTATCACACGGCCGCCCTGTCCACGGACAATCTGGCCAAGGAATATTTCGGCGATGCGGGCATGCTCGGCTACGTCCTTGGCGTCCAGCGCCAGGAAATCCGCCAGGGTATCGCCTGTGTGAAGCACCAGAACATGTCCGGTTCGGACATCGGTGACGATCATAAGGAATATTTCGCTGGCGAAGCGGCCCTCAAGGCTGGCGGCAAGCACAACACGATGAACCAGTTCGCAGCGGCCTGATCGCCCACTGCGGGGAACCAGTTCGCAGCAGCATAACCACAAGTTGAGAGGAGCAAGACGATGACTAGGACAACGCCGAACGAACCGACCCGCTCCCGTGCGGTCTTCTCTACCGAGGATTTCGCCCTGCTGAAGGTGGCGGTCGCCGACTATCTTCAGAAGGTTCAGGATACGCCGGAATCGCTGAAATATGGCAATTTATACCATCGGCTCGGCCGTCTGGGCTGAGCGGGAATTAAATTACTGTCTGGCATGAAATAGAAAATCCGCCGGGCAAGAATCCGCTGGGAGGGGACACCTGGACCCGCCGCATCGCAAGGTGTGGCGGGTTTTGGTTTTGGGAGCGGGTGGACAGGGGTGGTCCGGGTCAGGCGCTTCTGGTTGCCCGACCCTGTCTCTCCGCGAGGCGGGAAAGCCCCCGCGATCCAGCCATTCGTCCTCTGCGTTGCGCCCCACGCAGGAAAGCGATTGCCTTTTCTGCGTCCCCGCCAATAGGAGGGGAGCGGAATAAGGAGAGGCCGCCTCATGGCGCTGGATCACAAGCTCGAAGACCTCGTGAAAATAGCCCGCCCACCGCATGGCCGGACCCCCATATTTCGCAACTCGGCATCGGGCCGCACGGTCGCAGGTGCATGGTGGCTGTCTCAATGCGATCGTCAGACTGGATCGGGGAGGGTGCCATAATGCTGCGCCGTCCGCCCGTCGTCGCGCCACCGGGCGCGGCGCGCGATATACCGAGCCGGGAGGTGAGCGCCTTCTTTTCCGGACTGATACTCAAGAGCTTTGTCGATGCCGAGCATCTCGCGCGTCTGGTTGGGTGAGTGGATGACTTTGCTCCATGATATATCCCGCCTGCTTACGCCCTTTGCCCTTATGATGGCCATGATGCCCGCCTTCGCCGATACCCCGCCACCCTATCCGCCCACCTTGCGCGGAGACGTGGTGGAGACGCAGTTCGGTGTGGCCATCGCCGACCCTTATCGCTGGCTGGAAAATGACGTCCGCGTGGACGGGCAGGTGCGCGATTGGGTGACGGCGCAGAACAAGGTGACGGAGGCCTATCTCGCCACCCTGCCGGGGCGGGACATCCTCGCCGCGCGGATGAAGCGCCTCTACGACTACAGCCGCACCGGCGTGCCGCGAAAGGGTGGCGGGCGCTATTTCTATACCCGCAACAGCGGCCTCCAGAACCAGTCGCCGCTTTATGTGCGCGAAGGGCTGGAGGGCAGGGAAAGACTGCTCCTCGACCCCAATACCCTGGCCAGGGACGGCGCGACGGCGCTGGCCGAGTGGGATGTGTCGGACGATGGCCGTTATCTGCTGTATGCGGTGCAGGAGGGCGGCACCGACTGGCGCACGCTGCGCGTCCTCGACGTGGACACGGGGCGCACGCTCGACGACCGTGTGGAATGGGTCAAATATTCGGGCCTGAGCTGGGCGAACGATGGCCGCGGCTTTTATTACTCCCGCTTCGACGCGCCCGCCGACGGCGGCAAATTCCAGGCGACGGTCGAGAATCAGCGCATCTTCTATCATGCGCTGGGCACCGCGCAGGCGGCCGACAGCCTCGTCTACGCCACCCCCGACAGCCCGAAACTCGGCCATGTGGCGGAAGTTACCGATGATGGCCGCTGGCTCCTCGTGACGTCCAGTGAGGGGACGGACGACCGCTACGCCCTCACCCTCATCCCGCTGACCGGCGAGGATCGGACGCCCCGTCCGCTGGTCAAGGGGTTGAAGAATGACTGGGGCTTTATCGGCAATGTCGGCGATCAATTCTATTTCCGTACTGACCTGCGCGCGCCGCGTGGGCGCATCGTGCGGCTCGACGCGCTCAACCCAAAGGCGCGGGTCGTGGAGATCGTGGCGCAGAACAAGGATACGCTGAACGGCGCGTCGATGATCGGCGGGCGGATCGTGCTGGCCTATCTTTCCGATGCGCGGACCGTCGCGAAGCTGGTGGAGCGCGATGGCACCCCGGTGGGTGCGGTGCCTATCCCCGGCATCGGCACCGCCATCGGCTTCTCCCGCAGGCCTGCCGATAACGAGACTTTCTTCAGCTTCGCCAGCTATACCGATCCCTCCGTCGTCTATCGCTATGATGTGGCGACCAACAGCGCCAGCATCTGGTCGCGGCCCAAACTCGCCTTCGACCCCGGCGATTTCCAGACGGACCAGATCTTCTATCCTTCGAAGGATGGCACCCAGATCCCCCTGTTCCTGATCCGCCGCAAGGATGTGGCGGCGTCAGGCACGTCGGCGCCGACCATCCTCTACGGCTATGGCGGCTTCAACATCGCGCAGACGCCCGGCTTCTCACCCACCCGCCTTGCGTGGCTGGAGCAGGGCGGGGCGGTCGCCATCGCCAACCTGCGCGGCGGCGGGGAATATGGAAAGGCCTGGCATGACGCCGGGCGGCTCTCCCACAAGCAGAATGTGTTCGACGATTTCATCGCGGCGGCAGAATATCTCAACGCGCACGGGCTGGCCGCAAAGGGACAGATCGCGATCGAGGGGCGCTCCAACGGCGGGCTGCTCGTCGGTGCGGTGGTCAACCAGCGGCCGGACCTGTTCGCCGCCGCTCTCCCGGCCGTCGGCGTGATGGACATGCTGCGCTTCGACCGTTTCACGGCGGGGCGCTACTGGGTGGACGATTATGGCTATCCCTCCAAAAAGGCGGATTTCCGTAACCTCCTGTCCTATTCGCCCTATCACACCATCCATGACGGGCAGGATTATCCCGCCATCCTCGTCACCACGGCGGACACCGACGACCGGGTCGTGCCGGGCCACAGCTTCAAATATACCGCTGCGCTTCAGCATGCCGCCATCGGGGACAAGCCCCACCTGATCCGCATCGAGACGCGGGCAGGGCATGGCAGCGGCAAGCCGGTGGACAAGACCATCGCCGAATTTTCGGACATGTACGCCTTCGCCGCGCGCTGGACCGGTCTTGCCATCCACGACCCGGACGCCAGATGACCCCATTCAGCCGCCTGACAGCATGGCAGGCGTAGGACGGATGCCAGGATCACCCGAGGCAAAGCCACCTAAGGCAAGGACACAGCGGATCATGCAGTTATTCTCTCGTTGGGCGGGAAGCCTCGCACTGGCGGGGATGCTGGCATCCGCCGCGACGCCTGCCATGGCGCAAGCGGGCTGGGGCGGGCGTGGTGGCTATGGCGGCCGGGGCGGCTATGATCGCAACTGGGATCGTGGACGCAGCCATGGCGGCGACGGTTTCGGCGTCTTCCTCGGTGTCGCCGCGCTGGTCGGCGCGGTAGCCGTGATCGCCTCCTCTGCGGCCAAGGACAAGAAGGCGGCCCAGAACCGGACCTATGACCCCTCCTACGACCGGCCCTATGCAGGCACGGCCGCGCCCGTCGAAAATGGGTCGGCTGGCGTAGCGCCTGTAGGCCCGGCGACAGCAGGCTTAGCGGCGGAAAATGCTGCGGTCGATGCCTGCGCGATCGCGGCCCGCGACGAGGGATCGCGCGATGGCGCCTATGCCGAAGTGCGCGACATCACCGCCACCCGTCCCTTCGATGGCGGATGGGCGGTGGACGGCACGATGGACCAGCGCGACGGCTATCGCGGGCAGGGCGTCCAGCGCCGGTTCAGCTGCACCTGGAAGGACGGTCGCGTGGCGGACATGGTGCTGAGCCGGGATAGCATCGCCTTGCGATAGGGTAGATGCGAAAAGATATATGTCCCCGTTTACCTAGTGATTTTCAGGTCGGCGCGCATAGACGTTTTTAAATCTTCGTGAGCAGCGTTTCGGCCAAAACGATCATCGTTGGTCTCTACGATGCGAATAATAGCATTGCGAACTGATTGTAGGGCAACTAGCTCGCATCGCATCGCATCGCATCGCATCGCATCGCATTTGCCAATAGCCGAAGCTCTTGGCTGCCTCATCAGTGCCTTCCACTGCTGCGCGATGATAAGCTTCCAGAAGCCCAATATAGGCAGACTGTTTTTCTCGAAAGCATCGTTCATCTCGTTGCGATCGCCGTGATAGCCAAGCCTGAACAAGCGCCGTAATGATTGAACCGAGACCGAATGCAGTAAGGAAAGGGATCATTTGGGACATGCTGACATAGTAGCCGAATAATGCTTGTCGTGAACTCTATCCATCGGATGCTGCCCAAACACCACCCGGTCTGGACAGCCGTCCCACCACAGATTATCCGCCGCCCATGACAAGCCCCCAAACCGACTCCATCCTCATCGTCGATTTCGGCAGCCAGGTAACGCAATTGATCGCCCGCCGCGTGCGCGAGGCAGGCGTCTATAGCGAGATCGCGCCCTTCACCACGGCGGAGGAAGCCTTCCGCCGGATGAAGCCCAAGGGGATCATCCTCTCCGGCTCGCCCGCCAGCGTGTGCGATGCGGGCAGTCCCCGCGCGCCGCAGATATTGTTCGACTCCGGCCTGCCGATCCTGGGCATCTGCTATGGCCAGCAGGTCATGAGCCACCAGCTCGGCGGTGAAGTCCGCCCGGGCCATGAGACCGGCGAGGGCGGCGAGTTCGGCCGCGCCTTCCTGACCGTCAGCGAACCCTGCGTCCTGTTCGACGGCCTGTGGCAGACCGGCGAGCGGCATCAGGTGTGGATGAGCCATGGCGACAAGGTCACGAAATTCGCCGAGGGCTTCCGCATCGTCGCTACCTCCGACGGCGCGCCCTTCGCGGTCATCGCGGACGACGAGCGCCGCTATTATGGCACGCAGTTCCACCCGGAGGTCGTCCACACGCCCGACGGCGGCAAGCTGATCGCGAATTTCGTGCGCCATGTCTGCGGCCTGTCCGGCGACTGGACCATGGCAGAGTTCCGCGCGACCAAGATCGCCGAGATCCGCGCGCAGGTCGGCACCGGCAAGGTGATCTGCGGCCTGTCCGGCGGCGTCGACAGCGCGGTGGCCGCCGTTCTGATCCATGAGGCGATCGGCGATCAGCTCACCTGCGTCTTTGTCGACCATGGCCTGATGCGGGAGGCGGAGGCCGAGCAGGTCGTCACCCTGTTCCGCGATCATTACAACATCCCGCTCGTCCATGTGAATGCGGAGGAGATGTTCCTCGACGGTCTCGCCGGCGTCACCGACCCCGAATCCAAGCGCAAGTTCATCGGCAAGGCGTTCATCGACCTGTTCGAGGCGGAAGCGCAGAAGATCGGCGGCGCGGATTTCCTCGCGCAGGGCACGCTCTACCCCGACGTGATCGAATCGGTCTCCTTCACCGGCGGCCCCTCGGTGACGATCAAGAGCCACCATAATGTCGGCGGCCTGCCCGAACGCATGAACATGAAGCTGGTCGAACCGCTTCGCGAACTGTTCAAGGACGAGGTGCGTGCGCTGGGCCGCGAGCTGGGCCTGCCGGAAATCTTCGTCGGCCGCCATCCCTTCCCCGGCCCCGGCCTCGCGATCCGTATCCCCGGCGAAGTCACCAAGGAACGCTGCGACATCCTCCGCAAGGCGGACGCGGTCTATCTGGAGGAGATTCGCAACGCGGGCCTCTATGACGCGATCTGGCAGGCGTTTGCGGTGCTGCTTCCGGTCCGGTCGGTCGGCGTGATGGGTGACGGGCGCACCTATGACAATGTATTGGCCCTGCGTGCCGTCACGTCCACCGATGGCATGACTGCGGACATTTATCCCTATGACTCAGCCTTTCTGAGCCGCGTCTCGACCCGCATCATCAACGAGGTGAAGGGCATTAACCGGGTGGTCTACGACTATACGTCCAAGCCCCCTGGCACGATCGAGTGGGAATGATTTTTGCCCCTCCGGCAGTATCCGTTTGTACGCCATGCCACTATCTAACTAGCTGAATAGCAACGATAAACCTGGCATCGTCTATCGCCCTCTATCGAGGAGCAGTGCTCCGATTTGACGGTATAGCGGACGGTATGGGGAAACTTGTTCGATTGGGGATTTCGTTATACCGTCACGGCTAAGAGAGCTGCTGACGGTATATTTGTTGACCATAAATAGCTGAAAAACGAGGGAAATGCGCTTCCAGTGCCCCCTGTTTTGGCCTGACGGTATAATTGGCGCCTCTCTGCTGTTTTTAGGACGGATTTGGAGGCCGCCATGCTTACCTACGCAGCAATTAAGGCACTGAAACCACAGAAGAAATTGTACAAGGTGAGCGATCATGACGGTATGTACGTCGTGGTCCAGCCGTCAGGTGCGATCGTGTTCCGGTACGATTATCGACTCAACGGACGGCGCGAGACGCTGACGCTCGGTCGATACGGCCCCGACGGCCTCTCGCTTGCCAGGGCTCGCGAGAAGCTGATCGATGCGAAGCGGGCCATTTCAGAGGGACGGTCGCCTGCTCAAGAGAAGCAGCACGACAAGCGTCGACTGAAGGAGGCGAAGCGTTCGGCGAGTTCGGCGAAAAGTGGTTCCAAGAGTCGCGTATGGCCGACAGCACGCGGGCTATGCGGCGCTCCATCTACGAGCGTGACATCTTGCCAACATTCCGAAACAGGCTCCTGACGGAGATCACGCCCGACGATCTCTGTATGATGTGTGGGAAGGTGAAGGATCGCGGCGCTCCAGCCACGGCCGTCCATGTGCGCGATATCGTAAAGCTGATCTTTGCATTCGCGATCTTGCGTGGTGAGAAGGTCGACAACCCGGCGGATGAAGTTGGGCCTGCGTCCATCGCGACCTTTGTACCAAAGGATTGGTCGCTATCACCCGCGGAGATCCGCATCATGCTCGGTCAGCTTGACCATGTGCCGACGCTCCCAACTATACGGCTGGGAATGAAGCTCTTCCTTCGGACGATGGTCAGGAAAAGCGAGTTGCAGGATGCGACGTGGGATGAAGTCGATTTCGAGAACGCGGTCTGGTCGATCCCAAAAGAGCGGATGAAGCGGTCAAAGGCACACAACGTCTACCTGTCGGAGCAGGCGGTGGACATCTTCATCGCGCTGAAAACTTGCGCAGGTAACTCGCGCTATGTCCTTCCTTCGCGATACGACGCTGACGCACCGATGTCGCGGGCGACATTCAATCGGATAACGACAGCGGTCGTGGTCAGAGCGAAAAAAGAGGGGCTGCCGCTCGAACCGTTCACTGTCCATGACCTACGACGCACAGGTTTTACCCTGCTGAATGAGCTGGGCTTCAATAGCGACTGGATCGAGAAGTGCTTGGCGCATGAGGACAAAATTTTGGTGAATGCGATGAGCGACGCCTGCTCTTTCGATTTCGACGGACTCCAGCAACTGCGTGTCTGGATAGCGGCGGAGAGACAGCCACCGCTCGTCGAGGAACTCGATTTTGCGCTCGTCGAGGTCAATACTGGCCATGCTGTGTTCGAAGGTGCGCCCGATGGCGGCGTTTATAATCCGATAGGTTCCGTGCATGGCGGCTATGCCGCGACTTTGCTCGACAGCGCCTACCGCGTGGCGGTCCATTCCTCCGCCGACTAGACTATATAACGCTGGAGCTGAAAATTTCTTATTCTCGGGGCCTGAATGACAGTAGCGGGACGGTGCGGGCCGTAGGACGGGTCACATCGATCGGGCGGCGGTCGACTTCCAACACTCCCTGATACCGAACTCTCGTCGATATCTGCAGGCTGATCTCCCATCCGACTACATCTGGCTGTCCTCGGATCCATATGTTGCTCCGCGTGAAGCGAAAGGAACCGGGTTCGCAGCTGAGGCGGTTTTCTTTTCGCGCAGTATCGGGGCAGTTCCTAGTCCATGCCAAAAATGCACGGATTGAGATGGAGGCAGGCGCGTGGTCGGCGGAGCTGCATCAATTGCCTAACACCTAGTCAGCGTCACCGGGCGAAGTGACTGTTTTGAATTTTCGTTCAAATATTTCATCGAAGGCCTTTAAGAGGGGGGAGGGCTCGCCTTGGCTTGTCACAAGCTCGACCTTTGAAGCGAAGGCGAGTTCTTTCAGAATGACGCTGAAGCCTGAACAGCGCCACATCGCTGATACATAATGGTCCGGCAGAAAACCAAAATAGCTGCCGGTAGCGACCAATGTTGCAAGCGCTTCGCTATGATCCACTTGTGCGGCAGGGATCAGAATCCTTCTGGTACCACCGATCGGCCGACCAGCGCCGTCCGCATAGGTATAACCGACATAATCATGGCGAAACAAATCTTCGATAATGGCCGCCTCGCCCTTGATGGCCAGCGGATGGTCGCTGGTGCAATATAGGCTGCACATTTCACTATAAAGCGCGCGATATCTAAGGCGATCGCTGTGGCGGCGGACAACGACGAAGCCGATATGCATGCTGCCGTCGATGATGCGCTGTTCGATCTGATTGGATGTCTGGACGCTCAGGTTGATCGAAACGCCCGGATGTCTGCGCCTGAATTCCGTCAGCACTTCTGCCAGTTGGAATTGCGGATCGGTGATCAATGTGTCTGCCATGCCGATGCGGAGGACGCCATTGAGTTCGGTATGGACGGTTCGGATATCTGCCTCGAACTGCTCCATATTATGCAGGAATCGAAGACTTGCCTCGTAGATATGCCGGCCCTGATCGGTGAGTGAGAAGCCCCTGCGCCCGCGGCGGCAAAGACGAAGACCGAGACGTGTTTCAAGATCCTTGATCGAGCGGCTGATGGACGGAAGACCCATTTGAAGTTCCGACTCTGCGGCGGCGAACCCTCCGCATTCGGTAACTGCACAGAAAATCCTGAAAAGACGCATATCGCCATCTGCCAAGCGTCCGGTAAATGGTCTGGTCAGCGGGCTCATCGCCGACATCGCCCGTGAATGCCCGCAATACGCAGATTGCCCGGAGGGCTGCAGCATGCATGTGACACAGGACGATTTCTGCTGCTGGTCATGGACCGTTTGGGCCAATGTTGTGGTTTGACGCAATCCCACTTGAACGATGCAGCATGTGTGCACGGGGTGACGAAGTGTAGAGCTTGTAGCTCTCGTGCTGGCCTGGAACCTTGGTGCATCAAATGCATGGAGCGAATATGAATGATTCTTCTCCCAAGCCGATGATCGTCGGCAGGCCGGTGCTGCTGGTCATGGGACATCCTTCGAAGGTCGAGCATATGCTGGAAGAAACGAAGGCCGCTATGCTGCAGGCTCTTGTTCAGGCGGCACGGGATAATGACGTGCCGATTATCCGCTTTGAGGAGCGTGGTGGCCTCACCGCCGAGCCAGGTATCCGGCCAAGGTCGGAGAATGGGAGGGAGCCGGTTCACGGTGAAAATGGACCCGATTACGTCCTTTCGAAATGGCGTCACTCGGGCTTCAAGGGCACGGACCTTACGATCCTGTTGAAGGGTCTGGACGCGCAGACCCTGATCCTTGCAGGCTATCACAGCGATGTCGCGATACATTATACGTTTGTCGACGCCCATCAGCACGACTTTTTCGCGCGTGTTGCCGAAGATTCTCTCGCCGGGTCGAGCGATGCGGCGCATGACTATGCGCTGACGGCGATGGAATATCTGCAGGGCGGTGCCCGGCGTACGACAGCAGAGCTTATCGACGGCTTTAGCAAGCTGGCTTGAGCGACCCTGTATCTCGGCAACAGCATGTTTCATTCTGCCGGCAGCTTGATCCTGTCCCAAAAAGCACAGTTATGCCTTGATAGGCTATCCTCAACTACAGAGGTCGTTTCTAACTGCAAGATCAACTTTTCCTGATGCTGACGATAGCGAGGCCATTCGGGCTGTTCTTTGCGAGCTAAGTTGGGATCGCCGGAGGATGCGAACCGCGACCAGTAGCCGACCATTCGGTCAGACAATCGGGCCTGGGCGTGATTGAGGATGCGAGGCATGCCTGTCGCGCCTCGGAACCGGGGGAAAAGATACTGGAGTTCAAAAGTATGCGCTGCGCCTAACTCAAATCCGGCGGGGGGCAAATAGCTGGGCGCGGTGACCTCGTCAAACTCGTAGCTGAAAAGCGGAGTCCAGCGCGCGATGCGCGTATCAAATGCGTCTTGTGGGCAGGCAAACCGCAGGTCTGTCTCGGCAGCACTGAGGGCAGCGACGGGGCTGCCAAATTTCGCCAGCGGATATTGCGCCTGGACGGCTGGCCGGGCAGCGCCGTAGAGGGCGTCGAGGTTCGCAACATAATCCACTTGCGTGCGCGGCAGCCCTTTTGGAAAGCCACCGAGCGCAAAAAACCAGCGTGCCTCATCCCTGTTGATGCCGCTCAGTACCGGCACTTTGTAGAACGCCCCATCAGCGAACGCCGCATCGAAAGAGGAAGGGATCGTTATGCCGTCGACGACAAGGGCAACGGTCATGTCATCCTGGGCTGCAAGTATCTGGGATACGCTGAGCGCGCGCAGGCACCGCATGGATTGATCGGGACACCCTGCTTCTTGCGAGAATTTCGTTCCCACCCCGGCGGTGTCGGCGATAGATGGCATATGGGGGGTATAGCCACCGCTTTGCGCGATTGCGCGATGGAAGAGTCCCTTGGCAGCTGGTGAGACCATTAGTGCATAGACGCTCTCGGCGCCAGCGGACTCGCCTGCGATCGTCACCCTGTTCGGATCACCACCGAAGGCGCCAATATTATCGCGGACCCATTGAAGTGCGAACAGCTGGTCCAGCAATCCATAATTGGCGATAACGGCACTGCCGTCTTTGGACTTGCGCGGAAAATATCCCAGACGACCGATCCGGTAGTTGAATGTCACGACGACGAGCTTGCCGTCCTTTACGAGCTTGTGAGCATCGTAATCGTCACTTTCGCCGCTGAAGAGCCCGCCGCCGTGAATCCACACCATTACCGGCTTCGGGCTGGATGAGCGTGGGGGAACAAAAACGTTCAGATAGAGGCAGTCCTCGGTCATACTAGGCCGGGCGAAAACGCCAGATGAGTCCTTCTGCGGGCAATTAGGGGCATAGTGGTCGGCGGTGCGGACTTTGGTCCATGTTGTTGGTTGCTGCGGAGGCTCCCAACGTCGCGCCCCTACCGGGGGCGCGGCATAGGGGATGCCCAGAAACTGGGTCACTCCTCCAGCGGTGGTGCCTTTTACAGATCCATGATTGATAACGACCGTAGCGGGCATCCCAGTGGGTTCCGCCATGCAGGCAGGGGTGTTTGCCAGTAAAGCGATCGCAAGCAAGGGTGCTGACCGGAGCCGCAGCCTCGAGGCTCGTTGCAGCATCAATTTGAATCCTTTGCCAACCGATGGTCTGGGCGCTGCCATTTAACTTGTCGGGACTTCATTGCCGGGTCGACCTTCATGTTTCACATATGTCGCCGCCCATGCAAGCGTACCGATGCTCAGGACCGCGCCGAACTGAAGGCACTGGAGGGCGGTGCCCAGAGGATTGCCGAAACCTCGGGCCAGGAAGATGTCGCTAAGCGCGCCCGCAGCGAAGATACCACCGCCCATTCCCACCAGATTGATCACCAGAAGCATGGCGGCGGATCCGATCGCCCGCATTCGGGGCGGAAGAAGGATCTGGCACAGCGTGAACAGCGGTGCGACATAGGCGCCACCTGCAAAGACCGTGATAAAATAGCAGACGTAGCTCAACGCGCCCTCAGATCTTAGGAAGACAAACTCGGCAGGGAGCAGAATGGCCGCCCCGGCCATGGGAAGCCACAAATACCATCGAGGGTCGCGCCGGCCGAGGCTGTCAACGAGGAGCCCTGCGATTAACGCTGCCAGTATGCCGCCGATGCCAGACATCGTGCCGCTTATGATGCCAACCGCGCTGCTGGAAAGGCCCTGGCTGCGCATCATGAAGGTCGGAGCCCAGCCCTGGAAAGAACTGGTCGTGATGGCGAGCAGGCCGATCGACGCACAACTCAGGATGAAAGCCGGGCTGGCCTTCATGACATGCAAGGCTTCGATGACAGTGAAGGTCTGAGCCGCGGACTCCTTGGTGTCGAACCTTCCCCGGGCGGGTTCGCGCATCCACAGCAACGTAAAAAGCGCCAGCAGCAAGCCTGGCGCCCCAAGGATCAGGAAGGTCGCGCGCCACCCATAGAGGGCGTTGACATAGCCTCCCAGCCCCAGCCCAGCCCAGGCGCCGAAGGGAACACCCAGGGCGTAGAGGCTGATCGCTCGTCCCCGAAATTGTGCCGGGAAACTGTCCGAAATCAGAGAATAGGCGGTCGGACTACATCCTGACTCAGACGCTGCAATCGCAACTCGCGTGGCGGCGAGGGATAAAAAACCTGTTACCATGCTGGCCAGCATCGTCGCCGTACTCCAGGTGCCGACGAACAGCGACAAAAGCAGCTTGCGCGGTCCCACATCCACCATCCGGGCGAGGGGCAGGGCAGTCAGCGAATATACGACCGAAAAGCCAAAGCCGGTGATGGTCCCCAACTGCGTGTCCGATAGTTTGAGGTCCTCCTTTATGGGTTGAAGCAATATTGTCGCGAGGTAGCGGTCCATCCAGTTACAGCTATGGATTGCCACGAGCAGACCCAGAAGCCACCACGCGCGAGCGCCAGCGCCCTGGTGGATCTCCTTCACACCGGTCACCATAAATAGACCTCCGGTAGCAGACCGGGAATGGATATTATGCTGACGCCCCTCTGCCTACTGGGCATTGATGGCATCCATGTCGTGCTTGACCCAGAAGGAGGCGTAGAGGAGGGTGCCAGCCCCAAGAACGGCCCCCAGTTGCAGCAGTTGCAGCGCAACGCCAAGCGGATCGGTCGACCCGGCATTATGAAGAAGGTCGCTGATAACGCCGGTCCCGAACATGCCCCCGCCCATGCCGATCAAATTGATCGCCAGAAGCATCATCGCGGCACCCAGCGCGCGGGTCCGCGGTGGCAGCAGCATTTGGCCAAGCGCGAACAGGGGGGCGACGTAACTGGCATCGGCTACGATTGCGAGGAAATAGAGGAGGTAGCTTATGAACCCGCTCGTGTGGAAAAAGAGCAACTGGCAGGGTATGAAAATTGCCACACCGATCAACGGGATCCAGAGATACCAGCGGATGTCGCGCCGTCCCAGAAGGTCGGCCAGGATGCCGACCACGAGGGTCGCGGCGGTGCCGCCAATCCCTGACAACGTACCACTTAGCATGCCCGACGTACTGGCGGTTAGATCGCGGTTTCGAATGAGATAGGTCGGAACCCAGCCTTCAAAGGCGCCCGTCGTAATCGTCAACAGGCCAAGGGCCAGAGCACTCGCGACAAAAGCCCGACTGCCGAGCATGAAGCGCAAGGCCTGTGCAAAGCTGAAGGCCTGAACCTCGACGGCGCTATCATCGAAACCACCGCGCGCAGGATCGCGGATCCACAAGAACGCTACCAGGGCAAGGAGAAGGCCGGGCGATCCGACGATCAAGAAGGTTGTGCGCCAGCCAACCATGTCATTGAGCAAGCCCCCCAATGTCAGCCCTGCCCATGTTCCAAAGGCGAGACCGAGAGAATAAAAGCTCACGGCCCGACCGCGCCAGCGGGCCGGAAAGCTGTCCGACATAAGGGAATAAGCTGCGGGGCCCAGCCCGGCTTCCGCAGCTGCGACGACCAGACGGCTTGCGGCGAGGGAGACAAAACCCTTCACAACGCTGGCCACCATCGTCGCTGCGCTGAATATCGCGATCACGCTGGAGAGAATCAGACGTCGCGGGCGATGATCCACCAGTCGCCCGATCGGTAGCGCGGCGAGCGAATAGATAAGGGAGAAGGCAAAGCCGGAAATAAGGCCGAGCTGCGTATCGGAAAGATGGAGATCCTGCTTCATGGGTTCAGTGAGGATGATGATTACATAGCGATCCATCCAGCAGCAGGTATGGGCGGCAACGAGGAAGGCCAGCAACCACCAGGACCGAGGCGGTACAGCTGCATCGGCAAGGGCAGTCGGCGAGGGCGGAACAGCGGAGCCGGGCGGTATTGCCAGATCATCGATCGCGTTCAAGTCACACTCCTGCCGCGAAACGGCAAGCGGGGTGAGTGGCCGATCTGGACGGCGCCTTGCCGATTTCAGGCCGTAAACAGAAGATGTAATCCAGGCTACTGTCCTGCATTCGATGCTCCCTTCAGACGGCCAAGCCGCGTTTCACGGTGATCAAGCTAACGAACCTGCACAATGAACGCTAGAACAAACTTCTACCGATAATATGTTTGACAATCGGTAGAATATAGAGTTGTTTCTCTTCAGGCTTCCGAGCCGGACTGTCCGATGCAAGCTGCATGTTACTGGCTTGTTGGTCGGTTGATGCCTTTGGGGGTCATGGCACGCGTCGATGGTCAGTGGATCGCCCGACGAAGAAGTATAGAAAGAAAATATATCGGATAAATCGAACTATTGGCCATCCGAAAGCATGAATCCCATAGAAGGATCATGTATAAAATCGGAGGTCAGCGCAGGAGTGATCGACATCTCTCAATGAAAGGGGTTAGAATGATCACGGAGACAAGATTATCGGAAATCCTGAACGGGGCCCGGCCATTTACTCCCCGGTCCCATCCGAGAAAATTTCGCAGGCATTTGCTGGTCGGCGGCGCAGTGCTCGCGAGTTGTATTTATTCGTCCACGCTGGCCCAGACCGCCATGCCAGGAGGTGCCGATCAAACGGCGGATATCGTCGTGACAGCGACCCGCCGCGGCGAAAGCATCAGTCGGGTGCCGATCAACATCACGGCTCTGAGCCAAGAAAAAATGGATGCGCAGGGCATTCGGTCCATTGATGATATTGCGCGCCTAACCCCTGACCTGACCTTCAGTGCGCCGCCCGGGCCAACCGGCGGATTCAATACCATCTCCATCCGCGGTATATCCTCCAGCGCCGGCACGCCGACGACGGGTGTCTATATCGACGACACGCCGGTTCAGCCGCGCACTCTGCTCTACAGTTCCACCAACGCCTTTCCCAAAGTGTTCGATCTCGAGCGGGTCGAAGTGTTGCGTGGTCCCCAGGGCACATTGTTCGGCGCTGGTGCCGAGGGAGGTGCGATAAGGTTCCTGACGCCACAGCCCGGCCTTGAGACATTTAGCGGTTATGCCCGCTCGGAGATCGCGACCACCCGCTATGGCGGTGCGAGCTATGAACTGGGCGGTGCTCTTGGAGGCCCGATAGTGAAGGACGTCCTTGGCTTTCGTATCAGTGCCTATGTCCGGCGTGATGGCGGTTGGATCGACCGCGTGTCGCCCGATACGGGCCGGACCGTAGACAAGAATAGCAATTATCAGAATACGACTGCCTTCAAGGCCGCGCTGACCTTCCAGCCGATCGAAGGCCTGATGATTACGCCGTCCGTCTATTATCAAAAGGTCTTCGACAACGACGTCAGCCAGATTTGGGAAAATACCAGCAACCCGTCAAAGGGCGTGTTTCAGACACAATTCCGGGATGGTGCGCCCACCAAGGACACGTTCGTCCTGCCGTCGCTCAGAATCAGCTATGATGCGGGCAGCTTCCAGATCATATCCAACACCTCCTATTTCGACAGGAAGCAGACCAATAGTTTTGACTATACCAACTATGTTGCCGACCTACGGTTCGGTGAGCCTTTCAGGTTCGATCCCGAGGATACGACCTCACCCCAGTTGGGCGGTAACAAGCAGAGGAACTGGACGCAGGAATTGCGGATTCAGTCCAATGAACCGCTGTTGGGTATTATCGACTGGACCGTTGGCGGCTTCTACTCTCTCAACAAGCAAAGCGCTTTTCTTGACAATGTGACGGGATCCGCGGCGCTCAAGGAGATATTTGGCGCAGGTACGCTGATAGATGGCATCTATGGTTCGGTCATCGACGCCAGTACGCGCGACAAACAACTGGCAGCGTTCGCCAATATCGACGCGCATATTACGTCGAAATTGAAGGTGCAGCTTGGCGTTCGGGTGTCGAAGGATAAATTTTCCTTCAATCAGACCAGCGATGGGCCGATCAACGGTGGTTTTTCTGCTTATTCCGGAGGGGATAAGGAAACCACAGTAACACCCAAATTCGGCGTGTCCTACCAAGCAAACCCGGGGACCATGTTCTATGGCTCGGCCGGAAAAGGCTATCGGACTGGTGGCGCGCAGCAACCAGTGCCTGCGGATGCGTTCGTCTGCGGTCCCGATCTTGCAGGACTTGGACTCACTGCCTCTCCGACAAGCTATGCATCCGATAGTTTGTGGAGCTACGAATTGGGCGCAAAAAGCCGCTTGTTCGGAGGCAAGCTGATCCTCGATGGCAGCGTTTACAAGATTAAATGGAGCAATATCCAGCAGCGGGTCACTTTGCCGACCTGCGGCTATATCTACGTCGATAATCTTGGCTCGGCGACCAGCCAGGGCTTTGATCTTTCGGCGACACTTGAAGTGACCAAGGGACTCACGCTGGGGGTTTCAGCAGGCTATGTCGATGTCAAACTCGATGAAACCGTGGCCGCCAGCCCTACTGCGATTCTGGGCGCCAAGGGGGATGCCTTTGGCGGTCCACCCTGGGTGGTCACAGTGTCGGGTGACTATGCGTTCGCGATTGGAGAGGAGACGCGGGGCTATAGCCGTTTCGATTTCACCTATCGCAGTCAGGCGCCGTCGGGAAATCCGGCGGTCTTCACCTATGATCCAGACATACCGGGTGCTGCCGAAAACACATTCTCGACGATCCGTTTTGGCGTGCGGCACAAGGGCATCGATGCCTCGATCTTCGTCAAGAACCTGACGAATGAGGTGAAAATCCTGGAACGCTCGCATGATTTTGTGGGTGGCCCCCTTTATTATTCTACGACCAACCGTCCGCGAACGATCGGCCTGACGGTAGCGGGAAGCTTCTAATAGTCTTTGTGAGCTGGAGGGGCAGGGCATTGCAGCGCAGAACCCTGCCCTTCATCGCTGAACTGGTTGTAAGCAACCAGAGGCAGGATCAGCCCGGCTTCATGGTGGATCGGCAAGGATATCGTGTTGAACAATATAATCACAGCCTATGCTGACAAGATCAGTGCCCGTGCAGGCGATCTGGTCACCTTCTTTGTCAGCACCGACATGGCGCGGCCTTATTCTGCCAGCCTCATCCGGCTCATTCATGGAGATACGAATCCACAAGGCCCCGGATATCTGGATGAGCCGGTCAGCGCCGCCTTTGCGGGGCAATATCAAGGATATCGCCAGGATATTCATGCCGGCTCCTTTGGGATCGTGGAAGGCACTGGCCCGCTTGGTCAGCTTTTAAGTTTCACACTCTGCGTGCTTATCCAGCCGACACAGCCGGGTAGCCGGGACCAGGTCATCTTGTCGCACTGGGACGGCGCGCGGGGGTTCGAGCTATTGATGGATGCATCTGGCGCCGCAGCGATCCGCGTCGGCGACGGGAATCAGATAGTCACCCTGTCGACGGGCATGGCGCTGCAAAAGTCAGCCTGGTATTTCGTCAGCGCGAGCTATGACGAAGGGACCGGAGCCCTCTTCATTCGCCAGACCGCCGTCCACCTGGAGACACTCGCGACGCGGCTCCATGCTGCAAGCGCAGGCGGTCGCGCATCCTTCCTGCCGACCTTAAAAGCTCCGCTGATGTTTGCAGCGACGCCGGGCGGACGAACGGCAATGGGCCAATCTTATGGGCAGTCGCATTTCAACGGAAAGGTTGAGGCGCCGCGTATATATTCCAGCGCGCTTGGCGATGACGCACTGGGTCAGATTGCCCAGACCGAAGCTTGCCATCCCGACCTGGTTGCGGCCTGGGATTTTTCTGAAGCTATTGCAACAGACATGGTCAGGGACGTTTCCGGCAATGACCTGCATGGTCATGTCGTTAACATGCCGACCCGCGCCGTGACCGGCCACAGCTGGACGGGCGAGGAAATGAACTGGTCCCGCCTTCCTGAACATTATGGCGCCATCCATTTCCATGATGACGACCTCTATGATGCAGCATGGGTGCCTTCCTTCAACTGGACGGTGCCCACGGACCTCCAAAGTGGCCTCTATTGCGTGCATCTGAGCGATGGCGAGGCGCAGGACTATATCCCTCTGGTTGTGCGCCCTCCGGCCGGTCGGCCCTCAGCGCGGCTGGCCCTGCTGCTGCCGACGGCCTCCTATATGGCCTATGGTAACGAACGCTGCGGACTGGATGCCGACGGCGGTCCGCTGTTCGAAGCCGTCAGGTTGCATGCGCATGATCATTTCCTGAGCGCGCACCCTGAATATGGTATGTCGCTCTACGACCGGCACAGCGATGAGAGCGGCGCCTTCTATGCGTCGCGCCTTCGGCCTCTTGTCAACATGCGCCCCAAGCTCCGAACCTGGCTGGGAGGGCAAGGATCTGCCGTGTGGGGGTTCAATGCCGACACGCATATCCTGCACTTCCTAGAGTCTCAGGGTATTGCCTATGATATACTGACGGACGAGGATCTCGATCGCGAAGGCATTGGTGCACTTGAAGGCTATGCCTGTGTGATGACAGGCACCCACCCGGAATATTGGTCGACTAAAATGCTGGATGCCCTCGATGGCTTCAAGGCGCAGGCGGGCCGTATCATCTATATGGGGGGCAACGGATTTTATTGGCGCGCCGCTTTTCATCCTACACTCCCCGGCATCATTGAGGTCCGGCGCGCCGAAGGCGGCATCCGGCCATGGGCACCGGCACCTGGCGAATATTATCACAGTTTCTCAGGTGAACTGGGCGGTTTGTGGCAACGGCTTGGACGAGCCCCCCAAAGCATCGTCGGCGTCGGCATGACATCTCAGGGGTTTGATCGCAGCGGCTATTTTCGGCGAACCGCGCAAAGCTATAAGATGCGTGTCGCATTTGCCTTCCTGGGGGTGGAGGACGAGATCGTCGGCAATTTCGGCCTGGTTGGCGGCGGCGCGGCTGGTTCAGAAATTGATCGGGCAGACACGAAATGGGGTACGCCTAGCCATGCGCTTGTCGTCGCGCGCTCTGAAAACCATTCGTCAGCCTATCTCATGACGCCGGAGGATATTAATGAGCCGACTGCCAAAGTGAGTGGGCCGGGGCATCCGCTGATTCATGCGGACATGACTTTTTTCGAAACGCCCTCGGGTGGCGCCGTCTTCTCGATGAGCTCGATCGCCTGGGCCGGGAGCCTGTCGCATAACGGTTTTGACAACAATGTGGCGCAGATCACGCGCAACGTCGTTGCGCGTTTCCTCGATGAGACGCCTTTCGAAACGCCGTAGAGGATGATTGAAGCGGCCTGCTCAGGCAAAACATATTAGACACAGGGAGTGAGGGAGACCCAATGAAAGATCTGGCTGGCAAGACGGCGCTCGTAACCGGAGGTGGCGCAGGTATTGGGCGTTGCCTGTGTCTCGCTTTTGCCGAAGAAGGCATGAATGTGGTCATTGCCGATCGTGAGATCGAGCGTGCGCATGCCGTTGCCAAGGAAGTTATGTCCGCGGGCGTTCAGGCAATGGCGTACCGGTGCGACGTGACCGATGCCGATGCCGTCCGGGAACTGAGCGATGCGGCATTCGCGATGTTCGGCGAAATCAACCTGCTTTGCAACAATGCCGGCGTCGTTCAATCGGGACCGCTTGCAGAGGCCCCGCTCGAAGATTGGGAATGGGTATTCAAGGTCAATCTGGGCGGCGTGGTGAACGGCATCCGCGCTTTCGTACCACGGATGAAGCAGCAGGGTGGGGGCCATATCGTCAACTCAGCCTCGCTTTCGGGGATGTTTGCCCTGCCTGGCTTTGGGATTTACACAGCTTCCAAATATGCGGTCGTCGCAATCAGTGAGACTCTGCGGATCGAGCTTGAGCGCGATGGCATAGGGGTGTCCGTCCTTTGCCCAGGCCCCGTGCACAGTCGCATCGACGAGACAACCCGCGTGCGCAGCGCCGTCGAGCGAGACTTCGTCAATGGTCCCCCGCCGCTGGATCTCCGCAACCCCGAGGACACCGCGACCGCCGTTGTCGAGGCGGTCAAAGCGAACCGCCAATATATCTACACCCACGCCGATGGGGTCATCGGAACGCAGATGCGCTTTAAGGAGATCCTGGCCGATTTCGCCTTTGCCCCATAGGGTAAGCGCGTTTCCACCGGCGCGCGACCGGATCAAAGCCTCCCGCTTGCGACCACCTTGAGGTAGGTGCGTTCGAGATGCTCATCGATCAGGGCGCACAGCTTGGTAATGTTGCGCGCAAGGGCTGCGTCCTTGATCTGCTTATGCTCTTCATGAACGTCCCGCGAGATCGTCGTTGCCGTCTGGCAGATGCGACGATAGCGTTCCGCGAAGCTATAGACCGTGCGTCGCAATTGCAGCGTCCATGGTGATGTACAGGCCGATACCAGCGTTTCATGGAACTCGCGGTTGATTTCTTCCCAATATTGGAGCGTTTCCGGGTCTTCGGGGTCGAATCGCTCCTGTGCCTTGGTCAACCGATAAAAGGCTGCGGTTACCTGAGACTCCCATTCGTCGCTGCCCTCTTGCAGTGAGAGGATCAATGCCTCGCGTTCCAGTAGCTTGCGCATGTTGGTCAGGTCTCTCAGTTCTGCCAGCGAAACCGGTGCCACGACGAAACCTCGTCTTTCGATGCTGTGGACGAAACCGTCCGCCGCCAGGCGCGACAAGGCTTCACGCAAGGGGCTGGCGCCAATCCCATAGATTTCGCGCAGTTTCGATACCCGGAGCCGCATGTCGGGTGCCAGCCGTCCTGATACGATATCATCATGCAGGCGACGCCAGGCAACGTCGACAAGCAAGGTTTCCTGCTCCTCCTCTTCTCGATCTCCTGAAATTACACGCCGCAATTTGGACTGGGGGGCATCCATGATGTTTACGTAATGTCCTTTTGATCGATCCTCACCGCAAATGGCTATAGCAAAGCTGTCAAACAAGCGCGAGAACGTAATTCTATCGATAAAAGCGTTGACAGACGATAGAATGAATTTACCAAGGGGGCAGCGAACGGGATGGGCACATGGGACCACTGAGTAACGATTCTCTCGAACAGTTACACGCCGATCTTACCTTGGCGAATATGGCGCCGACATGGAAATATGTTGCTGATTTTGTCGCGAAAGAGCCTCGTGTCAGCTATCGTCCATGGTTGTGGAAGTGGGGTGATGTTCTGCCTCTGTTGATGCGAGCGGGCGATCTGATAACGCCTGAGCGTGGAGCCGAGCGACGCTCGATGGAGCATGTCAATCCGGACCTAAAAAACTTCTACAGCACCAGTCATACGATCGCGACGGCCTTGCAGCTGGTGCGTCCCGGTGAGACCGCGCCGGCCCATAGACACATGGCCAGCGCCATTCGTTTTGCCGCGCAAAGCGCGGGCGGCGAAGTCTATACCCGTGTTCAGGGCGAACGTTTGCTGATGGAGGAAAACGACCTCCTGCTCACGCCCAACTGGATGTGGCACGAGCATCGCAATGAAACGGATCAGGATATCGTCTGGCTTGACGCGCTTGATTTCCCGCTCGTCAATCTCATGCAGGCATCGCTGTTCGAGCCGGGGGAGCATGACGGGAGCGATGTGCGGGCCGATGGGTTTTCCCGGCGCCGTCTCGGCCTGTTTCGGCCGACCGGGTGGGGGGCCTATGAGGAAAGCCACCCAGTAATAAAATATCCCTGGACCGAGATGCGCGCGGCGCTCGAGGCTGAGCGGGATGCCGAGGGCAGCCGCTTCGACGGGATCATTCTCGAATATGTCAATCCGATCAATTCCGGCCCGACACTGCCTACCATGTCCTGTCGCGCTCAGTTGCTGCGTCCCGACGAGAGCACATGGGCCCACCGGGCGACGTCGAGCACCGTGTATTTCGTGATTGCAGGCGGCGGCGCGACTATCATCAATGGCATAGAGTTCCAATGGGGCAAGGGCGATGTGTTCGTTGTTCCCAACTGGGCCTGGCATGAGCATCGCAACAACCAGAGTGATGCTCTGTTATTCTCCATCACCGACCAACCTGCGCTGGAAGCGCTGGGCATGTATCGCGAACAGCTATTTGAAGAGAACGGCCACCGGCAAGTCATAACCTCCCGCTTTATTTCGAGATAGCCCACAGGGTTCTTCGTTTTCCTCATTTTCAATATCAAGAGGTTGTTTATGGCTGACCCGCGACTTACGATCGTGATGAATTATCGCAGTCCTTTTTGTGCCCTCGTCATTGACGAGTTGTTCGATCTTGGGCGTCGCTATAAGGTCGATCTCGACTGGCGGATCGTACCGGAGGTGCCCCGCCCATCGAGCCTTCCCATCACGCAAGACAATCCCCGTTTTGCCTATAATCGGCAGGATTGCCAGCGTCGCGCGCAATGGCGTGGCTTGACGTGGAACCCGCCCACATGGCGACTGACAGATGTGCTCGCTGCCTCGCGGTTTGGCCAAGCCCTATTGCGTGCGCAATCACCGCATTTTGAGGCCTATACGGTCGCGATAAGCCGTGCCTACTGGTCCGAAGGGCATAATATCAGCGACGAGGCTGTGGTGGCCAAACTGGCAGAGGAAATCGGGATTCCGGCCGCTGATTATGCAGCCGCGCTCGAAGCTGCTGAGGAGATTGATCGGGAGTTGGCGGATAACGCCCGTTGGTGCGAAGCTCATGGCGTTCTGGGTGTTCCCTATTTTATTTTGGACGAGCAGCGCTTCTGGGGTTCTGACCGGATTGGCGCCCTCAAGCGACATCTGGCTGACCGGAAACTAGGCCCGGCATCTGTCTCGCTCGACGCCGATATTCTCTTCGTGCAGGATTGTCCGCCGGTGGTGCCGGTCAAGGGGCGCGAGGGCGGTGTGGCGATCCATCGTATTTTCTGCGTAGGTCGCAATTACTCGGATCACGCCCGTGAGATGGGCGCCGATCCAACGCGCGAAGCGCCATTCTTTTTCATGAAGCCTGCCGATGCGTTGGTCCGTAGCGGCGCATCAATTGCCTATCCTCCGGGTACGGAGCGCTTTGAATATGAGATGGAACTGGCGGTGGTTATCGGCAAGGCAGTGCATGCCGTGTCCGTCGATGAAGCCAATTCTGCTGTTTTTGGCTATGCCGCTGGCCTCGATATGACGCGGCGCGACCTCCAGTTGCAGGCACGGGAAAAAGGCCGACCCTGGGAATTGGGGAAGTCGTTCGAAAATTCTGCGGTTATCAGCGACATCATGCCACGCGAGTTGCTGGCTGGTGAACCACTGGGATCTATTTCTTTGACGCTGAACGGTAAAACAAAGCAGTCATCAACTATTGCCGACATGATCTGGTCCGTGCCCGAAATTATTGCCAATCTTTCACAATATTATGTGCTCCGGCCAGGGGATCTCATCTTTACCGGGACGCCAGCGGGCGTGGGCGCAACGGTTCCGGGCGATGTGCTGGAGGGTGAGATCGCCGAGATCGGCATAGTCAGCGCGCATATCGTGCCATCGATGCCCCCTGCGCCTTTGGCCCCTGCCGACCAACTGGAACATGCGGCGCGCTGAACCTGCGTGACGCTTCAAGATTTTGAAAAGGAACCTTGCCATGAAAATCCAGCGCATTGTCAGTGAGGACGTCAAGGAGCCGGCGCCCAAGACATGGTCAAATTGTCTCGTCGTAGGCAGTCAGGTCTTTATATCCGGCATGACCGCCCATGATCTTGAAGGCAATGTCGCAGGCGGGAAGGACATGTATTCGCAAAGTTGCCGGACGTTCGACAAGATAAAGGCGCTGATCGAGGCAGCTGGCGGCACCCTGGACAATATTGTAAAAATGACGATCTTCGTGACGGACATTTCCGAACGAAAGGAAGTATGGCGCGCGCGGGAGAATTATTTTTCGGGAAATTTCCCCGCATGCTCGCTCATCGGGATATCGGCACTCGCCACACCTGAACTCAAGGTGGAGATCGAGGCCGTGGGTTTTCTGGGCGCATCCGCCTGATGGCCGTCATGGCGCCAGTCTTGCCGTGGTATCGATTACCAGGAGCGACGATGGAACAGGCCCTTCTCGCGGGGCATCACAATACTCAGGCTTGCCGGGTCTGTCGGGAGCAATTGATATGAAGCGATGGAAGGCCGTTGGTACGCGCGTGCTGGGCGCATTGATTGTAACGGCCGGGCTTGGCATGCCGGGAAACGCGCAGGTCGGGACCGCGACACCAACGGTGACACCTGGTGAAGCGTCGATTCCGGAAGCGGAAGAGAATGACGTGGCAACATTGCCACCGATCGGCCCACACTGGGCATTTATCACGAACTGGTTACGCGGTGGCATCCGCATCGTCGACGGCGATAGCGGCAAGATGCTTGGGATGATCCATAGCGCGCCCTTTTCCGACTTTGCGATCGATCCCGCCGGCGCTTTCTTCTATGTGGCGGAGACCATGTGGAGCAGAGGCAATCGCGGCACCCGCCAAGACCTGTTGACGATCTATGACGCGCACAGCCTGAAGATCGTTTCAGAAATCCCGCTTACGGGCCGTCTTCTGATTGGCAACCGGCCGCTCAACCTGTCAATCTCGCCCGATGGCAAATATGGCTTTGTCTATAATCTCGATCCGTCGACCACCATCCAGGTGGTGAATCTCGTCAAACGACGTCTGGCGAGCAGCGTCGAGGTTCCCGGCTGCGGCCTAGCCATTGCCGGGACGGGCGTCAGCACGGCCTCGCTTTGCAGCGATGGTTCGATGGCTACCATCGCTTATAATTCCAAGTCGAGCGGAACGCCTTCACGTAGTCCCGTGTTTTTCTCAGCCGAGGCTGACCCGATCTTCGATAATAGTTTTGCCGACCGGCGTAGCGGGAAGGCGATTTTCCTGACCTATTCCGGGCTCATCCGCGAGGTCAGTATCAGCGCCACGCCAGTGATCGGCGAACCTTGGTCGATCCAGCAGGCAGCCGGAATGCCGATTGTCACCACGGACGCGCTGTTGGTCAACTGGCTTCCAGGAGGCCGTGAGCCGATCGCATTCAACCGGAAGACGGGCAAGGCCTATATATTGATGCATATGGGAGAATATTGGAGCCAGAAGGCATCTGGCACCGAACTTTGGGAAGTAGATGTCGCGGCGCGCAAGATATTGCGGCGCAAGCGTCTCGCAAAGCCGATTGCGGCGGTTGCGGTAACCCAGGACACCAATCCCGTGCTGATGCTCGTCGACGAGGATGATCGACTGTTGGTCCTTGATGGGGAGACATTTGAACAGAAGCATGAAGTGGCCAATGCCGGCAACGGCATCATCCATGTGGCGGGCAATTGACGGGCATGGTTGCAGCGGCGCAGATCGCGGCATCGCTCGGATATGCGGTGCATGTTATGGTCGCGATTATCCTGGTCAGTGCCGGTGCCGCAAAATTGCGAAACTGGCCTCGGTTTCGTGCCACTGTCATGGACTATCGCATTTTGCCGGAGCGGACAGCGGCCTTTGCAGCGGCGGCACTTCCTCCACTTGAGATGTTGCTGGGCATATCGTTGCTGTTGCAGATGGGTTCGATCCCAGGGTTGGCAACGGCGGCACTGCTTCTGACGTTCGCCGCAGCCATTGCAATCAATCTGTATCGAGGACGCACTGCCATCGATTGCGGCTGTTCATTCGCCCATGAGGGGCAGCCTATCCGATCGGCCATGGTCGTCCGCAATCTGGTGATCGCAGCAGCGCTGCTCGCCGCAACCGCAGCGCCATCCCCAGGGTCGGCGGTCTTCAGCGCGATGGCGGCTTGTGTGGGGACAATGCTGTTTCTCTTTTATGTCATATTCAATCAGATCATCGCCCTGTCCGGGCGATTTCCTGCGCGCAGATAGGAATATTGGATGTTAGTCGCACTCATCGTCAGCCAGATCTTAAGCTGGTGCCTGATCGGCGCCCTGATCGTGACATGCCTGGCTCTCGCCCGGCAGATCGGCATTCTGTATGAACGGATTGCGCCAGTAGGCGCCTTGACCGGGCGACAGGGGCCTGCCGCCGGCGACGCTGCGCCAAACATGCCATTGTTTTCGGTGACGGGCGGCGCTGTGGCCGTTGGTGGTCCTGCCAAACGTCGTCGCCTTTTGCTGTTCGTGGGACCATCGTGCCCCATCTGCAAGAAGCTCATACCGCTGGCGCGCCGGGTGGCAACGGCGGAGGGGCTGGATCTGATCCTCGCGACCGATGCCGACGGGCAAGAGGTCGCGGCGATGATCGAGCGCGAACAACTCACCGATCTCCCATTGGTCAACAGCCATGAGCTTGGCTTTGCGTATGCCGTCGACAAGCTGCCGCATGCGGTCCTGCTTTCGCAAAGCGGCACTATAATTGCGCGCGGGCTTGCCAATACGCGCGAACATCTGGAGAGTCTCGTCGTTGCGGATGAGCTCGGCGTCAGTTCTGTCCAGGATTTTCTGAGGCGGGACGTCCAAGAACGGCTCTCAGCCTGAACAACAGCCACTTGAAGGACCCGGTTATGACCCTTCCCACAATCGATACGATCACCGAACGCTTGTCGCGAACATTGGCGGGGCGGGCGTCGCGCCGAAGCCTGCTCTCGCGCCTGGGCATGGTGCTTGTTTCGGCGCCAGTGTTCCCGGTCCTTCCTGTAAGCCGCGCATCGGCTGCCACGGCCGATCGCAGCGTGCAGGCCAAGACGGCATTTGCGAGGGAAGCGCAGACGACCGACGACACACAGTGCGACTATTGGCGCTATTGCGCGATCGACGGGTCACTATGCTCCTGTTGCGGCGGGGGCGTTCATACCTGCCCCGCAGGCACCGAACCGTCACCCACATCCTGGGTCGGAAGCTGCATTAACCCGGATACCGGCAAAGCCTTTCTGGTATCCTATCATGATTGTTGCGGGACAGTGGCGTGTAACCAGTGCAACTGTTCGAGCGCTGACAGAGAAACGCAATCCTACCGGCCTCAAACCAATGACGACATCGTCTGGTGTTTTGGACTTTCGGGCATGCAATATCATTGTTCGACAGCCGTGCTTGTCGGAGAGGCAAATTGATCGGCCGCGCCATGATATTTGCCGCCCAGATGACGATCTTGGCGGCGGTGTCCAATCCGGTGTCCGCAGCAATTCTTTCTGAACCAAATTACACCGCACGGTGCCAGATGTGCCATCAGCGCAATGGCGAAGGTGTCGCAGGGCAGTTTCCGCGCCTGAGCGGGCGGGTCGACAAGATAGCGGGGACCGACCAGGGGCGCCGTTATCTTATTCTTGTTGTTCTCCATGGCATTGTCGGCGGAATTACCGTCGAGGGCAGGGGAATTACCGGATTCATGCCGCCGATGGGCGTGCTCAAGGATGATCAAATCGCGTCCATCTTAAATGCGCTGAGCGCGACGGGGGCCAAGAAACCGAGGTTGTTCACTGCGAGCGAGGTCGCCAAAGTTCGCGCGGAGGGTAGGATGAGCGCGTCGCAGACCGCCGCCGAACGCGCTAAGCTCGTCTCCGCAGGCCTCCTTCCCTGACCGCGATGCGTGCTCTGGCTGTCGTGTTAGGGGCGCTTGTGGCGGTTGCGGCGGGCGTCGGCTCCAAGGCGGAGCCGACCAGGTCCCTTAACCCTGTTCAGTCGGACTATGTCGAGCATTGCGGTGGCTGCCATGGGATCCAGGGCATTTCGTTTCCCGCGCGTGTTCCGCGATTGCGCGACAAAGTGGGCTATTTTCTCTGCACCCCGCAGTCGCGCGCCTATCTGCTGAGGCTCCCCAATGTCGCGCTGTCATCCCTGGATGATGATCGGCTCGCCGCAACGATGAATTTTATCGTCTTCCAGCTGGGCGGCACCAGCGCGAACGCAAAAAGCCTGCGGTTCACGGCGGACGAAATCGCGCGCGAGCGCAAGCACAGTCTGTCAGGCGCCTCTCTCGTCCGTACGCGCGCGGCTGTCGTGCGCCAGATTGAACAGCAATGTTCCATACCGGTGACCGCGTTGCAGTTCTGAAGAGAAAGGGGAACGAACACCCATATGCCTGACCATGATCTGCATTGGTGGAATGCGTATGAACTGTTCGCCTTGTAAGCGTCGAGGACATTGCCTGGGCGGTAACCGTACGGAGCAAATTATTTCGCGTCGCTGCCCAACTCCTTTCGGGCTATGACTTTCTTGCCGCACCGGCAACACCAGTAGCCGCCCCGCACAGCAATATAGACTAGGTGGAGCAGATCGACGGCGCGGGCCGATGGAGCGTTATTATACTGGCAGCGCCTTGGCCTGCCGCGTGGCGATGGCCGTGCATCCTGCATTGTCGATACCGGGGGGCTTTTTCCGCAGAGGGCTTTACCAGTGAGCCTGCAACTTGTCGGGCGGTATCGGGACGAGTTGGCACTGTTACGTTCGCGGCAGTATATGAGGACAACGGAATTGATGCAGCTGCGGCCACCCGATTTTTGATCCTTGTCGGAAGAGTTGGCGGAACTCGTTTGAAGTTCAGGCCAGGCTGTCGTGGCGGATCAAATCAGCCGCCTTTTCGCCGATCGCCATTGAAACAGCATTGGTGTTGCCGCTGACCAGGCTTGGAATGATGGAAAGGTCGGCCACGCGAAGGCCATCGATCCCGTGAACGCGTAGCCGGGGATTCAACACGCTGTCATTTGGACTATTGCCCATTCGACACGTCCCCGAGGGATGATAGACACCGTGCGCCTGGGTCCGCACGGCATGCCGTTGTTCGGCAGCCGTTGACCAACGCACGTCGGCCTGCCCCGCTACGATGACCTTTTGCATCACGGGGGTTTTGAAAATCTGTTCGATGATCCTGACGCCCCTGACCAACGTATCCAGATCCTCGTCGGCCTCGAACATCATGGGCTGGATTGTGGGATGGTCCCTGAACGATGGGGAACTGAGCGCAATATGGCCACGGCTCTTGGGCCGGTTGATGTTGACCCCGATAGAGATTCCATTCTTCCTTGATACCCGTGCCCGGTCGTCGGCATAGTCGTACAGCAACGGCTCGAAATGGAGCTGGATGTCGGGATAGGGGATATCGGGTGCGGTACGTAAAAACGCAAAATATTGCGCGTAGATCGCGGCCGCAGGCCCGGAGCGCGTGAGAAGCCACCGTAAGCCGTTAAGAGCCCTGCGATGGAGAAGGGCCTCATGATTGAGCGTGGGGACATTGACTTCGCGGGCGAGGCGCATGCCCGCATGGTCCATCAGGTTCCGTCCTACCCAGGGCAGGTCGGCGACGACGTCCACACCTTTCTCGCGCAGCATGGAGGCCGGCCCAAGGCCCGAAAGCATCAGCAACTGGGGCGAGTTGATCGCACCGGCAGCCACGATCACTTCACGCCGGCATCGCAGGATGCGTTGTTGCGAGCCGATCCAATATTCGACACCCGTGACCCGCTTTCCATCCATCAGCAGTCTTGAGGCATGCGCTCTTTTGAACAAAGTGAGATTGGGCCTCTTGAGCGCCGGGCGCAGAAACGCACGGGCGGCACTGTGACGGGTGCCCTTGTAAAGGTTCGCCTGGGTCGGACCAAAGCCGGTCTGGTCGCCACCATTATAATCGGGGTTACGCGGGATATTCATCTGCTCGCAGGCTTGTGTGAAGATGTCCCGCAGGTGAGGCAGGCCCCAGCTTTCGATAACGTGCACCGGGCCATTCCGGCCACGAAGCCGCGATGTGCCGAGCTCGGTGTTCTCGATGCGCTTGAAGTAGGGAAGCATGTCCGAGTAGGACCACCCCTTGGCGCCCGCTGATACCCAAGCGTCAAAATCGCTGGGTTCACCGCGCACGAATGCCATGCCGTTGACCGAAGAGCTACCGCCAAGCAGACGACCGCGCGGTACATGATCGCTCCCCCCGTCGCGCGTCGGGTCTGGCTCGGTCCGATATCCCCAGTCGAATCGTGGCGTAACCAACGCCATTTCCACAGCGCCCGGAACGATGATCCACGGGTGACGATCGTCACCTCCTGCCTCCAGCAGTACGACCTGCGATTCGGGATTTTCGGCTAAACGGCTGGCGATGACAGAACCGGCCGAACCGGATCCGATCACGATATAGTCTACAATGTCATCTTCGTGCATGTTCCAACCCGTTCGGAGTGGCATCATAATCGACGCGATATGACCACTGGCGTTCAGCGGCAGAATTTATTGACCGCCAGATCATGCCTGATATACCAGCTATGTCAATGTGAGGATCGGATGACGAACGAAAACAAATCGCATACCAGGCAGGCGCCTCTGCATGAATGGCTGCGGCGCCTGATACAGGATCGGATCGACTCGGGCATGTACGAGGCCGATGCACTTCTGCCGAGTGCTTCTGCCTTCGCGCAGGAACTGTCGGTCAGTCTCATCACGGTGCGTCGCGCCTTGCGTGAACTGCAGTTTGCAGGTGCGATCCGCTCGATCACCGGGGTCGGCTCCTTTGTCAACGACCGGGCCCGGTTCGTTCATCACCTCAATCGCGTCAAGGATCCATTGTACGGCGTCACGGCCGATGCACAGCGCCTCGGCAAGCAGGCATCGATCAGGATATTATCGGTCGAGTTGAAGGAGCCGGAGGAAAATGAGTTCAACCTGTTCCATTTGTCGTCAAAGCCTCATTATTGTATCAAGAAGCTGATATTTCTGGATGGGCGTCCAATTACGCTGGATTATTCTTATATCAGCATGCCAGTCTCGAAGGACTTGCTTGACGAGTTCTCCGCCGATTTTATCTATGAGGTGTTGCGGCGTCGTGATTTTATTATCCCCAAGTCTAGTACCTATATCGACGCCAATCCGGCTTCTGAAGAAGCGGCGCGATTGCTGGAGGTTTCTCCCGGCTTTCCTATGCTTCGGCGCTTTTATGCGCCCCACATCAAGAACTCCAATATGGGGATCTATGGCATGGCTGTATCGCCTTTCGATCGCATGGGCATCATGGTTGAACGCTAAAAATCTGGGTATCGACATGGCAGGACGGGGCAAGCCATTTTAGATGTATCTTCCAAATGAACGTCAGCCTCTCATATTTCCATTCCACGGGTTCGCCCGCATCACGGGCCGCCCCACATTTTCTTGCGAATTAAAGGAGCGAGTATGCGGATAGAACGAGTGGGCAAAGGTTCCCTTTTGACGAAATGAACAGTGTCTGGGATAATTGGGTCTGCGGCGAGAATGCGCCGGCGCGTGCGACTGGGCAAGTGGGTCTTGCAGCCCCGCACTACAGGATTGAGGTCATCATTGCTGCTGCCCTGCCATAAGGCAGTCCGATTTTGGACGGGGCATTCCGAGTCGCGTTCAAAGTCGAAAACCACAGCAACCCGATCAGCTTAGCGTTGTAAGAGCCTGGGCGAGATCCTCAATCAGGTCGTCCACCGGTTCAAGCCCGACATGAAGTCTTACTATATTCTTGTTGTCCCTGTCTTCTGAGCGTCGCAGGGTAAGGTAAGGAATGGCAAGGCTGGTGACGCCGCCCCAACTGAATCCGGTTTTGAATAGCGATAATTTATCGACAAAGCCAAGGACAGCGGCACCCGGAATATCCGGTCGGAGGAGGATCGAAAAGACCCCGGACGATCCTGAAAAATCGCGCAACCAGCTTGCGTGGCCGGGGCATTCGGGCAGAGCCGGATGCCAGACCCGTTCAACCTCGGGCCGGTCGGCGAGAAATCTGGCGACCGTTAGGGCAGATCGTTCGATGGCATCCAGTCGAACGGCTAATGTCTGCATCCCGCGCAACGCAAGACTACAGTCGTCCGGTGATACGGCCATACCAAAACGCGCCAACGTGCGGCCGATCTGCTGATATAGGCTGTCGTTGGCGACGGAAAGGGATGCCAGAAACACGTCGCTATGACCGCTCACATATTTTGTCAGTGCCTGCATCGAAAGATCGACACCGGCTGCAAAGGCATCGAACAGGACACCGGCGGCATAGGTATTGTCCAACGCCACTATTATGTTGCGCTCATGAGCGAGGCGGACGATGGAGGGCACATCCTGGATCTCCATCGTGACTGATCCAGGACTTTCGCACCAGATGAGCTTGGTATTTGGACGGAAGTAGGCCGCGATATCCGCGTCGGCGAGTGGCGGATACAGGCTGAATTCTACGTTGAAGCGACCCAATACCTCGGATACGAAAGCCTTGCTGGGACCATAAGCGGAGTCAGGCAGCAGAACATGATCACCTGCATTCAGCATGGCGAGGCAGATTGCTGCGATCGCCGCCTGTCCGCTGGGCGTCAGGAAGGTGCCGAAACTGCCCTCCAACAAGGAAATGCGTTCCGCCAGTTCCAATGTGGTAGGCGTGCCATGCAGGCCGTAGGAGTAGGGCCGCTCGCGTGCATCCCAATGTTCCACGGCATCGCCAGCGCTTTTGAAAAGCGTGGTTGATCCGCGGACGACCGGGGCGACCAGTGAGGTAAAGCCGGTCGGTACGGCATTCACATCCTTGGCGAGCAGGCTTCTCCAGTTGCGTGTCATGGCCACATTATCATCCTGTTGAAGACTATTATCGGCAATCTTCGATCACCGGGAGCAGGGGCGGTGACAGGTCGGACAGAAATTCGATGCTCTTTTCACGAACGACGAAAACCTCCTCAACCTGAAATACCCCACCGGCAGTTTCCGACCGGGGTTCGACATGCAGGACCATATTCTCCTGGATGACGACGTCAGATCCCATCATGATCGAGGGCGGCTCTGTGAGGCCCATGCCCGAGCCATGACCAAGGCGCCCGGCTGGTCCTTTGGCGCTACGGACGCCCGAAGCGAGATGCTCATATTCGCGCGCGACGTCCTCGCATGTCATGCCCGCCTTGATCGACTGTGCAAAAGCGATCGTCAGATCACGAACGCGGCCATATTCAGCCTCTTGCTCCGGCGTGGGATCGCCCACTTTGGCAATCCGGTTCAGATCGGAAAGATAGCCCTCATAGCTGCAGCCCATATCGGTCCACAGGAAATCGTCTTTCGCCAATATGCGCCCGGTCGGATGCCGCGTGCCTGGGAATTTACCGGTTCCAAAGCGTACGGGTAGCCAATCTATGCTCTGTGCTCCCTTGTTCAGCATTGATGCCGAAAGGCGTTGGGCAAAGTGTTGTTCGCTGTGGCCGATCCGAAGCGATGGAAGCACCTCAAAAAAGGCATCAGTCGCGATTTTGCACGCAGTGCGCTTGCGCTCGATCTCGAACGCACTTTTGATGCACCGCAATGCCCATATAAGATGGGCACCCTCGATAAGCCGGTGCGGATTGGCGATGTCATTTAGTAGCTCGATCAGTGCCAACGATCCACGCCCGAACATTTCTTCACCGTAATCGATAGCAAGGCGAGGCTGGGGTGGAAGCGTGGTTTTCAGAGCTGTGGAGAGATTGGCGAGCGCGTCGTCGATGAAACCATTGTAGAATATGAAAGTGCATCCGCCTGGATTATATTCTGCGTTGCGACTTTCGATCGACGCGCAGATAACGATGGGATTGGCCTGTTCTGTCGACAGGATAGCGAAAAAAGGTCGGGCGGCGGACACCCAGAACAGGCTGCGATAGCCCGTAAAATATTCGAACGTCTCTTTGTTGGTGATGATGAGCGCGTCGAGACCGTTGCGTTCCAGGATCTGTCGCATGCGCTCGTTGCGTGCTGCCAACTCTGTCTCAATCGTCTGCATCTTGGAACTCCGGCGGCTCGCGCCATTAGAAAGCGGGATAAGGTGGTTCGCTAGCCGATTATAGCGAAGCTGAGACTGGGGATGTTGCCAACATTGTCGGGCGCAGGGCCCTCTCAACGAGGGACGTAAAATATCCGATGCCAAACGGAATGGCATTATCGTTGAAGTCGTAATTAGGACTATGGAGTCCGGCGCTTGGCCCATTACCTAGGAACATGAAGGCGCCCGGTAGCGCTTCGAGCATGAAGGAAAAATCTTCCGCGGCCATCAGCGGCGGCGTTGCCCGCGCAACATTGCACTCTCCCACTATGGCAGCTGCGGCGTCGGCAGCGAACATCGCTTCCTGCGGGTTGTTCACCGTTGGCGGGTAGATTTGTCGATAGTCGACATCGACCGTGGCCCCGCTTGCAGCGGCAAGACCGGCGCAAATATCTCTAATGCGCTTTTCGGCGAGCGTAGCGACATGGACTTGCAATGCGCGAACCGTTCCGCCCAGTTCGACGCTGTCGGGAATGACGTTAAAGGCTGTTCCGCCATTGATCTTCGTCACCGACACAGCCACCGTATCAATCGGATCGACCGAGCGGGAGGCTATGGTTTGAAGGGCAGATATGATCTGGGCGGCCACGATTACGGGATCGATCGTCTCATGGGGCAGCGCTGCATGTCCGCCGCGTCCGTTCACCGTTATCGAGAAACGTGCTCCACCTGCCATGATCGGCCCCGGACGGATCGCAAATTGGCCAAGCGGTATGCCGGGAATATTATGGACCGCAAACACCTGTGCGATGTTGAACCGTTCTATGATGCCTTCTGCGATCATGACCCGGCCGCCGCCGCCGCCTTCCTCGGCTGGCTGAAAAATTAAGGCCACACTGCCAGCGAAATTGCGAGTTTCCGCCAGATATTTCGCAGCGCCCAGCAGCATCGCGGTGTGGCCATCATGCCCGCAAGCATGCATGCGATTAGGCGATCTTGACGTGTGGACAACGCCCGATTGTTCCTGGGTGGGGAGCGCATCCATGTCGGCGCGCAGGCCGATCGTCGGGCCTGGTCCATGTCGGCCATGCAGTATCGCCACGATACCGGTCTGGGCAATACCAGTCACGATTTCATCGCAGCCAATGACACGCAGTTTTTGTTCGACGAAAGCTGCCGTTTCCGGCAGGTCGAACTGGAGTTCAGGTATCTGGTGCAAGTGTCGACGCCAGTCAGCGACCTCTGCGGCAATTTCCAAAACTCTATCGCAGATCGGCATCGGTCCCTCCAAGCGGTAAGGCTCTCCGCCAACGCCCCGCCATTCGCCCTGCAACGAAAGGCCGCGCGCCGCTCCGGACGAGTGCCATGGACGCGGGCTTGCTCAAGCGGGCGGCTGTGTGCCGCGCACAATGAACTCGCGTACACGCTGCTCGAACCAGTAGGATTGCCACTCATTCCTGGCGACAAACCGACCCCGGTCGAACAGGCGCGACGACATATTTTTCTGCACTGTCTCGCAGATCTCGATATCTTCTGCGATCACCGCCTCTCTGAACGCCTTCGCGCTCGCGATTTTTTCCGCATCCGCATCGGCGGAATAGTGGTCCCTGACCAACAAGGTCCTGTCGGGCCCTTGCGGGATGAACCGGACCAGCACGGCATAGCCGGGCGGCGTGTAGGTGATCATCAGATTGGGGAACATATGGAGCGCATAAAAGCCGCCCTCTTCCATTTCCAACCCGTCAGCGTCGCTCGTTTGGGGTTTGCCAAAGGATTGGACGTCACTCGCGATGGCATTATCAGCCACAGTCTTACCCTTGTAGCGCGTGTAGAGCCACAAGTCACCGGCCTTTAGCGTTTCGAGAGATTCAGGATGGAGGACATTGAAAACGGTATCGGGATGAATAGTACGACAATGGTAGCATTCATGAGAATTATACTGAAATATCTTCCAGTTACTTTTGATGTCGAACGTCTCGCTGAACTGGAATTTCAGGTCGCCAATCGGATCTGTTTTAAGGACGTCATCAATTCCTGCCATTGATGGAGCAAGGGCGGGTGTGTCCTTGTCCAGGGTGATGAATATCAAGGACCGCCAGGTTTCTACCCGTATACGGGGTAGGCAAAGTCCAGCCTTTTCCTCGCGGAGGGAGTCGAGTCCGGGAGCGCTACGCACAGATCCGTCAAAATTGAATGTCCATGCGTGATAGCGGCACTGGAAGAACGGGACGGGCTGCTGGCCCGCGCCGGTTGCAACCGGACCACCGCGGTGGGTGCAGACGTTGGAAAGGGCGCGGATTTCACCATCGCGGTCGCGCACGATCACGATGGGTTCGCCCAGTATCTCAACGGTGAAAAAATCGCCGGGCCGCTGCAGTTGGGCCATGGACCCGGCATATTGCCAGGTCTTGCGGAAAATCTGTTCCTGTTCGAGCGCGAAAATCTCGTTGCTGGTGTACCATTTCGCGGGGAACGTCCGGGCGTCACCCAGCGGAACCACAGTCAGATCAGTTTCGTCGACAACCGCCAGATCCATGATTTTCCCGATCCCTGCTATCAAGCAAAGTCACCCCGACGGGCAACCTGATATACCTACTATATATTTCATATCACGATTGGCAAGGCTGGATTTGCCTGCTTGGAAACGGGAGCGGGGCTGGGTGTGAGTTGCAGTGCGCGCTTCATGGACTGCTTATGCGGCGACACCGTCTAGGGCAAAATCATATATGGCCTGGAGAGTTTGGGCTGAGGAGCAGATGGCGCCTGGCTGGAGATGCTCCATGGCGGCAAGCGCACCCTGATGGGCCGGGGTGCTTGACCCTGTCACGCAGTCCTCGACAACGCGGCAAATATACTCCGCAATGCCATCGACGAACGTGTAGTGCACGCAGACATCTGTGAAGGCGCCGGTCAGGAGAAGGGTGTCTGCCCGAACTTCGCGTAGCAGGAGACTGAGCTCGGTTCCAAAAAAGGCCGAATAGCGGCGCTTTCTTACAACATGATCTGTCGGCAGGAGCCCGAGAACCTCTGCCGCAACCGGAGTCATGGGATTGCCCTCGACGCAATGAACCGGCTCGGCGCCATCCAGTTCACGGCCAAAGTCGACCAAATTGGGGCGATGGACCTCCTGTATGAAGATGACCGGCACATCAGCTTGCCGTGCCGCATCGATCACCTGGCGGATGCGTCGCATCCGTTCTTCCGAGCCCGGCATGACAAGAAAGGCCCAGGAGGGCGGCGGCGGCACGAAGCTCCCTTCCTGGACATCGATCACCAGAAGAACCGGTTTGCCAGTGATGAGGTTCGTGCGTGCGCCTTCATTGCTCACTAAATTTCTCCTGGACCGCGCGGCAATCTGCTCATGGGCGGCGGCGCCAAATATTCTCACCCTATCATTCCACAGGTAACGCCACCCCACTATTGACCGGTTGCGCAATTTAGGTTGTTCACCGCGTCAACTATTTTGCGCCGTGGTGGTGATAAGGCCGGTGGCATGAACTGGATATATGAACCTGAGCGGACGAGTGAAATGACATGTCCGGCATGTGCTGGTGTGTCGCGCGCGGATTGTGTGCATCCGTGTCGGACGTCGAGAGCGCAGGGGCGTATGGCGGGATGATGGTAACAGGTAATCCACGCGGCGCGCAGGCGCATGCCCGGGCAATGGAAGGGGCGCATGCCGAGGCGATGCCGACCGTACCCCCGCAGGCAGCCGATCTGCCCGTCGAGGTTAAACCCCAGGATCTTACGTGGGAAGAGACCATTGCCTCGGGAGGTTATGCGACGCGTCAACTCGCGCGCGGCAGCCGCCTGCGGCTGATCGACCTATACGGGGACGCTTGTGCATCCATGCTGATCTTCAACGAGCGCAATCGGCTTGAGCGCCTCAATGTCGCAGATACCATCAAAGTTCAGTGGAACGCCTATCTGGGGACCGGTAAACTCCTGCTATCCGACATGGGACGTGTTCTGATGAGCATCGTTAGCGACGATGCCAACACCCATGACGCTCTTTGTGGCGCGTCAAACGAGCGATCGAACATGCGGCGTTACGGTGAGGGGAAGAATTACGGCTCCCATCCCAACGCCCGTGATAGATTTATGCTCGCAGTCGCAAAAGTGGGACTTGGCCCCAAGGATGTCCACCCTTGCATCAATTGGTTCAAAGGCGTCCGGGTCGAAGGTGATGGCACGACGACCCTGCAGGCCGGCCCGTTCACGCCCATGCGGACATTGTTATTGCGCGCTGAAATGGATGTAATCGTCGCTATCGCGAACTGCCCTCATGTCCTTGATACAAGGCCTGATTACATTGTCACGCCGCTGCGTGCGACCGCTTGGCGTGGGCCGATTGCCGCGCAGGACGATCCCATTCGCCTTGCAACTCCGGAAGGGCGCCGTGCCTTCCTCAATACCGAGGATTATCTCCGGACGTGATCATGTCTCCTCAACTTCCAGGCGCTGTCCTGTTTGACGCAGTCATTCCTTCCCGTGCTCCCTGGCTGCACATGGTGCGCGCGGGACAGACACTGCGGATCATCGATCTCGAAGGCAATCAGGCCGTCGACTTTCTGATGTATGCGGCCAGCGATGACGCGGAACGCTATAGCGCGCAGGACACTATAGCGGCGCAGGCCAATATCTTCCTTCGCGAAGGGGCAGTGTTACTGTCGAACGAAGGGCGAGCGATGATGACGCTGACATCGACCTCCGTGCTTTACCATGACACGATTGGCGGGGCGTGCTCCTGTGAGTCCAACACATTGCGTTATGGTCATCACACCAAAGCCCAGCATTCCTGCGTCGACAACTTTCTCGACGCCAATAGCCGGGCCGGCCGTACCAAGCGCGACATGGTGTCGAACATCAATTTTTTCATGTACGTTCCCGTAGAGAGTGACGGGACGCTGGGTATCGTCGATGGGATATCAGCCGCAGGCCTGACGGTCGACCTGCGCGCGGACATGGATGTCATTGTGGTCGTGTCGAACTGCCCGCAGATCAACAATCCGTGCAATGGCTTCAATCCCACGCCCGTCCGCATGATCGTCACGCAATGAATGGGGCGAGCGCGTCCGAGCGCTTCGCGACAGATATCCACGACCGATTGACGGCAGTTGGAGCAATATACTGATGGGCGAAGTCGCGCTCGCGCGCGAAACTTCGGCCCGCATTGATCGCTATGCCGCGCTGCAGCCGGAGATCAGGATCAATCGTCGGGCTGAAAGCACAATATTCGACCATGCTGCCGCAGTTGATCAACGGGTAGCTTATGGAGAGCAACTGCCCCTTGCCGGCGTACCTTTTGCTATCAAGGATAATATCGCCTTGGCCGGGATTCCGGCGACGGTCGACTGCGCGCAATTTGCTTATATTCCTGACGAGTCTGCCTATGTTGTGGCTCCGTTGATGGCGGCCGGAGCGGTGCCAATAGGCAAGTCAAATCTTGATCAATTTGCGACTGGCCCTGATGGAAGGCGCAACTCCCATGGTGTGTCTGCCTGTGTTTGCAATCATGCCTATGTCAGCGGCGGATCGAACCCGGGATCGGCTGGGGCCGTCGCCGCAGGATTGGCCCCGATTGCGCTCGGAACCGACAGGGGGCGCTTTGGTCGTGTGTCTGCGGCCTTTAATAATCTCATGGATTTCGAGCCTGCCAAAGGCCGCTGGAGTATGAGCGGTCTCGTGTCGGCTTGTCGTTCGCTCGATTCTCATCTTGGCGCTTCTACTAACTTCCTAAACTTCTTCAATATTATGGCTGTAGCGGTCCGGCAGGTTTCCGCGCCAATCGCACGGGCTTTAGCGTGATGGTGATCGGGCCTGCGGAGAGCTATCGCGCCTTGCTCGGCGCTGTGGATCGGCTTCGTGCGATCATGCCCGACTATAAAATACCCCTTGGATCAGGAGACGATCATGGAAACCGTTCAACTCGCCGTAGTCGGCGCTCATCTGCGGGGTATGCCGCTGCACTGGCAACTCACCTCTCGTGATGCACGATTTATGCGGGCAGCCAAAACAGCCTCTAACTATCGGCTCTATGCCATAGCGGATTCGACGCCTCCCAAACCGGCACTGGTACATGTCGGGAACGGTGCCGCTATCGACGTCGAGATTTATGAGCTGGACATGGCATCGTTCGGAAGCTTCGTTGCTGAAGTCCCAGCTCCCCTTGCGATCGGAACCCTCGTTCTGGAGGATGGCAGCGACGTGAAAGGTTTCGTCGCCGAACCAAGAGCAATCTTGGGCGCCGAAGACATCACCTCCCACGGCGGTTGGCGGGCATTCATATCAGAATGATGACAATGGCATTTGCTTAATGCCTACGGGCCTTGGCTAGCGGAAAGTTATCGCTAGGCCGCTGCCGCCAGACGCTTTTCCGAATGAATGGAATTATGGATGAAGACCCGCGCCGCCGTAGCCTTTGCCGCCCAGCAGCCGCTGGAGATTGTCGAGATCGACCTGGAGGGACCGAAGGCTGGCGAGGTTCTGGTCGAGATCATGGCGACGGGCATCTGCCATACCGACGCCTATACGCTG
>DASVMZ010000119.1:0-18655 GCA_036384115.1 Sphingobium sp.
TGGCGGCGGAGACGGCACGGACCTATGCGCAGGCATGCGGCTTTGCGGCGCAGGCGGATGTGGCGCGGGAGACGGCACGGTTGCAGGACCGCACGCTCGATCTCACGCGGCGGCTGACCGATGCCGGGCGCGGGACGCGGCGGGAGGTCGATCAGGCGATCGTGCTCGCCGAAAGCGCGCGGGCCAGGGTGCCGACGTTCGAGGCTGAGCGGCGCGCATCCCTCTATGCGCTTGCCACCTTGACCGGCCGCCCCCCGGCACAGATCGACGCAGACGCCAGCCAGTGCAAGACGCCCCCCGGCGTCACCACCCTGATCCCGGTCGGCGATGGCGCCGCGCTGCTCGCCCGCCGCCCCGACGTGCGGCAGGCCGAACGGAAGCTGGCGGCAGAGACGGCGCGCATCGGGGTGGAGACGGCGGCGCTGTTCCCCTCGGTCCGGCTGCTGGGGTCGGTATCGCTGGGCGCGCAGGACATCGACAATCTGGGCAAGGCGTCATCCTTTAATTTTTCGGTGGGACCGCTGATCAGTTGGAGCTTTCCCAACATCGGCGTGGCGCGCGCGCGTATCAAACAGGCACGGGCGAGCGCCGATGTCTCGCTGGCGGCGTTCGACGGCACGGTGCTGACCGCGCTCAAGGAAGTGGAGCAGGCGCTGGCCCGCTATTCCGCTGCCATCGAGGCCAATGCAGGCCTGCGCCGGGCGGAGACGGCCGCGAACAGCGCGGCGGGTATCGCGGAACTGCGCTTCAACGAAGGGCGGGACAGTTTCCTCCAGCGGCTGGATGCCGAACGGGACCGGGCGACGGCGCGCGGGGCATTGGCGCAATCCAACGCCCAACTGGCCGAAGCGCAGGTGGCCCTGTTCAAGGCACTGGGCGGCGGCTGGGAGGGCGCGGCCGAGCCGGAGCGGCGCTGATGGCGGCAGGCTGTCCGGCTGGGCGCGAGATATTCCGCTCGCCCGGCATTTTGACGTGACCCTCCGTTCACCGTGCATCGGGGCGTGCCGGATCGATTCTGCCACGGGCTGGTTTATCGGTTGTGCGCGCACTCTGGCGGAGATCGCCGAATGGGGTGGAGCCAGCGATGACCGGCGCAGAGGAGTTCTGGCCAAGCTACCCGAACGACTCGTGACCATGGCGAGCACGCAGGATTTCGCGGCTACCCAAAAAACTTCTCTTGCAATCAAGTCGCAATAGCGTAAATTCCGAGTCTCTGGGAGAGACTCATATGGTCGTTTGCATTTGCAATGTTATCCGGGAAAAAGACATTCGCGAAACGGCGCGAAAAGGCATATCCGATGTCTGTGATGTCTATGCCGCTCTCGGCTGTGAGCCAAATTGCTGCCAATGTTTATCATTTGCAGAGCAAATAATCGACGAGGAATGCCGCGTCGCCGCCTGATTCTCCGGGCTTTTTACAGTTTGTGCATTGGCGAAAGGACTGCCAGCAGCTAAACGGACGCTCTGTTCTGTTTGGAGGTTTGGTATGAAGGGCGACGCTCGTGTTGTTCAGTATCTCAACGAGGTGCTCAAGAATGAGCTGACCGCGATCAACCAGTATTTTCTGCATTATCGAATGCTGAAGCACTGGGGTGTCGAGAAGCTGGCGAAATATGAATATGCCGAATCTATCGACGAGATGAAGCATGCCGACAAGCTGGCTGACCGCATCTTCTTTCTGGACGGCCTTCCCAATTTTCAGGATCTCGGGCGCTTGCGTATCGGCGAGACGGTGGAGGAAATCCTCAGGGCCGATCTGGCGCTGGAAATGGATGCCCTTCCCCAGCTCAAGGAAGCCATCGTCTATTGCGAGTCCGTGCAGGATTTCGTGACGCGCGACCTGTTCAAGGATATTCTCGCCAGCGAGGAAGAGCATGTCGATACGATCGAGCGCCAGTTCGACATGATCGAACGTATGGGGCTGCAAAATTACGTCCAGCTCCAGTCGGAGCCTGTCGAGGGCTGAGGCCCCGGCGCCGATCCTCATAAAGGGGGCACGGTCACTGTCCTTTGGCCGGTCGGTCAGTATCGCCCAAGGGGTATGTTGGAGCAGGGCGTAGGGAGGCGGGGCACAGGCTCCGCCTTTTTCGTTTTGCCGGTGGCGTCTCGTTTCGTCAGTTAGAGCCTTGGCGTGCGCCTTTCCTTTCTCCCGCGAAAACAGGAGTTAAGGATGGAAATGTCGCTCGCAATGATAGGGGGGATCAGATTGATGTCGTCGCATTCCCGCTACCCTGAATGCCCGCTTCCGCAGGATACGCCAATGTCCGCTCCCCATCTCACCCGGCATTGCGCCGCCGTTCATCAGTAGTCGGTATGGGATGGCGTGGGAAGATCCCCACCTCCATCATCGCGCCGCCCACCGTGGATATGGCGGCGATTACCGTACCGACATGCTCTTCCTCGACCAACAGGGCGACGGTGTCGCGGACCACTTCCGGGCGGCGCTGTTCCAGATTGGCGATCAGGCTCAGGAAGATCGCCTCATGTTCGGCGACCCGGCAACATTCGACCGGCGCGACCGCCAGCGTTTGGAGGCCATGGGCGTTCAGCAAGGACAGCATGCGGTGAAAAGGCGGGAAGGCGGCCATCATGTCCCATTTGGCGAAAGCGGGACCGATTGCCGCTGCCGGGCAGCGCCCCTCCGCCAGCGCCGCGACCCAATTACGCACGGTCCACACGAGGAAACGCCCGCCATGGTCGAGGGCAACGACGGGGCGGTCGATAAATGCATACATAGGTCTGGCTCCTATAAGGATAGCGAGGGAAAGATCGGAAAGCAGGGCGGTCCGGCGGGGCTGCGGCGGCGGCGGCGTTCTTGCGGAAACGCGAAGGCTCACCGCCCTACCGGCTATCCGCGACTCAGCGCGCGGCGCGTAGGGTGGCCATGGTGTGGATGGTAGCGGAGGTCCGGCTGTCCTGCCGCGCCACGCTCTCCGTACCGATCCGGGGCGAAGCTGAAGCTGCTGCGGCGGCGAGCGCCATGGCCAGCGCGGCGCATGCGGGCCGGGCGATGAGTGCGCTGGTCTCCTGCCCGCGTCGCCAACTGGCACACCCTTCCCGGTCGCTTTGCCGGGCGCGGGGAAACTCCACTATCTCTCCCATGTGCATTTCCTTCTTGCGATTGAGAGTGATTCTCAATAACTAAGTTCTTGCACCGGGTTGCCGAGTCGTCAACCCGGTTCCGCTGACCTTTCCAAGGTCTCTCCTCTCCTGCCGGGGTCACAGACCAGAAGCTGTGGCCCCGGGCCTTTTAAAGGTATTGGGGGAGGGGCGAAGCGGACGTGGTACGAGGAAGAATAGCAGCAATTGCCTTGTCGCCCGATGGGTCGATAGGGCGTGATGGCGTTCCAGCCGTGGATGGCCTGCCGCGACATCCAACTTTGATACAATTTTCGCGTTGAAAATGACAGTTATTCGCAATAGCTGACTCGACGCATCAAGAGGGCGGACAACTGGGGATTCGGACATATTGGGCGCTCTCGAAGCGCGGCTGCTCCATGCCGGGGCCGGGGATGCGCGTGGGGTCGGCCTGCATGCTGCCGATGATCCCATGCACGCCGCCGCCGTTCAAAAACGGGACTGAAGGATGAGCGACGCCATCCGGACTCCTGCCAACGCTCCTTCCAACGCTTCTCCGCCGGGCATCAGATTGTCCCGCGCCGCCTTCTGGAAGGGGCAGCTGAGGACATGGCACTGGATCAGTTCAGCTATCTGCATGGCCGGACTTTCCCTGTTTGCCGTCACCGGCTTCACCCTCAACCATGCCGCCTCTATCAAGGCGAAGCCGCAGACGATCACGCGCGCGGCGAGCCTGTCGCCGGGCTTGCTTGCCACCCTCGCCAAGGCCAGGAATGGCGAACCGCTCAGCCGCGAGATGGCCGCCGGGCTGGAGAAGGAAACGCAGGTCAGCGTGGCGGGCCGCGACGTGGAGGTCGCCGACGGCGAACTGACCGTCGATCTGGCCGGGCCGGGCGTGGACAGCTATCTCACCATCGACCTTGCCAGCGGCGATGCCAATTACGAGCGGATTTCCCGTGGTGCCATCGCGGTGCTGAACGACCTGCACAAGGGACGGGACGCAGGCCCGATTTGGGGGTGGTTCATCGACATCATCGCCATCGGCTGCATCCTCTTCTCGCTGACGGGCCTTGGCCTGCTGTGGATCCATGCGCGCGGCCGCGCCTGGACATGGCCGCTGACCAGCATCGGCTTCGTCATCCCGATCACCCTCTTCCTCATCTTCGTTCACAGCTAGGAGTAGCTCCCCGATGTTCCGCCCCAAATTCTCGCGCCTCAAGCTCGTCATCGCTGCCCTGCTGGTCGGCGCATCGGCCCCCGCTCTGGCCGCGCCCAAGGAATATGTCGTCGAGATCGAAGTGCCCAAGATTTCGGTCGCCGAATATCATCGGCCCTATATCGCTGGCTGGATCGAGGATGCGAACGGCAAGGCGGTGAGCCATTTGCTGGTCTGGTACGACCAGAAGAAGCGCGAGGATGGCGGCAAGAAGTGGCTGCCCGACATGAAGACCTGGTGGCGCAAGGGTGGCCGCAGCCTCGCGCTGCCCGCCGATGGCGTGAGCGGTGCGACCCGCGCGCCGGGCCGTGCGACCATCGCCACCCCGGCGGCATCCTCTCCGCTGGCGAAGCTGCCCGCAGGTCAGTATAGTTTCGTCGTCGAGGCATCGCGCGAGAATGGCGGCCGGGAGGTCGTGAAGGCGCCGTTCGCATGGAAGCCGGGCGGCACGGTCACGGCCATTGCCAAGGGCACGGGCGAACTGGGCGAGATCAAGCTGGCATCACGCTGAGCCTGATCTGATCGGCTGACCCATGGCGCCCCTACAATCTTTCGAGGAACAGGAGCGCCGGGTTTTCCTGCCGCCGGTCATGCCGGAGGATCTGGAAATCCCGGAAGGCGCCTTGCTCCGCCTGTCCGGCAATATTTTCGGCACGGGATGGCAGGTGGATGTCGTGCGAGCAGGCGATCCCTCTCAGTCTGCGACCGCGCGGCGGGAGGGCGATGCCCTCTGGCTGGAGCGGCTGCGGATACGGATTGCCGATCGTCTGGAGACCATCGACGCACAGATGAGTCCGTGGCGCGCGGCGTCCGACCTGATGCGCTTCAACCGCGCCGAGGACGGCAGCCGGTTCGCGCTGCCCGAACCGATGCTGACCGTGGTGGCGCAGGCGGTTGCGGTTGCGGACCTGACCGGCGGGGCGTTCGATCCGACCTTGCATGATGCGGTGTCCTTGTGGGGATTCAGCGCGATGGCGGTGGCACAGGGGCTGCCCGATGCGGACCGGCTGGCGGTGCTCGCTGCCGGGCGGCGGGACTGGCGTGATCTGGGTTTTGACGGTGCGACCATCACCGCCCGCGATGGCCTGACGCTGGACCTGTGCGCGATTGCCAAGGGCTTTGCGGTGGACGCCGTGATGGCGGTGATCCGCGCCGATGTCGAGGCATTGTCCGCGCTGGTCGAGATTGGCGGGGAGTTGAAGGGCTGGGGACTTCGGCCCGACGGCATGCCCTGGTGGGTCGGGATCGAGCAGCCCGACGGAACGGCCGACGCGCCGGTCGTCGCGGCATTGTGCGATTGGGCAGTGGCGACTTCGGGCGATTATCTGCGGACATTCCATCATGCGGGCGCGGATTATTGCCACACCCTCGACCCGCGAACCCTCGCGCCGGTACGAAACGGTGTTGCCAGCGCTACGGTGTTCGACCCCGATTGCTGGCGCGCCGACGCGCTGGCCACCGCGCTGATGGTGATGGGGCATGACGAGGCGCTGGCCTTTGCCGACGCCCATGCCATCCCCTGCCTGCTGGCCGTGCGCGGCGGGGATGGTGGGATCGCCGGATCTATGAGCGCGGCGATGCGGGACTGGCTCGACGATGACGGCTGATCCCCTCCACTGGGCATGGGCGGGCGCGATCCTGCTGCTGTGGCTGGTGCTCAGCGCATGGTGGCTGCGACCCCGGCGCGGGCGAGCGGTCGCGGGCGACGCGACACTGATCCTCCATGCCTCGCAGACCGGGCAGGCGCTCGAACTGGCGCAGATGACGCTGCGGCGCCTGACGGAGGGCGGGCAACATGCGGTGATGATGCCGCTGGGCCATGCCGGGCCGGAGCATCTCAAGGGCTGCGAGCAACTGCTGCTGATTGCCTCCACCACCGGCGTGGGCGAGGCGCCGGACGAGGCGCGGGCCTTTGTCGCCCGGATGGGGGAGGCGGTGGACCTGTCCGCCACCCGCTATGCGGTGCTCGCGCTGGGCGACCGGAAATATGCGGAATTTTGCGCGTTCGGCAGGGCGCTCGATGACTGGCTCAGCGGGGTGGGGGCCAGACCGCTGCACGACCGGATCGAGGTCGATGATCTGGCGCCGGAGAGCCTTGCGCTCTGGGCACGGCTGCTCGACGCGCTGGGCGCGGTGGAGGCTGCCGAGCCGCCTGCGACCCGCTACCACCCATGGCGGATCGTGGCGCGCGAGCATCTCAACCCGCTGGGTGCCAGTTTGACCGAGGGCGCAGTGCCGGGCCTGTATCGCATCGCCTTGCAGCCGCAGGACGGCATATTGCCGCAGTGGCAGGCGGGCGACCTGTTCGAGATCAGCACGCCGACCGGCCATCGCCGCGACTATTCCGTGGCCAGCCTGCCGGACGAGGGCGGTGTGACCCTGCTGGTGCGCGAGGTGCGCGACGAGGCCGGGCAGCGCGGCGAAGGCTCCGGCCTGCTGATCAAGGCGGTGCCGGTGGATGGCATGGTGTCCGCCCGGCTGCGCGATCATGCGCCTTTCCATGCGCCCTCGGGCGATGGTCCCTTGCTGCTGATCGCGGCGGGGTCCGGTTTCGCGGGCGTCCGGCCGCATGCCATCCAGGCGATGCGGGCGGGCCGTCCAGTATGGCTGATCCTGGGCGAACGCCGCCCGGACATGGACGCCGCGACTATGGCGGAGGCGCAGGAGTGGGCCGATGCAGGGCGGATCGCCCGGCTCGACCTTGCCTATTCCCGACTGGGTGAGGGGCGCGGCCGCTATGTCCAGCATGTCGTCGCGGCAGAGGGCACGGCGCTGGCCGACTGGCTGGGGGAGGGCGGCGCGGTGATGCTGTGCGGCGGGCTTGCCATGGGCAAAGCGGTCGAGGCGGCGCTGGAGCAGGCGCTGGGCGCAGCATGGGTCGGGGCTGCCCGCGCGGCGGGTCGCTATCATACGGATTTATATTGAAAGACCGGCCGCGAAGGGGGGCCTTGCGCCCGCTGGCCGCATTGAAAGGGAGAATGACTATGAAGGCTTCCAGATTGCACCTGCCCCTGATGGCTCTGGTGATGGGTGCGCTGCCGCTGGCATCCGCATCGGCCCATCGCCAGTGGATCGTCCCCTCGCAGTCGGTGGTCGACGACGTGGATGGCCAGAAGGGTAAATATGTCACCTTCGACGCTGCCGTGTCCGAGACATTGTTCGACTTCGACAGCTTTCCCATCAAGCTGGATGCTCTGGTCGTCACCGGGCCGGACGGCCAGCCGGTCCAGCCGGAGAATGTCTCCAACGGCAAGCTGCGCGGCACCTTCGACGTGAAACTGACCAGACCGGGCCTGTACCGGGCGGCGATCCTCTCCACCTCGGTCAACGCCAGTTACACGCAGGCGGGCGAGACAAAGCGGTTCCGCGGCACGGAGGCGGAGTTCAAGACCGCCATTCCCGCCGACGCGACCGACGTCGTCGTCAGCCGCAGCGAAGGCCGGGTCGAGAGCTTCGTCACCGTGGGCGAATCCGTCGCCGTGACGCCGGTCGGCAAGGGGCTGGAGATCGTGCCCCTCACCAGCCCGTCGGAGAATGTGGTCGGCACGCCCGCCCGCTTTCGCGCGCTGATCGACGGCAAGCCTGCGCCGGACATCGACGTCACCATCGTGCCGGGTGGCGGCCGCTTCCGTGGCAATCTGGGGGATACGTCAGTCAAGACCGACGCCAAAGGCGAAGTCACCGTCAACTGGACGCAGGCCGGAATCCTGTGGCTCGGCGCAAGCTGGCCGCCGCGTCCCGCTAGTGGTCCGGGTGGTCCGGGCGTGGGTGGTCCCGGCGGAGCAGGTGGACCCGGAGCAGGTGGACCCGGAGCAGGTGGACCCGGTGCAGGTGGCCCCGGGGGCGGTGGCCGTGGCCCGTCCGTGCCGCGTCGCCTGAGCTACACCGCGACCTATGAAGTCTCGCCTTTCTGACGACGGGAGCGCCGGGCGGATGATCCGTCCCGGCGCTTCGGTGATCGGGCGTGGGCGTTGTGAAGGGCCATTGAGGCCAGGAGGAAAATAATAGCATCGTCATCCCAGCGAAGGCTGGAATCTGGTGAGGCTAGAGCATTTTCAAAGCCGATGGCATCAGGAGCTGTCTCGGAAAAATGCGGAAAAAAAAAGAGAAACAGAGCATGGACCGATCCAGTGAGATCGGAGCATGCTCTAGGTTCCGGTCTGTCGCGGGAGACCCCAGCCTATGTCGGAGTGACGAAACGGGTTGGCGACAAGCCCTCCATATCGCGAACCCAAGCCCGCTAACCGGCCGACGCATCATCCGCGCAGGCCTCGCCTAAACTTCCGCAGGCGCCGTCGAGACTCCAAGCTCCGGTATCCCCACCGACCGGCGCCCGCCGAAATCGGTCCGCACCACGATCAGCCCCGTCTTCTCCAGATAGTCGAGCAGGCGGCGGATGCGGCCCACCGATCGGGTGCCATAGGCGCGGGCAAGCTGGGCGTCGTCCGGGCAGACCTCCCCGGCGATGGCGGCGCGGCACAGCAGCAGGAAGCAGGAGATCAGATCGTCCGGCACGCGGGTGGAGAGGCGCAGCGCCTCGCGCCATTGCGGGTCGGCCTCGTCCATCGGCCCGGCCACCGCGACGGCGAAGCGGCGGCGAAAGGCGGGCAGGTCGACGCCCGGCCGCGCGATGCGGTGCATGCGGCAGCGGACGGAGAAGTCCTGGAACAGCACGGCGATGGGCTGGTAGGTGCAGTCCGGTTCCGCCGTCATGTCCGCCAGCACGGCGGCGATGGCTTCCTCCACATCCGGTTCCGGTTCGGCCACGATGGGTCGATCCTCGAAGGCGGGCTGTTCGAGGCTGGGGCTGAAATCCTCTTGCCGGTCGAGCAGCATGGTGCTGTCCATCGACGGCGGCGTGCCCTGCGGGAGCTGGAACATCGGCTGTGCTTCCACCTCCTCCACCTCGGTGAGAAAGTCCTGAAAGTCCGCACCCGGCGCATCGGGCAGGGGCAGCAGGCTGTGGCTGGAGGTGCGCGCGCTGGTCTTTACCGCGCCGATCTTGACCGATACCGGGCGGCGGCTGACCGCCGGGCCGAGCGCGAGGAAGCGGCCGCGCTCCAGGTCGCGGATTTGCTCCGCCTGCCGCCGCTCCATGCCCAGCAGGTCGGCCGCGCGCTGCATGTCGATGTCGAGGAAGGTGCGGCCCATCAGGAAGTTGCTCGCTTCTGCCGCCACATTCTTGGCCAGCTTGGCAAGGCGCTGGGTGGCGATGACGCCCGCCAGCCCGCGCTTTCGGCCCCGGCACATCAGGTTGGTCATGGCGGCCAGCGACAGGCGGCGGATCTCGTCCGACACGTCGCCGGCGGCGGCCGGGGCGAACATCTGCGCCTCGTCCACCACCACCAGCGCGGGATACCAATGTTCGCGCGGCGCATCGAACAGGGTCGAGAGAAATTGCGCGGCGCAGCGCATCTGCGCCTCCAGGTCCAGCCCGTCGAGCGCCAGCACCACGGAGGCACGGCGCTGTCGCACCTTGGTGGCGAGCCGCTCTATGCCGCGTCCGTCATGCGCCGCGCCGTCGATGACGACATGGCCGAACGGATCGGCCAGCGTGACGAAATCGCCCTCCGGGTCGATGATGATCTGCTGCACCATGCGGGCGGATTCCTCCAGCATGCGGCGCAACAGGTGCGACTTGCCGGACCCGCTATTGCCCTGGACAAGCAAGCGGGTGGCCAGCAATTCTTCCATGTCCATGGACACCGGCCCGCCATTGGCGTCCGTTCCGATAACGATCGAGGCAGTCACGCGCCCGTCATAGCCATGCTGGGCGGGGGGGCAAGGGCATGCGCGGCGAATGTCGACCTTGCGACCATCGTCGATGGGGTGCGGTTGCATTGCCGCTATGAAAAGGCCCCGGCATCCGCGATGGGAAGCCGGGGCCTTGCCTGTTTCACCCTTCATGCAGGGGGATCAGTATCCGCTGCTATTCTCGGTCGATCCGCCGCCGCCGCTGGTGGCCGCAGGAGCTGCCACGCCGGGCACGCCCAGGAAGTCGCCCTCCTCGCCGAACCAGTTGCGGAATTCCAGGAATCCGGGGATGCCCTTGAACGTGCTGTTGGCGGCCTTGTCGACCTCGACATGGATGACTGCGGGCTTGCCGGATGCCAGTGCCCGCTCGACGGCCGGGCCGATATCCTCGACCCGGTCGACATATTCGCCATGCGCGCCAAAGCTCTGGGCCGTCTTGTCGAGGCGCACCTCATTGCCCCAGAGCGCTTCCGGCGTGGCGGTGTCCTCGCCGAAGTTCGCCTTGTAGGACGCCGCCTCGATGCCCCAGGCATGGTCGACCGCGACGATGCAGAGCAGCGGCAGGTTCTTGCGCGCGGCGGTTTCCAGTTCGGAAATATGGAACAGGAAGGCCGAATCGCCGGTCAGCAGCGCGACGCGGCGCTTGTCGCCGACCGCCAGCTGCGCGCCCAGCGCCATGGGCAGGCCATTGCCAATCGCGCCCCAGTTGCTGCTCCACATCGAATCGCGCGGGGTCCAGCTTAGCAGGGCGGAGAACCACATGCTGGCCGCGCCGCCGTCCCGCACCAATATGGTGTCCTCGGGCAGGAACTTGGTCGCCTCTATGGCCAGACGGCCCGTGTGGATGGGCTGCGATGCGGTGGGGACCGTGTCGATCAGCGCCTGCTTGGCATCGTCGCGGATCCTGGTCCATGCGGGCAACTGGGCTGGCAGTTCGCGCTTCACACCTTCCAGCGCCTTGTTCAACTGCGGAATGATATCGACCAGATCGCCGACCAGTGGCACGTCGATGGGGCGGTTCACGCCGATGGCGGTGCCGTCGCGCTCGACATAGATCCACTTGCGGTCGGCATCGCCGTCTTTCCAGCTATGGCCGCGACCATAGTTGAGCGCCTCGCCCAGTTCCGTACCGATGGCCAGCACCACGTCGGAGGTGGAGGCGACCTGTCCGCCCGCTTCCGAGCTATAGGCGAAAGTGCGATCCTCCATGCCGGGCAGCACGGCCTCGACCGCGTTGGTTTGCAGGATGGGGCAGTTCAGCCTTGCCGCCAGTTCCGTCGCCGCCACATGCTGGCGGGTTACGAACACGCCCTGACCCAGCAGCAGCGCCGGGTTCCTGGCGTTCTTCAGCAGTTCGACCGCTTCGGAGACGGACAGGTCGTCGGCGCGCTGGCGGACCAGGCGATAGCGGGCGGGGGCAGGGACAGGCGATCCGTCGAACTTGGCCTGCATCACGCCCAGCGGCAGCTCGATATAGGTCGGGCCGGGCACGCCGGTCAGTGCCTGACGAAAGGCCTCGTGAAAGATTTCCTCGGTCTGCTGGGGATATTCGATGACGCCGACATATTTCACCGCATTCTCGAACAGCGGTGGCTGGCTCATATACTGCATCTTGCCGCGGCGAACGCGCTGTTCGTAGAAACGCTGGCGCTGCGCCATCAGGAAGATCGCAGGCACATTTTCCTTCATCAGGAAATTGGCGCCCGCCGCGATGTTGCCGACGCCCGGTCCCTTGTTGACGCACATCACCACCGGCTTGCCGGTCATGCGGAAATAGCCGTCGGCGATCAGTGCCATGGCTTCCTCATGATGGGGCGAGACAATCTCCATGCCCCGGCGCTCAGCCTCGATGAACAGCGCGAAGAAGCTGGGATCGGGGATACCGAACAGGGTGTTGATCCCTTCCGCCTGAATGAGGTCGAGAAGGCGTTCATGCATCGGCTGGTTCGTCATGGTAGGCATTTCTCTCGTCATTATAGTCCTATTGGCAGGCTCTCAGCATGGGAACAGTCACAGGTCAAACGCAATTGCCAACAGCGTTGATTACAAGCGAGGCAAAGTTATGCATGTGCTGAAATCAGTTCATTGAACTGATATGCGTCGAAAATGATGACTGTGGGAGCCATTTCCGGCTAAGGCCACTGGCCTTGTCAGGCTGTCGGGGTTGGCAACGCCCGGGCGATTTGGTTCGATGGCTAAACGGGATTGAGCATTGTGACCTTTCCGCCGGGTATGGGGAGAGTCTAGCGATGGTGACGATCTTTAATCCTGTCGGCCGCAGCATGCAGTCGATCAGAAAGTTGCGCCCGCGAGCGAGGTGGAAGTGGGAGAAACCACCCATGGCAGTACCAGTTTATGAGCGTATCCTTCAGCTTTTTGAGGTCGAGGGTATCAAGGTGCTGTTCGGCATCCCCGATCCGAATTTCGTGCATTTCTTCCTTGAGGCCGAAGTCCGCGGCTGGACGGTCGTGGCCCCGCATCATGAAGCGGCCGGCGGTTTCATGGCCGAGGCGGCATCGCGCATCACCGGCAAGCCTGCTGTGGCGATCGGCACGCTGGGGCCGGGCCTTGCCACCTCATGCCTGCGATCCAGTGCTGCCCGGTCGAGAATTCGCCGGTCATATTCCTGGGTGGCCAGCGCGCCCGTATCATCGAGCAGCGCATCCGCCGTGGCAGCATCCAGTTCGTGCGCCAGCAGGCATTAATCGAGGATTCCATGAAATATGCCGGAGTGATCGCATATCCCGACCAGACCGACGAAGTGATCCGCGAGGCGATCCGCAAGTCGATGAGCGGTACACCCGGTCCCAGCTATGTCGAGTTTCCGCACAATGTCACGCTGGAGGAAATCGACGATACGCCGGTTCTGGCCCCGTCGCAGTATCGCCTGACCAATCAGGGTGCCGACGCGGACATGGTGGCCGAGGCCATCAAGCTGATCCAGTCTGTCAGGAACCCTATCCTGCTGGTCGGCCATGCCGTCCACACGACGCAGACGGGCAAGGTCGTCAAGGAACAGGCCGACCTCATCAAATGCCCCGTCATCCAGACGTCCGGCGGCACCAGCTTCATCGAGGGGCTGGAGGACCGGACCTTCCCCTATGGCTTCTCCAAAGTGTCGGTCGACGCGGTGGTGGAATCGGACCTGTGCATCGCGCTGGGCACCGAACTGGGTGAGGCGCGATGGCAAATGGGCCATCGCCAGCCGTACCATGCTCTATGACTGGCTCCAGAACTGGGGCGATGCCATCGACTGGTCTAAGGGCGTGATGGGGATGCCATTTTCGGCCGAATATTTTTCCGACAGATCCGTATACGATTACAGCAAGCGCTTCTCCGGCCTCTAGACTTGTCGCTATCCAACAGGTCTGTTGATAAGAGGCCTTAGCGAATCGAGACGGAAAGAGCAGCTGAATGACCTGTCAGACCACGAACACCCCGCTGAAGGATGCCGTCGATATTCCCGCCCTGCGCGAGAAATATCTGTACGAGCGTGACAAGCGTGTGAACAGCAAGGGTCAGGCCCAATATGTCCGGCCGACGGAAGAGACGCCGGTCAAGGACTATACCGCCGATCCGCATACGCCGCTGATCGAGCGCGACCCCATCTCCGAAGAGATTGACGTCATCGTGCTGGGTGCAGGCTGGGGCGGTACGATCGCGGCCTATCATCTGACCAACGCAGGCGTGACGAATTTCCGCAATGTGGACACGGCGGGCGATTTCGGCGGCGTGTGGTACTGGAATCGCTATCCCGGCGTGCAGTGCGACAATGATGCCTATTGCTATCTGCCCCTCCTTGAGGAGACGGGCTTCATGCCCAGTCGGAAATTCTCCGACGGCAAGGAAATCCAGGGCTATTGCCGCCAGATTGCAGACCAGACGGGGTTTGCGGACCGCGCGTTGTTCCACACCCAGATCACCGACATGAAGTGGGACGATACATCGCAGCGCTGGCAGATCACCACCAATCGGGGGGACGACATCCGCGCCAAGTTCGTCATCATGGCGTGCGGCGTGATGAACATGCCCAAGCTGCCCGCGATCCCGGGCATCGGCTCGTTCAAGGGCAAGATGTTCCACACGGCACGGTGGGAATATGACTATACCGGCGGCAGCTACGGCAATCTGGTGCTGGACAAGCTGGTGGACAAGACCGTCGCGATCCTGGGCACGGGTGCCACGTCTATCCAGGCGGTTCCCTTTCTCGGGAAATATGCCAAGCAGCTCTATGTGATCCAGCGCACGCCCTCCAGCGTGGACGAACGGCCGAACCCCAAGACGGTGCCGGAGTGGATCGCATCCCTGCCCAAGGGCTGGCAGAAGGAGCGTCAGGCAAATTTTCACCGCGCGGCGATGGAGTTTTTCAAGCCCGGCGAAGCGGATCTGATCTGCGACATCTGGACCGAGGTTGCCCGCAACCTGTCTGCTGAACTGGAGGCCGAAGGCTGGCCGGAACTGTCGATGGAAGAGTTCATGTCGCGCCGCGAGATGGTTGATTATCAGGTAATGGAACGCATGCGCCTGCGCGTGGAAGCCATCGTCAACGATCCGGCTACGGCGGAATCGCTCAAGCCCTACTATCGCTTCCTGTGCAAGCGGCCGTTGTCGAACGACGATTATTACCCGACCTTCAACCGTCCTAACGTCAAGCTGGTCGACGTATCCCTGACCAAGGGTCTCGAACTGATGACCGAGAAGGGCTTCATCGCCAATGGCGAGGAATATGAAGTCGACTGCATGATCTTCGCCTCGGGGTTTGAGGTGACATCGGATCTGGAGCGTCGCTGGGGCATCGATACGGTGGTCGGCCGCACGGGCGAGTCCATCTACGATCACTGGCGCGAAGGCCCCAAGACCCTGCACGGCACCATGACCCATGGTTTCCCCAACCAGTTCTTCATCGGTTACATCCAGGGCGCGTCGAATGCCTCCGTCACGGAGCAGTTCGGCCAGCAGGGCTATCACTCGGCTTATATCATTGCCGAGGCGCTGAAGCGTGGCCTGACCTCGGTCGAGCCGACGCAGGAAGCGCAGGATGCCTATGTGAAGACGTTCGAGGAAATCGCGGTCGACCTGTCCGCTTTCCAGAGCGAATGCACGCCGAGCTATTTCAACAATGAAGGCGACAAGAACGCCAAATGGGCACTGTTCCATAGCTGGGGCTATGGTTGGGATAATTTCCAGCAGATGGTCGGTGACTGGCGCGACAAGGGCGATCTCGAAGGGCTGACGCTCAAGAGGCCGGTCGAGGCCAAGCCGACATAATTAGCAAGAGGAATGAATGGGAGCACTGACGGGTAGGGTTACGGTCGTGACCGGCGCGAACCGGGTATCGGCAAGGGCATTGCGTCAGTGCTTGGGGAAGAGGGGGCCACCATCCATGTGACGGGCCGCACCGTGGAAAGTGGCGCGGCGCCCTTGCCCGGCACCATCAGCGAGACAGTTGCAGAAGTGGACCGGCGCGGCGTCAGGGCTTTACCTATACGGAGCGGGCGCAGGAAAATCTCCGCACCGCACCGCACCGCACCGCACCGCACCGCACCGCACCGCACCGCACCGCACCGCACCGCACCGCACCTCACCTCACCGCACCTCACCTCACCGTACCGCACCGGGCATCGCGGTACAGCTTAACAGCACGGCGGGTAGCTGGCCGGAGTGTCCCGGCGGGGTGATCGCGGCGCTGGCGGAAGGTGTCGATGTGAGGGCGTGCACCGAAGGTGCCCACAGCGTATCGACGCTGAAAGGCGGCAAGGTGAATCGACTGCGCGCTCGACACCTATGGCCGGATCGATGTGTTGATCCACAATGCGGGCCATGTCCGCTACGGATCGCTGGATGAAATCAGCTATGAGGATTTCAAGGCAGTCGTGGACGTTCACCTGATGGGTGCGTTCAACGTCGTGCGTCCGGCATTCCCGACGACAGGTACGGCAGGCTATGGCCGCATTGTGCTGACCGGCTCGATCGGTGGCATCTATGGCACGAACAATGTCGTGAACTATGGCGTGTCGAAGACGGGCATGATCGGCCTGAACGTCATCGCGGTCGAAGGGATCAGACGAAAACCTCGCCCTCATTCTTCGTCCATATCGGATAGGCGGGCAATGTCATCATCAGTACGCCACCCAGCGCACAGCCGATCGCACCTGCCAGCAGGAACGGACCATAGCCGCCTGCCTGGTCATAGATGATACCCGCCGTCATCGGACCCAGGCCGGACGCCAGCGCCATCAGCGCGGCCATCACGCCGTAGATCACTTCGAAATGCTTCATGCCGCCATAGCCTGCGGTCAGGAAACCGGTGATCTCCGTCTTCGTGCCGAACGCATAGCCGTTGACCAGCATTGCGAAGATGATGAGCGCAGGAGAGCGGATGCCGTCCATCAGAAGGAAGAAGGCGAAGGCCATGACCGCCAGCGTGATGCCGCCGATCCAGTTGGGGCGGTAGCGGTCGAGGAGTAAGCCCGTAACCAGCTTGGCCAATATACCGGCGAGCCCCGACAGGCATGGTGAGCCATGCGGCATGGGTGCGCGATACGCCCGCTTCGGTCAGGATCGGAAGAGATGGATCATCAGGCCAATGGTCAGCACCATCACCATGAAATTGGAAATGCCGACCCGCCAGAGAGCAGAATCGCTCAGCGCCTCCATGGGCGTGAGGCCGGCCAGTGCCGTAGCGACAGGGACGGCCTCATTATTGGCGGCGGCGTCCTTCCTGACCCTTTTGGCGCGATCATGCGCGTCGAAGAAAAAAGAGAAGGCACAATATGAAAGTGATACCCCCCAGCCAAGGCCAAGACCGATGAAGGCACCGCGCCAGCCGAAAGCGTCAATTAGCCAGTTGGTGAGCGGCGGCACCACCATCTGCGCCACTGCCGTACCAGACAGGGTGAGACCGAGGGCAAGACCGCGAATGGCTGAAGCAGCCCAGTACGCCCGCGGTCCATGCGGTCGACTTGATTGTGACGGCAACGATGCCGAAGACCGCCCACAATATATACCACTGCACTTGCGATCCGTTGATGAGGTTGAACGCGCAGGTGGCGACCATGGTGATGAGCAGGCCGGGCAACACCACCCGGCGCGATCCGAAACGGTCGATCAATACGCCGAAGAACGGAGAGAGGATGGCGGTGATCGTCACTGCAATGGACGGGCCGGACGACAAGAGTGTGCGGGTCCAGCCAAAATCCTTCGTCAGCGGTTCCATGAGGAGGTCCATCGCCGCCAGCATGATGGAGAAGAAGGAGAAACCCATCGAAGCGGCCAGGACAAGCGTCCACCCGCTTTTCTATTCGGCAGCAGAAGATGATGCCATATCGCTCACAAGTCTCTCCGGCCGTCGTCTTCTGTATCGCTAGCCTGTATACGTAGCCGACCGATTGTCCATGGCTATGCCGCTGGGCTATGCTGCCGGTTTCCAGTATCGGGATGATGGCCCGTACATGGCGGCCGTGCCGGAGTTTTGAACCTCCAGCAGTCGCTTTCCATAATTTGCCGGGGTATCATGAAGCCACTTGTCATCGAAATTCGCCATACGCTCGATCGCGCTGAAGTGCGTCGCCGGATGGAGGCAGGAGTGGCCAAGCTTCCGGCGCATATCCCGGGCAGGCTTGCGCAGGTGCATTCGCATTGGCTCGATCAAGACCGGATGCAGGTGGACGTCATCGCCATGGGGCAGGAAATTCCCACGACACTGGACGTCGAGGATCAGGTGGTGCGGGCGACGGTGATGCTGCCCGGCCTGCTCGCACTGATGGCGGGGCCAATTGAAGCGGTCATTCGGCGCAGCGCGGAGAAGCTGCTTTTAAGTAGTTCGGCAGACTGAGGGTAGCGTGGCTGTTCCAGCGACCTGCCGGGCCGAATGGTCTGGTGCCCTGCTTCCTTTATAGGGCGCTTCGTCATCGGCATGCGGCTGTCCTCCAGCATGACCTTATCGCTCAACAGGGTGAGCGAGACCGGCCAATTGGCGGTGCCCCACGCCATCAAGCAGGTGAAGGCGCGCTATTTCCGTGGCGTGGACACGTGCGATAGCGAGTTGGTGAAAGCGATCCTCGCGGAGGATTGTGTGCTGGACTATCGGGGGTGTTGTACGGATCCGGCCACGGGGCGGGGCTTCTTCCCTGTCATGAATGTGGTCCCGCGCGGCCGGGATTCTGGTCGTCGGCTGGGATGACCAGGTTCGGCATCGTGAGCGTTCACCAGGGATTTCGAGGTCGAGTTCACAGCGCCACAAGCGCCAGCGGCATATGGTCGATGACCGACCGCTTGTACTTCCCGCCGGACGGGGCGTTCTCGCAGTTGACCGGATATGGCCATTATAACGAAACCTATGAGAAGGTCGGTGGCCACTGGGTCATCAAAACGACCCATATCCGCCGTATTCGGGTCGAGGTTGCCTGAAACGCCCAAAATTCGGGGCGGCGCATTTTTGTGCGAAAAAGCTGTTGACCGAATCACACACCCTGCCTAGAGGGGTGTCACCGCAGCGGTGCGGCGGCCTTCGGGTCGCGGTGTTGCAGTGGTCGCCAACATAGACGGACTAAGGTCTCCCCGGTAGCGATAGCGGGAGGGCTGGTTGTCCGCCTCTAGTGTTTGGTA
>DASVMZ010000120.1:0-11576 GCA_036384115.1 Sphingobium sp.
GAGGCCGCGGCTGCGGGAGAAGAGGCTGGCGACGGCGGTGGTCCACAGCGCGGGTTTGATGCCCAGCCCGCAAAAGCCGACTAGTCCCCAAAGTAGCCACCAGCTCCAGATCGACGGCGAGGTCAGCGAGAGCGTCGCGAATCCTGTCCAATAGAGGATGATGCCGGGGATGGCGATGCGCCGCGACCCGAACCGGTCGATGACCCAGCCCATAATAGGGCCAAGCAGCGCGGCGATGGTGGTGGCGACCGGTATGCCGGAACTGATCATGGTCCGCGACCAGCCATATTCCTGCTCCAGCGGTTGGATCAGCGGGCCGGACGCATAGACGTAAATGGCGGTGTAGGACATGCCGATCGCGCTCACCAGCACGGTCGGCCAATGCGCCCCCCATTCCCGCGCTGCGCCTTCCCGTTCGCTCTGTATCATCGTTTCCATGTGCGGTCAGAACTCGTTGCGGGAGAAGGAGGCCCGATAGGGACTGCAGGCGCGCCATAGCAATAGGACGGCGGCGGGCCGGTAGTAAGGATGGTGAGCGCCAGCGTCCGCACCGTTCCCCGCCGCGCCATTCGCCAGACTATCCACCTCTGCCACCATTTTTCATTCTCTCATTCAACCCGCCCGGTTCTTTCGGGTCGAAAGGAATGGCTCTTATTTGTCCGACTGCTTGGGCACGGTGGCGAGACTCGGCACGTTGGTCGGATCCATTCCCCAGCCATACACGCGGAAATTTTGGCTGTGGCCAAGATGGTGGAGGTAGAAGGCCGCGTCCAGCGCGTTGGCCTGCCCCTGAAGATCGACCGTTTTGTTGATCGCTTCCTTGGCGAGCTTGATGGCGAAGGTCGGTTTGGTCGCGATCTTTTGCGCCATGGCAAGGGTAAAGTCGGCGAGATTGTCGCGCGGCACGACATGGTTGACCATCCCCAGTCGATGCGCCTCCTGCGCGTTCCAGCTTTCGGCGGTGAAGAGAAATTCCTTCGCCTTGCGTACGCCCAGTTCCCAAGGGTGGGCGAGCCATTCGACAGCGGGCATACCGAACGTCGCGACCGGATCGGAGAACACCGCATCCTCTGAGGCGATGATAAGGTCGCAAACCCAGGCAAAGATCAGCGCGCCCGCGATGCATTTGCCCTGCACGGCACAAATCGTGGGCTTGGAGATGTTGCGCCAACGCTTGGCCGTTTCGAAATACGCTTCCTTCTCGGCGCCGTACCAGCCGGCAGTACCTGCCGCCTGGAAATCGCTCCAGTGGCCGACCTGTTTGCCTGATGCAACGGAGGCTGCGACGGCCGCCTGATATTGCTCGACCGTGTCGGCAATGTCGTGACCGGCAGAGAAATTCTTGCCGTCGGCGGCGAGGATGATGACCTTAACCTCATTGTCGGCCAGCGCCTTGTTGAAGGCGTCGTCCACCTCGAACAGCATTTGCGGGTTGATGCTGTTATGCTTCTCCGTACGCGCCAGAACGATGCGGGCTACACCCGGAGCGGCGATTTCGTACCGGATCAATTGGGGGGCGGGGCGTGTCGTCATGCCGGTGTACCTTCTGCTTCAGCGATCTCCCGCGCGCGTATGCGCAGCACGTCCTTCTTTACCTTGCCAGACGGAACGCGCGGCAGGTCATCGACCAGTACGACATGTTCCGGGAATTTCTGACGCGCCAAGCCCGCCTGGTCGAGAAAGCGGCCGATCTCCCGCAGGTCGATGGTCGCCTCGCCGCGCGGGATAATAAAGGCGCAGCCCTTTTCGCCTGTCACTGCCGACGGCATGGCGACGATCGCCACCTCCGCCACTGCCGGATGGGTGGAGAGTACGTCCTCCACCTCCTTGGGGCTGATGTTCTCGCCGGAACGGATGATGATGTCCTTCTTTCGCCCCGTGATGACGATATAGTCGCCTTCGCCATCGCTTTCATGCACGCGCTGGCCGAGGTCGCCCATGCGGAAGAAGCCGTCGGGACAGAAATTGCCCTCATTGTCGGCGGTATGCAGATAGCCCGCGAACAGCCCCGGTCCGCGCAGAAGGATTTCACCCTCCACGCCGTCGGGCAGCGGTGCGTCAGTCACGGCATCGACGATGCGCATCTCGACGGGATAGACGATCTCGCCATCCGTCTCTGCGCCCATTTCGGCCTTTTCCGGTGAACGAATGCCGAGTGAGGCGGTCAGCATTTCGGTCGAGCCATAGGCGCGGAAGAACAGCGCGCCGGGGAAGGTGGCGCTGGCGCGTTTGATGAGGTCGGGCGAAACGGTGGTGCCGCCGCAAAAGAAGAGGCGCAGCGATGCAAGCCGACCCGGCGCCTTTTCCGAAATGTCCAGCATTTGCTGAAGAAAGGGGGTCGCTCCGCCGGTTACGGTGCAGCGGTTACGCTCGATGCAGGCAATGCCGTCGTCGGGCGACCAGACGTCCATCAGGACGCTCACATTGCCAGCGATCCACGGCATGTCGAATGCCCAGATGGCGCCGGTGATGTGGGTGACGGGGGAAGGCATGAACACGACATCATCCGCCACGATCGCCCACGCTTCGGCCATGGCGCGGACACGGTGGCCATAGGTCTGGTGTGTGTGCAGCACGCCCTTGGGCTTGCCGGTGGTGCCCGACGTATACATGGCGATGGTAATCGCGGAGGGATCGACCGCGGGAAGCGCGTCCGGCGCGACAGGGTCGCCCGCCACCGTCTGCGCAAAGTTCAACTCACCCTCGTCTCGCACGATCACCACATCGCGCAACGCGGGAAGCTGGCAGCGCAGTTCGGCAACGGTGGCGGCATGGTCATGCTTGCGAAACACGCCTGGGATGAAGATCATCTTCGCGCCGCAATCGGCGAGGATATAGGCCAGTTCCGCGCCGCGATATATGGGCGGGATCGGGTTGATGATGAGGCCGCACATCCGCGCGGCCAGCGCGATCACGGGCGTTTCGGACCAGTTGGGCAATTGAAAGGAGACGACATCACCTGGCACCAGGCCTCGCGACAGGAAAAATCCGGCAAGGCGCAGGGACTGGTCCCAGACTTCGGCCCGGCTGATCCTGCGGTCGCCCTCGATCTGGAAAATTGCCTGTGGATCGGCGCCCATGGCACGACGTGCATCATCGACCAGGGTCGAGCGCGTCCAGTGACCTTCGTCAAGATATCGCTGGGCCAGTTCATCAGACCAGCGGACGGCGAGGCCGCTGGGATCCGTCTTCATTGTCCAAATCATGCGTGGGCCAGCCGTTCGGCGTCCTTCTTGGTGACTTTTCCACCCATAGGTTGAAACAGGATCGCCATCCACTTTTCCGTATCGGCATGGGGCAGGGCAGCGAGACGATCTCTGAGCGCCGGGATGGCCACAGCCTCATCGGCCAGTTCGAGCACCAGGCCATGGGGATATTTGCGGCAATTGCCGCGTATCTGTTCGTCTGCAAGCGTCAGATATTCCGCCGAGATGACGCCCGGCAGGTCGGCCAGCGTGACGAGGCCGCCGGAGAGAAGCGCCGTGGCGAACGCCTCATCCTGTCCCTCGACCGCCGTGTAGAGGCCAAAGACGATGGTGTGACGCGACGTGCTGTCCACTGGCAGGCGCGCGGCGGACCGTACTTGGGCACGGCGCCACATCGTCGGCGGCTGCACCGTATCCATGTTAATCGCCGGGCTGATCGGCATCGTGTCCGTGCCTTTGACCTTAGCCAGTTCGGCAAGGGTGAAGGCCGGATCGTCCAGTTCCCAGATCATCAGATAGTCATGCTTACCCGATGGCCACGGCCCTTCTGCCCGCCTGAATCGCTGGCCGGACAGCACTCCCGGTGTTTCTATGCCGTGGAGGAGGTGCGGGCCCGCATACCATTCGTTGAATTCCGCATCCATGCCCTCGGTCGGGTTGGACAGAACCAGCTGCAGCGATGTGGACATGTCAGCTCCTTAAGCTTTTGCGTTGCCCGGTGTCGGAAGCGTCGTCGATCGCGTCGAGCAGCCGCGTCAGGCGTACAGCGCGGTCGAAATCGGGCACGCTGTAGGTGCCGCGATGGATGTCGGCGATCAGCGCGGCATAGAGTTCGCTCACATTGGCGGCAGGGCCGTCGAGCGCGGGTGCAACGGGGGCAGGTTGCGGCGCACCGCCCGTCGAGGTGGTGACATGCAGCCGGCCGGCCTGATATCCGCCTACATGGCCGCCGGTAATGGACAGCGTGCCCTTTTCGCCGAGCAACTCAAACTGAAACACCGGACGCGCCTCTCCGCCGATCACTTCCAGCGAGGAGACGCAGCCTCCCTCATGCTGGCCGAGGACGAAGACATGGTCTGGACAGGTACGATCCACCATCTCGTCAGTGCCGCTGACGATCATCTTGGGCAGAAGGATGGAGTTAATGGCGTTCACTTCGGTAAAGGCGCCGACGACTTCTTCCATTGCCGCCAACGTATGGCCACCCGCGATCGTGGAGAGGGTTGCTCCGTTCCGCTTGTCCTGCAAATAGGCGTAGAAGGGTGGCGATTCCCTGCCCCATCCCGCTGTGGGAGAGACGACGCGCATGGCGAGTGGGCGCCCAATCGCGCCTTCGCGCACCAGTTTCGCTGCATGGCGTACGGCGTGGCTATGCGCGCCCTGAAGACCGATAGTGACATGCACGCCGCGTTCGACGGCTGCGCGTGCGGCGGCGGCCATTTCATTCGCCTCGGCAATGTCGCGGCCTAGGGGCCATTCGCAATAGAGATGCTTTCCCGCGTCCAGAGCGGCAAGAACGATGGCGCGGTGTTCCGGCACCTTCACCGTCACGGCGACGATATCGACCTCCGGGTCGCGCACCATGGCGAGCAAATCCGCATAGGCTTTGGTCGCGCCAAAGGCATTGGCGGCGTCATCGGCCAGTTGCTGGTCACGGGCGGAAACCGCATGCAGTTCGACTAGGTCGGAGAGCGCGCGAATGGCAGGCAGATGCGCATCACCCGCCCAGCCGCGCGTTGCATTAGCCCCTGCGAACGCTATTTTCAGGCGTTTCTGCATTATCGCGCCCTCGGCAATTCGAGCAGGCGGTCTGCTGTGATCTCGCGCTGGATTTCGCTGGTGCCGCCGGAAATGGTGAACACCCAGCTCCACAGATAATCATATGTCCACGGATTGGCGGTGCGATCGCCGTCGAATTCCAGAAAGTCCCAGCCGAGCATCTCGCCAACCGTTTCCGACAGCGCCTTGTGCGTGGCGGTGACGATCAGCTTCATCAACGAGCCTTTCGGTCCCGGTTCGCCGGTCCGGTCGCTTTCGGTGATATGGGCCAGCGTCATCGCGCGGATGGCCAGCGCGTCCGCTTTCAAACCAGCCAGCTTCTGCGCGATGCCGTCATCCTCTATGGCCAGCTTGCCGTTCTCCAGACGGGTCTTGCCCGCCAGGTCGATGGCGCGGCATACGCGTTCATAGAGTTCGAGCTGATCGCCAATGAAGCCCAGACCACGTTCGAACGACAGGGTGGACAGCGCAGTGGACCATCCCTTGTTGACTTCCCCCACCACATTGGCAAGCGGGATGCGAACCTCGTCATAGAAGACCGTGTTGACATGTTCGTCCATCAACATGGTGCGGATGGGCTTGATGTCGATGCCCGGCGTGCGCATGTCGGCGATCACCCAGGTCAGGCCCCGGTGCCGTTCCGAAGCCGGGTCGGTGCGGATCAACAGTTCCTGATAGTCGGCATATTGGGCGTCGGTCGTCCACATCTTGGCGCCAGTGACGGTGATCTCTTCCCCCTCGACCACGCCGCGCGTCTTGAGGCTGGCGAGGTCCGATCCGGCATTCGGTTCCGAAAAACCCTGACACCAGAGTGCTTCGCCCGACAGGATTTTGGGAAGGTGGAACGCCTTCTGCTCTTCTGTCCCGCGCGCGATCAATGTCGGTCCCGCATGCATCAGGGCGATATACGTCGTGTTGATATAATGGGGCGCCCGCGCGCGGGCCAGTTCCTCATACCAGATAACCTGCTGGAGCCCTGACAGGCCGAGGCCGCCATAGTCCTTGGGCCATGCGACGCCTGCCCAGCCGTGCTCGTAGAGCTTGCGCTGCCATTCACGGTCGAAGCGGGCGGATTCCCGGCCGTGCGACGGACGAACCTCCGTCGGCACATTGGTCAACAGCCAGTTCCGCGCGCGCTGACGGAAATCGCGATCTTCGTCGGTATATTGCAGGTCCATATCAGTCGTCCACCCGCGCATTGAGCAACTGCGCCAATAGCGCGCGCTTGGAGCCGAACAGCTTACCCAGCAGCAGACTGTGCTTGAGCAGCAGATGGGCATGATGTTCTTCCGTCACGCCAATCCCTCCATGAAGCTGTATATTGGTATCGGCGTTGGCGATGGCCGCCTGATTGGCAAGATGTTTTGCCGCGTCGAGATGGATGGCGGCGTCTGAGCGCCCCTCCTTGACCGCAGTGGCCGCGAACCAGAGCTGACAACGGGCTGCTTCCGCGCGCAGGGCCATGTCGGCGCACGGATGGCGTACTGCCTGATAGGCGCCGATCGGCCTGCCAAAGGTCTCGCGCACCTTGGCATAGTCTACGATCAGGTCGAGGGCGGTCTCGGCAAGGCCGATGAGCATCGCGGCGGTCGCGAGCTGACCCAGTTGCCAGACTAGGCCGCCCGTCAGTTCGGCATGGGGCTCTGCGGGCACGGTCGCGAGGAGGCGCATACTGTTGGCCGGGTCAAGCGATGGTCGTGCCTCGGCATGGGTGCCTGACAAACGATAGAGGCGCGCGCCGTCCATCGACACCTCCAGCGCATAGGATGCATTGGCATCGCCCAGCAGCCGCAGGCCGTTGCCGTCCCGTGCCGCCAATACTACGCCCTCGTCCCCGGAAATCAGTGCGGCGCGCAGCACCCCATCCTGTGCCACGAAAGTTGCAAGCGTCTGGGCGAGGAGGTCGACGGGACCGCACAGGCGCCCTACTTCGCGAAAGAACAGCGCATGCTCAACCGCCGACAGACCGCTGCCGCCCTGAGCCTCTGGCAGTGCCAGGGCGAACCAGCCCATCTGGCCCAGTTGCTGGCGAACGTCCGCGCTCATGTTCGCAGACCCCGCAACATGCAGGCGCTCTAACGGTATCGTGTCGCCGAGGAAGTCGGCGGCGGCGTTGGTGATTTCGATTTCGCCGCCGTCAGGTGCTAGGAACATCACCTCTCCCCTGCTGTTCTATAGCTGAATGCGCCATCTGTGACTCATTTATGGATTTGTTCTGTTGCCTATTCCTTACCGGTCCACCGGCCATTAATGCAATAGCCCTTATACATTATCCAAGATGCACGGTCGGTGCATATCCGCCCCAGGAGCGCAGGGGGCATCCGGATGTTCACGGATCCAATAAGTCCTATTACCTTGTAACATGTGTAATCGTGGGGGCGATTTCCTCCGTTGCGCGACTTGGCAGTGGAGGGGGCACATGCAACGGGAAGGGCCGCCAGTTGAAATCGGCGCTACCCGGAACGCAATGATGCTGATCTATAGCGATGAACAGGCCGCGATAGCGGGTGAGGCCCGGCGTGCGCTGGCGGCGCACACGCGTCCCGATGCATTGCTGGCCTTGTTGGAGCAGCAGGGGCAGTATGATGCATCTTGCTGGACGCTGATGCGCGACCAGGGATGGACAGCCGCCGTCCTGCCGACGGAACATGGCGGGCTTGGCCTTTCGCTGGTCGATCTGGGCCTCATCGCGTTCGAGATCGGGCGAGTGATGGCAGGCGCTCCATTCCTCACTACGTCGTTGGGCGCGGCGCGGGGGATCGTGCGTCATGGCCCGGCGGCAGTAAAGGCCGACTGGCTGCCCCGGTTGGCGAGCGGAGATGCCATCGGCGCTGTCGCCTTTGCCGAGGGTCAGGATGTACTGGGCTTGTCCACCACGCTGGCGGACGGCACAATCTCCGGCAACAAGCAGGGCGTGGCGGGTGGTCTCCATGCGGACATCGCGGTCGTGCTGGCGCAAGAGGCAGGGGAGCCGGTGCTGGCCGCCGTGCCGCTAGCTGGCGTGTCGCGAACCTATGTCGCAGGTTTCGACAATAGCCGGTGCCTGGCCAACCTCAGTTTCAATGGCGCATCCGCCACCGTGCTGGTGCGCGGCGTGGCGGCGCTGGAGGCGGCGCGGGATGTGCTGGCGACGCAGGCGGTCGTCACTGCCCATGAGCAGGCCGGCGGCGCGCAGGCGCTGATGGAGCGGGCGCGCGATCATGCGCTTTCCCGCCGCGCCTTCGGCCAGCAGATCGGCGCTTTCCAGTCGGTCAAGCATCGCATCGCGGAACTCTATGTCCTCGTCGAACTGGCCCGCGCCGCCGCATTGTCCGCTGCGGTGGCCGATGGCACGCCGGATTTCCTCACAGCAGCGGCAGCGGCGAGGCTGTCGGCTACCACAGCTTATGAGACGAGCGCGCGTGACACGACGCAGATCCATGGCGGCATGGGCGTGACCTGGGAGGGCGGGCTGCACCTGCATGTCCGCCGCGCGCGTACGCTGGCGATGGAACAGGGGAGCCTGCTGTTCTGGGAGGATCTTCTGGTCGACAGGCTGACGGGGGTCGGAGAAGGCGCATGAGCGATTTCGACGCCTATCGGCAGCGCGCGCGCGAATGGCTCGGTTCCGTCGCCCCCCTCTATGGCAAGGATGCGCGTGAAGGCCTGAACGAACTGGCCGATCTTGCACTGGCCCGCCGATATCTCGCGGCGCGGTTCGACGCGGGATATGGCGGAATTAACTGGCCGCGCGACATAGGCGGTCAGGGATTGTCCGCAGTGGAGAAGGTGATCTTCGAGACGGAGGAGATGGCTTTCGGCATGCCCGTCAGTTGGTTCGGCGTCTCGCTCGGCATGCCGGTGCCGATACTTATCCGTCATGGCAAACCGCGCGACTGGGTGCGTGAGCGGGTGATCCGGGCATTGCGCGGCGAGGAGATGTGGTGCCAGCTCTTTTCCGAACCGGAGGCAGGATCGGACCTCGCCGGACTTCGCCTTAAGGCGGAGCAGATCGATGGCGGCTGGCGGCTTAACGGGCAGAAGATGTGGACCAGCCATGCGCAGCATTGCGACTATGGCGTGATTGTCGCCCGCACCGATCCGACCCAGCCCAAGCATCGGGGCCTGACCTATTATTGGGTGGACATGAAATCGCCGGGGATCAGCGTGCGGCCCATTCGCCTGGCAGGCGGCGATTCCCATGTGAACGAGGTGTTTTTCGACGATGTGGTGGTCGGCGACGATCAGCGTCTGTCGCCGGTCAATGGTGGCTTTGCGGTCGCCATGGAAACGTTGATGATCGAACGCTATGTCGCAAGCGACAGCGCGGGCGCGGGGCCGTCCCTCGACAGCTTTGTCGATCTGGCGCGAGCCACCCGGATCAATGGCCGTCCCGCCATTGAGGATGGCCGCATCCGATCCGCCATCGCCCGGCATTATGCGATGCGCCGCGCGCTCGACACCATCACGGCGCGCGCCATGCTAATGATGCAGGCGGGCATGGAGCCGGGACCGGAAGGGTCGTTGAACAAGCTGGTGGCGGCGCGCTCGCGCCAGCGGCTGGCGGAATTGGCGGTCGATCTGCAGGGCGCTACCGGATATGCCATTGTGGAGCGCGATCCGGGAAAGAAAAGCTGGCAGCATAGCTGGATAACCTCCGCCACGGGACGCATAGCGGGCGGCGCGGACGAAATGCTGCTCAACACTATTGCGGAAAGGCTGTTGGGCTTGCCGCAGGACCATCGCCCCGACAAGGGCGTGCCTTTCAACCAGATACCCTGAGCATTTCACCCTAAACCAAGGAATCTTGATGCCGAATCTGAACATCTTGTCCCAGTCGGGCGACCAGCGGACCGTCGAAGCCAAAGAGGGCGCGACTCTTATGGAGGTGATCCGCGACAATGGCTTCGATGAGATGCTGGCGCTGTGCGGGGGCTGCTGCTCCTGCGCGACCTGCCATGTCTATGTTGACGAGGCCTTTGCCGACAAGCTGTCCGCGATCTCGGACGACGAGAACGATCTGCTGGACACCTCGGACCATCGGCAGGCCAACAGCCGCCTGTCCTGCCAGATCGCCATCACTGCGGCTCTGGAAGGCCTGACCATCACCATCGCGCCAGAGGACTGAGTTTCCGAGGCCCCTGTTCTCTTTGATGGTGTGGTCTCGGCCAGCCTGACATTATAGTTGGGCATCCCCTGACCGGCGGGCGTTGGCGCCGATCGCGCTGACAAAAATGTCGGTGAGCGCGTCGGGCATGTCGTGCCCCATGCCGCGCAGCACCAGCAGCCAGGCATTCGGCACATGGCGGGCCACATCCTCTCCACCCGCCACCGTCAGCAGCGGATCGTCTGCGCCATGGATCACGAGGGTCGGTATCGCCAGCCTGCCCAGCGCCTGACGCCGGTCCGGTCCCCCGCGCGCCGCAGCAAACTGCCGCGCCGGGCCTGAAGGATTATAGGAGCGCCGCGCCGCCAGCAGCGCGAGCCTGCGCAATTCCACGTCCGGGGTGGGATAGGCAGGACTGCCTACGGCGCGGTTGAGCGCAATGGAGTGGCGCACATAGCCTTCCTCGTCCAGTCGCGGGTCGGGCGCGGAGGTGCCGAGCGCCGAAAGCGCCGCCGGATTGGAGGGTGGCAGGTCGGCGTTGCCCGAATCCGACATCAGGATGGCGAGCGACAGAACCCTCGCCGGAGCCTCGATGGCCAGCGTCTGCGCGATCATCCCGCCAAGCGACACACCGACGATATGCGCCGCCTCGATCCCCAGCGCGTCCATCAGCCCGGTCGTATCGGCAGCCATGTCGGACAATGTATAGGGCAGGGCGGGCGTCTCTCCCCGGCGCTTTGCCGCGATGATCTCGGCCAGGTCAGGGACGGGTAGGCCGTCCATGTGGCTTGAGAGGCCGATGTCGCGATTGTCAAACCGGATGACGTGGAAGCCCGCCGTTGCCAGCGCGTTGCAAAAGGACTGTGGCCAGCGGAGCAACTGGGCGCCGACCCCATGGATGAGCAGGATCGGTTCGCCGTCGGCCGGTCCGAACCGTTCATATTCGATGACGATGCCGTTACTATGTACCTGCGCCATGCGGGTCACGCCGCCTTGCCGATGGCGCGGCGCTTGCGCGGATGTACTTCATAATCGGTGTAGATTGGCTCGGCGAGAGTCTCCTGCAACTCCGACAGCGTCGTGGGATTGAGTGTCGGCGTGCCGGTGGCGTCCAGATACCAGCTTGTGCAACCGCCCGTACCCCAGAGGGAATTGCGGGCCTGCTCCCGGATATCCTCAAGCCAGGCGGACGCAGCATCCGTGCGGGGCGCCATGGCGACGTCGTGCGTCACGATATGGTCGATCAATTTTAGCAGATAATCGACCTGCGTCTCCACGATGCCCACTACCGACGCGCTGCCACCTGGCGAATAGGGACCGTTGATGAGCAGGAAGTTGGGCATGCGGGGGATAGTCATGCTGTGATAGGTCAGCGGCAGATCGCGCCACACGGTGTCGAGCGAAATGCCGTTCTCGCCCGTCAGCTTCATCGGTCGCAAATAGGCATGGGCGTCGAAGCCGGTCGCATAGACCAATATATCCAGTTCATGCAGCGTGCCGTCCTT
>DASVMZ010000121.1:0-43826 GCA_036384115.1 Sphingobium sp.
GCGCAACAGCAACACCCCGCTCACGGACCAATCTTACCGCCTCAAGCTTGAACTCGCAGCTGAACTTCCTTCTCTGCATTCCTGCTCTCCGATAGGTGAAAACACCTTATCTCGGTGTCCACCAAACCGGCAGCAGGCCAGTTAGCTAAATTCCAGAAAGCAAAAAGGCCCGCCCAGCGATAGCCGAGCGGGCCAGTCAAGAACCCATCTAGGATAGAGAAAGAGCCCTTCGGGTCGCGGCGGGGATGTAACCGATGCTGTGGCGAGGTACTTGCACAAAAGCGCCATGTGATCTTGCCAACTCTACAACTTCATCCGGATCGGAGATATCACCAACCCGGGGGAGACGACCAAAAATGCAGGAATAGGTGCCAATGACCGGCGACAAGCGCGGAAATTGGTTAATGAGCGCAGGCCAACATGGAATGCATGGCATTCCGCGTGGGAAAAGCGTTTACGCTTCATGGCTTACCAGTGGGACTTGTCATCGGGCTGAGACAATGTCGCAATCGATAGCCTTTTTTCCTCCATTATGGATTGATCCCATAATATATCCATTTCGGACTGAAAAAAGCCAAGCGAGTTCAAGGGCTGAGGGATCGTTACGGCAAGGAGGTGTCCCAGGCTACTCACGTATATGGACTTCATGTTGAGAACGGATCATGGTCCTCCATGAGAAGGGAAATGCTGTTCCTCTCTTCGGGAAACGGGGACATGACGCAACTCTCCGACGTCAGCTCATTCGTTACCCTCAGCCGGGCGGCAAGATCACTTCGGGATCTGGATGGCCTTGTCGATGCGATACGGCACGAAATGGGCTTCGACTTTTATGCTGTCGTTCAGCATGTTGACGTTCGGAAAAGCCAAACTTCCGAGACGGTGTGGCTGGAAAATTATCCCGCAAGCTGGGCTGAATCTTTCGTTGCCCAAGGCTTTTACGCAACCGACCCCATCCATATCGCGAGCCAGCGGACGTCAGCAGGTTTCGTTTGGTCAGATGTCGGAGATCTTGTGCGCCTCACCGCCAACCACAAGCGGATCCTGGCTCATGCCCGTGCTGAAGGGATGGGCGAAGGATTTACTGTCCCGGCACATATCCCTGGCGAATCCAATGGAACCTGCAGCTTCAGTGTAAGGGTTGGGCAGGAACTCCCAGTCAATAATCTGATGATGGCACAGCTTGTAGGAACATTTGCGTTCGAAGCAGGGCGGCGACTGGCGCGCGACCGCAGCACTGACGATCAAGTTAAGCCTAAACTCACCCAGCGACAGCTGGACTGCGTCATATTTGTGTCCCGGGGCAAGTCGGACTGGGAAATCGCCCAGATATTGGGAATTAAGGAAGCCACAGTTCGTGACTATGTCGAAGAGGCATGTGAGCGTTATGGGGTTCGGCGGCGCGTTCAACTGATTGTAAGGGTATTGCACGATGGACATCTCACATTGCGTGACGCCATAGGCTGATCCCCCCGTTTCTCAGGGGAGAAACGAACACCCGAAATGGCTCAAATTCGATTCACCTGAACAGGGAGGTGGATCATGATGACGCACGTTCATTCGAGTAATATCCGACAGTATGAGGCGGTCCTCGACGGCATGTTTCGCGACAGGAAGCGGGTCTTTGTCGATCTTCTGAAATGGGATGTTCCTGTCGTGGGCGATCATGAACGCGATCAGTTCGACGACGAATATGCCGAATATGTGATCATTTGTGATCCCATTACAGGGGCGCATGAGGGGTCGATGCGCCTTCTCCGCACGGATCGACCACATATATTGGGCGACCTTTTTCCGATGCTGTGCGAGGAAGGGGCACCACGGGGGCCACAGTATCGCGAATTGACGCGGCTGTGCCTTTCGCCGCGCCTCAAGGCGAGGCACCGCCTCCGGGTCCGCAATCGCCTTTTCACCAGCCTCGTCGAATATGGCCTTATGACCGGTATCATCGGATATACCGGTGTCGCTGAAATGGGCTGGTATCAGCAGCTTCTCGCGCTTGGCTGGCGATGTACACCTTTGGGCCTGCCTCAAAAAATTGGCCAGGACACGCTTGCTGCCCTCCTCGCGCATGTCGAAGTGGACACGATCAACTTACTCCGTGCGGCCGGCACCTATGACAGCGGCCCGATTGATCTCGCCCAGGCAGCCTGATCCCATCAATTCGAAAGGAATTCGCCATGGCACCTCTTGCCGTGATTGCCGATACGCGTTCGCCTGTAGACGACGCTGCAGATCATTGGGCCGCTGAGCTAAACCAGAACGGCTATGTCATCATTCCCAGGATCGTTGACCCATCGCTCATCGAAACGCTTCAAGCAGACCTCATGCAAAAATTTGTGCAGACACCCTTCTGTGAAGGCGTGTTCTATGGTGGCCGGACCAAACGCTTCGGCCGGTTGCTCACGCAGTCGCCTCATGCTGCGCAATTCATTCAGCATGAACTGGTGATGGCCATCGTTGAGCGCATTCTCAAACCTTACTGCGACACGATCCAGCTTAACCTCACCCAGGCACTGGAAGTGCATCCCGGCCAACGTGTTCAGGTTCCGCACCGAGATCAGGACATGTGGGGTGGTGCCAAGGGCACCATCGAATATCTTGTGAACGTCATGTGGCCCTTCACCAATTACACCCAGCAGAATGGGGCAACGATCGTCTGGCCAAACAGCCACACCTGTCCGGGCGATATGCTCCTTCCTCGTGAAAAGAGCTTCGATGCCGAGATGGAACCAGGCTCCGTTCTTCTGTTCCTGGGATCGACCCTCCATAGCGCTGGCGCCAACTTCAGCGCCGACGTTCGCCGCGGGATGATCATAAGTTACTGCCTTGGATGGCTGAAGCCTTACGAGAACCAGTGGTTGTCCTATCCCCCCGAAATCGCTCGCCACTTCAGTCCCGAACTAGCCGCACTCGTGGGCTATCAGCAGCACCGGCCCAACCTGGGCAACTTCGACGGCCAATGCCCGTCTGTGCTGTTGAAGGACAATATACCGGACCATTTGCACGCCATTGATGAACTCCGTCCCGATCAGGAACAGCTCATCGATGACTATTACGCCGGACGCCTGGCCGACGCAGCATGATTTTCTGGGGCGGGAATATTATATGAAGAACGAGCCAATCCGGATAACGCCGACGCCGGGGACACCATCTTTGCAGGACATGTCGCGTATGCTGGACACTGCCGCCGGTCTTATTTCCACTGTAGCCCAAGCTGCTGCCGATCTGCCCGGTAGCACCCCCAACACCAATGGGCGACCAGAGAAATTGCGGGACATTTCGTCGGCCATTCGCTCGGCGAGACACATTCTCCAGGTTCAACAGAAGCGAAACGCTCGTTTCGGCGAGCCTGTCGGGACAGGGAAAGCGACCTTTGGCGATCCTGCCTGGAGCATGCTGCTGGACCTTTATGTCTCTGCCATGTCGGGGAAAAGAACGAGCGTTTCGAGCCTGTGCATAGCCAGCGGCGTGCCACCAACCACCGCCTTGCGGCATATTTCAACAATGGTCAGCAAAGGATGGATCCTGCGGGTCGCTGACCCCAAGGACGCCCGGCGAATTTTTCTCGAACTTAGTACATTCACCATTCAGGCGATTGAGAGCACATTGGCTTGAATTCAACGCGCCAGTGATACGATTGATCGCATCTTCCTCTGCAAAATCCTGTCATAGGTATTGATCGCTGTGTACCGATTTTGCTGGGTTTTGGCAGGGATGTTGGGGGCGATCGATGGGTGTGGAAGCGAAGGCATATTTGACCACATATGGAGATGCGCTGGAGGAACTACTGACGAAAGAAATCGAACGGGCACTTGAGGCGGGTGATGATGCCAGGGCCCTCACACTCGATAAGGTTTTGGAAGACCTCCAGGAGCTTGGTGGTCACAACAATGATAACGAAAGCACTCATTTTTCGTCTTAGTGCATTCCCCGATCCGTCAGCGTTGGCTTGCCGACACCATCCTACGGCTCAGATAAGTGTCCACAACGCCTAGTGCACCTGTCGGCAGTCAGGCGCTACCCGACAATCCGTCCAATCCGAAGCGCATTTGGGTAGCTTCACGCAGGCCTGGATTCCAGTCATACAGCAGAGCATTAAAATCGTCGGGGACGGTGTCACACTTGTGCACCCCTGCCTTGTTCACCGATGTATCGAGCGATTTGCCAATCAGCCATAGCGCCTTATCGAGCATGCGACGAGGATAGGGATAGACAAACGCAAGATGCTTTCACACGTCCGCAATCTCAGCCCCGATCAAGGCGGCGTTGGCTGTAAACAGCGTATCGAAATCGGCGAGGAACGCTTCTGCTATGTCCGCGGTCCTGATATCGCTCAAATGGCGAGTGCGACTCTGGTAATTGAGCGCGACGACTGCATAGCTGTCCCACATAGTCGCCCGTTCAGGTTGGTAATACCAAAGGGACTTCATCGCAAAAGAAGTCAGTCGGGGCCGGGCGTCCTTATTGTGCCGCTCAATGATGTCCTGCAGGCCTTCGACAGCTTCGGTCCAAAGCGCTGCGAGGTCCGCCGCGTCGTCAACCATACGCCCCCATAGGTTTGATGTATAGAAGACTCGCCATATCCTCCAGCCGGGCCAATCGCCTCCCTTCAGTATTATCGTTCAGGTAGTTCTGATGCACATTGTATTCGCGCGCGAACGCATATGTTTGATCCGCTGTCCAGGCTCCGTGCCACAGCGCCTCGACGAGTTCACGATCGGTGATGCGCAGACGCCTACGGTTGTCACGCGAAATGGGATTGGACCACCCGTCAACAGCAGCCGCAACGCCCCACCAAATGGCTCCCTCGATGGTGCGGGCGGCCGAAGCAACATCATCACGGTTCCAAGTAATGGTACGGGTCCTTCAAAGTCCAAGTGGTCACCAAACCTAAGGCAAAATCCTATAAAAATATTGCCAATATCGCGGCCTGAACACCGCTACGCCGTCAGAACGCTAATTTGAAGCGCGGCGAACGCGTATCGTCGATCGCGATGGGCCTGATAGAGGCGTCGGGCGGAACGAAGATGTCTGGAAGCTCGGTTCTGCCAATAAACAATATCGGGTGTCAGGCAGGCAACATCTCGAACGTCGCCGGATCCGTCGAATCGCCGCAGATCAGCCGGTGACGGCTTAGCTGCCAGATATTCCCTTTCTGTGTAACCACCAGCTTTGCGGTATCAGTTTGTCGACCACGTCCTCAACGATATCCGCCGGGTCGGTGCCGTTGAGCATTGCCTCGATTTCGGGCATATCAAAGCCGATCACCGTGAGATCGAAATCGGGTACCAACTCGGCAATCTCGCCAAGCTCCAGGCTCAAAATGTCCGTGTCCCAGCCTGCCAACTCGGCAAGGCGATTATCCGCCATCACATAAGCCCGGCGGTCAGCTTCGCTGATACCGCCAAGGCGCAGCACAGGAACATGGCTGCGGCCGAGCAATTTTGCGGCCTCGACACGGCCATGGCCAGCGATGATCCGATCATTGTCATCGATTAGGACGGGATTGGTGAACCCGAACTTCTCGATGCTATTGGCGATCTGGCGCACCTGCTTTTTGGAATGGGTACGCGCGTTGCGCGCATGCGGCTTAAGCAGAGCGATTTCGCGCTCCACCAGATCCCCCCTGTCGAGGGGACCGCGCTGTGTTTCCATCTAAACCTCCGTGTTAAAGGAGGCAGTCAGATGTCGTCATAAGGCGACCAAAACGATCATTTAGTTTCTGCGTAATTTCCGTGCACTCAACTCATTTTGTAACGTTCGGCCCGAGGTTAGTTTCCAGACGCGGGCTACTCTTTCATAGGCTTCGTCCATTGGTGACAGATCAGTTTTACATCGCCTGTAAGCTGGTAGAGCACGCTCGGCGCACACATCCTCAAGCGCGAAATTCACGCAGACATTGATGATTGTCCAATGGGCCAATGACCGCTTCGACTTCGGGCCGCGCTTCTCGCAAAAAATGTTATCTATGGCCTGCGACAAAAGCGAATGCACTCGGGGTGACCACACGAAATCAGGGTTGACTTTAAACACGCAACTAAGCTCGGCTCTTGAAACCGCCTTTTCTTTGTCCAACTTGCGTTCGATATATCCGGAGCTGTCAGGGTCGAGATAATAAGGGCCTTGCAGTATCTCGTTCTCCTTCCATTAAATGGAACTGTTATAAACATGCCCGGGATCGCCGAAGCGACCAACATTAGCAGCCCGTGGGCATATCTTTTGGGGAGGGCACCTCGCCCCCATCTGAACCATAAGGCGTCCCTGTTAACGGTGAGAAAATTCGCTGATATTTCCCTGTTTTTATTCATAGGGATATTGGCACATGCCATTGAAAATAGGCCTTTAAATCGGCGAGAAAACCTTTGGAATATAATAATTGAGCGAAAAATCCCTGTAGGCAGGGAATTTTACACGGCAGACCGGCTGGCTTTCGGCTGCGTCCACCACCATTTTTTATTATTCAAAAACAATAGCTTAATATGTTTCAAAGAGTCGGATTTCCTCCCCACTAATCCGTCGCTTGCGGGCACCCCTTGCATAAGCAGCGGTAACCGGAGACGGCTTTGGTTGCCGCAAATGAAGCCGATTCCCATGGGATATCTCTAAGTGCCTATTTGGAGGTTACAGGATGCATTGCACATCTGATGCCCATCAGATGTGCATCACCATCTGCGTCGCATGATTTTGAATCGGATGTCGCCAGTTCGAAGATCCGATTTGCCGCCACTTTTTTGACTTTGCTCACCGCGCGCGTCACGATTTATGGCGGAGTTCAAAAAAGGCGGTAATCCGCCGTTTCGCGCGCATTGCATGCATCCGACCTTGCAACCGGAGACTCGTGGACACCAGGATTTTGCGGCCAAAACGTAGTCCATTCTCTACTCCCTGATTTTGAGGTTACAGGCTGCGATGCGCAACAGCTGTGCAGCCGCTGCGCATCGGCTGCTTTATGCGAACCCGAGCAACTGGCGCTGGGCCTGCCAGCACGACGGCATGTTGCCGATCCAGGCCAGCCGCTGGCGATTAAGCTGCAGCGGCTAACGCCCGCCGAGGATCGCTGCCTGAATGCCGGGCGACAGGCACCCGATCTTCACCAGCACGGAGAAGTAGCGCTGGTTAAGTCCCATCGCCACGGCGGCCGCGGCAACGGGCGCGGCGCTGGCCAGATGCTTCCGCGCCTGATGCCCCCGGACGATGAGCTTGACCAGCGCCGGGTCGCAATGACCGGCTGTGGCCTACCCCGCGGAGGGCAGCAGCTTGCGCTGGTTGCCGCGCCGTATCCAGGTGACGGGAACCTCCACCTGCTTGCTCCCGCCGCGGTCGGCGATGATGAGCAGGATGCGATCCTTCTCGACCACAACCTTCTCGACATAGGTGCGAAGCTGGTCGCGCGGACCGGAACAGTTGGGCTCGATACCCAGATGGTCACCCAGTTGCGCTATGATGACCGATTCCAAGTCGCCGGCAGGAACGCGTGAGACCTGGAATTTCAGACGATCTTTATCCTGCTGGCTGACATAATAGCGGTAGCGCGCGCCCTTCTTGTTGCTGTAGCTTGGGACCATCCGCCGCCGCCCTTCTCCATCCCAGACCAGCCCACACAGAAGGCTGGGATGCTCTGCCTGTATGCCAGCGGTATGGTCATTGCGGTTGTTTTCCAGGAGAGCCCCCACCTTCATGAAGAAGTCGGCATCCACAATAGCATCGTGATCGCCGGGATAAGCAGTGCCCCTGTGGCGAATTTCACCGAGACAGATGCGGTTGCGCAGCATCTGGTAGAGCGCACTGCGGCTGAAGTGCGCATCGCCATGGGGCGACCGTCCCGCCCCGTCTGCTTCTTGGTCTTGATCCCTGCTCAGCCAGTTCCGCCTGCAGGGCATAAGCCGATCCCAACGCCAGATAGCGGAAGATATGCCGGACCCGTTCTGCTTCTTGCGTCACCACGACCAGCTTACGTTCCGCGACACGATATCTCCAGCCGACTGACCTCGATACCTTCTATGAGGCCTCCTCCCTTGGCAAAAAGCAGGAACCATCTGTGTCAGAATGTTGTGAGGGTGATCCAGCGCGCTGCTAGGGCGGGCCTGATCTGCCCGCCGATCTCCACGGAAACATCGAAGGTGGATTGCCACTGCCCCGGCGAACGCTCGACGGCACTGGCAAGGGTGAAGATACCGCGTATGGAGCTGCCGGTTCGGACCGGGCTGAGCATTCGTACCGTATCGAAACCATAGTTGATGCCCATCACCGCACCGCTGATCGTCGGAACCGCGTCGAAAGCCATGGCGGACAGCAGGGACAGCGTCAGGAAGCCGTGGGCGACCGTTCCCCCGAACGCGGTCTTTCCGGCGCGTTCGGGGTCGACGTGAATGAATTGTTCATCGCCCGTCGCCTGCGCGAACGCATCGATGCGGGCCTGATCGACCAGGATCCAGTCCGATTGGCCGACCACGGTGCCGACCAGGCCGACATAGGCGTCGATAGCGATGTCCCGGACGGGCATCACAGCACCTCGAACAGTCCGGCCGCACCCATCCCGCCGCCCACGCACATGGTAATGACGACATAACGCGCGCCACGCCGCTTCCCCTCGATCAGCGCGTGGCCAACCATGCGTGCGCCCGACATGCCATAGGGATGGCCGATCGATATCGCGCCGCCATTCACGTTGAGCAACTCATTGGGGATACCCAGCCGATCACGGCAGTAGAGCAACTGCACTGCGAACGCTTCGTTCAGTTCCCACAATCCGATGTCGCTGACCTTCAACCCGAACCGGGCAAGCAGTTTGGGGATGGCGAACACAGGCCCGATACCCATTTCGTCCGGCTCCGTGCCAGCGACCGACATACCGACATAGCGACCCAGTGGCTGCAATCCACGCTGTGCGGCGACGTTCGCCTCCATGATGACGCAGGCGGAGGCGCCGTCGGACAACTGGCTGGCGTTGCCGGCGGTAATGCATCCGTCCGGGCGTACAGGGTTCAGGGACGAAAGACCGGCCAATGTCGTGTCAGCACGATTACCCTCATCCTGCGTCAACGTCACCTCGACCCGGCTCGTTTCTCCGCTGGCCTTGTCGGTCTTCAGCATCATCGCGCTGACGGGTATGATTTCCGCATCGAAGCGACCGGCTGCTTGTGCCGCCGCAGTGCGTTGCTGCGATTGTAGGGCGTAGGCGTCCTGCGCATCGCGACCGATCCCATAACGGTTCGCCACTGTCTCAGCCGTATCGAGCATCGGCATATAGGCGTCCGCGTGCAGCGCCAGCAGCGCGGGATCCGGTTCAAACCGCAATTGCGGGGTCTGGACCAGCGAGATCGATTCGACGCCACCGGCAACGACCATATCCATATGATCGACGACGACCTGCTTGGCGGCTGTCGCGATCGCCATCAGGCCAGATGCGCATTGCCGGTCGATCGTCATGCCTGCGACCGTGACGGGCAAGCCAGCGGTCAGCGCCGCCGTGCGCCCGACGGTATATTGGACACCCTGGGGCAATGCGCAGCCCAGGATGCAGTCATCGATTTCCCTGCCATCCAGCCCGGCGCGTTCCACTGCGGCGCGAATGGCATGGGCGGCCAGAGTTGGAGAGGGCGTCGCATTGAACGCGCCACGATAGGCGCGGCCGATGGGAGTGCGCGCGGTCGATACGATTAAGGCTTCACGGGTCATTATGGTAACTCCAGCTTATATCCTGCGTTCGCCAACTCCCGTTCGGCCTGTACCCGGCCATAGCCAGGAACAATCTCTCCGGCGCGTGCGGCGATTTGGGACCAGTTTGAAACGATGTCGTTGGCGGCGTCCGGCCCTTGGCCGATGGTCATGCCTTGGGTCAGGGTCACATAGGCGCTGGCGAAATGGCCGGCCCCGGCCGTCAGAATTGCGCGGGTGGGAGCATCTTTGCCGACGAGGGCGAGAAGGGCCGGGCTGACCAGTTCGGGTTGCAGCAGCGCCTGCATATCATCCGGCAATATGCCTTCGACCATGCCGGTAGAGGCCGTGGGGGCCAGACAGTTGACGCGAATGTCATATTTCGCGCCTTCGAGCGCCAAGGTCTGCATCAATCCGACAAGGGCCATCTTGGCGGCGCTGTAATTGGCCTGTCCGAAGCTGCCATATAGCCCGGATGAAGAGGTGGTCATGACGATGCGACCGTAATTTTGCGTGCGCATCGTTTCCCACACGGCCTTGGTACAGATGACCGCCCCCATCAGATGCACGTCCAGGACGGTTCGGAAATCGTCCAGGCTCATCTTTGCGAAGCTTTTGTCGCGCAGGATGCCCGCATTGTTGACGAGAATGTCGACGCGTCCCCACCGATCCAGCGTGCCCTCGATCGTTGCGGCCACCTGTGCCTCGTCGGTTACGGAGCCTTTGGCGGCAAAGGCCTGCCCACCGGCGGCGATGATTTCGGCGACTACCGTTTCTGCGGCATCGCCCAGATCATTGACGACGACCCGCGCGCCGTGGCGTGCGAGCAGATGGGCATGTACCCTGCCTAATCCGCCGCCAGCGCCAGTGACAAGTGCGACGCGCCCCTCAATCTCCATGCCGTCTCTCCCATGATTGTGACCCAGCATAGCCGACTATCAACGAAAGTCAATAATTTTGAAAGATAGTACCGATTATACAGGTTCTGCTACTCTGGCTGGATCAGGGCCAGGTCGAGCGCGAACAGCGATCGTGAAAGGGCGATTTCCGCGATGGTGGCGTCACTGGACAACAGGCGCACCATGCGCCCCACGAAGCTGCACTGGATAAGGAAAGGGTCGATCGGCCGGTGGACGATGCCAAGGCGGTCAAACTGACGGCGCCAGCCTTCCGCCTGATCCAAAATTGCGGCCCACACTGTTTGTTTGAGGCCGTCATGGCGGGCAGCGGCCAGCCAGACGGAGAAATTGGAGAGGTTCAATGGCCCGAACTCCGTGACTTCCCGGATGAAAATCGTTGCCGTAAGATCGACTAGGCCCGCAATATCATCGGGGCGCCCCGCTTCCCCGCTCATCGCGCGATATCGATCCTTCGACCGCTCGAACAAGCTCCTCTGCGCGGTCGCCAGCAAAGATTCGATCGACCCGAAATGATAGGTCGGCGCCGTCAGCGTCATCTGGGCCGCTTCGGCTACTGCGCGATGCGTAATCGCGCCCGCGCCGAACTGCATCAACAACGATACCGCAGCGTCGATTATCCGGGCCTGTGTGTCCGCCGCTTTCCGCCCGGTCGCTTGGCGGACGGTGGGCATGAGTGACGCTGGGTCAGCCGGCGCCCAGGCCGTGCGCGGATCTTCATTCTGTTCGAACACCCGCTTCAACGCCCTGTCGTTAAGGTCCAGCGCCGCGATCATAAGCGACAGACCGATCGCACGATCGAGCGCGACCAGGTACTGGCGCTGCGGGTCCGGCAGGCCTGACGCCTGCGCGACCGTCAGCCATTTCTGGGTTACGGACGACCACCATGGGCGCGCATGGATCGCTCCACCCGATGATCGGGCCGCGTCCAGAATGATCTCGCACCAAGCGATCGTCGCCTGATGCTGTCGTCCAGCGGCCCTGTACAGCAGTCGTCGGGCGAACGTCGCGAAGCAGGGCGTACCCCCTTTTTCGATCGTGCTTCTGCCCGCCTCCCGCTCGATCGCCAGCAGACAGTCCGCGAGCAGATTGCAGGACGCGGCCTGGATGATCTGCTCCTTGGATTGAAAATGATAGGTCGTGGCCGCCAGTGATACCCCGGCTGCGGCGGCGACGTCCCGATGTGAGAGGGACGCAGAGCCTTTTTCGGCGATCAGGCGGATTGTGGCGTTGGTGATCCTCGTCTTGGGATCGCGCTGCGGCCGCGATCCGATGCTGGCGCGTATGCGCTTGTCGGGTCGCGCCGCATCCTTTGTCATGTCGTAACGAAGGCGTCGGCTCGCATCGCCAGGCATGTGTCGTCCAACGTCGCCACCAGTCGCAGTTGTTCAAGAGCATGTGGAAGCATATAGCGGAAGATATAGCGGCAAGCGCTGACCTTGCCAGCGCAGAAATCGCTTGTTTCCGGGTCTGCGGCGTCCAAGGCGACGAGCGCCTGCCACAGCCAGATCCAGCTGAGCACAACCGTGCCGAACCCGTCGAGATAGAGGGTCGCATTCGCCAGGCCGAGGCGCAGATCGTCGGACGCGACGACAGCCCGCGTCGTCTGCCTTAAAGTGGCTATGGCGTTGGCGAGTGCTGTTGCCTCTTCGACCAGAATGCCAGCGGAACGGGCGCGGTGCATCGTGGCTTCCATCCGCGCGATCAACAGGTCGACAGCCGCGCCCTGTCTCAACCGGACCTTGCGGCCCAGCAGGTCGATGCCGTGTATGGCATAAGTGCCTTCATGGATGTGGTTCAGGCGGTTGTCCCGATAAAAACGCTCGACCGGATATTCCCGCGTATAGCCATATCCGCCCAATATCTGGATCGCGTCCTTGTTCGCTTCAAGGCAATGTTCCGAAGGCCAGGATTTGGCGATCGGAGTCAAAAGTTCGAGCAGAAGGCCGATATCCTCCCGGTCCTTTGCGGTGTCCGCGATCCCCTGCTGGTCGACAAGCAACGCACAAAAGGCGCACAGGGCAAGGCCCCCTTCGACCGCGACCTTCTGGTTGAGCAGCATCCGGCGTATGTCCGCATGATCGATGATCGGCACCGGTGCCGTCGTCGGATCCTTGTCGCCCGGCAATCGTCCCTGTGTTCGGGTACGGGCATAATCGAGAGAATAGAGATAGCCCGCCAGGCCGCTCATCACCGATCCCATGCCGACGCTGATCCGCGCTTCGTTCATCATGTGAAACATTGCGGCCAGCCCCTGATGCGGTTCACCGACCAGCCAGCCCTCGCAGGCGCCGGCTTCGCCGAAATTGAGCAGGCAGTTGGTGGTGCCCCGATGTCCCATCTTGTGATTGAGACCGGCGAGGGACACGTCGTTGCGATCACCCAGCGTGCCGTCTTCCCGCACCCGAAACTTGGGGACGATGAACAGCGAAATGCCTTTGACGCCGGGCGGTGCGCCTGCGACGCGTGCCAGTACCATATGGACGATATTTTCCGAAAGGTCGTGGTCCCCACCCGAAATCCACATCTTGCTGCCAGTAATGGCATAGCGTCCTTCGCCCAGGGGGTCCGCCCGCGTGCGGATGTCGGACAGGGACGATCCGGCTTGGGTTTCCGAAAGGCACATCGTTCCGAACCATCGGCCTTCCAGCATCGGTTTCAGATAGTGCTGTTTCTGCGCGTCGGACCCGACGTGTGACAGCATGGCCGCCGCCGCCATGGTCAAGAAGCTGTAATTGGCGATGCCAAGATTGGCGCATGTGAACATGCCCGACAACAGCAGGGTGACACTATAGGGGAGTTGCAGGCCGCCCTCCGCCTCGTCAAAGCTGGCGGCAAAGAAACCTGCATCGGCAAAGGTTCGCAGCGCGACGGCCACGTCCGGCAAGATGTCTACCTTTCCGTCCACGAACTTTGGTTCGTTCGCGTCCAGCGCGCCCGCGCTGGGCAGATAATGATCCTCCGCAATCGATTGGGCCAGATCCAGAACCTGCGTTATCGTCGCCCGGTCAAACTGCGCATAGCGGTCGGCTTGCAGAAGCGATTCCAGATCGAGCATGTCGAACAGGATAAACTCCAGGTCGCGACGGTTCACGACATACGACATCCAGCAATCCTCCTAAATCCTTCCGGGGCGACGACGTCGCTTGGGGCCGTGTCGCCAAAATCGCCGTGACTGTCAATATTATTGAAAAACTGTACAATATCGAATAGGTGTGATGGCCATGGCGGCGGATGTTGCCGGGTCACGCCAAAAAGCAGGGCGACAGCAGGAGAGAATGACGATGCGTACCCGGATTACAGGGCTGTTCGGCATCGAACACCCGATCATTCAAGGCGGGATGCACCACGTCGGTTTCGCGGAACTGGCGGCGGCGGTGGCGAATGCAGGTGGCCTGGGCATGATTACCGCGCTGACGCAGCCGTCAGCCGACCACCTCGCCGCGGAAATCGCGCGTTGCCGCACGATGACGGACAAGCCGTTCGGTGTGAACCTGACCTTCCTTCCTGTGGTCAACCAGCCCGATTATCCGGGCTATGTCCGCGCCATCATCGAAGGCGGGGTGACGGTGGTCGAGACAGCGGGTAACAATCCCGTGGAATGGCTTCCCGCACTGCATGAGGCGGGTATCCGGGTGATCCACAAATGCACGTCGGTGCGCCATGCGCTGAAAGCGGAAGCGATCGGGTGCGACGCCGTCAGCGTCGATGGCTTCGAATGCGGCGGTCATCCCGGCGAAGACGATATCCCCAACATGATCCTGCTGCCACGCGCTGCGGATGAACTGACAATTCCATTCGTGGCGTCCGGCGGGATGGCGGACGCCCGCTCACTGGTCGCGGCGCTGGCCATGGGGGCAGAGGGGATGAACATGGGCACCCGCTTCATCGCAACGCAGGAGGCGCCCGTGCACGACAACGTCAAGGCGGCGATCGTCGCCGCGTCGGAACGGGATACTCGGTTGGTGATGCGGCCGCTCCGCAATACCGAACGGGTGTTGACCAATGCGGGGGTCGAGCGCCTGATCGCGAAGGAACGGGCATTGGGCGACGCAATCACCTTCAACGATATCGCGCCCGAAGTCGCGGGCATCTATCCCCGCGTGATGAAACAGGGCGAGGTTGACGCGGGCGCATGGTCATGCGGCATGGTGGCAGGCCTGATCAACGATGTGCCGACGGTTGCCGATCTGATCGACCGGATCATGGCTGGCGCCGAAGCGATCATTCGCAAGCGATTGACAGGCCTGCTCGACGCCTGATCGGCAAGGCGACTCAATCGACAAACCCAGGAAAGGAATGGAGTAGCGATGACCGATCATGTGCATGTGACCACGGCGGCGCAAATATTGACCCTGACGCTGGCGCGCCCGGAAAAGAAAAATGCGCTGACCGAGGAAATGTATCGGGCGCTCGCCGATGCGGTGGAGGCGGCGGAGGCCGATGACGGCATCCGCGCCATCCTGATCCGTGCGGAAGGCGACATGTTCACCGCTGGTAACGACATTGCCGACTTCGCAAATGTCGGGGCCGATGCGGCGGCGGACGTCGACAAGCATGTGCACCGGTTCCTGCGCGCGCTGGTGGCGTCGTCCCGGCCCGTCATCGCGGCGGTACAGGGGCGCGCGGTGGGTATCGGTACGACCCTGTTGCTGCATTGCGATATCGTCGTCCTGGCCAAAGACGCGCTGTTGTCGACGCCTTTCGTCAATCTGGCGCTCGTTCCCGAAGCGGCATCGAGCCTGCTGCTACCAGCACGGATAGGCCATGTCCGGGCGTTTGAGATGCTGGCGTTGGGCGATGCGGTGGATGCGCCGTCGGCGCTGGCCTGGGGTCTGGCCAACCGGTGCGTGCCGCGTGCCGATCTGGATGCGGTGGCCCTTGATTTCGCCACGCGCCTTGCGCGGCAACCAAGGGGCGCGGTCGGCGCGACCAAGCAGTTGATGCGTCAGCCCGCCGTTCTTCTGGCGCAGATCGCGGCTGAAAATGCCGAGTTCGGCGCGCGGCTGCGATCGGACGAGGCACGCGAGGCCTTTGCCGCCTTCGCCGAACGACGGTCGCCCGACTTCGACCGCCTCTCGCGCTGAATAGAGTCACCCTATCGATGGGGTGACACCCCTCCGTCAGAGCTATGCTCTGCCCCCTCCCCTGCAAGGGGAGGATTTCGTGCTCTGCATCAGACACGCCCTGAGCGTAATTGCCCTTGCAAGAAAGCTGAGGTCCGTCGCCTGGTCATCGCAATCGTGCCACGGATGCGAACGGGCGCTGCAATCCTAGGCACAGCGCCCGCCCTGGTTCGACGTCAGAACTTGAACCCTGCCGCGATGCCGTAGCTGCGCGGTTCGATTGTGAAGATGTTGGTGAACAATCCCGACGACTGGTCGGTCACGAACATCCCGGTGGTGGCATCATTCTTCGTCAGGTTGCGGACGAATGCGCGCAGGTAGAAACGGTCTTCCGGTCCGTTGATCTGAAGTTGTGCATTGACCACCTCATATCCGGGGATCCGATCGATCGTGCGGTTGAAGATCGTGCCATAGCTTTTGCCGGTATAGGCGATGTCGGCGCGGGGAACGATCGTCCAGCCGCTGCTGCCGACGTCGTAGGTGTACTCGATGCCGGCCGCCCATTTGAACGTCGGCGCCTGCGGCAGTTGGTTGCCCCGCAAATTCACCTCTACCCCCGATCCCAGCATGGTGAAGGGCAGCGCGCCGGTCGGCACCCCGAACAACGACCGCAATGCCGATGGCGGATCGGCCGCGACCGAAGCGAGGACGCTGCATACGCTATAGGCGCCGGTCGTGCCGGTGCCCGTTACCGCGGTTGGCGCGCGCAGCCCGATCGCGGAGTTGACCGCAGACACAAAGCCGTTGGCTCCGGCGGCATTACCTGATTTGGTCGGGACGATCGCGCAGTTCAGCCCGTTGGTGAGATCCTTGATGATGACCGCATCGGATCGCCCGCCGGACGGATCGCGGGGATTGGCGATGAACCTGTCGCCCGACACCTTGGTCTTGAGGTAGCTGAAGTTGAGATTGACCACCAGCGCGGGAACCGGGTTGATAATCGCTTCGGCTTCCACGCCATAGATATTGGCGTCGACATTGTCGTTGACCGAGGTGCGCGCGATAATGCGGCTGAGCTGAAGCTTCTTATATTTATAATAGAAGCCGGTGACGTTCAGCCGCAACGTGCCGTTGCCGAAAGTGTTCTTGGATCCGATCTCGAACGCATCGACGCTTTCGGGCGCAAAGGTCGATGGAACGGCGGAGCTGGGTGACAGCGGCGGATTGATTCCGCCCGATTTGTAGCCCCGCGAATAAGACGCATAGACCATGTTTCTGGGCGTGATCTTGTAATCGAACACGGCCCGGCCTGTCAGTTTCGAAAAGCTGATTTCGGATTCCGCAAAGGGCTGAAGTCCGGCAAGCGAAGCGTCATAGTCAAGCTGGGATGCGTTGAAGGCTTGCGACAGGCTGGTCGCCCCATAAGCGAGCAAGGGCCCGGTGCCTGCGGAGTCCTGAAGGAAAGTGGTGCGTGCCCGCACGAACTTGTTATCGTGATTGTAGCGCAGACCCACGGTCAGCTTCGCCCGCGACCCGAGATCGAAATAACTTTCGCCGAAAATGCCGTAGCTTTTTAGCCGGAACAGATCATTGCTGTTGCGATAGAAAGGCGTACCCAGCAAGGCTCGGCCCGCGACGCCGGGGATGCCGGCGCTGCTGGCCGCGCCCAATATGCCGGACGCATAATCCAGGCCAAAGCCACTGACATAATAATCGCCATTGGTGGTCTTTGAATCGAAGTAGATGCCGCCCAACAGGAAGTTGAACATCCCGTCGAATGCACTGTCGATATGCGCTTCGCCGGAATATTGCCGGACCTTGGCGGTCGATCGGTCGAAGTCCAGGCTTTGTGCGAAGCAGCCGACGCTGGCGCCGCTAAACACCCCGCCGGCATTGGGCGTCGTATCCGACTGGCACAGCCCGCCATTGGGACCGTTGGGGATAAGGGTGTTGCGCACGCCGGCAAAGGGAGAGCCGGGCAAAGAAGCCGCGGCGGCCAGCGTCATGAGGCCGGGATTGTTGGTATAAGGGGCGTTGACCGCAAGTGTATAGTCCGATCGTGCATCTACCGTGTTACCCATGTAGCCGCCGGTGAAGTTTAACGAAATCGGGCCGAAATTGTGGAAGAACTTGACGGTATATTGTTCTTCCTTGGCGAAATAGGTGGGGGTCGTGTCGATGCGGACCGTGCGCACGCCGGCGGGATTGGCAACGCCGGCGAAGGTGTCGGTGTCATAGAGGCTGGCCAGTCCGAAATCGGTTAGCGCACCACCGCTCAGGAGGCCCAGAAACTCACGCGAGGATACCAGCGTGCCCAGTGTCGCATTACCGTTCGTCGTCTCGTTGGTGAGTTTGTCCGGCGCGCAGCCCAATATGCCCGACGTGTCGCGGTGGCATAATTGCTTCTGGATACGGCTGCGATTGTCGCGTTCATGGAAATAATAGCCGATCAGGTCGATACGGGTGTCACTATTTGGTTCCCAGGACAGCGTGCCGCGCAGGGAATAGAGATCACGGTCGTCGATCCGGCTGTTATCATATTGATTATAGGTATAGCCGTCACGATTGAGATAGGTGCCCGCGACGCGAACGCCCAGCGTATCGGTGATCGGCAGGTTGACCATACCCTTTACCCGTTTTGAATCATAATTGGCGTATTCGACTTCGCCGGCGGTGTGGATGCCGGACATGTCGGGCTTGGCCGACAGGAAGTTGACCACCCCTGACGTCGCATTACGCCCGAACAGCGTCCCTTGCGGTCCACGCAGCACCTCGATCCGTTCCAGGTCGAAATATTCCGCTTCGAACAGGCGCGTGCCCAGCAACGGCATGTCGTTGACGTGGATCGCGGTCGCGCTGTCGCAGGTAAACCCGACGCACAGATCGCCGATACCCCGGATCGTGAAGCTGGACGATGTATAATTGGTCTTCGTAAAGGTGACATTGGGCAATGTCGCCTGAAGCTGGGTCGGGTTCTGGATCTGTTGCTTTTCCAGGTTCGCGCCGGTGAACGCACTGACGGAGATGGGCACGTCCTGAAGCCGTTGCGACTGGCGCTGCGCCGTGACGACGATGTCGCCAATGCCGCTTTCGGGTGCTGTTTCCTGTGCGGAGCTGCCCGCTGCGCTATCTTGTGATGGCGCTATGGTTTGCGCTGCGACCGGCGATGCTGCGATCAATGACAAGGCAGACGTCAAAAGAAAATGTGATGTCTTCATGAAAATATCCTCCCTATAATATTTAAACATGTGCAGAGTATTTTTTGTTATTTTGGCGCTTTAATGATCGGTGTTACTTGTAAAATTGTAATCCGTTCGGCGATGATGGAATGGTCGACATCGCATATTCAGCAATCGCCGTGATCGTCAGCGCCGGATTGACGCCCGGATTGGCGGGTACGCTCGCGCCGTCGCAGACCAGCAGATTGTGGTAGCCGAATATGCGGAATTGCCGGTCGACCACCCCGCTGGATGCGTCGGCGCCCACGACCGCGCCGCCCAATATGTGGGCCGTCGATGGAATATTCCCCAGCGCTTCGAGCATACTGCTCTGGGCGACCCCGCCTGTATGGCGTGCCAGCCACGCGGCGGCTTCATTGGCGATGGGAATGGACGCGGGGCTGGGCCGATCGGGATGCTGCGCACTGACAAGGCGATATCCCCGCCCGAACCAGCGCTTACGCGGCCGCAATGTTATCGCATTGTCCAGAGTCTGCATGACCAGCAGCATCGCCATGCGGCGGCTCCAGCCGACCGGCCACAGCGTCGTCAGCCACTGGCCCGGATGACGCACGATCCGGCCCAGCCATCGCAGCGGTCGCGTCACGCGATTTCCACCCCCCACCAGCACGGTATAGAGCAGGCCGACCGAGTCCGCCTTGAGACCATAGGTCAGGAACTCGACATGCGTATCGCGATCCAGATGCACGCTGCTGCTGGCGGCAACGTCGTTCCAGATCTTGCGGTCGTCGGGTAGGCGCACGTTCAGGATGGATTCGCTGTTGGTGCGCACCAACTCGCCCAGCCGGTCGCTGACCAGAGGCAGCGAACCGCCCTGTTTGCAATTGGCGAGCAGTTCATTGGTGCCCAACGCACCCCCGGCAAAGATGACGCCGCCCGCGCTGAGCACCTGCCGGTCGCGCCGCCACCATGCGCCGGGGCGCCGGGTGGTCACGCGATAGCCGTCACTACCGTCGCGCGCGCCCAGCGGGATCACGTCGATCACCTCGCGTTCCGGCATGATCGTCGCGCCGCGCCGTTCGGCGAACCACAGATAGTTTTTCTCTAGCGAGTTGATCGCGCCCGTGCGGCAACCGACCATGCAGGCGCCGCAGCGCGTACACCCCGTCCGGTCTGGACCGGCGCCGTCGAAATAGGGGTCGGCGACGGTCTTGCCCGGCTCACCATAGAAAATGCCGGACGGCGCACGGACGAAGCTGTCGCCGGTGCCGAAATGGGTTGCCATCTCCCGCATCAATTGTTGCTTGGGGGAATCGAACGGTACTGTGCTGACCCCCAGCATCCGTTCGGCGGTATCGTAATGAGGCCGCAGCAGGTCGTCCCAGTCGCCCAGCGCACGCCATTGCGGGTCGGCGAAGAATTGCGGCCGGGCGCGGTACAGCACGCCGCCATAGATGATGCTGCCCCCACCCACGCCGGTTTGCGTGAGCGACAGGACATGACGGTATATCACCATGCGGATGATCCCGCGCAGGCCCAGTCGCGGCGCCCAGAAATATTTGCGCACCTGCGACGTCGACTGGGGCAGCTCTTCGTCGCGATAGCGTCGGCCACGCTCGATCACGCCGACGCGATAGCCTTTTTCCGCCAGCCGCAGCGCCGACACGCTGCCGCCGAAGCCGGAACCGATCACCAGCCAGTCATAATCGAATGGTTTCGCATCGGTCATCGTCATCGCGCCATCTTTCCAACCATGTGCCGGGTCAGCGCCAGCGGCGCGAACCGGCTGCCCAGCGCGAGCAAGCCCGCCTGTCGGCCTACCGTCCAGTGTGTCTTGTGCCGCCGTCGGCTGGCCGTGGCACAGGCCCAGACGACCGACGCCACATCGCCGGGCGATAGCCGGACGCCCAGCGACGTCGCGCTGGGAATATGCGCATAATCCTCGGCCATGGCGGTCTTCACGAAACTGGGCCAGATGTCGCTGACGCGAACGTCCGCCTTGCGCCACTCCAGGTCGAGTGCTTCGGTAAAGCCGCGCACGGCGAATTTCGTCGCCGAATAGGTCGCCAGTTCCGGCTGGCCGTAGATGGCGGTGGCCGACGCCATGTTGATGACATGAGATCCGGGCGTTTCTTTCAGATAGGGGTAGGCGGTGTGGCAGCCCGCGATCATGCCGCCGACATTGATGTCCACCATCGCGTCATGTTTTTGCAGCGCTGTTTCCTCGAAAGGCCCCGTCGACAGAACCCCCGCATTGTTGAGCAGCACATCGAGGCGTCCGCCGCTCTGCTGCCAGAAGTCGGACAAGGCGCTTTGCCAGGCCGCCGGGTCGCGCACGTCGAGCACCCCATAGGCCGTATTGTCGCCACCTAATGCGTCGGCAAGCGTTGCAACCGCAGTCTCGTTGATGTCGTAAAGGCCGACGAACCAGCCGTGCCCCGCAAATAGTTCGGCGCAGGCGCGCCCGATGCCGGATGCGGCCCCGGTCACGAAGATCGCGCGCCGACCACCTGGATTTTTGCTGTGTGTCATGATGCCGCCTTTTGCGTCAGCGCCCGCAGGGCGATCTTGTCGATCTTGCCCACCGCGTTCTTGGGCAGGCTGTCGAGGATGGTGATGACCGCCGGGCGCTTGTGCCGTGCCAGTCGTGTGGCGCAATGGTCGTCCAGGCTTTCCGGCGTCGCGACGGCGGCCGGACGCAAGGCGATATGCGCGACCACGATTTCGCCGAGCGTCGCGTGCGGGGCGCCCGTCACCGCCGCTTCCAGCACGTCAGGGGATTCGTAGAGCGCGTCCTCGATTTCCTTGGGATAGATATTCTCCCCCCCACGGATGATCATGTCCTTCGACCGGCCGACGATTGACAGATAGCCATCCTCATCAATGCGGCCGAGGTCGCCGGTATGCAGCCAGCCATTAACGATGGTCTTCGCGGTTTCCTCCGGCTTGCCCAGATAACCGCGCATGATGTTCGGGCCTTTCAGCAGCACCTCGCCCGTCTCCCCCGATGGGGCGTGGCCACCCTTTCCATCGGCGATGGCGATCCGTTGTCCGGGGAAGGGCAGGCCTACGGTTCCGGCCTTGCGCGGGCCTTCGACGGGATTGGCGGTCGACCCGCAGGTGGCTTCGGACAGGCCATATCCCTCGATAATGGGGAAACCGAAGCGCGCCTCGAACACCTGCAACAGTTCGGGCGACGCGGGCGCGGCCCCGCAGATGCCGTAACGCAGGCTGGAGGTATCGGGCCTGACATCATCGGGCAGCGCACTGAGCAGCGCATAGATCGTCGGCACGCCGGACACATAGGTCGGTCGCAAGGCTTCCACATCGGCAAAGAAACTGTCGATGTCGAAGCGGCGGCGAATGGTGACCTGCCCTCCGCCCGACAACGGCATCAGGATGCTCACCACGATCCCGTTGACGTGGAACAGCGGCAGGAACAGCAGGCAATGGTCGGCCGCGCCGATATGGAAAGACTGTTGGGCCATGTCGGTCATGGCGCTGATGTTGGCATGATCCAGCATCACGCCCTTGGGCCTGCCGGTGGTGCCGCTGGTATAGATGAGCAGGGCAAGGGCGGCGGGATCGACGACCGGGGCAACGAGGTGCGGGCAATGATCGGCCAGCGATGCGGCCTTCACCGTCGGCACGGCGGCGACCAGGCTGTCGCCATCGACAGTGACGAGCAGCTTCGCGCCGGAATCGATCAGTTGATGGCTTGCCTCCGGTACGGTCAGCGCCGGATTGATGGGCGTGATCGCCGCGCCCAGCCGCCAGGCGGCGAACATCGCCACGACGAACGCGATGTGATTGGGCAGCATCAGCGCGACCACGTCTCCTGTGCCCACATCATGGTCGCAAAAGACGGTTGCAGCCTTTTGGACAAGGGTCAGAAACGCGCCATTCGACAGGCTGGTATCGGCATCGGCGATGCACGGCGCATCCGGCGCCGACGCGGCGCGCAGGTCCGGGAGCGTGGAATAATCCACCATCTTTTGTCCTTCCAAGAAAAGCCGCCGCTAGGCGCGCGGTCAGGCGCCTGCGGGTGTGAGCATGTGCCGAGTGAGGAACTCGGTCTGATCGGCGACCAGCCGTTCGAACGTCTCGCCGGTGTAGAAATCGAAATGTCCTGCGGCGTAGCGCTTGATTTCGCCACGGGGCGCCTTCCGTGCGAACCGCAGCGTCTGTGCGGGCGGGGTCACGGTGTCGGTATCACTGACGCAGAACAGGATCGGACAGGCCACTTTGGCGACCGAACGACCCGGCCGATAGGACAGGACTTCCGGTAGTACCCGCGCGGCGACATGATTTGTGAACGTCATGCCCTTGGGCATCAGCGCCAGATAGCCCGGCAAGGCGTCATGGGCGTTCATCATGCCCAATTCCCCCGGTTTTGCGGCGATCGGCACCATCACCGGGGGGCGTCCCGTCAGCTTGGCCAGCATATCGCGCAGCAGTACCGGTCCGGCCTTGAGATTGCCCTTCAGACCCAACGCGATGGACGAAGCCAGACCGTCCGTGAACGGGCACTGGCTGACGGCCGCCATCAATTCGGGGTGCCGGCTGGCCACGGTGATCGCGTGCCCCCCGCCAAAGGAACTGCCCCAGACAGCGATCCTACTAGGATCGACCCCAGCACAGCCCTTGACGAAATCCAGCGCTGCATCCCAGTCCTCAAGCTGGCGTGGAACCGACATCAATTGCCGGGGCCGTCCACCGCTGTCGCCGAAATAGCGATAGGTGAACGCCAGTGTCGCGAACCCGGCTGCGGCGAAGCGCTCCGAAAAGGCATCGAGCCGCATCTCGCGGATCGCGCCCAGCCCATGGCCCAGCACCACGACCGGCGGATTGTCTACGCCATCGGGCAGATAGAGCCAGCCGGAGCAATAGGTTTCACCCGAAAGGAAGCGAACGTTTTGGCGCCTGAACGTGCCAGGAGTGTCAGCCAGCCGGTTCATGGGCGTACGGCCTTACCGGATGCGGGCAGACGGCCGTTCTTCAACGTCTCATCCAGAATCGCGGCGTTGTAGAAGGGCGGCTCGCCCGTTCGCTCCGTGCGATCGACATAGTCTTTCATGAGATCCTGCGCCGTGTCGGACGGCGAGGCCATGATGAACTCCGCGCTTTCCAGGTGCAGCCCCTCGTCAAGCGGCATCGATCCGCCGAAATAAACGGCACGCTTGATGCCGGCGATCGCACCCCTTGGCCTCGAACCCAGATAGGCGCCTAGTTCGACCGCACGATCGATCAACTGATCGGGGGGAAGGACTTCATCGACCAGACCTATTTCCAGCGCACGCGCGGGGGAAACGGGACGGCCCTCCAGCATCATCCTGAGCGCGCGATGTCGGCCGATCAGCCGTGTCAGCCGCTGCGTGCCACCGCCGCCGGGATTGATGCCCAACAGGATTTCGGGCTGGCCGATGAAGAAATCGCCATCGGCCATCAGCCGGACGTCGCTGACCTGTGCAAATTCACTCCCAAGCCCCAGCGCCGATCCGTTGAGCGCGGCGATGAAGATGATGCCCGACCGGTTCATCCGCATGAACGTGTCGTGCAACTTGTCCAACTGCATCCCGCCACTTAGCGGCGTGATGGAAGCGGCTGCGGCCAGCGGCGGAATGGATCGGGCGATCTTCGATGTGTGCGCGATGGCCGAAGCGACCCGAGCACTCACTTTAGGGATGCTGGCGCCACCTTCCTGAAGCCAGCGGACGTCGGCATGGGCGATGAAGCGTTCGGGATGCTTTCCGGTGAATACGACCGCCTTTACCGCCAGGTCTGGCTCGATAGCGTCCAGCATCTCGGCCAGCGCATTCGCCATGCCCTTGCCCATGAAGCCGTGCGGCCCGCCATCCAGCCGCACGATCAACACGGAACCGCGCGTCTCGACGCTGAAATACTCCAGGTCTTTCCAATTTTTTGACATGTCAGACATCCTCAACTGATGATCGGGCCGCAATCCGTTTCTCTGCGACCTGACGATCCAACCGGCATTGCGCCGATGGGATCAGCCCTTTCGAATGAAGCGGCGCGGCGGTTTCTCGACCGGCACACAGCACAGCAAAACAGGGAGACATTTCCCAATAACAATGTTATTATTTCCAATAACGTTGTTATGGAGCGGTTGCAACATGAATCTGACTGAAATATCCGACGTCCGTTCGAATATTATCGACGCCACTATCCGGCTGCTCGAAACAAGCGGTCCGTCAGAAATCAAGGCGCGTTTGGTATCGGCCGAAGCAGGTCGATCGACGATGGCGCTGTACAAGCATTTCAGCGGTATTCCCGACTTGCTTCAAGCCGTCGCGGATGAGGGATTCCGACGACAAGCCAAGGTGTTCGGCGCGGTTCCGCATAGCGATGATGCGATCGCCAACCTCCATATGTTCGCCTTGGCGTGCCGACGTTTTGCTGGTGGCACACCGCATCTCTACGATCTGATGTATGGGCTTTCGATCCACGGTCGCTACAATAACCTGCGCAGTGCAGGCGTCGAGACCGCACCCCTTCCCCAAATCTCGCCGGCCTTTGAAGAGGTGTTCGCCCATCTTTTGAGAGAATGTACGCTGCTGGTCGAAAGCGGCCGTATTCACGAACAGAAACCGGCCCATATCGCGCTCCAGTTCTGGAGCACCGTTCATGGGTTTGTCTTGCTGGATCTGGCGGGGCATCTGGCTGGAGTGGATGATCCCGTGTCAGACATCTTGACCACGACATGCCTCAATCTGGTGGTCGGCATGGGCGCCGCGCCCGACGACGTGAAAGCATCGGTCGCAAAGGCCACCCTGTTGTGGAAGACAGACCGCGAACGGGGATGACGGGTTGTAGCTGACAGACATGCTCAGACTGGTTCATCTGGAAACGGTCAACTGCTTGAACATGACGGAACGGATTGGCCGGGTCTGACCAAATATAATCACCGAGCAGATTGATGTGATCTCTGAGTCCCTTTTGCGCCCTGTCCGTGACGGTGAACCTTGACGATCGTCGCATCGACCATGGCATATTCCATGTCCGGCTCCTCTGAGGCGGCATCGAACAACCGCTAGAAAATATCGACTTTCACCCAATCGCGATAGTGCAGGAACACCGTGTTCCAGTTGTCGAAATGCGTGGGCAGATCGCATGATGGACTATCCGTCCGCACGATCCACAAAATCGCCTCGATAAACAGCCGATTATCCCCACCACTGCGGCCAGGGTCGCTCGCCTTGCCCAAGCAGTGGGGTTCCCTCTTCACCCATCGGGCATCCGTCAAAACAAGTCTGTTCATCCGCAGCTTGAATCAAAAACAAGCTTAGCTCATCGCCGTCTCGTAGGCGGTGGAGGTGTGCCACGTGGCACATCCTTCTCGGGCCATGATTGCCCCTCTCGCGTTCTTTGGCGGCCTTGATCCGCTTCTCCGCATCTCGCAGCATCCGATCGGGAATACGTGTGGCAGCGCCGAGGATCGATCATGTAATGAGGGGAAGAATTGCGTGAGTACGGCATCGGCAACCATGCCGACGCTGTCCAAGATCATGCTGCCAGTTCCGCCACCATCTTTTCGATCGCGTCGAAGGTGACGCCGCTACCGTCGAGTAGGGCGCTCTGGCCGCTGTGCTGCTACCACCGCCGTATCGCAACGTCGACGTAGCGCGGATCAAGCTCGATAGCCCGCGCCGCACGACCGGTCTGCTCAGCCGCCAAAATTGTCGTGCCCGGCCCGAAAAAACATCAAGCACGATCCCGCCACGCCTGGAGCAATCGAGGATCGCATCGGCAACCATGGCGACCGGCTTAATGGTCGGATGCATGCCAATTCTGCGTCACGACCCGCGCGCATCGAATTCACACCGGCATAATCCCAGACGTTGGTGCGATAGCGGCCATGCTGACTCAGCTCGAAGGTATTAATATGAGGTACGCCACCCTTTTTGAACACGAAGATAAACTCGTGCTTGGAAAGGTAGAAGCCCCATGCCGCCATTGTCCTTATTCCAGACGAGGGGGTTCTTCAGGCTGTCGTAACTCCTTTCTCCGGCCTCCAGATCTCGCCCATGTGCCGCCAGTCCATACAGTGAAAGTGGATGGAGCCATCGGTGCTGTGATGGGAAAGATTTCGTATGACCGTGGTCAGAAAGCTGGTAAATTTTTGCGGCTCATCTCTCCCGACCCCATGACGAATTCATCGTGCTCATTTTGCCCAGACCGCAAATGTGACCATTTATCGGTATGTTGTCGGGCACATCGGTAAACACCATTTGCGCATTCTCGCCCGCCATCAACATCTCGAACGTCGTCATTGGACTCTTCTTCCATCAAGGGGGACTGCCATAAGTATGTGCGGGATCGCCGAAGCGACCAACATTAGCAGGCCGTGAGAATATTTTTTGGGAACACACCTCGGCCCCATTCGGAGCGTAGGACATCCCTGTTAACGGCAAGAAAATTCGCTGATGGCTATGAAGGTTTTCCTGTTTTCATTCATAGGGAATTTCACACGGCAGACCGGCTCGCTCTCGACTGCGTCCACCACCATTTTCCGGCCTGCCATATTTCTGGCGCGGACAGCATCAAGCGGCCCTGAATCACAACCAGCCGATACCCGTATAAATATGCCGTATCGCAAATCGTCCCTGCCGGCTGCCGGACAGATCGCCTTTCCCTTCAGACCGTGACCATCTTGCACGGAACCGGCCGCTGTGGCAGCAATGATGCACCGGGATGAGGCAACCTCCCGATCAGGCGTTCCCCGCCCAAGAGTTGCGTCAGGGGGCGGCGCGATGCCGTTGGGGAAGACATGCCTGCACCGACCTTCCATGAATTGACCCGCGTCTTTGCACGCATCGGTTTCCTCAGCTTCGGCGGACCTGCCGGGCAGATCGCCCTCATGCACAAGGAACTGGTCGATGACCGCGACTGGATCGGCGAGGAACGCTTTCTCCAGGCGCTGAACTTCTGCCACCTGCTGCCCGGTCCCGAGGCACAGCAACTGGCGACCTACATCGGCTGGCGACTGCATGGCGTCAGGGGCGGGCTGGTCGCAGGCGGCCTGTTCGTGCTTCCCGGTGCACTGGTCATGCTGGGCCTGTCGATCCTCTATGTCCATGCGGCCCATCTGGGCTGGTTCACCGCGCTATTCATGGGGATCAAGGCGGCAGTGCTGGCATTGGTGGCGCAGGCGCTGCTGCGGATCGGCAGGCGCGCGCTCAACAGCCCGTTCAAATATGGGCTGTCGGCGCTGTCCTTTATCGCGCTCTTCTTCTTCGACCTCCCCTTCCCGCTCGTCGTGCTGGGCGCCGGGGCCATCGGCATGGTCGTGGCGGCGGTGGCGCCCGACTGGCTCAGGCTCACGTCGCTCCCCGAACCGGAACATCGCGAGACCGGCCGGACCCTGATCGCCCGCACCGCCCGGACGGTCGCAATCTGGATCGCCATCTGGGCCTCGCCGCTGGTCCTGGTCGCGTTCTTCCTCGGCCCGAATCATGTGCTGTTCGAGATCGGCACCTTCTTCTCCAAACTCGGCATCGTCACCTTTGGCGGAGCCTATGCCGTCCTTGCCTATATGGCGCAGGAGGGGGTTCAGGCCCATCACTGGCTGAGCGCAGGCGAAATGGCGGACGGGCTTGGACTGGCGGAGACCACGCCGGGACCGCTGATCATGGTGACGCAGTTCGTGGGCTTTCTGGGGGCCTATCGCGCGCCAGCGCCCTTCTCCCCGATGCTGGCGGGCATGTTGGCGGCACTGGTCACGACCTGGACGACCTTCGCGCCCAGTTTCCTCGGCATCTTCGCCTGCGCGCCCTGGATCGAACGGCTGGAGCATGCGCGCAAGTTGCAGGGTGGCCTTGCCGCACTGACCGCAGCCGTCGTGGGTGTGATCGCCAATCTGGCCATCTGGTTCGGCCTGCATGTGCTGTTCGCGCGGGTGGACGCGGTGAAGCATGGTCCCGTCACGCTCCAGACCCCCGACTGGCAGAGCGCGGACGGCCTCGCCCTTGCGCTCGGCATCATGGCCTTCCTGTTGCTGTTCCGCACCCGGACAGGGGTATTGGGAACGCTGTGCCTTTGCGGCGCGACGGCGGTCGTCGTGCGCGCTGTCCTGCCCCTCATCTGACCGATCCACGGCTCCCCGTGCGATATGGTCTTGCGCATACCCCTCTCCCTGCCGGTGATCGTCAGAAGGTCAGCGTGGTTTCGACGCCCGAGGTGCGTGGCTCGTCATAGATGCCGAACGGATAGGCACCGCTGCCGCTCTGATGGAAGATATGCTGCTCCTTGAGAAGGTTGCGCGCCCACACCCGGCTGATGTCGATGTCGGTCAGCGCCAGTCGGCCGTTGGGGAGGAAGAACTTGCCCATGAGCGTCGGGTCGCCGGACGTCTAGCGATACCCGTTGGCATCGAAATGGACCCGACCAGTGGCGAAGCCCAGCGGATATTGATGGTCGACCGCGTCCGAAAAGGCAGGGCCGGGCGTCGCGACGATGCCGACGTTGATCAGCCGGCTGGCCGAGAGGGGATTGGGTGCCTGTGGCAGGTGCAAGTCGGGATAGGCATAGGCGGCGGTCAGCGTCAGGCCCTCGACCGGCGCCAGCGGGGCGTCGATTTCCAGACCTTTGATGATGCCCTTGCCGGGCGCATTCACCGTCTCGGTCGTTCCCCGGCGGGGGTGAGGGGGTCGAGCGCGCATTGGCGCAGCGAAGCGAGGCTTTGGCATGAAGACCAGCTAACGTGAGGATAGGGTGGAATATTTGTCCGCGCGGCGGCGGCCAACCATCATGCCGCGCTCCAGCCGTACGCAAAGCGCCGCGTAATAATCATTGAGAAAACCATGGTCGTCGCCATCATCGGCCATACCCGCCTTACGCCGGATCGCGGCGGCGACGGTGATGATAACCTCCTCCTGCCCCTTGCGCAGCACATCTTCCAGCGTCTGAAGCTCATAGATGCCATACAAGTCCAGCGCCGCCTCGCTGAAGATGCGGCGGGGGCGCTCAGATGGCGCGAGGGAAGACAGGTCAGCACCCAACCGCGCCCGCCCCTCGTTCACCACCCATGTCCCGGCGAGCATATCACCGATGCGGAGCCGGTCCCGATTGAACAGTGGGAAAAGCAGGAAGATACCACTCCACAGCAGCGCGAACAGCACCAGGAAGCCATCCGCCGAACCTGTCGCCGCCTGCATGCCAAGGAAGGAAAGCGGCAGGAACACCTCGATCTCCCGCATGGCGTTGCGTACCATCACCGCGCCGCCGCTCAGCCTCTCGCCGTCCCGCGCCACCACACGCAGGCCGAGCAGGCGCTTGCCCGGTGTCGCTCCGCGATGCCCCATCTCGAACAGGATGAACCAGCCGTTTCGCAGCACGAAAAAGCCGATAAGCCATAAAATCTGGGAGATCTCGCGACGTGTGCCAGAGATGATCAGAAAGGCGATGGCAATGCTGCCGACGATCAGCACGCCCAGCATGATGAGCGCGTCGATCAGGAACGCTGCCGCGCGCGCGCCCGCGCTGCCCAGTTCGAGGCGCAGGTCGACGCCTTCTGGCGTCACGAAAGTGCGGCGCAGCGTGGCGGGCGGCGTGACGGAACGGTCCCGGTTGCGGAGCGGCCAGCGCATCAGGGGACCATCCTGCGCCGGGGAAGATAATAATAGATCAGCCAGCCCGCCAGCATCGCAAGGCCGATGCCATAGCGCAGGGCATCCGATTGTATCGTCTGGCGCCCTATTCCCTCAAGGAGGCCCGCGACCAGCAGCATGCAAACCACACCCGCCATGGCGATGGCGGTACTGCGCCCGGCACGCGCTGCCGCCTCGGTCCGTGCGTCCCGTCCAGGGAAGGCGACGGCAGTGCCGATGCGGATGCCGCACGCACCCGCAATCATGATGGCGAACAGTTCCGTGGTGCCATGGATCGTCAGCCAGCCGATGAAACCGAAGCTCAGCCCCTTGTTCGCGAACACCGCAATCATCGCGCCCAGCATCATGCCATTATAGACAAGCAGAAGGGCGGACGGCATCGCGAAGGCAAAGCCGAGCGCGAAGGCGAAGATCGCTATCTGGCTGTTGTGCGTGAAGAGATAGGCAGCAAAGGTTGCCAGCGCACTCCCCTCCTGCGGGCCGTAGATGGTCGCGCGCAACATCGCTGCGCTGGCCGACGGATCGCGCCCGCCCGCCATCGCATCGGGCATTATGCTGTAAAACCAGGATGCATCGCTGCTGACGAGAACATAGCTGGCAATCGCGCCAGCGGCGGTCAGGACAAGGCAAATCAGCATCTCTCGCCACAAGTCGGCTACCGCGCTTGGCCAACCGGTGCGGAAGAAATCGCCCAATTGGCGCCAAAGGGACGTCGGCACGCCGTAAAGCTGGAAATAAGCACGCATGCAAAGCTGTTCGAGATAGATGACAAGGCTCCGGTCGAGCGAGGTCTCCCGCGCGATCGACAGGCAGGACAGGGCGGAGCGATAAAGCAGGGGCAGCGCCAATATATCGTCGTCAGCCAGCGCCCGGACGGAACGTTTCTCGACCCGCGTGATCAAATCGTCCAGCCGCTGCCACTCCGTCCCATGCGCCGCGCGGAACCGGGTAGCGTTGACAAGCGTCGGAGATGGCCCCGACCTTGGATCGACCAGCGCACTCACAGCAGGTTCCTTCTCTTCAAGTCGATATAAGCTTCCACGAGCCGGTCGGTGACACGGTCATGCTCGCTCTCGACAATATGGACGCCGAGGTGGCGAAGCTGGGTGAGCACAGTGAGCCGATCACGCAAAAGCGCAGAAGCCGTGACGGTGCGGGTGACGTCTTCCGTCGTTTCCGGCCGTCGTCCGACAATCGTCTCCAGCTCTTCGTCGCGCAGGACGACCACCAGCAACAGATGGGTCTTCACCAGTCGTCCCGCCGCGCGCACCAGGAACTGCGCGGAGGTGGGGTCGGTGATCTCCGTGAACAGGACGATCATCGACCGACGGGTGAGTCGCCCCGCCAGCGTCGTCAGCGCATGGGTATAATTGGTTTCCTCGCCGCTATAGTCGATCCGCGCAGCCAGCCGCTGAAGCTCCCCGAAAGCCGAGAAGCCGGAAACCAGCCCGCTGGCGATACGTGGCCGCGAATCGAAGGCATGGAGCGCGACACGGTCACCCAGCTTGAGTGCGACCCAGCCGGTTAGCAGCATCGCGGAAACCACTCGGTCGAGACGGCTCATCCCCGCGATCGGCTCCGACATCTGCCGCCCTGCATCGACGGCGAAGACGATCTGGTTGTTGCGCTCGGTGCGAAACTCCTTGGCGTAGAGCTTTATGTGCCGGGCCGACTGCTTCCAGTCGATGGCCCGTTGATCCATGCCGGACCGAAACTCAACCAGCGCGTCGAAATCCGTGCCGTCGCCGCGGTTCACCTGCGCGAGCAAGCCCTGCATGGCGTGGCGCTGGAAAATCCGGGCACCCCGCTCTCGAACCGGGCGCACATCGGGCAGGATCAGCAAGGTCGTCGCCGTGACGGAAAGCACGCGCTGCTTCCAGACAAGGCCCAGCGGGCCGCTCCAGCGCAGCCAGACCTTGCCGATATGCGCCGTGCCACGCCGGGCAGCATGAAGCGGCACCCGCCCCGTCCCATTTCCTTCTGACAGCGCGAGCCAGGCGGTCCCGTCTTTTATTGGTATCAGCAGGGCATCGGTTTGCAGCGCGAACTCAACCCGCGCGGGTGCCGCACCCTTGACCACCACATGCAGCAGTGCCTCGACATCGGCCCCTACGCTGGCATGGCCCGGCACTTCCAGCCGCGTGCTCGCAGCCGCCGGGGCAGCGCCGCGCAACGCATCGACCAGCACGAGCAGCAGCACCGCCAGCGGCCATGTCAGCGCCGCATACCAGCGCCCCGGCACGCCCAGCGCAACCAGAAGCGCCAACGGCCCGCCGGCTGCGGCAATCACTATGGCGGTTCGAGTGGGATAGATCATATGCAGCGGTTCAGCGCGGTGCCTCGATCGTCTCGATGATGCTCGTCACCACCTCCTCGATCCGACGGCCATCGATTTCGGCGGCGGGCGAAAGGATCAGGCGATGGCGCAGCAACGCCGGGGCCAACGCCTTCACATCGTCGGGGATCACGAAGTCGCGCCCGTCGATAGCCGCCCGCGCCCGCGCCGCGCCGGCCAGCATCGCGCCCGCACGGGGCGAGGCACCGCTTTCAAGGTCCGCAATATCCCGCGTGGCACGGATGAGGGCGAGGATATAATCCACCACCTCATCGACCAGCCTTACCCCAGCCACCACCGCGACGGCGGCGCGGATACGGTCAGCGTCCGCGACACGCGCCACGCCCCATTGCTCCGGCGTCATTGTGCTGATGCGCGCGCCATGCGTGGCGACGATCCTTCGCTCTTCCGCAGCGCTGGGGTAATCCACCGTCTGCTTAAAGAGGAAACGGTCGAGCTGCGCCTCGGGCAAGGGGTATACGCCTTGTTGCTCGATGGGATTCTGGGTCGCGACCACCATGAAGCGGTCGCTCAGCGCCAGGCTCTCGCCATCAATGGTCACGGTTCGCTCCTGCATCGCCTCCAGCAGCGCGGCCTGCGTCTTGGGCGGAGTGCGGTTGATCTCGTCCGCCAGGAGCAGTTCGGTGAAAATCGGGCCGCGCGTCAGGGTGAACTGGCTGGTCTGGAAGTTGAACAAATTCGCGCCAATGATGTCGCCGGGCATCAGGTCCGGTGTGAACTGGATGCGCCCGAAATCCAGGCCCAGGGCCTGCGCGAAACTGTGCGCCAGCAGAGTTTTGGCTGTGCCCGGCGGTCCCTCCAGCAAGATGTGCCCGCCGGCAAAGAGCGCGACGAGCATCAGTTCGACAGTCGCCTGTTGTCCCACGACGGCGCGCGCGACTTCCTGCCTGATATTGGCGGCCAACGCCTGAACATCTTCGACTATCACCGGATCGTATCTCCCTTCCATGCGTGGAGTGCCTGTGCGGCAGCGAGCAGGCTTTGGCGATCGCTGGCATCCGCCGCGTCCCCTGCCAACTCGGTAAAGCGATGGCTGCCCTTCATGGCATCCAGATAATCGTCCAGCGCGCCATCGCGAAGGCGGGCAGGCGCGCCGAACGCCCGCGCCGCTGCCTCGCGAATAACCGCAGCATAGCGCCTGCCCATGCCCCCCTCACGCCCTGCCTTGCGGATCAGGGCCGCGCTGTTGTCGACCAGCGCGGTTTTACCTAGTGCAATGGCGCGCTGACGCGGACGGATCGGGCCGAAACGGCCAAATGCCTGCACCCCAGCCAGCAACAGCGCGGCGACGATGGCCAGCGTCATCGCAACGAAAGGCGGCTCGAACAGGAGTTTGAGCGGACTGCGCGATCGGGCGAAACCGTTGAACGACACATCGAAGGCCATGCTGTCCAGTGACCCGCCGTTCATCCAGCGGAGCAGGGCCAGAGCGGCGCGAGCCTGCAATAAATCCCTCATACCCATATTGTTGAGAAGGTCCGGGTCGGCGAGCACATATAGCGGTTCCTGCCCAACCCGCGCCAGCAGAATACCGCCCTGCCCATCAGTGATTAACGGATGGAGCGCGATCCTTTCGCGATACGCTGCATCCTTGATTTTCGCGGCATCCCGCTCGATTCCGGTGATGACCTGCATCTGGCGCGGGGCGCGGAAGCGGATAGCGGTGGGCAAAGCGCTATCCATCACCAACGGCCGCCTGGTGGCAGTCCGGCGCAGCATCGTAAAGCTGTGTCCCGGCGACAGCACACCGATCGGCTCGAACAGGGGCAACAGGCCATTGTCGCGGACCCAACCGGGATGGCGAGGGTCACCCGTGGTCGACCATTTTGGGAGTATCATCAGGGTCGGAAGCGTCGCGCGATTTTCCAGTGCCGCGCTGACGTCTACCGATCCCTTTTCCGGCGTGGCGATCAACAGGTGCGCCATGCCGAACAGGCGCGGGTCGCGCAGAATTCGCGGATCGCCGCCCATGGCGCGGGCCAGCGCGACGACGGCGCTATACCCGGTTGCGGCATTGGACAGGGCATGTGCGCCACCATTGCGGCCAGATCGCAGGTCGGGCGCATAGGCGCCCAGCACCAGCATACCGACAAAACCCAGCAACCCTAGGACCAGCACCAGCGCCAGAGATCGCGCACCGAACAAGACATTCGTGCGCGCCGCGCCATCGCCGGTTTCATCGCTCTCATGCCCGGCGGCAATATCGCTCATGTCTTCCAGCTCCGGGCCTGAACGAAATCGGCATATGCCGCCCGGCAGACGGTCCATTGCCCCGCATCCACTTCCTGCCCACCGAACAGGCTGCGTTCTACCACCGCCGCAATATTCGCGAACAAACGACGCGGCGCGGTCGGAATGCCTTCCGCGTGGGCAAGATCGCGACTGGTCAATGCGGGGCGGACGATTTGCGGACGACGGCGACCAATATCCTCGATCCCGCGGAGCAGCAGGCTATGCACGGCTTGTGTGTAACGGCCCTGCGCGGCGAGTGCATCCGCCTCCTGCAACCATGCGCGCGCCGCACCCTGCTCCGGTTGCCAACCCTCTTCTTCTGCCGCGCCCATTATACCGGGCGCCACGAAACGCCGACGCGGAAGAGTCGGCATGCGCCAGACGCCATGGCGGATGCGGTCCACCAATATCCATAAGACCATAGCGACAAGTGCGATCCCGATGCCCCAGAGAAAGATTCTGGCATAGGGCGCCTCGGGCATCATACTGCCCACCCAGTTCAGGAAATGCCCCACCGGCTTCAGCACCTCCTCCAGCCATTCGCCAAATGCCTTGAGCCATGCGGGCGGTTTTGGCGGGCCGGGGTCTGGCGCCATGGCGAACTGTATATCATCGCCATCCCGCAATGCGCGGTGGGCCGCTGACAGCCGTTCGGCAGACTCGGTCACGGACTCTGCCACGGCGTTGCTCACATCTCATATCTCGACATAGGTTTTCGGACACTAGCTTAAATCCGTTCCGCCGCAAGTCACTTGGCAGATGACAATCCCGCCGAAAACAGACAATGAAGTTGCGGAATGTTCAGGAGGGGAGAAATTAACCATGGCTACAGTTGCGGACTTGCCGGAGGAAACAGGGCTTTCCATCGGAGGCGTATTGAGCAGAGCTTTTGGCGTCATGGGTGGCAATCCGATTGTCATATTCGGCCTATCCTTTTTGTTCGGGGCGTTGCCGATACAATTATACACCTATTTCCTGATCAACGCGGCCGGTTCGCCGGGCCTGAGCCCCGTCACACTGGGCGTCGTCTCGACCGGGTCCATCGTCCTGTTCCTCCTGTGCAGCATGTTGGCGCAGGGCGCGATCATCCGGGCCAGCCTCGCCTATGCCGGGGGTGAACGCGCCTCCTTCGGCGAGTGCATCGCAGTGGGGCTGACCAAGCTCCTGCCCCTCATCGGCCTGTCCATCCTGCTCATGCTTGGAATCATGGCCGGTTTTCTGCTGTTGTTCATCCCCGGTGTCATCCTGCTCATCATGTGGTCGGTCGCCGCGCCCGCGCTGGTGGCCGAGCCGGTCGGCATCCTGGGGGCCTTCGGTCGCAGCCGCTATCTGACCAAAGGCGCGCGGTGGAAAATCTTCGGCATGCTCATCCTGATGTTCGTCCTGCTCGCGGTCCTCTCGGCGGTCCTGAACCTGTCACTCTATTCCCTCGGTGTCCCGACGGGTCAGGCGCGGTGGATGGACGGTGCCTTTCCGCTATGGTCCATCGCCATCTCGGCCGTGAGCAACACCATCACCACCGCGTTTTCGAGCACGATCGTCACCGGCCTCTACCTCTCCCTGCGTAACTGGAAAGATGGGCCGCAGGCCGAGGCACTGGCGGATATTTTCGCCTGATGCGGGTGTAACGACATAAGCTCACACCCTCTCCTCGCCCGACCGCGAGGGGAGGGTTTCGCTATCCCGCAGGCGAGGTCTGCCCGATAGCCCCTGTTACAAAGCACGATCCCGCGCCCTTCGCAGAAATCATACTGATCCAGATCAGCATTGCTGCAATGCGGCAACCAATCGCTCCGCTCATGTGTTAACTGACCAACCGCTCCTGCGCGCCGCGTCGGACGGATCAGCACAGGATGACCGTCCATGAAGCACCCACCGCTGGGCAAGCTGCCCGATGCCGTCGTGCCACAGCATATCGCCCTGATCGGCAACAGCATGCCACGGCGGTGCGGTATCGCCACCTTCACCACCCATTGCCATGACGCGCTGATCGCCGCTTTTCCCGCCATGCGGATCGACAGCTATGCGATGGACGATGGCGCGGACGGCATCGTCTATCCCCCCGCCATCCACGCCATCGCCCGCGACGATCGCGCAGCCTATGCGGAGGCCGCCCGGACGATCGAGGACAGCGGGGCACAGGCCATCTGGCTGCAACATGAGTTCGGCATCTTCGGCGGCCCGGCAGGCGACATGATCCTGCACCTGCTCGACCGTACCCGCCTGCCGCTCGTCCTGACGCTCCACACGATTTCGGCCACGGCCAGTGCGGACGAACAGAAAGTCATGGCCGCGCTGCTGCGCCGGGCGAGCAAGGTCATGGTGATGGCCGGGCGCGGGCGCGACATATTGGTCGATGCCTATGGGGTGGACGATGCCATCATCGCCCTGATCCCCCATGGCGTGCCCGACCGGCCGCTGGTCGATCCTGCGACGATCAAGCCCCTGTTCGGCTGGACCGGACACCGCATCATCCTGACCTTCGGCCTGCTCGCCCCCGACAAGGGCATCGACCAGATGATCCGCGCCATGCCGACCGTCGTGGCAGAACATCCTGATGCCCTCTATGTCGTTCTGGGCGCAACCCATCCCAACCTGATCCGCGAACAGGGCGAAAGCCTGCGCGAAGGATTGATGGCGCTGGCTCGGAATCTGGGTGTGGGGGACAATGTCCGTTTCATCGATTCCTATGTCGAGCAGGAGGATTTGCTGGATTATCTCCAGGGTGCCGACATCTATGTCACCCCCTATGTGAACCCCGCGCAGGTCGTGTCGGGCACGCTCAGCTATGCCATCGGCATGGGCAAGCCCGTCCTGTCCACCCCCTATGTCCAGGCCAGGGAAATCCTGTCCGAGGAACGCGGCGTGCTGGTGCCGTTCCGCGATCCCGAGGCGCTGTCGGCGCATATCATCCGCCTGCTGTCCGACGATTCGGTCATGGCAGGCTATGCGGCACGCGCCTATGCCTATGGCCGCGCCATGATCTGGAGCGCGCTTGCCCGCCGCGTCGGCGATCTGCTGGGGAGCGCGATCGCCACCTTTCCCGCGCGGCTGACCCCCCGGCGCAGCTACGCCTTGCTGGCGCCGGACCCGGCCGCCATATTCCGCATGAGCGACGCGACCGGCATGCTGCAACATGGCATATTGACCATACCCGACCGCAACCATGGCTATTGCATCGACGATAATGCCCGCGCGCTCATCCTGATGACCCAGATACAGGATATGGACGAGAGCCTGCGCGAACAATGGATGACGACCTATGCCAGCTTCATCCAGCACGCCTGGAACCCGGACCGTGGGCGCTTCCGCAACTTCATGGGCTATGATCGGCGCTGGTGCGAGGAGGAGGGGTCGGAAGATAGTTGCGGCCGGACTTTCTGGGCGCTTGGCGTCACCTTGCGCGACGCGCCGACGGCGGCGCATCGTGACTGGGCTACGCGTCTTTTCGACATAACGGTCGATGCGATGGCCACCGTGACCTCACCCCGTGCCCAGGCCTTCATGATATTGGGCGCCGGTGCGATGATGGAGGTGGACCCGGGTCATGCCGCATCCCGCGCCATCCTGACGGAGTTCGGCGACCGGCTGATGAAACTGGTGCATGTCTCGCGCCGACCCGACTGGGCGTGGTTTGAAGCCATACTGGCCTATGACAATGCACGGCTGCCACAGGCGCTGCTCGTCGCCGGACGCCTGCTCGACCGGCCGGACCTCATCAGTTGCGGTCTCGATACGCTGGACTGGGTCGCGGGCAAGCAACGGACGCCGGAAGGCTATTTTCGCGCTGTCGGATCGGAAAGTTTCGGCCGGGTCGGGCAATCCCCCCTCCCCTATGACCAGCAGCCGCTGGAGGCACAGGCGATGATCGAGGCCGCTGTCGCGGCATGGGCCGTCGATCCCGATCAACGCTGGCTGGCGCTGGCGCAGACCGCCTATCGCTGGTTCCTGGGCCAGAATGATCTGGACACGCCGCTTGCCACCCCGGCCAACAGCGGATGCTATGACGGCCTCACCCCGCATGGACCGAACCAGAATCAGGGTGCGGAGTCTCTGCTTGCGCTGCAATTGGCATCCTGCGCGATGAACGGCCTTTCCCATTGGCTGTCGGACGTGGCAAACAAGCGTACGACAGAGAAACCGACTTTCTCTGCCTGAACCCCAACGGCTGCATGGGATATTGTGCTTGCAGAAGATTGACGCGCTGCCTCTCCGCCTGACCGCCGACCCCGCCCGGGTGGTGGTACGTCCGTTTCACCTCGCCTGGCAGTCGTCCGGCGGCATGCCCAGCCGAACCCAACGCATCACCGACGCCGTGCTGGCCATGAGCGAGATCGAGGTCAACGAGCGGCTCACCCATGTGCTGATCGGCTTCGAGGCTCGCCACTGGCAGACCCGGCGCGTCTTCATGACCCGCTTTGCCGAGATCGCCAGGCTGCTGAAGCTGGACGACCGGGATATGAGCGACGCCCGCTGCCAGTTGATCGGCGCCTATTTCTGCCATGAATACAGCTATGCCGCCGCCGCCCTGATGAACCCCAGCGTGGTGCCCCACCCCGACCAGAGCGGCCTGACCCGTGGCAACCTGCGGATTGTCCTGTCCCTGCGTGCGGTCGGGGAGGGACATATCAGTTCCATCGCCTTTCGCGAGGGGATCATTTCTGAACAGGGCGAATTGCACCTCGCCCCCGAACCGCCCTTTGCCACTGCCGCCGACGCGCAAGGCGAGGAAGAGGATGAGCAGACCGGGCCTGTGACCATCTATCGCCATGCCGACAGCACCCTGTCGGGCACCGTCATCTTTCCGATCACGGCGGCGCAGGCCAATGGGCTGGAGGATCTTCGCCTGGTGCAGTTCCATCATGACGATGGCACCGCCGAGTGGCTGGGCACCTACACCGCCTATAATGGCCGGGCGATCCAGTCGGAGATGCTGCGGACGAGCGATTTCAGGAATTTCGACCTGTGCCCGCTGAGCGGGAGTGCCGCGCGCAACAAGGGCATGGCGCTCTTTCCGCGCAAGGTGAATGGGCGCTATATGATGATCGGTCGACAGGATGGCGAGAATCTCTACCTCATCCAGTCCGACAGCCTGACCGACTGGGGCGAGGGCGAACAGATATTGGCGCCCTGCTATCCGTGGGAACTGGTGCAGATCGGCAATTGCGGCTCGCCCATCGAGATCGACGAGGGCTGGCTGTTGCTGACCCATGGCGTCGGTGCGATGCGCGAATATTCCATCGGCGCGGTGCTGCTGGACAAGGAGGATCCCTCCCGCGTCCTGGCACGATCGGTCGAGCCGATCCTTGCCGCGGCGGAGGGCGAGCGGGAAGGCTATGTTCCCAACGTCGTCTATACCTGCGGCGCGACCCGGATCGGCGACAGCATCTTCATGCCCTATGGCGTAGCGGACAGCTCGGTGGCGTTCAGCTTCATCCCTATCGCCGAAATGCTGGCCCTGATGCGGAGTTGAACGGCGGCCTCCGAAGCCCTGTGCGTTTTTGCATATTATGGGCGGATGCAGCCGGGGGAATTATCAACTCTTCGTTAACCTTTGTGGCGGAACCGGAGAGACACCGGCCCGCTTGCGACATAGTCGGCACAAACGGCTGATTTTCCAATGGCTTTGCCGGCTATCGCGATCGCCAAAATACGCACTTTATGTTCCCGTCCGCTTTTGCCCGCTAAGCCCGTCTTCGACCTTACGCGATACCATGGGGGCATGCCACGGACCCCGCCAACACCCTTGCCTCCCGCCATGCGCCATGGTGCCACCGGCCTGTTGGCCGATGTGCGCGGCGGTGCGCTGATCGAGACGGCGTTGAGCCTGCCGATACTGGTGATGTTCCTGATCGGCATCCTCACTTATGGCACATGGTTCATGGCCGCCCATGTCGTCCAGCAGGCCGCGAACGAGGGCGCCCGCGCCGCGCTGGCCGGTATCGACGATGTGGAGCGCCGCACCCTTGCCAGTCAGACGGTAACGCGCAGCCTTGGCAACGGCGGCACCCTCGTGAACCCGGCGCTGGTCGCCACGACCACCCAGACGAGCGACGATTATTTCACCGTCACCGTCACCTATAACAGCGCGCAATCGGCCATGTTCGCCTCTTCGCTCGTCCCGTTGCCGCCCGGACCGATCCGGCGGGTTTCGGTCGTCAAGCTGGGCGTGCTTTGAGGGGACGATGGGTCGGCCCAGCCTCTTCCGATTGTGGCAGGACCGCCGGGGTGCGGCAGCCGTTCTGCTCGCGACATCACTCATGGCACTGTCGGGAGCGGCCGCAGTCGCGGTCGATGTCGGTTCGCTGTTCCTTGCCAAGCGCCAGCTCCAGGGTGTCGCCGATGCAGCAGCTCTGGCCGCCGCGCAAGGCAGTCTGAGCGACGGCGGCAGCGCCTCCGCACGGGCACTGATCGACCGCAGCGGCGTGCCGGACGTCTCGATCGCCACCATCACGCCGGGCGTCTATGCCCGCGATGCGACACTCGCCCCCACCGCACGCTTCACCGCCGGAACCACCGCACCCACCGCCACCCGTCTGACGCTGGAACGCACCGTTCCGCTCTTCTTCGGGCGGTTGCTGCTCGGCAAGTCGGGGATGGTCATCCGTACCCAGGCCACGGCGGCGCGGGTCGACATGGCGGCCTTCTCCATCGGCACCCGACTCGTCGGCCTGTCGGGCGGCATCGCCAACCAGCTGCTGTCCTCACTGGCGGGCACCAACCTCAACCTGTCCCTTGTCGAGACCGGCCAGCTTGCATCGGCGAATATCGACATATTGCGGTTCGCGGACGCCCTGCGTCTCCGCCTCAACAAGCAGGGGTCGAGCTATGCCGACCTGTTCGGGATGCAGGTGCCGCTCAACGAAATCGTCCGGGCCATGGCCGACGCCGCGCCGGATGGCTACACCGGCACCATCCTCAACACCATTGCCGGCGCCCTGCCGAACAGCAATGTCATGCTGTCCCACCTCATCGACCTGGGACCGCTGGGATCGGGCACGGGCGGCGGGGGCACGAGCAGCGGCATGCTCCAGGTCGACCTGTTTTCTCTCCTCCGGTCGGTCCTGGGCGATGCCAGGGGCGGCGCCTATGATACGATGCTCAACGTCTCGGTTCCCGGACTGACCAGCGTCAAGCTGATCCTGGCGGGCGGCACCGGCGCATCATCGCCCTGGCTGACCGTGACCCGATCTCAGGATGTCGTCGTTCGCACCGCGGCAGCGCGCATCTACCTTGAGGCGAAGGCGGGCGTCAGCCTGCTCGGCCTCGGTCTCGCATCGCTGCGGATACCGGTCTATGTCGAGCTTGCGGCGGCGGAAGCGCGATTGTCCGCCATACGGTGCACCGGCAACGCTGCCACCGATGGCGTCACCCTTGCGGTTACCCCCTCCGCCGGTTCGATTGCGATCGCGGACGTGGACAGCGCCACCGTGACGAATTTCGCGATAACCCCGGCCAAGCAACCAGCCGTTCTAGTCAACGTGCTCGGCACCCGCATCAACGGCTTCGCGGATGTGGCATTGGGCGGCATGCAGGCGCAGAGCGTGAGCTTCAGCAGAGACGATATTGCCGCTCACCGCACCAAGACGGTGAGCACGACGGATCTTACCGCCGGAATTGCCAGCTCGCTCGCCCAGAATACACAGATCAGCGTCACCACATTGGGGATCACCCTGAACGCAGGGCCATTGGTAGGTGCAGTGGCAGGACAGTTATTGGCGCTTGCGCCATTGCTCGATGGCGTGCTGACCGAGGCGACCGGAATATTGGGCGTCAAAGTGGGGGCTGCGGATGTCCGCGTCGACCAGATTCGATGCGGCGTACCCTCGCTGGTCGGGTGAGGGCAGGATCGCCAGCGCAACGATGATTGCAAACCATGCAATCATAAAGGCTTTGTTCGCACTTGCACAAATTGATGCTGCAACGCAAAAGGGTCGGGCCTTTCAGGCATCCTCTCCTAAAACTCGTAAGGGCCGCCACTTCATTGAGGCGGCCTTTTTTTTGGGACGGTGACGGGTGATCCCCGACCGGCGGGCCGGGTGGAGGCCATCTGCCCTCCCCCGCTCTCCCGTCCGGTTGGGCTGGCCTGATGTTGCCCCATGTCCGCTCAGGACCGCGCCGGCGGCATCACCGCCTTTCGTTTCCCGCGCCATCCGCCTAAAGGGGAGCCATGGCCGAAGCGCTCTACACCATCGACATATTGCGCCTCGCCGCATCCACCCCCCAATGGCCACCGCTGGCGGATCCCGATGGCATGGCGGAGCGGCGATCACAGACCTGCGGCAGCCGGGTGCGGGTCGATGTGGCGCGCGATGCGGAGGGCCGTGTCGCGGCTGTCGGTATCGTAGTGAGCGCCTGCGCCCTTGGTCAGGCCTCCGCCGCGATCATGGCCGCCGCGGCGCCCGGACGGGACGCCGCCGGATTGCGCGCGGTGCATGCAGAGCTTGCCGCCTATCTGCGCGGAGAGGGCGAGAGCCTGCCCGACTGGCCGAATATCGAGAGGCTGGCGGCCGCACGCGCCTATCCCGCGCGCCATGCCTCCATCCTTCTCGCCTTCGATGCCGCCGCCGCGGCAATGGCCTGCGATGCCGCCGCCGCGGCGCTGGAAGCAGGTGCTGAAAAGCCGGGCACCAAAACGCCCAGAATCGCCACAACACAGGATCATGCCCATGGATGAGAGCAGCGGCATGGACCTGTTGTTGCGCGACGGGGTGATCCTGCTCGCCGCCGCATTATTGTGCGTCATTCCCTTTCGCCGCCTCGGCCTCGGCGCGGTGCTGGGCTATCTGGTC